>CAZTJT010000008.1:113223-151281 GCA_964613785.1 uncultured Rikenellaceae bacterium
TAACTCTCGAAGGAAGTTCGACCACTACAGGTGCGACCTTCTCATGGGCAGCCAGTGGAGGCGGACACATAGTATCCGGCGCTCTGACAGCCACACCATTGGTAGATGCAGCAGGCACCTATACCTTAACGGTTACAGATCCGACGAACGGATGTACCGCAACTGATATTGCGCTGGTGACAATGGCAAAAGACACTGAACCACCTGTAATTACATGTCCAGCACCGATTACAGTAGAATGTGCCTATTTGGTTCCTAAGCCGGTTTTACCAGAAGCAACTGACAATTGTGGAATTAAAGAAGTAAAGTGGATAGGAGACGTGAAAAGCAGTCAGACCTGTCCTGATAATTTTATTATTACAAGAACCTATCAGGCTACTGACAATTCAGGTAATACCACAACATGCACACAGATCATAACGGTATTCAATAATGTTCCGCTTGATCCGATACCACCAACATTCAGCAAGGTGGCTTGCGTAAAAGATATATGGGACGGTATTCTGCCACCACTTCCGGTTGTTAAGGACCATTGCGGAAATGTACTGACACCAACAGGACCCGTCAAGAGCAATCTTCCAACATGTGAAGGAAGCAAGACATGGACATGGACATATACCGACTGTGCAGGCAACAAGCAGCAGTATGTTCATACTGTAACCGTGGAGATGCCTCCGCTTGCTCCGATAGAACCTACCTATTCAACCGTCGAATGTGTCAATCAGATATGGGACGGCATCCTTCCAAAGCTTCCTGTTGTAACCGACGGATGCGGAAATGTGCTGGTTCCCACAGGTCCGGTCAAGACAAACCTTCCGAAATGCACGGGAACGAAGACATGGACCTGGACCTACACTGACTGTGCCGGACATACCCAGCAGTATGTTCATACTGTTGAAGTCAAAATGCCGGTTTTCAAGGAAATCAAACCTACCTCTGCCACATTTGACTGTGTAAAGGATATCAAAATGCCAATACTTCCGCTGGTTAAAGACTATTGCGGAAACATTTTGTCACCCACTGGTCCGGTAATCACAATGCTCGATGACTGCCAGGGATCAAGGAAATATACATGGACATATACCGACTGTGCCGGTAATAAACGCGATTATGTCCATACCGTGACAATACTCCCGCCAAAGCCATTTGGTCCGATAGCTCCGACTTTTTCCACGGTGGCATGTGTTAAGGATATAGGCGACCATCTGTTGCCTCCATTACCTGTGGTTAAAGACGCCTGCGGAAATATACTGTCGCCGACAGGTCCCGTTAAATCAGCCTTGCCTGAATGTGAAGGAAGCAAGACCTGGACATGGACATATACCGATTGTGCTGGGAATTCTCAGAATTACGTTCACACGGTGACGGTTGAAATGGAACCATTCGGAGAAATAGCACCCACATCTGCAATTTTTGCATGTGAGAAGGACATTGTTCTTCCTGTACTTCCGGTTGTCAGGGATAACTGCGGCAATGTTCTGACACCAACAGGTCCGGTAAGCATTCCTATGGAAGGATGCAAGGGATCTCAGAAATTTGTCTGGACCTATAAGGACTGTGAAGGAAACAGCAGGGAGTATATACACACAGTCACAATCAAACCGCCTGTATTTGATGCAATTACTCCAACTTTTGCTACGGTTTCCTGTCCGGATGAGGTTACCGAACCTGTTCCTCCGGTCGTAAAGGATTACTGCGGCAATATTATTGTTCCGGTTGGTCCTGTTAAGTCAGCGCTGCCTTCCTGCGAAGGAACCAAGACATTCACCTGGACATACACAGACTGTGCCGGCAATAAGAGGGATTACGTACACACAGTAACGGTTGATTACAAGCCGTTCCCGCCGATTCCTTCAACATCGGCCACGGTTGATGACGCAATGGATATTGTAATGCCAGTTCTTCCGGTTGTAAAGGATAACTGCGGTAATATTCTTGATCCGTCAGGGCCTGTTGTAAGCCCGATGCCCGAGTGCGAGGGTGATGTAACCTATACATGGACATACACCGATTGCGCCGGGAATTCTCAGGATTATGTACATATAATTACAATCAAGGGATGTGTTGCCCTCAATCACTGTACATATACCCAGGGATTCTATGGAAATGTAAAGGGTAAGAATTGCTTCTTCAACGGAGATACATATGTCAGCGGAGATGCTCTTGCCATGATGAAAGCCGCATTCGGCGACAAAGCGTTTGTTATGTTTGGGACCGAGACCAACGGGAAGTACTTCAAGCTGATGAAGGAAAGCCTTACCACCAATACCACACCGGAAGGAATCTTCCAGATGCTGCCGGGCGGCGGAACTCCCGATGCGCTTGTCGGGGCTGCCACGTCGCTCGATGAAATGGCAAAGTGGGGCAATGTCCCGAGATCGGTACAGGCCGGATCACTTGGCAAGATCAGGAATAATCTGCTGAGCCAGACAATTACGCTCTTCTTCAATCTTGGAAATGATAAGGCACTGGGAGATATCCGTCTGAGAGGTCCTTACATGATAACGGAGAAGAGTGCAGAGTGCGGATCACTTGTACCTGTACCTAATTCAGGGTTATATACAGAGATACCGCAGAGCGTGCTTGACTACTTTGCAGCCAACCATCTTGAGGGAACTATCAAAGACCTCTATGATCTGGCAAACATGGTCCTTGGCGGTGAAATCATCAGTCCGGCTGTTTCAGCAGGTGATGTTACATCTGCTGTAGATGCAATCAATGTCGGTTTCGATGAATGCAGGATCCTTGTGAAGTTTACTTCAACAAAGCCTGATGTTCCAAAGGCTGCTACGACAACGTATGAGATTGGAAAGAGGATCACCAGTGGAATGTCGGGCGAAGCACCGGAAGTTATTCTGACCGTTTATCCTAATCCTTTCAGGACAACCGTCAGGTTCCAGCTTGATATGGTTGCCGATTCAAAGGTGAAGGTAGAGGTATACAGCCAGAACGGACAGCTGCTCAAGATAATATTCAATGAGGAGCTGAGACAGGGTGATGTGAGGACCACTGAGTTTGATGCTTCGATGTATGCACATTCAGCCTTCCTGTATAAGGTTGTTACAAACAATGGAATCAAGAGTGGAACAGTAATGAAGATCAGATAACCTGGTCTGGAATAAGGCAAAAAGGGCTGTCGGGAACGATGGCCCTTTTTTATAGGTACAAGGCGCAAGACGCCAGACACCAGACACTTGGCGAAAGGCACTGGGAACTGGACTCATGGCACTAATTACCAGACGAAAACATTAAAGAACTATTCATTATTTTACTTATTCCCTGTGTCTTTAACCTGGTGCCTGGCGTCTTGCCCCTCACGTCTTACGTTTTTCGCCCAGTTCCTTGAGTTATTCACTTAACTTAACTTTTCTTATCTTTATGCTTTACGTGCTATCTGATATTATTAACATCAAACCTCGCTGCATCATGAGTAATTTCGAAAATCTTAAGGTATGGCATAAAGCCATAGCATTGTTTGTATCAGTCTACAAAATAACCGGAGAAAATCCGTATTTTCAAAAAGATTCCGGTTTAAGGGATCAAATGAGGAGATCCTCAGTCAGCGTTTCCAGTAATATCTCCGAAGGTGATGAACTGGGTTCTGACAGACAGGCTATCAGGCAATTCTTTATAGCAAAAGGTTCAACTGCTGAACTGTTCACACAGATAACAATCTCAGAAAGGATCGGGTATTTAAATGAATCTGAAAGTGATTTTCTCGTGGGTGAGTGCAGATGTATTTCGGCCATGCTGAATAACCTGATAAAAGCAAGACGGAAGACGCAAGACTCAAGGCACCAGGCACAAGACATCAGGCTCTAGACTAAGCTCTGGGTGATGGGCAATAAAGGATTTTGTCCTACACTTTTCACCTGGCCTATGGCGCGTGGTTTCTGGTATCTGGCGTCTGGCGCCCGGCGTCTGCCCCTCGGCGTCTGGCTTCTGGTGTCTGGTGTCAGGTTAGCGGATCCTTACAAAAAAGAAAAGGCGCAAGGTAAAATCTTCCCCGCGCCTGGTGTCTGGTGTCTGGCGTCTGGCGCCTTATTTATTTGGTTTCGACAGCCGCCTCATAAACCATCGCCGCAAGCCTCTTGTACGAGTTGTACCTCCATTTTGCATTCTCTTCGGCAGCCTTGAACAATACCTCTGCCTGCTGCGGGAACGATTTTATCAGAGAAGTGTAGCGTACTTCCGAGTGAAGGAAGTCCTGGAATTTTGTCCAGTCAGGCTCTTTTGAGTCGAGAGTGAACGGATTTTTTCCTTCCTTCTCAAGAAGCGGATTGTACCTGTAAAGATGCCAATATCCTGCTTTCACGGCAAACTCTTCCTGAGCCTGGGTCTTGCCCATACCTTCCCTCAATCCGTGGTTGATACACGGAGCATATGCAATAATAAGCGATGGTCCAGGATAGGCTTCAGCTTCCTTCAATGCTTTGAGGGTCTGATTATTGTTGGCTCCCATCGCTACCTGGGCCACATAAACATAACCGTAGGTCATAGCCATCTGGCCGAGATCTTTCTTGCGGATCTTTTTACCTGATGCTGCAAACTTGGCAACAGCTCCTGCAGGAGTCGACTTTGATGCCTGGCCGCCGGTATTTGAGTATACTTCGGTATCGAGTACAAGTATATTCACGTCCTCGCCTGATGCAAGCACATGGTCGAGGCCTCCGTAACCGATATCATAGGCCCATCCGTCGCCGCCGAAGATCCAGTGCGATTTCTTTACCAGATACTGCTTGAGGGCAAGTATCTCTTTGGCTGTCTCGGAATTTTCATTCTTAAGGGCTTCAATAACCTTTGCAGAAGCAATTCTCGAAGGTTCTGCAAGATCCTTGTCTCTCATCCATTCTTCAAAAGCCGCCTTTGTTTCAGGATTTATACCGTTCGACATTGATTCGGTCATCAGACGGGCAATACGTTCTCTCATCGATTTTGTACCCAGAGATAGTCCGTATCCGAATTCGGCATTGTCCTCGAAAAGTGAGTTTGCCCAGGCCGGACCATGTCCTTTTTTGTTATGGGTATACGGTGTTGAAGGAGCTGATCCTCCATAGATCGATGAACATCCGGTTGCGTTCGATGTAATCATCCTGTCACCGAAAAGTTGTGTTATAGCTTTGATATAAGGTGTTTCGCCACATCCTGCGCATGCACCTGAAAACTCGAACAGCGGTTGTGAGAACTGGCTGTTCTTGACATTCAGGAATTTGTCAACGATGTTGTCCTTGTAACCTACCTTCTCGTGCATATAGGTCCAGCGGGGAGCCTCTGAAAGCTGTGTCTCAAGCGGTTTCATAATAAGGGCTTTGTTTTTCGATGGACATACATCGGCACAATTGCCGCATCCGGTACAATCGTAGACACTTACCTGGATCTTGAATTTGTATTGTTTGAGCACGCCCGGAATCCCCTGAATGAATCTGGTCCCTTCTGGTGCATTGGCAGCTTCCTCCTCTGTAAGGAGGAAAGGACGTATTGCCGCATGAGGACAAACGTAAGAGCACTGATTACACTGAATACATTCATCAGGCTGCCACTCCGGAACATTTACTGCAATGCCTCTTTTTTCATAGGCAGATGTTCCTGAGGGGAATGTACCATCCTCACGCCCGAGGAATGCGCTTACCGGCAGATCATCGCCCTTCATTGCATTCATGGGCTCCATAACATCCCGGATAAATGCCGGAATATCCCTTTTGTCTTCTTTTGGTTTGACTTCGATTTTAGACCATTCTGAAGGTATCTCAACCTTGGTTACCTGGCTCCCTTTGTCAATAGCGGCATAGTTCATTTTTACCACATCTTCGCCTTTCCTGCCGTATGTCTTGTACACGGCTTTTTTCATCTCCGCCTCGGCCTTCTCATAGGGTATCACGTTTGCGACCTTAAAGAAAGCAGATTGCATAATGGTATTGGTACGGGTTCCCAGACCAAGTTCTTCGGCAATATTGGTAGCATTGATTATATAGAAGTTGATATTGTTTTCGGCCATGTATTTCTTCATATGGTCAGGGAGTCTTTTCTTGGTTTCCTCAGCATCCCATATTGAATTTAGAAGGAAGGTGCCGTTCTTTTTGAGACCCTTGAGCATATCGTATTTCTCAAGATATGATGGCACATGACATGCAACAAAGTCGGGAGTGTTAACTAAATAGGGCGAACGTATTGGCTTGTCTCCGAAACGCAGGTGTGATGTTGTGATCCCTCCTGATTTCTTGGAGTCGTATGCGAAATATGCCTGGCAGTATTTGTCAGTAGTGTCACCTATTATCTTTATGGAATTCTTGTTGGCGCCGACTGTTCCGTCCGATCCCAGTCCGTAGAATTTTGCTGAATAGGTCCCAGGAAGGGCAACATTGATCTCAGGAAGTACCGGGAGGGATGTGAATGTCACATCATCAACAATCCCAACGGTGAATTGATTCTTCGGTTCAGTGAGTTTCATGTTTTCGAAGACCGAAAGAATTTGACTTGGTGTGGTGTCTTTCGAGCTTAATCCATAGCGACCGCCAACTATCAGAGGTCTTTCTGTCCTGTCGTAGAACATATCCTTAATATCAAGGTAAAGAGGTTCTCCAAGAGCTCCGGGCTCTTTTGTTCTGTCAAGTACTGTTATTTTCTTAACAGATGACGGTAAAACATTAAAGAAATATTTCGGAGAGAAGGGGCGATAGAGATGAACGCTGATCAGACCAACCTTTTCGCCTTTTTCCCTAAGATAATCAATTACTTCCTGTGTTGTCTCGGTGACAGATCCCATCGCAACAACAATATTCTCGGCTTCAGGGTCGCCATAAAAAGTGAATGGTTTGTAGTCTCTGCCTGTAAGCTTTGAAATCTCAGTCATGTAAGCATTTACGACATCGGGGATGGGTTCGTAAAACCGGTTAATTGATTCCTTGGCCTGGAAGAAAATATCCGGATTCTGGGCGGTACCCCTGGTGACCGGATGCTCAGGATTCATTGCATTCTCGCGGAATCTGTTGAGGGCATCCCAGTCGAGGAGTTTTTTAAGATCATCCATTTCGAGAACTTCTATTTTCTGAACCTCCGCAGAGGAACGGAATCCGTCAAAGAAATGTAGGAAGGGGATTCTTGATTTGATTGCTGAAAGGTGTGCCACTCCGGCAAGATCCATTATTTCCTGTACGCTTCCGCTGGCAAGCATGGCAAAACCCGTCTGTCTTGTGGCATAAATATCGCTGTGATCGCCGAATATTGAAAGGGCATGAGCTGCTATGGTCCTGGCACTTACGTGAAAAACACCGGGAAGAAGCTCAGCGGCTATTTTGTACATGTTGGGGATCATAAGAAGCAACCCCTGTGAGGCTGTAAATGTTGAACAAAGGGCACCTGTCTGCAGTGCACCATGAACCGCACCTGCTGCTCCCCCTTCCGACTGCATTTCAATAACCTTTACCTGTTCCCCGAAGATATTTTTCAATCCGTTTGCAGCCCATTCGTCAACATATTCTGCCATTGTTGAAGAAGGAGTGATAGGATAAATACAGGCAACCTCACTGAACATATATGCAACATGCGATGCAGCCTGATTACCATCGCATGTTATAAATTTTTTCGTTCCCATTTTTAATAGTTTAGATAATATAATAGATTAACTATAATTTTAATTTTTAAGAAAGTGCAAAGATACAAAAAATCTGTTTTCTAATTCCCATTCATCGAGATCAGGAATTCTTCATTCGATTTTGTCTGCATCAACCTGTCTCTTAAAAATTCCATGGCCTCAACAGCATTCATGTCGGTCAGGTAGTTACGAAGCACCCAGATCTTCTGGAGTATGTTTTTATTCAGAAGGAGATCTTCACGGCGGGTACTTGAAGCAGGTATATCGATAGCAGGGAATATTCTCCTGTTTGAGAGTTTTCTGTCGAGCTGAAGTTCCATATTTCCGGTTCCCTTGAACTCTTCAAAAATAACATCATCCATTTTGGAGCCGGTTTCTGTAAGTGCAGTGGCAATGATGGTTAGAGAACCTCCGTTTTCTATATTTCTGGCAGCTCCGAAAAACCTTTTTGGTTTATGTAGGGCGTTGGAATCGACTCCTCCTGATAGAACTTTACCTGATGCAGGTGCTGTTGTATTAAATGCCCTTGCCAGTCTTGTAATTGAATCGAGAAGAATCACCACATCATGTCCGCACTCAACAAGTCGCTTGGCTTTCTCAAGCACAATGTTTGCGATTCTGCAATGCCGTTCTGCCGGTTCATCAAAAGTTGAGGCAATAACTTCGGCTTTCACATTTCTTGCCATATCAGTTACCTCTTCTGGTCTCTCATCAATAAGAAGAATCATCAGGTAAACTTCAGGATGATATTTTGCGATTGCATTTGCGATTTCCTGGAGCAATATTGTTTTTCCGGTCTTTGGTTGTGCTACAATCAATCCGCGCTGTCCCTTGCCTATGGGTGCAAACATGTCGATAACCCTTACAGAAAGCGATCCTTCGCCAGGTACACACAATGTGAATTTTTCATTTGGAAACAGCGGAGTAAGGAAATCAAACGGCACTCTGTCACGAATAAAATCAGGGCTTCTTCCGTTTATCTCATCAACCTTAATTAGAGGAAAATACTTCTCTCCTTCTTTAGGCGGACGTATTGATCCTTTTATGGTATCTCCTGTTTTGAGTCCGAAAAGTTTTATCTGCGACTGTGAGACATAAATGTCATCGGGAGAGTTAAGGTAATTGTAATCAGGAGATCTCAGGAATCCATAACCATCAGGCATTATTTCAAGTACGCCGGTATTGTATATTATCCCTTCAAACTCATATGGTTTTTCTTTCTTTTCCTCCTTTAGAGATGGTTCTGCGGAAACCTCTTTTACAGGGGCTTCGGTAACAGACTCAATATTAATAGTTTCGGCAGCAACTGGTGGTTCGGTATACAATGGTTCGTCCAAATCGAGTGGAAGAGTGGCGTCAATAATAACTTCTTCAGGTACGGATTCTTTTTTTGGAAATCTGTCGTCGCCAACTCTTTTTTGCCTGTCTCTTTTGTCTCCATTCCTGCGGTCGTTTTTCCATCTGGGAGATCTAATCTCGTCCCTTTGGACCTCAGGTTTTCTTTCGGATTCCAGCCTGGATTCATCTGCTTCCGGTTCCGGGGCTGGTTCTGACCGTTCAAATTCTCTTACTTCACTTCTTTGAAGATCTACAGGAGAAACAGACATTACTGATTCAACAGGACGGTTGAAAGCCGGCTTGATTGTTCTGGGCCTCTTGCCTCTCCTATGTCCGGGTTCCTTCGGCCTGACGGGTGATTCTTCAGGTTTCTGAACTTTAGTGTCCTCAGACTTTGAGATTTTCCGGTTTTCTGTTGCTTCAATAGCCTGCTGATCCAGGATCTTGTATATGAGATCCTGTTTCTTGAGCGATTCGGTTCTTTTTATTTTAAGCCCCTTTGCAATATCCCTTAATTCGGGAAGAAGCTTATTACTTAACTCGAGGATGTCGTACATAATATAAAATAAAAATAAGGATGATGAGATTTTATAATTTTTTTTGGAAAACCGGATCAAGAAATGACGATGAACCGGCAGGAATATGCAACTTATTCTTTTACATATCTTATAACCGGCGCAATATTAAACAAAAAAAAATAATAAATTAAGTTAATTATTCAAAAAAGAATGATATTCCACTTGATTATTACCTGTAATGCGAAGCCCTGGTTAGGTTCAGGGGATAAACTTTGCAATATAAAATAAATATGCGAAGAATCAAAAAAAAAATGCTCAAATGATATTTTGGATTTCTTTTTTCATTAAAATTGTATCCTGAGCAAAAGTTCAGCAAAATTGTAACTAATTAGACCTGTAAATGCGCCAGCTGAAAATTACTAAACAGGTTACAAACAGGGATACACCTTCTCTGGACAAGTATTTACAGGAGATTGGGCGAGTAGATCTCATATCACCTGAAGATGAGGTAATTCTTGCCCGAAAGATTAAAACCGGAGATTCAGAAGCTCTGGGGAAACTTGTAAAAGCCAATCTGCGTTTTGTTGTTTCAGTGGCAAAGCAATACCAGAATCAGGGTATGGGTCTTCCTGATCTTATCAACGAAGGAAATCTGGGGCTGATGAAAGCCGCTCAGAGATTTGATGAAACAAGGGGATTTAAGTTCATTTCTTACGCTGTCTGGTGGATACGACAGGCAATCTTGCAGGCTCTGGCAGAACAGGCAAGGATAGTTCGATTGCCGGTAAACAAAATCGGCTCCATAAACCGTATAAACAGAGCTTTTGCCAGACTGGAACAGGAATTTGAACGGGAGCCTTCCTCTCAGGAAATTGCAGAGGTACTCGAAATGATTCCGGAGGATGTGAAAGAAGCTCTTAGAACTAATGGAAGAACAATGAGCATGGATGCTCCGATAAGTTCAGAGGAAGAAAATACCATGTATGATGTAATGCAGAATCCTGATACTCCGAGTCCTGATAAAAACCTTATTAATGAATCACTTGCGTATGAAATTGAACGAGCACTCAGCTCATTGTCTCCACGCGAATCAAAAGTCCTGAAACTATATTTTGGCCTTGGAATGAAGCATCCGTTTACGCTTGAAGAAATAGGAGAGGAGCTGAAGCTTACCCGCGAACGGGTCAGACAGATCAAAGAGAAAGCGATAAAGAGAATACAGTTCACAACCAGGTGCAAAATCCTGAAGTCATACCTCGGATAACTAATTGTTGATATATTTGAACAAAATTTCTGCAATGAAACATCTTGTTTCACCATCACTATTGGCGTCTGACTTCCTGAACCTCGGTAGGGACATTGAAATGGTAAATTCCAGTATGGCTGACTGGATACACCTTGATATAATGGATGGAGTATTTGTACCCAATATATCATTCGGTTTTCCAGTTCTTGAACATGTGCGAAAGATTGCCACGAAACCCCTTGATGTCCATCTAATGATAATAGAACCCGACAGGTATATTGAAAGATTTTGTGAGTCGGGAGCAGATATACTTACCGTTCAATACGAAGCGTGTACCCATCTTCAGAGAACTGTTTCCGAAATAAGAAAGATGGGTGTCAAAGCCGGAGTTGCTGTGAATCCACATACCCCCGTAATTCTTCTTAAAAATATACTTCCCTACATAGATATGGTATTGATAATGACTGTCAATCCGGGTTTCGGAGGTCAGACATTCATCAACGAAAGCTTCAGTAAAATCAGTGAGTTAAGGTCAATGATCGATAACGGAGGTCACAACGTATTGATACAGGTAGATGGAGGAGTTGATATTACAAATGCTTCGAGGCTTGTTGAAACCGGTGTTGATGTGCTTGTTGCAGGCAATTCCGTTTTTAGCTCCCAGGATCCGGCTATGACTATTAAAAAGCTGAAGGAGCTGGGATAGATTGAATTTCGGATTTAGGATTTAGGATTTCGGATTGGAGTTTACAAGGATGGAAAGCTATTGTCCAAATTATCATAAAAATGGTGGTCTGGGGGATGGATATTATCTTCCAGATATTTGATGATATCCGGAAGGCTGTCAGGATCAAACCAATGTATCTCATCATCTTTTGCCCACCAGGTCATCTGTCTTTTGGCATACCGTCTGGAGTTCCTTTTTATCAGTTCAATTGCCTTATCCTTTGATATCTTACCATCGAAAAAGTCGAAGAATTCCCTGTAGCCGACACACTTCAGTGCATTCAGTTCTCTATGCTGGTACAGACTTTCGGCCTCATCTTCAAGCCCCTGGCTGATCATCTGATCAACCCTGCGGTTGATCATTTCATAGAGGATTTTCCTTTCCTTTTTAAGTCCGATCTTTATAATGTCAAAATCCCTTCTGACTTTTCTTCTGGTACGAAAGGATGAATAAGGCCTGCCAGTAGTTTCACATATTTCCAGTGCCCTGATGATCCTCTTGTGGTTCCTGAGGTCGACGTTTGAATAATATTCCGGGTCGAGTAATTTCAGGGCTCTCCTCAGACCTTCAAGGCCCTCCTCCCTGAAAAGATTGTTATATTTTTCCCTCACTGTGGGATCAACATCCGGTATGTCATCTATCCCTTTGCATACAGCATCGATGTACATTCCTGAACCGCCTGCCATTATAGCAATCCTGTTCTTTTCAAATAATGAAGGAAGGAGCCCTAAAACGTCTCTCTCAAACAAACTTGAGCTGTAATAGGTTTTTACTGAAATGAATTTAATGAAGTGATGTTTTACGAGGTTAAGAAAACTGTCGGGTGGGGTTGCTGTACCAATGGTCATTTCCCTGTAAAACTGGCGGGAGTCGGCAGATATGATTTCACAATTGAAGTGACTGGCCAGACTTAATGCAACAGCGCTCTTGCCGACACCTGTCGGGCCGAGAACTACTATCAGAGTATTTGTCATTGAAAATCAGCCTGAACCGGCTATTCGTCTTCTTCGTTCAGATTGTCGATGTTTTCGAAGTCCGGAAGCGATTCCTCATCCTCACCATTAAGGAAAAGGTCATCTACCTCAGGTTCATCATCATCGTCATCATCATCGTCTGAAACAACGATATTGTTATATAACTTGCGGGAACTGCTTCCGAAGACAACCTGCTTTGGAGGAACACCTTTTGAATTTGTACAGACAGGATATTCCCTGTCTTCTATCTCTTTTGCCTCTCCGGTATATTCTATAAAAAGGGCTCTGTCGTTAAAAAAGTCAAAAACATATAATAATTTCTGATTTTTCCGGAAAATAATATCCTCAAGCACTGCTGATTCCATCGTTGATGATCCCGTACCCATATCAAAAAGGGTAAACTCTTCTTCCTTTTCCCAGTTATCAGTTGCAAGATAAAACGAAGCCATCTGAGATTTATCAAATTCCAGCTCCTCCTGAATAAGGTTGTGAAAATCCATCAGGGTCTGGGAGTCAAGGAATTCAAATTCCCTTACAAACGATTCATCTTCATCTGATAATACAACAAATTTATAAACCATGGCACTATTAATTCTAGCGGTGCAATATAATATTTTTTATTATAAATTATTCCGGACTAATTTTTTTTTAAAAGAAATTCTAAAGTGTCAACACCGTCAGCATAGTCCCACAGATGAGGCATTTGGGCTTCTCCGAAGGGTACATTTCTTTTATTGACAACACATTGAATTCTATCTTTCATTGTCTCGATTTCCCTTAAAACGGTTTCAATCGATTTATAGTATTCGTAATACAGAACTGAAACTGGAGATGAGATTTCCTTATCTTCCTTCATAAGCAGAAAACCCGTGTCTGTGAATTTGTTCTGATTCACCAGGTAAACTGCTTTATTGAAATCATAGTTGTTGGCATACTTATGGTGATCAGTGATTTTTGAGTAGTCTTTCCATGTACTGATGATTTTTGAAAGGTCGTATCCTTCAGGGATATAGATCTTTGATACATTACGGCATCCAAGCCCAAAGTACGAGAATACATCTGATCCCAGCATCCTTAGATCAGAATCGGTCTCATCACCTTCAATTATTGCGATACTGTTTCTGTTTTTCCTGATAATATGTGGGTATTTTCCAAAATAATATTCAAAATACCTTGAACTATTGTCGCTTCCGGTTGCTATAACATAGTCAAATCCTGAAAGTGGACCTTCAGCGAATGTTACTTTTTGGGAGAACTCTTTGTTTATACTACATAAGATGTCATTAACAACCATGATAAGCTCAGGATCCTTGGAACTTGTTTTGGCAATCAGATTAAAGCCTGAAATAAGTACGGAAAGGTAATCATGGAATCCTGCGAGAGGGATATTACCGGCCATTACAACAGCAACACAGCCTTTTTCCGAGTTTTCCTTGAGATCAGGATAGTTTTCCGTCCATTTCAGTAAGTTTTCCTCCGTAAGCTCCATGCCTATTGCTTTTATTGCCATTCTTACATTATCGGGAGTAAACCATGGATTAATGAACTTCTGTCTGTTGATTTTGTTTTCAATCAAAGATGCGTATCCGGAAGTTTTTCCACAAACTGAGTCTCTAAGGATTTTTCCCAGCTCGGCAAATGATTCGATTCTCTCCTCAAGTCTCATTGAAACATTAATTCTTAACGCAAATTTTTTCTATGCAAATTTATCTAAATTATACCTCCATCCCTTTCCTGATGTGTTTTTATCCAGCATCCGTAAGTAAAATTCATTTATGATTAGCCATTAAAATTATTAATCGAATGTACCGCTAATGAAAAATAGTGTACTTTTATTTTCTTTTTGGACTGATTAAGTAGGGATAATTTGATATGAAAGCAAGTATTTTTAAGGAGAACCTTAAGATTTCCATCAAAGCCATAAGATCAAACAGGGTGAGAGCTATTCTGACCATGTGCATCATTGCCTTTGGAATAATGGCTTTGGTAGGTATTCTAACGGCTATTGATGCTATTAAGTCATCTCTAACTTCACAATTTACAGTTATGGGGGCGAACTCGTTCACAATAAGTTCAAGATCAATTAATGTCAGGATTGGTTCGGGAGGGCATCGCGCAAGGAATTATTCTCGGATTTCATACAGAGAGGCTATGGAGTTCAAGGAAAGATTTACAGAACCGGCTTGGGTTTCAGTAGGATATAATGCTTCGGGTCTGGCTACTGTCAAGTACGGAACAGAAGAGACCAATCCAAACATAAGCCTTAGGGGAGTTGATGAGAATTACCTGGCTGTATCAGGTTATGAAATAGGAAGCGGCAGGAACTTTAATTATGATGAGGTTCGGCAAAACAGACGGTATGTACTTCTTGGCTCAGAAGTCGCAAATGATATTTTTTCAGCAGGGATTGATCCCGTAGGAAAGGAGATTACAGTTTCAGGTTTGAAACTCCAGGTGATAGGGGTTCTTAAGAGCAAGGGAGCCAGTATGATGAGTGATGACAAGGTCTGTTTTATGCCAATAACCACAGCAAGGCAATATTTTTCGCGTCCCAATATGAACTTCAGTATTACTGTGATGCCAATGAACCCTGTTAATCTGGATGTGATGACCGGTGAAGCGGAAGCAATTTTCAGGATTGTAAGGAACCTGGGACCTAAAGATGAGTCCGATTTTGCTGTATCAAAGAGTGATTCCATTCTCAATATGCTTTTGAAAAATATCAGATATGTAACCCTTGCTGCCACTCTGATCGGTATTGTTACCCTTGTTGGAGCTGCAGTAGGGTTGATGAATATAATGCTGGTTTCGGTTACTGAGAGGACAAGGGAAATAGGAGTTAGGAAAGCAATCGGAGCCAAGACTTCCACAATAAAGTACCAGTTTCTTTATGAATCCATCATGATTGGGCAATTTGGAGGCATATTTGGAATCATCCTGGGGATATTAATCGGAAATGCGGTATCTACAATGCTCAGGTCTACTTTCGTGGTCCCATGGATATGGGTAATAATAGGTATTATTGTATGTTTTATAGTGGGGGTCGTTTCGGGATATGCGCCTGCAGTTAAGGCTGCAAATATTGACCCGATAGAAGCATTGAGGTACGAATAGGACCAGGGTATCATAAATAGAAAAGGCTGTATCAAAAGTGTTTTATAATGCTATTTATCTTTAAAGGTCGTCGTGCTACCGATAACTATCAGGCTCACGAAATTACCCAATGGACTTTTGATACAGCCTTTTTATAATTTAGTACAGGATAATTTTTACTTAACCTTATCCATGTGTGCTACAAGATCCAGGAGTTTGCATGAATAACCCCATTCATTGTCGTACCATGCCACCACTTTAACGAAATTGTCATTAAGTGATATCCCTGCCTTGGCATCAAAGATCGAGGTTCGGGCATCACCGATGAAATCACTTGAAACAACTTCGTCTTCCGTATAACCGAGGATTCCTTTTAACTCTCCTTCGGAGGCAGCTTTCATTGCTTTTTTGATATCCTCGTATGAAGCAGGTTTTTCAAGTCGGCAGGTGAGATCAACCACCGATACGTTGAGAGTGGGAACTCTGAATGCCATACCGGTGAGTTTGCCTTTAAGCTCGGGAATAACTTTTGTTACTGCTTTGGCGGCACCTGTTGATGAAGGTATAATATTACCGGAAGCAGCGCGTCCACCTCTCCAGTCTTTATTTGATGGACCATCTACTGTTTTTTGTGTTGCAGTTGTCGAGTGTACTGTAGTCATGAGTCCTTCAACAATTCCGAAATTATCATGAAGGACTTTTGCAATAGGAGCAAGGCAGTTGGTGGTACATGAAGCATTTGATACGAACTGCATGTCGGGTTTGAACTTATCCTGATTGACACCCATAACGAACATAGGTGTATCATCTTTTGAAGGACCTGACATTACAACATATTTTGCACCAGCTTTTATATGACCTGCAGCGGCTTCCTTGGTAAGGAAAAATCCTGTGCACTCAAGTACATAGTCGGCACCTACTTCATTCCATTTCAGATTAGCAGGATCTTTTTCAGATGTGACTCTGATGCTTTGTCCGTTAACGACGAGCCTGCCATCCTTAACTTCCACACTACCGTCGAATTTTCCATGGATGGTGTCGTACTTTAGCATGTAAGCAATATAATTCACCTCAAGCAGGTCGTTTATTCCGACAATTTCCATATCATTTCTCTTCATGGCAGCCCTGAAGGCCAGACGGCCGATTCTGCCAAAACCATTGATTCCAACTTTAATTTTGGACATAACTATATTATTATATTGGTTAATAATTTGAACGCACAAAGATAAAACTTTTTAATTTAAAAAAAGCAGCGGCTAATAATTTGAAATTCCTCTTTTACGCCTGAAGAAATAAGAGAATTTGTTGGTCTCGGGATTAAGAGGATCGACCACAACACCGAATCTATAACTAACAAATAATGAAAAAAACAGGGCTTTATTATCTGTTGTTGCCATAATTGGCACTTTTTTCGGGAACCCGTTTAATTGTGCCCCTATTTCAATTGCATGAATTACTTTATCTTCCTTACTGTATTCAAAATTGAATCCTCCCTTGGCGTATAGGCCTGGCAGAAGTTTAGTCTCTCCAAGACCTTTGGTGAATGAGGCTTTACTGTAAATATCATATGGCTGATGAGTATTCACATTGATTTTTTCTTCTTCTATCCTGAATTCATAGAATGATACAGGATATAGTATTTTGTAATAGATGGGTTTATATATTGCAAATACAGGTCCCCCTTCGTAGAAATACCTTATTGCAACGCCTCCAAGGTCAGCTTTTTTAAACATCTCTTTCTGATGCCCGTAACTTCCCCTGAGGTATATGACAGAGTTGAGTTTTCCAAATACAAATGTCCCAGGGGTCTGATATATTGGATTCGACATCCTGTATTCTTTGGGATGTTTCAGGGTGCCTGCTTCAATTTCAAAAAAACGTTTATTCAGGAAATCAACCCTTTTTGCTTCACGGTAGCTGATACCCATCCCGTCAGAACTGAGCAGAAGTCCAAAAGACCTTTCATTTCGAAAAAATACCCTTTGCTGCTGATCAATTTCTCCCTGAGCCAATATTACATTAGCACAACAATTTAATAGCAGAGAGAATACAAGAAACTTCTTCATTAAATGAATGAATAAAAGGATATCCGCCTATCCCCGGCAATACTCAAATAGTATTTTCAGACTGCTCAGTTTCATTCTTGGAATACGCCGGACAAGCTTTCTCATTACATGAGATGACAAATATTGCGGTTATAATACAAATAACAAGCAGAACAGCAATTTTTTTCATAAAAACCATGTAATTTATTAATTTACAAAAATAAAATATTCAATATAAAAACAATCTTTGTGCCAAAATATTATTTTATGTATATCATTTTATGTTATTCGATCTATATTCTCAAAACATAATTATTGTAAAATTGTTGTATCTGAGAAATAAATATTTTTGATAATGAATTTGAAGAAATTTTTCGGATTATTTTTTTTAATTATGAGCACAGTGTCATTTTCACAGGAGAAACTGCCGTTTAACGATCTTTCTGTCCAGGAGTCAAGGGTCATTGTAAATAAAGGCACCGAAATCCCTTTTACGGGAAAATATACAAACCACTATGAAGAGGGGACCTATTTATGTAAAAGGTGTGGATCAGCGCTTTATCATTCATCGTCAAAGTTCAGGTCGGATTGCGGATGGCCGAGTTTTGATGAAGAAGTGAAAGGTGCGGTGAACAGGTTCCCTGATCCCGATGGCCTGAGAACCGAAATCGTTTGTGCATCATGCGGGGCACATCTGGGCCATGTTTTTACAGGCGAACATTTTACATCAAAGAATGTCAGACATTGTGTAAATTCTGTTTCACTTGATTTTGTGCCTGCTCATCTTGAACCCGGAAAATATGGCACTGCCATTTTTGCAGGAGGATGTTTCTGGGGAGTGGAATACTTTCTTCAGAAATCAGATGGTGTTCTTTCAGTAACATCAGGGTATATTGGAGGTCATTTAAAGAATCCTACCTATAAGCAAGTTTGTACCGGCACCACGGGACATGCGGAAGCAGTCAAAGTTATATATGACCCCGCTAAAACGTCATATGAAAAACTGCTGAGACTATTTCTTGAAATACACGATCCAACCCAGGTGGGAGGACAGGGACCCGACATAGGCGATCAGTACCGGTCAGAAATATTTTATCTGAATGATGAGCAGAAGAAAGTGGCAGAAAAAAATCTGGATATATTGAAAAAGAAAGGATTTAAAGTTGTTACCGCTGTCACAAAAGCCTCAGAGTTCTTTCCTGCTGAAGAGTACCATCAGGATTACTATTTCAATAATGGAAAGGTGCCTTATTGTCACGGCTACACCAAGCGATTCTGATTTGATGAAAAAAAATCTCTTTTTTTTCGGCTGACACATACAAACCATTAACTTTATCGGGTTCTTGATTCAGGCCCGGTAATGAGCGGAAAAATTTCCCACATAAACAAAAAAACATCCAGAGCAACATGGCTTTGGCTTTTTTTAGCAGGAATTACCATTTCCTCTGTTCTTATTTTCTCTGGAAAAGCATTGGTAACATATACTTCATCCGACAGGTATTGTATCTCATGCCATATTCATCCCCACGCAGATCAGAGCTGGAAGCTGTCGACCCATTATAATAATAAATCGGGAACAATTGTGCATTGTTCACAATGCCATCTCCCTCCCGAAGGACATGGCTATCTTTTCGCCAAGGCAAAGCATGGATTAAAGGATTTGTACGGGTACTGGTTTAAAGATAGTGCTGACATTAACTGGGAAAGCAAAAAGCTTGTTGAAAATGCAAGGAAATTCGTGTATGAGAAATCATGCAATGATTGTCATGAGAATCTTTTCCCGGTTACTCTTTCTGTTGATGGGAGCAATGCTCATCTGTTCTATACGCTTAATTCCGGGCAGCCCGGATGTATAAATTGCCACCTTAATGTCGGTCATTACGACAGAAATTCACTCCATAAGCATGATACTGCATTCGGTATTACAGTTACTTCTAATGAGCTAATCTTTAAAGAACCGGCGACAGTAACCCGGTTTGAGAGTTACCGGGAAAGGATACCCGGAACAGGTGTCTCATTTGAGATGAAGGCAATCCCGGGAGGGAAATTCAGGATGGGAAGCCCGGAAGGAGAATCGTTTAGGGATGATGACGAAAGCCCTGTAAGGGAAATTACCGTCTCCGACTTTTGGATGTCGGAAACTGAAGTTACCTGGGATGAATACCTGACATTTTTCAGGGCAACAGGTTCGCAGGGAAGGACTGAAGGCCAGGTTGTTACAAAAAGAAATCCCGATGGTATTTCAGGAGCCACACCTCCTTGGGGAGCCCCAGATCAGGGGTGGGGCAAAGGATCACGACCTGCTATTACCATGTCGTGGTATGCAGCTAATATTTATTGCCAGTGGCTTTCAAAAGTAACTGGGAGGAAATACCGGCTGCCTACTGAGGCGGAATGGGAATATGCATGCAGGGGAGGAACGGAAACCCCATATTTCTTTGAGGGTGACCCGAAAAAATATTCTGCAGAAGGATTCCTGAAACGAATTTTCAAACCCGATACGACAATAATCGCTTCATATGCCGTTTATGCCCGGAATAGCCAGTCAAAGACTGCCGAACCATCATCTGTCAGGGCAAATCCGTTTGGACTAAAGAATATGTCCGGAAATGTTGCGGAGTTCTGTTCTGATTTTTATTCTCCTGATGCATACAGTACAGACAGCGTGAACCTGGTTAATCCTAAAGGCCCGCCAAGGGGATCGGAGCATGTAATACGCGGGGGATCTTTTAAAAGCGATGCAAAGGACCTTCGTAGCGCTTCCCGTGATTACACAAAAACAAAGGCATGGCTCGCTACCGATCCTCAGATACCGAAAAGCATATGGTGGTATTCTGACTGCATAGATGTGGGCTTCAGAGTAGTATGCGAAGTTGACAGTACCCTGGCGGAAAAGAAGTAGCGAAGGTGAAAAGGTGGAAAGATTTAATGGTTGAATGGTGGAAAAGTTAAATGGTGTTTAAAATTGTATAATAAGGATATGAAGAATATTGACAGGAGGGATTTTATCGGAAAATCTGTAATGGCAGGCATCGGATTGGCAGGTGCGACACTTGGTTCAGCATGTAAAAGAAAAGCCGGCAACGCAGAACTCGGACTGCCTCCAATCCTGAAAGGAGCTCCCAAAGGGAAAAAACTGAGAGCAGGCCTAGTAGGAGCAGGTGCGAGGGGAACAGGTGCCGCAATCAATTTTGTGAGTGCCGGGCCTGATCTTGAGATCATAGCCCTGGCCGATGTTTTTCAGGATAAAATTGATGCCTGCCGTGAACGTTTTGCTTCATTCAATCTGCCGATCCCTGCGGAAAATTGCTTTAGCGGCTTTGACGGGTACAAAAAACTGATGGAATTACCTGATATTGATGTCGTGATACTTGCAACACCTCCTCAGTTCAGACCCGATCATTTTCTTGAGGCCGTCACCCGTAACAAGCATGTATTCATGGAAAAACCTGTTGCAGTCGATCCCGTGGGAATACGTTCTGTTCTTGCCACCGCAAAAAAGGCTGAAGCAATTGGAATGTGCGTGGTTACGGGAACGCAGCGCCGTCATCAGGAAGACTATATTGAGACGTACAAACAGATCCGAAACGGAGCAATAGGTAAGATCACTTCAGCCAAAGCCTTCTGGAATCAGGATCATGTATGGTTCAGGGTTAGGGAACCCGGATGGGACGACATGGAATACATGATTAGAAACTGGAACAACTTCTGTTGGCTTTGCGGCGATCATATCCTGGATACCCATGTTCATAATATCGACGTAATCAACTGGTTCATGGGCCGACATCCTGAAAAAGCAATAGGCTACGGAGGCAGACACAGAAGGATCACAGGAGATCAGTATGATTTTTTCAGCATTGATTTTGACTATGGTAATGGTGTTAGCTCTCACAGCATGTGCCGACAGATAGACAGCTGTGCAAACGGAACTGGTGAAATCATAATGGGTACCGAAGGATATACCAACTGCCAGAATACTATCTGGGATCTTAATGGTAAAATAAAATGGAGCTTCAAGTATCCCGCTGATGAAAACGGAAATCCCATGAATACACTAAAAATACCACCCTATGTGCAGGAACATATGCACCTCGTTTATGCAATAAGAACCGGCAATTATGTTAACGAAGCCGAACAAACAGCTATTTCAACTCTCACGGCAATTATGGGAAGGACTGCAGCATATACCGGAAGGCTGATAACATGGGATGAGATTCTTAAATCGGATATGGACCTGGGACCAAAAAAAATTGAATTCGGCCCTGTCGATATGGTATTCGAAACGCCGGTCCCGGGTACACCGGTAATGATTTGAAGAAATAAATGAAAATTCAAATATAAACATATTAAACAATCAGAATATGGTAAACAAAACCTCAAGAAGGAGATTTCTTAAACGATCAGCTTCGGTAGTGGCCGGCTCGGTTGTTTTGCCATTCATAATGCCCTCTAATGTTTTTGGTAGGGGAGGCCACTTTCCACCGTCCGACAGAATAGTAATGGGAGCTATAGGGACAGGTTCACAGGGTATGAGTAATATGATCGATTTTCTAAGGTTGGGAAGTGAAGTCAGGTTTGTGGCCGTCTGCGATGTAGATACAAATCATCTGGCCAAAGCCAAGGACACAGTCGACAAAGCAAACAAAAGCAATGATTGCAAGACATATGGTGATTTCAGAGAGATGCTGGAAAAAGAAAAACTAGACGCTGTATCAATTGCCCTACCTGATCACTGGCATGGAATAATCTATTCGGCTGCAGCCGGGAAAAAACTTCATGTGTATGGTGAGAAACCCATATGCCGGACAATAAAAGACGGTCAGATAATTGTAGAAGCCGTAAGAAAAAATAACATAATCTGGCAAACCGGAAGCTGGCAGCGTTCACAGGAACATTTTCGCAGGGGAGCAGAGCTGGTGCGGAATGGCAGAATAGGCAAAATCAAGCTCATCGAGGTGGGCCTGCCTGACGGGGGAAGAGGAATCGGAACCCCACCTGTGAAAGATGTACCTCCGGAACTGAACTGGGAAATGTGGCTGGGACCTGCTCCGAAAGTACCCTACCGCGGAATTTCACACTGGGACTGGCGCTGGATACTTGACTATTCAGGCGGCCAGCTTACTGACTGGGCCGGACATCATATCGATATTGCAAACTGGGGAGCTGACCTGGAACATACCGGACCTGTTGAGATAACAGGAAAAGGGGTTTATCCGCCCGAAGGTATTTACAATGCTCCTGTTGAATATGATTTCACATGCAGATATGAAAATGGAATAGTTATGAGAGTTGCAAATGCTTCCCGCCTGAAACACGGGATGGGTACAACCTGGTATGGCGATCTTGGCTGGATTCATACCGACAGGGGAAACATACTCACCGCTTCCGACCCCCGAATACTTAAAGAAGTAATTGGAGAGAAAGAAATTCATCTATACAAAAGCAACAACCACTGGCAGAATTTTATCGACTGCGTAAGGTCAGGAAATCAGGCTGCATCACCGGTTGACGTGGCTTACCGCGCCATCTCTGTCGGATTGCTGGGTGAGATAGCCATGACAACCGGCGAAACTATTTTCTGGGATCCTGTGAAGGAAGAGATAAAAGACAATAAAAGAGCAAGCCGTCTCCTCTCACGACCATACCGTAAACCATGGACCATGCCAACAATTTAAATTTCGGGAAAAATGAAAAGAAAATGCTTTAATATATTATTGGGACTTTCCCTGGCGGGACTGATAGTCTCATGTACTTCCAAAGAATTAAACAGATCACTTATAATCACTGGCCAGCAGGAGCATAACTGGAAAGTCAGCTCCTCCGTCCTGAAACAGATTCTTGATAACACGGATCTCTTTTCAACCGAAATCCTTATTGCTCCTGAAAAAGGGAATGACATGTCCCGATTTGACCCTGATTTTTCGAAGTACAAACTTGTAGTGATAGACTATTATGGCGACGCCTGGCCCGAAAAGGCCAGGACAGCCTTTGTTGATTATGTAAGAAATGGAGGCGGAGTCGTAATATATCACGGATCAAGCGGCTCCTTTCCAGACTGGCAGGAATACAATGAAATCATTGGAATAGGAGGAGGCAGCAACAGAAATGAACTGAACGGACCTTATGTTTATTACCGGAAAAATGAACTCATTTATGACACTGCTGCGGGAATTGCAGGTTCTCATGGAGAACGCCATGAGTTTGAGATCAGGATCCGGAACACTGAACACCCTGTTACTAAGGGGTTGCCTGTCAGATGGATGCATGGAAGTGATGACCTTTATCAAAAAATGCGCGGACCAGCCCGTAATATGCAGGTTTTGGCAACAGCTTATGCTGATACGGCTTTTGGGGGCACGGGAAGAGATGAACCAATGTTAATGGCCATTGAATATGGTAAGGGACGAATATTCCATACCGCGATGGGGCATGCAGACGATGATGGCGGTCCTGCGATTAAATGTGCAGGTTTTATCATAACACTGCAAAGAGGAGCAGAATGGGCAGCTACAGGATCAGTGACACAGGAAGTGCCATCCGATTTCCCCACCGCAGCCGGAGTTATCCTCCGGCCCGATTATTCAGCAATAACAATGGAAAAAGCATTGGAGTACATACGTGATTACAATATCACAAAAAGTACCCGGTATTTCACATTCCTTCAGCAGGAAATACGCAAAGCGTCGGGTAATGAAGAATTGATTCTTGACATCGAAAAGAAAATGGTTTCAGTTCTCAGGGATTCCAGAGCTTCAGGCGAAGCAAAAAAACTCCTGCTGCGTGAACTGAGCTGGATGGGATCCGGTTACTGCCTTGAGACAGTAAGGAAACTCGCTGAAGATCCTGAACTGAAGGATGACGCAGAGTATGCTCTTGCCAGGCTTCAGAACTGAAAAAGGATGAATCATGCTTTCACTAGTTGTTCCTGTATATAACGAGGAAAACCTTATAGATGAACTTGTTAAGCGGACAGTGTCTGCTATCGAATCTTTTATCTCCGATTATGAGATCATTTTCGTGGATGACGGAAGCAGCGACCGGAGCCTTGACAAGATACTGAGCCAGCAGAAAAAAAATAAAAAGATCAAGGCACTCTCCCTTTCAAGGAATTTCGGACACCAGGCCGCTTACACAGCAGGCCTCGAATATTCAAAAGGCGATATTGTTGCCATGATGGATGGAGACCTGCAGGATCCTCCTGAATTGCTGGAGAAGATGTATAATAAAATCATAAATGAAGGATTTGATGTCGTAAACGCCAGACGAACAGGGAGAAAGGGTAGCAAAAGAAGAAATATGTACACACTGCTGTTCCATTTTGTCTTCAGAAATTTCGGGGAAATAAATTATATAGGTGATTACGGTAATTTTTCAATATTCACCCGTCCAGCGGCAAATGCCCTTATATCACTCAGGGAGAAAATAAGATATTTACCAGGGCTAAGAACAATCATAGGATTCAGGCAGGGGTATGTAACTTATGTCAGGGATGACCGGTTTGAGGGAAATCCGAAAATGAATAGTAGGAAACTATTGATTCTGGCAACAGATGCAATTTTCTCTTTTTCAAAATTCCCTTTGAAAGCTTGCCTTTTCCTCGGATTGATTGGTACATTAGTGTTTCTCGCAGCAGGTATCTATGTACTTATTGCAAAAATCTCGGGTTTTGCAGTGCCCGGCTGGACATCAACTCTTTTGAGTATTTACTTTCTTGGATCGATTCAGCTTGTTTTTATGGGTATTCTAGGAGAATATATTTACCGCAATTACAAAGAATCGCAAAACCGTCCGATTTATTTCGTAAAATGTTTTTTTGATACCTCAGGCGGTAGCGGGGGATGATGAAGGTAAAAATATTGAAATACGCTTTTTTTCTTCTGTCAGCAGCGTCACTGATATTTATGCTTTTGCAGAGCCGGAATGCAGGGATAAACTGCGATGAAGTACTCCACTATAATCATTCGTTAGCTGTTTACAACTATTTCATAACTGGCGGGAAAGATACTTCGGCACTGCATACTCCTGAAACTCATCTGAAATATTACGGACAGAGCTACGATAATATCGCTACTTTCATAATAAAACTGACCGGGATTGAAGACATTTATGGCTTCAGGCATCTTATGAGCGCAATTGCAGGATGGCTCACTATTCTTGTTACAGCATTACTGGCAGTATGGTGTTATGGTTATGGGGCAGGTATCACAGTTGTGTTGCTGTTTTTAATGTCGCCCACATTCATGGGCCATGCACAGAACAATCTAAAAGACATTCCTTTTGCTCTGGGGTATATTTCAGGAATATTTTTTTCACTCAGATTCTTTTATTCACGCAAGGAAATATCCTTAACCACAACTTTTTTACTGGTAATAAGCCTGGCCCTGGCCATGAGTATAAGGGCCGGAGGCATGCTGCTTTTATGTTATCTGGGTTTATTATACGTTTCATATTACGGAATGAGGTTTCTGAGACACGATGAAATAAACAGAAATGAATTGATTGTAAGATTGGTGGGTGTTATTTCGGCCGGTATGATATCATTCTGTTTGAGTATCCTTTTGTGGCCTTACGCGTTGCAGAAACCTGTAAGTAATGTTTTGGAGGCGTTTCGTAAAATGTCAGATTTTCCTGCAACCTTCCGGTTGATTTTTGAAGGAAAGATGGAATGGTCTGATTATATGCCATGGTATTATCTTTTAAAATCGATGGCAATAACAATTCCCCTGATTATAAGTACGGGGCTCCTGCTTTTTGTAGTGTTCTCTCGAAAAATATTCAAATCAGAGAATTGCCTTAAAATGGCTTTTATTGCTTTTTCTGTACTGTTTCCTGTTGCTTATGTGATAATAAAAGGATCAAATCTTTATAGTTCGTGGCGCCAGTTTCTTTTTGTATATCCGTCAATTGTACTACTTTCAGCCTGTGGATTAATATGGTTATTTCGCAACTATCTCGATAAATACGGGATAGTAATAAAATTACTGGCCGCAAGCATTATAATCTTTCTCTCCATTCATCCGGTAAAATATATGGCTGTAAACCCATCCTTCTGGTATATTTACTATAATCAGTTTGTCGGAGGTATAAATGGAGCCTTTTCAAACTATGAAACAGATTATTATTTTGTGAGTCATACTAAAGCTTGCGAATGGCTGACAAGACATCTTCAGATAAACGGAGATACTTCAGATATCGTCGTGACTGCTGATTATTCGGTAAGCTGGCAATTTCGTAAATTTAAAGGAATTCATGCAACCTACTCGAGATATGAAGAACGCAGTTTTTCAGACTGGGATTATGCTATCGTTACCTCGCGCTATCTTACACCTTATCAGTTGAAGAACCAATTGTGGCCTCCTTCGAACAGTATCCATGTTGTTTATTCTGATTCTGTTCCCCTCTGTGCAGTATTAAAGAGAATATCGAAAAATGATTATTATGGTTACCTGGCTTTAAACGAAGGTCGATTCTGTGATGCGGTAAAATATCTTGCGAGTGCAATAGAAAAAGATAAGAATGACGAAATGATTTTTTTTAATTTAGCAGCTGCTTTTTCCAGAAACGGTCAGCCTGAAAAGGCGGATTCGATTCTTAAGAAGGCTTTGCTGGTCAATCCGGATTCTGAACCTGTGCTTATGTTTCTGGGCAATCTGGCAGCTTCCGGCAGGCGATATGATGAAGCGGAAAGCTATTTTAGAAGGCTTTTAAATGTCAACCGCAAATATTTTGAGGCTTATGTTGAACTGGCAAAACTGGTTGAGCCACGGGACAGACACTATGCAAGGGATCTGCTGAGACAATGCCTGACAATCAATCCGGGATTCAAACCCGCACTGATTGCACTGGCTGACACGTATCGCTCTACTGATCCTGAAATAGCCTGCAAATATGATGAAATGGCCAGAATGATAAAATAACAATAAAATTCAAAAACGATGAAAAAAGCAATTCTGATGTTCTCATTCATTATGCTCCTCACTGCCTTTGGAAATAATCCTGTCTTATCACAGGAACAGCCAAAGCCAAAGAAGGACACTGTTAACATAGATACAAATGCAAAGCCGACATTCTATTATGCTGAAGAAGATGAGGGTGACGGTAAAAAGGGAAAATCTGCAGCACTGGCAATTATCGCAGGTGCAGTTGTTGTGATAGCAGCCGGTGCCGTTCTTTTGCTCAGGAGGAAGAAAAAATAGGAAGCAGCCTGAAATATTAAAACCTGTATTTCTATTCCTTTCACGGTAAGTGAATAACTTATTCATTCTGATATGTTACATTTTAATAGCCAATACCGGTTATTGATTATTTAAAAATAAACCGAGTAATATTATGAGTATCAGCAATTACGGAGAATTTCTTGACAAGATAAAAGGTGGAAAGCTTTGCAAAGGATTGGTGATCACATTAAATGACCTGACTGTAAGCGAGCTGGCCGCCGAAGCCGGGTACGATTTCACATGGATTGACATGGAGCATGCGCCTCTCACCATTGAGTCAGCGCTGCAGCATGTTACGGCCGTAAGGGGATCCGGTTGCGCACCCTTTGTTCGTGTCCCCTGGAATAAGGCTGAGGTCATCAAACCGATACTCGACCTGGCTCCGGCCGGCATCATCATCCCGATGGTCAATTCTGCTGAAGAGGCAAGAGCTGCTGTGATGGCATGCAGGTATCCTCCCTATGGCGTCAGGGGATGCTTCGTGCGTAGGGGAAACAGGTTCGGCCGTATACCTTTTAACGATTATCTGGCCGCTTCTGAATCAGAACCAATGGTCATTATCCAGATTGAAACAATGGAGGGAGTAAAAAATCTTGATGAGATATTGAAAGTTCCCGGCATAGGAAGCATCTGCATCGGACCTCTCGATCTCTCGGGCTCGATGGGAAAACTCGGGCAGTTTGAAGATCCTGAGGTGAACCGTACAATAGATATGATTTGTGAAAAAGTCGTTGCTGCCGGGATCCCTCTGGGAACAGCATCATGGCCTTATGAACCGTGGAAGAAAAGAGGGCTTGCATGGATTGCCCTGACCAGCGATTTTGCATCAATAATAGAGCATTCAAAAATCGTCCTTTCTATAACCTGACCATTTTTAAAAGAATCTTTTTATAAGATTTCAAGATCTGATAACTGATTATTATTTGATTCCGGTATGGGCCTGACGAAGATTGACTGGTTTATAATAACCGGATACCTTGTTATTCTCACTGTGATCGGACTGATTACCGGCAGAAGGGGAGGACAGGATTCAGAAAGCTATTTCCTTTCACGCCGAAGCATGACCTGGTGGCTCCTTGGGTTTTCCATGGTTGCAACCACATTCTCAATAGCCACACCAAATCTAATAACCGATATGGTCAGGAGCGGGGGAGTGGCTAAAAACTGGTTATGGCTTTCATTCCTCCTGTCAGGGATGCTTACGGTATTCGTATATGCAAAATTATGGAGCCGGTCAAAGATCATGACGGATTTGGAGTTTTATGAGATAAGATACAGCGGGCGGGCAGCAGCTTTCCTAAGAGGGTTCAGGGCTATATATCTTGGTTTCTTTTTCAACATTCTGGTACTGGCAGGAGCCACCCTGGCATTTATTAAAGTTACGGTAATCATGACCGACATAAATCCAATGATATTTCTGATTGCAGTGGCTGCTATCACAGTTTTTTACAGTACTCTTGGGGGGCTTAAATCAATTATCTGGACAGATTTCTTTCAGTTCGTACTCGCTATGACGGGTGCAGTGGTACCTGCCGTGATTATTGTTAAATCAACTGCTGTTGGAGGCATGTCAAATCTTCTTAACAATGAAATTATTCATGCTAAGACCAGCATTATGCCCGATTTCTCCGATCCGGTGATGCTGCTGACACTCTTTGTAGTACCCATTACAATACAATGGTGGGCAGCATGGTATCCGGGATCTGAACCCGGAGGCGGCGGTTTTATAGCACAGAGAATGCTCTCAGCTAAATCCGAAAAGCATGCCGTAGGGGCAACGCTGCTCTTCAACCTTATGCATTACGCAATAAGACCCTGGCCCTGGATAATAGTCGGACTCTGTTCCTTGGTTATATTCCCTGATATTACCTCAATGGTGGAAAAATACAAGGATGTTCCCCGGCAATATTTCCATAACGATATTGCCTATCCCGTCATGCTCAGAGAATTCATCCCCGGCGGAATCCTGGGGCTGGTGCTTGCATCACTGTATGCGGCATATATGTCAACTGTATCAACACAACTGAATCTGGGAGCTTCATACATGGTGAATGATTTTCATACCAGATTTATTGCCCCTGGTGCTTCGGAAAAAACAAAAGTACTGGTAGGAAGATTATGGACTGTGGCTTTTATGGTCTTTTCAACCATACTGGCTCTATACCTTGAAAATGCACTTCAGGCTTTTCAATATATGATAATAATTGGCGCAGGAACCGGCCTTATATATCTTCTTCGCTGGTTTTGGTGGAGGATCAACGCCTGGTCGGAGATTTCAGCCATGGCTGGGGCGGTGGTTTTTTCAGTATTGTCAATCATTATTGAACACCGTTTTCTGATCCGCACTGATCAAAATACCGTACAACTGTTTGGATTGACTATGGATCCCTCACTCTGGGATGCGATCAAGTTTGTTTCAATAGTATTGCTTAACACTATTATATGGATATTTGTGACATTTGTCACAAAACCCTGTGATGAAAAAACGCTTGTTCAATTCTATGAGAAGATCAGACCCGGAGGACCGGGATGGAAAAACATTGCTAAAAAGAGTTCCCTGAGCATTGCTGAATATTCAGGCGATTGGAATGTACCTGCCGGACTGGCCTGCATGAGCCTGGGGTGCCTTGCAATCTATGCAATCCTGTTTGCAGTCGGTCACGCAATATACGGCAATATCGGATTTTCAGCAGTCCTGGTTCTGATATCCCTCATTTCTTCAGCGATTCTTTTCAGGCTTTGGGGGAAACTTTTCAGTTAGTCGTTTCCGTTGAATCAATTTCAGGCGTAATCATAAAACCTGCAATATGAATTGATTGATTACATTTACGCTTTATAATACCTATATTGTGTAAGGACTTCTCATTTCCCTTATAAACAATTTATTGGCTTCGGGGTCGTTTACTACTTCTCCTCTGACCGGATCCCAGGTTATTTTCCTCCCCGAACGGATAGCTATATCTCCCATATGACTGATTGTGTCAGAGATAATTGCATCTTCGAGAGGACACAATTCTGCTGTCTTGCCGTTTATCACATCAAGAAAAGCCTGCCCCATTGTGTTGTTCTCACTGATGATCCATCCATCATTGTTTTTTTGGAAATTGTTAAGCTTCTGATTGATTTCAGGGATATTTGACTGCGCTGAAGAACGGCTGAGCGAGATCCATCCTTTTGTGCCATAAAAAGTTGTACCATTGGTTTCCTTCATTTCCCTGTTGTCCATAACACCATTAATCCCGACATCATCACTTACAAAATGAACTTCAATTCCATTCTGATATCTGCAAACGACATCCCATGAAAGGATGTTATTGTATAGTCCGCCGGGTGCCCAGAACTGACCTGTCCCTTCACAGGAATAGATACCTGATATTTTATCTTTGAGAACCCAGACAAGAATGTCAAGCGGATGGGCACCCCAGCCAGCAAGGAAGCCTATACTATAATCATAGTTGAACCATGAACTGTTGTTAGTTACACGGTCAGGGCAGTATGGCCTGAGCGGTGCCGGTCCGGTCCATCTGTCATAATCAAAATCCGAAGGCACGGGCACTTCATTGCAGATTGGACTTTCGACCGGATTTTTTCCGGGTGACCATACATCAACACGTTCGATTTCACCAACAGCTCCTTCAAGAATCAGGTCTCTTCCCAGCCTCATATGTTCCATTGTGCGCTGCTGGGTGCCATAGTGAAAACGCACGTTATTTGCTTTCAGCTCATTTGCCAGGATCCTGTATTCCGGATAACTGAGGCCAAGTGGTTTGGCAAGCATTATGTGCTTCCCTGCCCTGGCTGCCCTTATGGCAGCAGGAACATGCCAGTGGTCAGGTGTTGTGATATGTACTGCATCAATATCATCTCTTGCAAGTATCTCCTCAAAATCGAGATATGCCTTGCATTCCGGGGCAGGATCATTGTTGTTCCTGTAAAACTGATTGATCTCAGAGGCAGCTTCATCGCGGCGGCTTTTGAAAACATCGCAGACAGCAACATTCAGTGCCCCTCTCAATGGCAGCAGGTAATAGATCAGTTCCCATTTCCCTCGGTCGCCTACCCCGATATGAGCTATGTTGATCCTTTCAACTGCCTTCTTCCCGGTTTTACATGAGGGTAGGATTACGGGCAATATTGCAGCACCAAGCACAACTTTTGCTGAATTCCTTACAAAAGCCCTTCTCGGGATCTTACACATGGTTTTTAAATATTTATCCATTGGTTTAGGAAATTAATTACAATTCAATCAGTTTAATATGCCCGTGCGTATTCCCGGTATTTCTTTTCCATAATAATCCAGTCAGTCTTATGGGGCATTATCCAAATCCTGTACTTAAGAGTGAGTTTATCGTTCCTGTTAAGTGAAATTTTGCCATCGAATAGTATTGCCGGACTGAAATAATAAAATGGAACATTTGGATCACTGATGACATACCATCTTGTGTTTTTTGTAGTATACAACGGATTCTTTAATATGCATATTCCGGCTGTATCACCTGTTAAGGTCATGAATCCCATATACATCCAGTTGCTTGCTTTGGGATCATTGTTATCTTTTTCAAAAATTGTGAAAGGGTAAGTGAAATCCTGATTAAACCTCATTGATAAACCCGTATAGCCACCCCATGATTTTCCATCTGGTTCTCCTTCAATGGGGGTCCTGTCGAGTATCACGTTCTCCTCAAGCGGAATGAAAACAGATTCAATATCAATTGCATAACTTCCATCCTTGCCGGGCGTACTAACATTTATAAACCTGTTTTCCGAAAGGACCGGAATTCCACTATGAGGACGATAACTCATGTCTATCGAGATTTCGCAGGCGAAATCACTTCTTTTTGCAATCTCAATGTTTGTTATCTCAGTCAGTCCTTCTGAAGGGTATCCTGAGGTTCCCGATACCTTGCTATCAGTATACTCCCAGTAATTGACTCCGTTTATGAATTTCCACGAAAACCATAGCCCCAGATGCCACAGGTGGTCAGCCGGACTAACACATGTCAGTATTGAATTTCCTGCAGTTAAAGGGTGAAAATAGGGTTTGCCGTAACGGTCATTGTAATTTAACTTCCAGATAATTCCGGAGTTATTTTTAAGACATATCGATGTATCTGTCTCACCCCAGGTATAATCATTTTCTGTCAAAGTTGATTTCTCACGCAGGGCAGGAGGGATGGTCTCAGAATCAACATTTTTCCGGGCTGCCCATTGGGTTGAGCGGATAAGCAGGGTCATGAATCCAGTATTCCTGATCGCTCTTTCATTATGACCAAGGGCAAAATACATGCATCTTCCTTTACTGAAATAATTACAAAGCAATACAGGTTCTATTACAGGCTGCCCTTCATATCCGGATTCCGCATATACCTTGGCAATGGGTATTGATCCGGGAAAGAGATCTGTTCGTTCCCAGAATTCATCAGTAGTATAAAATTCCCTTATACCTTTTGTAACAGGATGGGATTGATCTAACTCACATATCCTGCCTGTTATTATCGGACCATGGCGGGTATCCCTGCCCCAACGTCCGATACCGATCCGGTGAAAATCGGTCCATCCGTAAAATGAAGATGCTCCGGCATGCAATGAAACAAATCCTCCTCCTCTGCTCACATACCTCACAAGATCTTTTTCCCACCGCCTGCTCATACGCGAGCAGGTGTCAGGCCAGGTATTACGGTTGCTCAGAATAACCTGATACTTCTTCATGCTTTTATATGTCAGGGTATCCGGATCATTTGTAACTGAGACTTCAAACAGCCCTGAATTTTCAAGTATTTCAGCAATTAACGGTGAGGTCTTCTGCCATTCATGATTGTTTTGTCCGCTGAGGATGAGCACAACAGTGGTTTCAGGTTGTCTGACTTTTCTGTTACAAGAAATTAGTACTGAAGCCAGTAATGCAGAAACCAATATATTTCTTACATAGCTCATCTCAGCCTCTCAACCATTCAACCATTCAACCTTTCAACCCTTCAACCCCTGCGTCACACTTTCGTCCACACATTCCCGTTTGCATTCGAGTTCACAACTGCATGAATGAACTTCATTCCGCGCACGCCGTCATGGACTGTCGGGAATTCGCCGGGTATGAATTCTTCACCCCTGATTGATTTTGCAGCTCCTTTGTAAATATTAGCCAGTGCCTCGTAAATACCTTCCGGATGTCCTGACGGCATTGTATGACTGCTTTCGGCAAATTTCCCGTTGTATCCGTGAGCTGGTTTAAAGATCCTTGTGGGTTCGGTGTCGCTTAACATATAAAGGTAGTTTGGATTCTCCTGTCCCCATTTCAGGCTTGCCTTTGATCCATATACTGCTATTGTAATGCAGTTTTCCTCTCCGCCGCACACCTGGCTTGCCCTGATAACACCTTTAAGATTACCGCCAAACCTCAGCATTACTGTTCCGTCAAGATCGAGCTTAATATCATCTTTTACATTGCTCAGATCGGATAGTATTTCCTTTATCTCGAGTCCGGTAGTGTATTCGATAAGATTAAATGCATGAACTCCAATGTCTCCCATACAGCTGCTAACTCCGGCATGCTTGGGATCAAGTCTCCAGACTCCTGTAATCCGGCTTTCGGTTCCATGTATTATCGAGTTTATCCATCCCTGGTAGTATTGAGCATCTATTCTTTGAATTGTTCCAAGAACACCTTGTGAAATAAGATCCCTCATCTGACGGACCATAGGGTAACCTGTATAGGTATGCGTAAGTGCAAAAGTGAGTTTTGTCTTATTTACAAGTTCCTCGAGTTCAATTGCTTCCTCAACAGTCATAGTCATTGGTTTTTCACACACAAGATGGAACCCGTTTTCAAGAAGGATTTTGGCAAACGGGTAATGCAGGGCATTTGGTGTAACAATAGAAACCACTTCCATCCTTTTATCGGCAGGAAGCGCTTTTTCAGCTTTGACCATGGAATCAATGTTGTCATAGCATCTTGAAAGATCGATGCCTTCATTTATGGCAAATTGCCTGCTTTTTTCATTATCGGCATCAAATATTCCTCCGACAAGTTCAAAATCATTGCATATGCGAGAAGCTCTACGGTGCGCATCTCCTATAAAAGCACCAATGCCTCCGCCGATCATTCCCATTCTTATTTTCTTCATTTTTTTAATTGTATTTTGTTTTAAAAAAATCTTTATGTCTTTTATTCTATGTTGATAAAAATGACTTCTTCTGATAAGCTATATTATTGCAATTATTTTTCAAATGCAGAGTCGAACGCAATGTTTGATGGTGCAAAATCAACCGATTTCACAAAATCGCATGCTTCTGCTGCTCCGTGTTCACGATCCATGCCACTGTCTTCCCATTCAACCGACAGTGGACCATTATAGCCAATTCTGTTCAGAGCCCTTATTATTTCCTCAAAATTGATGTTTCCCCTTCCCAGGCTCCTGAAATCCCAGTACCTGCCGTAGGTACCAAATTCTGTATGTCCGCCGAACACACCTGCTTCAACCGGCGATTCAGACCAGCCGACATCTTTCATATGAACATGGAATATCCTGTCGCGGAATTCATAAATGAATTTCACGTAATCAACACCCTGGTATCCGAAATGGGAAGGATCGTAATTAAACCCGAATGCCGGATGGTTTTCAAGTGCCTGCAATGCTTTTCTTGCTGATACTATGTCAAAAGCTATTTCTGTAGGATGAACTTCGAGGGCATACCTGATTCCCAGTTTCTGATACTCATTCAGGATCGGTTTCCAGCGTCTTGCAAATTCCCTGAATCCTTCCTCAATCATTGTTGGAGTAACTGGCGGGAATGAGTAGCAGAGATGCCATATCGGACTTCCCGTAAAACCATTTACGACAGAAACCCCGAGCCTTTTAGCTGCTTCGCCGGTTTTTATCACTTCCCTGGCAGCACGCTGACGGACTCCTTCGGGATCCCCGTCGCCCCAGACATAATCCGGAAGAATACTTTTATGCCTCTCATCGATCCGGTCGGAAACTGCCTGCCCTACAAGATGTGTCGAAATGGAAAATACCTTTAAACCATGCTTGTTGAGAATTTCACGCCTTTTCCTGCAATATTCATCCGTAGCTTTGTCTACCTCGAAGTGATCGCCCCAGCATGCAAGTTCAAGTCCGTCATATCCGAAAGAAACAGCTTTTTCGCAAACGGTCTCAAATGGCAAATCGGCCCACTGGCCTGTAAATAAAGTAACTGGTCTGCTCATAGTATAATATTATTGGTTAGTTTAGACTTAATGCCTCATGCTAAGATACTAAAATCCTTTTCATCAGATCTATCGGTTTTTGCAGAATTTGCTTACTTTGTGAATATTCTTCAAAATATTACCCATGACAGATATACAGGATATGCTTCTGAATCGCAGGACTATACGAAAATATACCTCAGAAAAAGTAGATGACACTCTTCTAAACGAGTTGCTCACGGCAGCCTGCCGTACATCAACCACGGGCAATATGCAGGTATATAGTATAATAATAACCAGGGATGATTCAATGAAAAAATCACTTTCACCATTCCATTTCAATCAGAAGATGGTGACTGAAGCTCCTGTTATGCTTACATTTTGCGCCGATTTCAACAGGTTCAGCAAATGGTGTTTGCTAAGAAAAGCTGCTCCCGGTTATGACAATTTCCTGTCGTTCATGACAGCAGCCATCGACGCTCTGATTGCTGCCCAGACCTTTTGTGTTGCAGCAGAAGCCAGAGGGCTGGGTATATGCTATCTGGGCACAACCACATATATGGCTCACAAAATAGTTGAAGTGCTTAAACTCCCGAAAGGTGTTGTGCCAGTTACAACCATAACTCTTGGGTGGCCCGCCGAAAAACCTGACCAGGTCGACAGGCTGCCCCTGGAAGCTGTTATTCATAATGAAGTATACAGGGATTACAGTGACGAGGAAATTGACCGGTTTTATTCTGAAAAGGAAAACAGATCTGATTCCCGGCAATTTATAGCGGAAAATGCCAAAGAAACACTCGCACAGGTTTTTACCGATATCCGTTACAAAAAGGAGGATAATGTTTATTTTTCAAAAATGCTTCTACAGGTACTTCACGACCAGGGATTCATGAATCAATGAAGGGCATCAGGACCAAGGTCAGGCGCCTGAGCTGTCACTGCAGCATATTATATCATTAATATATATTATATAACAATAAATATTTATCGATAAATATTAAATAATTATTGTATATCAATAAATATTTATCGTTTTGTAGAATTCAATTACGAATACTTGAAAAGTGCCAGCGGCATGCATCTTCTGTCATACCCTTCTGTTAAGATGTCCTACACTGGCCTGCTGTGTGGGAGTTACGAGAAGGTCGTTGATACAAACATGTGGAGGCAATGTTGCACAGAAATAGATAATTTCGGCTATGTCATCACCTGTAAGAGGGTCAACTCCTTTATAGACGGCATCGGCCTTTTCCCTGTCACCTTTGAAACGGACGATCGAGAACTCAGTTTCCGCCATCCCAGGCGCAATATTAGTGACCTTTATATTATGTTTGACCAGATCGATCCTCATAGCCCTGGAAAGTGCACTGACAGCACTTTTGGTTGCACAGTAGACATTGCCGTTTTCATAAATGTCGGAACCGGCAATGGAAGAAATATTGATTATGTGGCCGCTTCCCCTGGCAACCATCAGAGGGGCGACCGCCCGTGTAACATATAAAAGTCCTTTAATGTTTGTATCTATCATCCTATCCCAGTCGTCGGTATCCCCCTTGTCGATATGCGACATTCCTACTGCAAGTCCTGCATTGTTGACAAGGATTTCAATGTTTTTCCATTGTTCGGGAAGGTTATTTATTGCAGAATCGACTTCCTTCTTATTTCTTACATCAAAATTTAGTCCAAGCACATTATTATTAAAAGCTGAAAGCTCTTTTTCCAGTTCCTCAAGCCGGTCCTTTCTTCTGCCGGTAATGATGACATCGTATCCGTTTTTGGCAAATTTGATTGCAGCAGCCCGGCCGAAACCGGCAGTAGCACCAGTTATCAATATGATTTTGTTCATTTTAGGATATAGTTTGGTCAGGGTGTAAAAATAGGAATATTTTTTTTTGTACCAATTAGAGGAATGGTCCTGGTGAGATTAAACAAATCCCGATATGAATGGTCCCGTAGGGGACAGATATTGGTAGAAAAACCATAATAAAAATACGGCGGTCCCGTTGGGACCAGATATCGGTAAAAAACCGTATCCCAAAAAAATCAACGTCCTGTAGGGACGAAATATCCCGTACCTGACGGCACGGATGATGAATTCGACATCCGTTTCTACCGGTATTGTGT
>CAZTJT010000009.1:0-147321 GCA_964613785.1 uncultured Rikenellaceae bacterium
TAGGCAATCTTTCAGATATTTACAAGTTGTATCGCCCCTGCAGGGCTTAAGGTCTTATGAGGCTTGCCCATCCCGGTGCCAACCGGGATTATTAACATTCAGATACTTACGTATCTGTTTTGTGGAATCCTTTGCAGGATTCACTGCCTGACAATGGGTCTTAACTTCCGGTCAGAAAAGAATCAGCCATTAAAAAATTACTTTTATGTGACTGTCACATAGAAATCCTCCAGGACTTCGATCAACAACCTGGCAATGGCAACAAAACATGCAGAACTCTATTGGCTGGTCAGGGTAAAAGGTATGCAGTATGTAGAATCAGGCATGAAAAAATACGAGGAACAATTGCTTCAAAGAAAGAGACAAAGCTTTATAAGACCGGCGAAAGAACTAAATTATCAAGTTGTTGCAAGTGAGCCTGTTTGTCAGACTTGTCATTGGTAACGAAGCCAAACACGAACTTGCGAGAGTTTGGCTGAATGAGGGATCTCCTGATCATTTAGGCTAATTACCTGTTGTTACAAACTCATAATACTTAATTTCTTAAAGTTTCAACCGGAAAACGTATTATACTATTTTGTTTGTGTTTCCTAATACATGGAGGTTTCATTTTGTTCCTTTCAGGCTTGTTGTTTATTTACTATAAGTTACAGTTATATTGACGTTTATACCAGGTCCGGGGAGAATAAAAGCATATTCTGAACCTCTTATTTCTCTGATAAAATATGGTATGATCTTACCATCTTCTGTTATTTTGCTGATCTCCCTGCCTGAATGTCTGAAGGGTATGATTACAGAAAGCTCATCCTTACAGGAATTCCGGTTCTCTAAGGTGAATGACAACTTTCCAGGCTTCCATTTTATCCCGGTGAATCTTGCATTATCCCTGGCTTTGATGAAATCGAGAAGGTGCGAAGCAGTCCATACCGGAATATTCCTGTCATTGGCATATTTCAGCATTTTCAGAAGAGGATCCCTCGCGAAATAATATTCATCATTATGCGATTTTATGCTGATGAATGAATATATCTCATCATTAATGCTTCTGTCCATCAATCCCTTGAAGCACTCGAAAAATCCATCCGGATCGTGGTTCTCATTATATTGCTGATCGTAAACATTGGTAAGCTGCTGCCATATATTTATCACATTGCCATCCCTGGCCATAAACCTCATAGGCAATCCGCTGCCTGTGAAATTGCCCTGATCAGCTCCGGTTGTTCCAAGAAAGTGGCCATGGGATGAGTTATTATCATAATGAGCATAATTCAGATCGAGTCCGATCCCATGGTTTGCTTCGATCCGGGCCTGAGCTGCAAAATCCTTTTTGCCTGTTGAATCACTTCCGCACCAGACGAACCAGTGATTGACAACAGTGTTCATTTTCAGTCCGTACAAACTTGATATTTCTTCAACTTTAGAAACCAGAACACTATTCATAAAATCCCAATCCGGCGCAGATGCTCTTGCCGTTCCGTCGGGATGTCCGGAGATCTCGAATCCTCTGGCTGTCCATCTGTCGGCCCATTCCTTCGTGACTTTTTCCGTCTGCATCACGTAGAGAGACATTTTCGCGCCCGCTGAATCAACATCCCGGAACTGCTGTTCAAAATCATTTTCGTTTCTGTACTCTCCGTCATTGGTAAGTGTCACAAGGCATTCAAGGGTATCGGGAAAATACCAGATTCTCGGCAATGGCAGTTCTTCTGCAAACATACTGCTTACAAGATTGGTCAGGAAGTGCATTTGTTCATCGGCCTGGTTAATGGTATTACAATCCGGATCGACCCATCCGCCGGTGAAAAGATCCATGGCCCTCAGTCCTGGGATACCGTCTTTTTCAATGCCGGCATATTCAGGGTTTCCCTGCCGGGTAAGGACTATATTGGCCGGAAGGTTATAAAGGAAAGCTGCAGTGCGTCCTTTTCCCGGAAAATTTGCTACTACAGCCGGATACCTTTTTTCAGTGCCGCCGGTATCACCGAACCACGCTGCCACGTCCGCTGAATCAGCAAGGCAATGATAGCTTTCCGCATGGATCTGTATCCTGCGGCCGATAAGTGATCTACCTTGCTGTGAAGCTGTGTCGATATAGATATATCCGGGTGCAATACCATCTTTTAATGTTCTTATTCCGAAAAGTGATTTCGGATAATCTGACGGCACTACCGAAATCAGTCTGCCTCCTTGTTGGACGTAACGCTCAAGCGACCTCCACCATGCCGGATCAGATACTTTTTCCGACAGAATGACAAGTGGAAATCGTGACAGGAATGAATCATCACGGTAAACGTCCGCCATTGACCTGCTTTCAAACGCATTGAACCCTTCAGCCCGGAGGATCTCCTGTGTATACATTCCAAAATCATCCTGGCCGGATAACACAAGAATCGGAGCGTCTGAGCTGTGATAGGTACATCCCGCAATTACGACGATAAGAGATATAATCGGGAGGAATGAATTTTTAGTTTTATTATTGCTTGCCATAAAAAACAATTAATCAGCCTGTTACTTTATCCTGGCAGCGGCTTCTGAAGCGATCTTTTCATATATCTCCCTGGCCTTCAGGTATCTTTCCCGGGCAGCCTCCGGATTGTCATTGAAAAACTGGCTCCATGGCCCTCCGGGTTCAATCCTTTTAAGGATATTATCGATCCGGTCAGCAAAAAACCGGGCATCGTCAGCGCTGGCTCTCACGGGGTTGTTTCTGAATGAAACATATACCGGAGATGTATGTGACCGGTGTCCGTTTTCATCCATACGCCTGGCACAGATCCAGCTGCTTTCAGAAAGCGTAAGACTGGTCCTGAGATGCAATGGTGCGTCAGGTCCGGCATTACCCTCAATTGATGCAGCGAGTTTCCCGTTGCAGATTATCTCAATTCTTCCTTTTTGTTCACTTACCGAACTCCAAGCTGCATCAATTTTGATTTTTCCTTTTCGCTTCATTTTTATTTCATCACCTGGTCCTGAGTTTACGTTAATTTTAAGGTCGAGGAATTCGGAATGACCGTTTGTTGAGACTACCGTTCTTCCATTTTTTATTCCCTCAATCCAGTTACTGTAAGTCAGAGGCTTTTCTTTTATCTGAACATAGGTTAGAAGCGATCCGATTGATTGGCTGTTATTGCATGGGAAATCTGTACCGGCTGTCCATGATGGCCTGAAGCCGCAGTTAAGGATTTTATAGTATCCGTTTATACCCGCATCATTCAGCCACACATCTTCCGACAGAAAGTCAACTGTTCCGAGTGCGACTTCAACGGGATAGTCAATCGGTGTGCAGCAGGTCAGTTCATCCGGAATCCTATAATTAAGATATTGCATATGGCAGAATCCGGTAACTGCATTCTGCGATCTGCCCCATTCAAGGATCCTGTATGTGGATTCATCCCATATTGTGCGGGCTTCTTTAAGGCCAAGCAGAATAATATGTCCGCCGAGGGCTTTGTTCTCAAATGTTACGCCAGCCGGATCAAAGTGCCATTCGGCATCCCAATGGATTGTTCTTCCCGGTCTTGACTGCAAGGCATCCTCCCCGGTTACCTTTGGCAGGTCGGTTTTGCTGTCTTTTACTTCACCGTTACCCATATCTGCAAGAAGAGTAACCACGGCAAGGTCATTTTGCTCCATCATTGTTATTAATTCGTTTTCAGGAAGGATAGTTGTCACCTCACCGCAGTTCCTGTGAACATGTATGTCGCCGGCATACCATCCTGCAGGTTCGGGCCTAAGTCTTTCCGAAACTGCCGGATTAAAACCGGCATCCGCAATAATTGTAAAAACACACTCAGGCGGTATTTCAGCGCTGAACGATTTTCCTGAAAATGATATTGATTTATTTTCAGCAAGGCTGTTTTGCCTGTCGGTTATAATCATCTTTATTTTTCGGGGAGCATGCAGATTGCTGAGGGTCCCGTTGACAGTAATGCCGGTATGGTTCCTGTTCTGTCCGGTTATCACCAGGCTTCCGTCTGTATTGCCGAAAGCATGGGCCTGTATAAGGGTGTCCTGTACGGTCAGACTTAAACGGACAGCTCCCGGCCTGATGAATTTCATGATCTGGGCATGCTGATAGAATTGTTTCCTCGGCTTCCATCCGCCGGTTGCCTGATCGTATTCTATCAGAGGTTTTCCGTCATCAGGAGTCATCCAGAAAGCCCAGTCGTTGGGAGGAACATCTCCATAGCCGTTCCTCCTTCCATGCTGGTATACACAGTCGAAACCATCCCAGAAAATAAAGGCGCGGGAATCATCGTCAAGCTGTCCAATCATATTTGCAATACCAGCTGTTTCAGTAACCCAGAATGACCTGGTAAGGTTAGCCGGTCTGTTAATGATCCTGAGGTAGTTTGACGCATCATTCCCGTATTGATGAACACCCCAGGATGCGAGCTTTCCCATCAGGTAAACGTCCTTTATCATCTCATCCATAATACCGGTGAACAGTTTATCGCCGGCTGCATCGGGAGCAACGAAACGGATATCACTCATCCCGATTGAATCAAGCTTTTTTGCAAGCTTTCTTACAACCCTGACATACTGAACCGGATCAGGTATATTCGGACCCTCGACTATACCATCGGGATGTTTTTCACTTTTGGACCAGGAAATAACATCAGTCTCATTCATCGGTGAAACAAGACAAAAATCTATTTTGGCCGTATTCCTCATGTAAAAGAGCAGGGCGGCCATCGATTCTGCAAGTTCCTCTTCCATGTCAGGACTGATGGTATAATCAGTTCCGCCCATCCAGCTTTTTGAGGGATCTTTTCCTTTGAGCGGAGCAGGAGAGGGTGCAGCGCCCATGAAGCTGATCATAAGATCTCTGGAGATTCCCCTTTTATTCAGATAACGTAATACATCCCAGATACACCGGAACTTTTTACCTGAAAACACAGAATTGTAATATTCCCAGTTGAAGTGAGAAGGATCGCTGTCGTCATTCTCAGCCTCCCAGTCAATCTCCTCGATCACAACCCGGAATATTGTCGCGCCAAGCGAATCTATCAGCATATCAAGGGCAGGAAGGATTGTCGCGGCATCTCCATAATCCCCACCATACCACCAGGCCGGATTGATATTTACTCCGAAGCCATCGAGGGTCTGAAACCTGACGGCTCCGTCGACACGGATGTTCAATGTCTTTCCCTGCCCGGTAGCTGAAAATGCCACCAGAAAGAAGGCAAAGTACAGGAGGAACTTATTGCAAATACTGATCAGGTTACATCTTGTCATTTTAAAAAGCTTAAGAAGATTTTTATAAAGAGAACAAATTAGTATATTTTCTGATGTCTGATGTCATCAGCCTGATATTTCAACAAAACCGGCATTTATGTGTCTTATTACCAGCGAAAAGTCACCTCTTCCGATCTTTTTCAGGGAGTATCCGTCGGGAGAGTCATCGGATTTCCTGAGGAGTTCCTTGCCACCGATAGTAATGTGTGCCGGTTTGAAAGAGATCCTCAGGTATTCAACTCCGTCAGCACCTGTGCTTGTGTAAGTGATTTTCCGGCGTTCATAACAGACATCTTTGAGCAAGACCTCAGAATAGAGTATATGATCCTCGCCCGGGGGCGCCAGTTCGGGCATTCCGGCAAATGCATGGTAGAACATCCTGGGGCATTCGCCGTAGCAATCGGACCACCAACTCAGTATACCTTTGCTGACAGGGCTCTCGAAAGCCATTCCAAGTGAGTCGTTGCAATATGTTACCCAGGCAAGTGACCTGTATGCTTTTTCACGGTATGATTCATCGCCTGAAATTCTGTACCATCTTGCACATTCGGCAGCATAACGTGCAGTCTGGTAATCCATTTTGAAGTTGAAACTATCCTGTTCCCCGACAATATTGGCGCCCCACATGGTTGAAGGCTCGCCCGGCGCTGTCCTGAAAACGAAATGATCTTCCGTCCATTTTATAAGATCCGGGATGTGTGTTTTCCAGTCCGGGTCAAGGTCCGGATAATCGAACAGGCAGAGCGCCATATTGCTTGCACTGAGGTTACTTTTATAGGTATTGCTTTTAATGTCGGTATCTGTATGGCCGTCAGTCCAGTATCCGGTCCTCATCGGGTATTCAAGCAAAAAATCCCTTATCAGGTCTTTAGCTTTCATATATTGTGGAACATTACCTTTCCCGGCATCTATAAGGTTGTCGAACAGCATATAGCAGCCGGTCCAGTTTGCACCATAGGGGGCGGTGATTGTGCCTTTATCCATAATGACCCGGTATGGCAGTACCGATTCGGTTGAGGTTCCCGGTTTTGCATTTTCTGCAAGCAGATCAGCAATTCTGACAGCTGCATCAAGGTATTTTGTTTTTCCTGACCAGAGGTACATTTTGTAATATGTCAGCCCCATTTCACCTGCATGATCTATATGTGTTTCATGCAGGGCGAGCCTTCCGGCGCTTGTGAACCCCCTGAAGATTGTGTCGCCGGCATTGGTAGTTGTATATGGAAAATCCGGCCAGGCAAAATCTGCAGGGCTCGTACCGTGTGAAATTGTATAGTCAATAAATCTGCTGACAATATTCATTACAGATGTATCTCCGGTGTAGGCATAGTACAATCTTGCTGATTCGAACCAGTTTGGGATTTTTTCACCTATGTCGTTCATCCAGGTATCGGGAAGCAGTTGGCCGCTGTCGGGTTTGAAGGCACAATAAAAATAATATTGCGGATAGAGTGAGCGTGGAAGAGGACCCGGAGAGAGGGGCACTCTGGTTTTGATGAAATTCCATCTGAGGTGGAGGAAGTGATCGAAGGCATTTTCCATCGGAGAATGCCAGGGCAGAAGCTTGTTATCCTTATCGAGAATAACCTGGTGAGTGCAGAATATTACGTCAGTTTTCTGCGGTTTATTGCATGATATTGAGAGCAATGTCAGAGTTAAAAATATGGTAAAAATGTAAAATGCTTTCATCCGTATGGAATATTCGGATCTTAAAATAAAACTATTATGGCAATTATCCGGAGGCCTGTTTGAAATATATTAGAGAAATTAAAATATTTTCAAACATATCCGGGTTTATTTAATCTGAATTTATAATAAATTTGCACCCTTTCAGTTTTAATTGATTTAGTTGTGATTATCAATAATGACCTGTTTGTAATATGAGAGGACTTTCAACTATTATATTGTTGTTCGTATCAAACACATTCATGACATTTGCCTGGTATGGTCACCTGAAATTCAAGGAGACAAGCTGGATAAGCAAATGGGGACTGCCTGCGGTAATTCTTGTCAGCTGGGGTATTGCATTTTTTGAATATATTTTTCAGGTGCCGGCCAACAGGATGGGGTACCAGACCTATGGCGGACCCTTCAACCTCTGGCAGTTGAAAGTTATTCAGGAAGCAATCACCCTGGTCGTTTTTACCTTTTTTACTGTTCTGATGTTCCGCAACGAGACCTTCAGGATAAATCACCTTATAGGTTTTATCTTCCTGATTCTTGCAGTATATTTCATTTTCAAGAAATAGAGATTTGCTGACAAAATATTAACATCTGTTAAATATTACAGATGTTATCACGTTATTTGTTATGAACCATTAAATAATTTTTCATGAAATCGTTCAAACTCTCAGCTATTATTTTATCATGCGTTATTCTTTTCAGTGCCTGTGAAAAAGATAAGGATGTTAAACTTGGAGGGGCACAGTCACCCATGGGGGAAGTCGGGGTAACAGTCAGTTCTTCATCGGCTTCAATTGCCGGAGTAAGTAATTTTACCGCTATTGTCACATCCAATGAAGATGGCGTATCAGTCTATAACGGATCCTGCACTGTTAACAATACCCTTCTGAAAAATATGCTTTCAAATATCCCGGAACTTAATATAAACGGGAATGTTGTGTCATCCACCAGTGTGAAATTCAGGCATACAACAGAAGGTATCGAGTTTCTGTCAGGCCCAACTGCCGGCATATGGGCCAGGTATGATTCGAAGGTGGGGGATAAATATCCGGTAGGCTCTACCGGCACTTACAGAAAAGTGGTTAGCAAATCCACTACGGATGATTACCCTTATGGTTTCTTTGACATTAAAGTCATGGAAGTTGAAGAAGTTCCCAGTTCGGTTCTTGGCACCGGCATCAAAAAGATTTCTTATTATGCAAATCATCGCTTCGGACTCGTTGGGATAAAATTCACCTTCGACGACAACTCTGAAGCACACTTCCCAGTATATATGAGTGCCGAAAACGACTGATCAGAATTATTTCAGTCTGATTATACATGAGATACCTGACAATAATGGGAGAGAGGAAGGTCATTCCTCCATATCCTCATCATAAGGATTACGTTTACAGAAACAGGCAGTTTTTCAGAACAAGAAGCATACCCGGGTTAATAAACATAAATGGCCCGTGGTATGCAATCAGGAAAAGATGGCTTCAGTGGAAGTATAAGTTTCCCATTCCCTATGTTTTACTTCTTGATCCCACGACCGCCTGCAATCTTAAATGCAAAGGCTGCTGGGCTGCAGATTATGATTGCAGGACAGAACTTCCGTACGAAAAAATGGATGAGATCCTGACTGAAGCAAAAAAACTTGGGATTCAGGATATCTCACTTACCGGAGGCGAGCCTCTGATGAGGAAAAATGACCTGTTAAAGCTTTTCAGAAAACACAAATTCACCTTTACAATCTACTCCAACGGAACCCTTATAGATGAAAGATTCGCAAGTGAGATTGCCAGTCTGGGTAATGTCAACATCCTGATCAGTATTGAGGGCTTTCGGGAAAATACTGACTTCAGAAGAGGTGAGGGTACTTTTGACAGGGTACTGAAAGGAATGGAGAACCTTAAGAAATATGACATTGGATATGGATTCTCAACATGCTATCATTCAAAGAATTATAAAGAAGTAAGCAGTGACGGATTTTTTGATTTCATGCGGGAAAAAGGAGCCTGGTTCGGGTGGATGCTTAATTACCTTCCTCTTGGGAAAGATGCTGACACTTCTCTGTGTCTCACTGCTGACCAGCGTAAATATGTAATGGAAAGGGTGGAAGAATATTCAAAGAAACATGATTTCACAATTGTAGATTTTGCCAACACCGGTCACCTATATTTTGGATGTGTGGCTGCTGCCAATGAGTTCATACATATAAACGCAAAAGGTGATGTTGAACCCTGTGCGTTTTTCCATTATTCAGACGTGAACATAAATGAAATGACGCTTACAGAGGCATTGAATTCAAAATTCCTGAAGCATTTCAGAAAATTCAAACCCTTTTCGGAAAACCCATACAGGCCATGTCCCATTATGGATGTTCCTGATGCCCTTTCAACTCTTACAAAACTGCCGGGTGTCAAATCCACTCATCTTAATCAGGAAGAGTCAGTTGAAGAACTGTATGAAAAGACCAGGCCGGTTGCAGACCAATGGAAACCTGTTGCTGATGAGTTGTATGAAAGAATGAATGCGTCCGACAGGAAAAAAATAAGATTCTTCAGAAAATATATGTTATACAGGGAAAAGTAGGAATAATGGCATGAATAAGGACAGGTTTTTTCTTCATTACTATTTCCGTGTGGCAGGAGTTATTCTTGTGACCGCTGGAATTATTTCAGCTGTTCTTTACATGTTTTTTCAGTTCAGAATCGAAATGCCTGTTTTTGCCATCGCGTCAGCTTATATTGAAATGAAGTATTTTACCATCTTCAGTACAAATATCGCTGAGGAGATAATATTGTTATCTCTCCTTTCCGGTTTTTTCTTTTTAGTGTTTTCAAGAGATAAAGAAGGACGGATTCCCGATCAGGATTTAAGATCAAAAGCATTCAGTAATGCTGTATTTTATAATACATTATTTCTGGGCTTATCCGTTATTTTTCTCTATGGACAGGCATTTCTGGCCGTTCTTGCTCTTAATACAATATCGCTTTTCATTCTGTACCTTTTGTTTTACAGGTCAGGGAAGGCAAAAGAAGCTAAGGCTTTACTGAAGAAGGGTCAAAGATCTGCACAATAAAGCCGGATTGGATTATTTCACCATCAGCAAACAAACAAATCCAAAGGATTAGTCTTCTGAACACCAGTAAGAGTCAGACGGACAGGCAAGGGAGCATCACCGGAAACTGGAGAAACAAAAAAATTAGCACTAGGAGGATACTCAACATGAGGCTCAGGAACATCAGGCTTCTTACAGCCGGAAAAAGCCAGGTTAAAAGTCAGAACAAGCACTGGTAATGCTAATGGGTAAAAGCTCGGTTGCAATAGTCCGGGCCTTGTTAAAGAGATACCGGAGAATATCATATCCTTAAGGAAAAATGCTCCTAAATATAATAATTTAGAGAGAACTTTATCTTGTTTGATATATGATTTTTTGACAGGATACGGCGGTGGAATGACCAGGCTTCAATTAATCTGTTCAATTATTTTTTTGGAATTATGGAACCGCTCCGCGGTTCGCGTTCATTAAATTCACAAATATTCTAGCATTGATGGAACCTCTCCGAGGTTCCAATGGACCTAATGTGTCTGTGAACAACATTGTGGACCTTACAGCGGAGCGGCTTTTGATCTGCTGATAGACTGCTCCGGCAGGAGCAACATATGAATAGAGGTTGTCTTAAAGGTCCAATTCCTTGTATTTACCCCTAACTCCCTGCCTAAGCTTACGCTTCGGCAGACAAGCTGTGAGGTGGACTTATTGAATATCTGGAAATTAAGAACCCCCTTTAGGGGGCAGGGGGTAAAAACAATGCTTTTGAGACAACCACAATGCCCACCCAACATCACAACTCCGGAGGAGTTGAACAGGCCTGCAATACCCGGAGGGGTTGTATCGGCTCGAGGTCTTTTTGTCCTCAATCTCTTGTTCCCCTGTTCCCGGAAAACAGGCAATGAGTAAATAAATGCATTTATTGAATATGCTGTAGAGCGGATTAATCCATGATACTATATCCATGAAATTTTATCGCTTTTTGGCTTGATCGATTTTTTGTTTTATATATTCTCTGAAGAGCAAAACTTTTCTTGTTTCAGCCGGATCGAGCACCAGCTTTTCAAAATCACGCGACTTGAGCTCAAAGTTTGTTGTTTCACAGGATCTTAGGATCCTTTCATATAATTGCAGCGGATTGGTGATACCAAACTTTTGATCCAGATATCCGAAGTCCGGATCCGTAATACCTGACAGGAAAATGAAGTCATAGTAATCCCTTCCCTTGCCTCTTTCCAGGACCGCTGCCGTTTTCATTGACAAAAGAATGCCGGGGGAAGGGGCAAAGATCTGGGTAAAAACATTAAATTTCTGAATTATGGGTTTCACCGGTTGGTATGAATAATGATGCGGTTCACATTCGATCTTGATAAGAAGCTTCTTTTCGCGGTGGCCTGTGAATCCCAGGTCGAATAGCATACCAGGGAAAACAATGTTCCGGCGTAACGCGGCTAACCCGAGGTCCTTTTTTTTATCTTCTGCTTCAGTCTTAATACCTTCACGACTGAGCCTGTCAATAACTCTGTCTGTCAGACTCATAAATTCTTCCCTGGAAAGATTGAAACAGTCAAAATCAAGATCCTCGCTGAATCGTTGTATTCGATGCAGGATCCTTAGACTGGTTCCTCCTATAAAACTTAACTTGAAAGCATCTTCCCCGGAAAATATAATATCCAGAATCCGGTAATGGAAATACTCCTTTAACATATATTCGAAGAAGGAAGGGTTCCGGCGCAGAGTATCCCCAAAGAAGGATTTTATTTCATCGAAGCTGATCATAGGCCATAAATTTTTATCATCAATTTTATTCTACGCTCCAGTGCAATACACTTATATTTTGCAAGAAACCTGAAAAAATCATCATTAATGATTTGTGCAAGGACAGAATCGTTCAGCCTCAGGTTCTCCATTTCTTTCGCTGATTTATAGAAGCTGTAGACATAAAAGAAATCAAGAACGGCTTTCTGCGGAGTTGCAATCATAATCACTCTTCCGTTACCGTCTCTGTTACCTGAGAAGTTAATATCCTCAAGTGTATAACCAAAACCAAATAATTCCGGCTTGATACTGTGATAATCGAAATTTCCCAGGGGAGTTGAGAATTTAGTGGTTTTGAGTGTGGTGACAGATGTGGTAGAAGCGATCATTTCAGGGATCAGATTATACCAAGAAAGTGCAGTGTTTAGACTTATATATGACGGCGCATAGATAAGGTTGGCTGCCAGCCATTCAATGTTCTCCCGGCTTTCTGTATCGTTGAATGCATACCAACGATTCCTCAATCTGAGTATGTATCCTTTTTTTTGCCAGCGGACCAGGTTCATCGCATTCATTGATGGAAATTGTTTTTTAACATCAGCGATGGAGAAAACCCGGAAAGGTTTCATTCTGGATTGAAATTCATTCCACATATATTTCTGTTTATATACAAAAATATATATTTCTAGAAATAAAACAAAGTTTTCCATTAATGATCCGGACTTTTAAGAATAAGATTTGTCTGGCTTTATCAATTTAAAATTATGGAACCGCTCCGCGGTTCGCGTTCATTAAATTCACAAATATTCTAGCATTGATGGAACCTCTCCGAGGTTCCAATGGACCTAATGTGTCTGTGAACAACATTGTGGACCTTACAGCGGAGCGGCTAAACCAATTATAGTATGGGAATGTATGTATCTACCGCGGAACGGTTTCACCGGTGCAGTGCAATGATTAAGGAGATCCCGATCACGCTGAGGCGTGATCGGGATGACATACCAAATGATTAAATGGACGGGGGTGGAAGAAACGGCGGGACAAAGTACGGAATATGTACTTATTAAGACTCTGTTATTTGTCCCGCCGTTTCTTCCACCCCCCCTTTGCCCTAAAAACGATGTCATCCCGAGGACCATCCCGGAAAACGGGATGGGACGAGGGATCTCCCTAATGATACTCAGGTGCAATTGTGTTTTTGTCTCCGGGATCATTGCCGGAACTATGACATACCACCGCTACGCGGTTCATTGTTTTTTATTATGCCTGGAGCTACAAACATACCGGTCCCACTGACCTGTTGATGTTTATACCATCGATTAGGTAAATACATACCGCCGCTAAGCTGCCCAACATCAAAAAGGAAAGGCCTGGCTCTGCACCTTTCCTGAAAACCATAAAACGGACAGAATTGTTTTTAACAGTAAAATCTTTTTGTAACTTGTGCTTCGATAAGCTCAATTAATCCACAGAACAGCATGAAGGATACTCTCAGCATAATCCTGATTTTCCTGTTTTTCCTGGTTTCATGCGGCTCTTCATCAGAAAAGACGTCCGGATTTGTATTCAGCCAGAATGAACAGGGACTTGTACTTTATGAATCCGGTAAGGCTGTATTCCATTACCAGAAAGCACCTAAGGTTATCGGCGGCCAGTACATCTGCAACAATTACCTGCACCCGCTCTATTCTCTTGACGGCGACATCCTTACCGAAGAAGCACCTGAGGATCATCCTTATCACAGAGGCATTTACTGGGCATGGCACCAGATTTATATTCATGACCAGAGTATTGCCGACGGATGGATCATGGAGAATATCTCCCAGGAGGTGACCGGATTGATTACCAGAACAGACAATTCATCTGCTGTACTTGAAGCTGATGTGTTATGGAAATCCCCCTTATGGCAGAACGGTTCCCCGTTTGTAAAGGAACATACGATCATCACAACCTTGAAAAGGGAAAAGATGTCGCGGATAATTGATTTTGAGATTAGATTAAGGGCACTCACCGACGGGGTGAGCATCGGCGGATCTGATGACGAGAAGGGCTACGGGGGATTTTGCGTCAGGATAAAACTTCCTGATGATGTTGTGTTTACCTCCTTTAAGGGACCGGTTACTCCGCAAAATCTGCAGATCGAGGCAGGACCATGGATGAATATCTCCGGATCACTGGACCATACCGGCCGGAGAAGCGGACTCGCTATAGTATGTGATCCGCAAACCCCGAATTATCCTGCGCCATGGATCCTCAGGCAGAAAAGCAGCATGCAGAACATTGTGTACCCGGGAAGACAGAGGGTAACTCTTCCTGTCGACAGTGATCTTGTTTTAAAGTACAGGCTTATTATTCACAGTGGACAGCCAGATGATCTGATAAGAAATGGGATAATATAAATGATGACTCTTCATTTCTCTGTTATCGACAAACTGATAATTAATTACCTGCCGGATTCCCGGGAAAGCAGACATAAACAAACAAGATATATAATAATCCGATCATGCAAACAAAAATTGTAATCTTGACTTCTGTTCTTATATTAGCTGCCTGTGGAAGTTATGGGCAGGATAATCTTTATTTTAACAGATCGCTCCAGGATTTCGCTTCGAAGATGCAGATTTCAAGCGGAAATCCCGGATATCGTGTAACAGCTTCCAGAAATTCACAAATTGAAGGTTCTGAATACTTTAATGAAGAATTTATGGAAGGGGAGATATTCACGACGGACAATGAAAGGTTTACCGGAGTCCCGATGCGATTTAATGCTTACCATAGCGAGGTTGAGGTTATGATGCCCGATAAAACAATATGGTCGCTGACAAATCTCGGCAACATCGTCAAAATCATTCTTGATTCATCAACTCTCGTTCACAGGCGATTCATTACAGACAGGGGAGAGGCTTCGGGATTCCTTGCACTTGTATACAGCGGAAAGAACGTGCTTTACCGGAGAAACTATAAGGTGTTAATGGAAGGTAAACCCTCCAACGGGATTGTTGATGAAATACCTCCCAAAATAGTGGCAAGGCCGGCGGAATACTATATCGATGCAGGCAATGGTTTGCCTAGATTTTTCAAAACCTCCAGGGATATTGCTGAAATCATTGGTAACCATACCCAGGAAATATATTCTTTCACTAAAAAAGAAAAGGTCAATTTCAAAAAAGAAGAAGATCTTGTAAAACTGCTTTCATATATTGATTCTTTAAATTAAACGGGAAATGAAAAAGTCAGTCGACCTGTTCGTATTAATATGTGTAATTGCTGTTTGCTGTATTGCTATAGGCTGCAGGCAGCAGCAAACGGCAAAACTGAATTCTGCCGGATTTATAGATCCTCCATCTTCAAGCTATATCCATGCATGGTGGCACTGGCTCGACAATGCTATTACCAGGGAAGGTATAACAAAAGACCTTGAAGCGATGAAGAAGCAGGGTATATCAGCTGCAACAATTTTGAATGTCGGACTTTTCGATGAAAGGGATCTGGGCGTGCCCCAGGTGAAATTCGGTACCGAAGAATGGTTCCAGATGTTTGAGTGGGCCCTTTCTGAAGCCAACAGGCTTGACATGAAACTGGGTGTTCACAACTGCGACGGATGGAGCTCGAGCGGTGGACCGTGGATTGATCCGGCCAATTCAATGAAGAGGTGTGTGTGGAGCAGGTCAGTGGTCGAAGGAGGCAAAAAGGTGGAAACCAAATTACCTGAACCAGCCGCTAATTATGATTTCTACAGGGATATCTGTGTCCTTGCTGTTCCTTCTGCAACCGGGATCAATTCCTTTCAGGCGGCAGCTCCTGCAATAAGGGTGAATTCGGAACCCAGCCCTGGAATACTTTATGATGCCAATCCTTACAGCTGCGTTGAAATAAGGAACGGTTCAATAATCGATATATCCTTCGGCAACGATTTTCAGATGTCATCACTGGCAATCCATCCCAGGGTCGAATTCGCATGGGTAAGCCTTGACGAGATCCATTTTAAATTCGACCTTAAAGTTTCAAAGGACGGAAAAATATACAGAACCATTCAGGAGTTCCAGGGTCCTGCATTGAACAAAACAACTATTCTTCAGACCGGACCACTGTCATCAAAATATTTCAGGCTGGAGTTCAAAGATTTAACTGGCGTGGGCGTGTTTGATATTTCTGAAATTGAACTTTTAGGTGAAAATGAGGATCCTTCATATCACACCGTAATCCCTTTCCATCTTGAAAAAACCGGTACCACAAAAGCTCATAATCCGTCTGACTTTCAGGTAGAGGGTGAGGATAAGAGATTTTCAGTTCCATTGGGATCTGTTATTGATCTGACCGGCAGAATGGATCCGGAGGGAAATCTTGAATGGGATGCCCCGGCCGGTAAATGGGAGTTGCTGCGGATAGGATTTACAACTACGGGAGCCCAGAATGCTCCGGCCACCGACGCCGGCAGAGGACTGGAGTGCGATAAAATGGATACTGCCGCCCTGAACCTCCATTTCAGGAGTTTTCCCTTAAAACTTGTCAGACATGCGGGAAAATACACAGGCAATACTTTTGATTACCTTTTCATCGACAGCTGGGAATGCGGATATCAGAACTGGACCGGAAATTTTGCTTCGGAATTCGAAAAGCGCAGACATTACAGCATCATCAACTGGATGCCTGTTATATGCGGCATGACCATAGATGACCCTTCAGCCACCGAAAGGTTTCTTCATGACTTTCAGCTTACTTGCGCCGAACTTATCGAAGAGAACTACTACCGGCATTTTCACAATCTATGCACGCAAAACGGCCTGAAATCCCATGCTGAAGTTATTTACGGAGGGACAGGCTATCCTCCGCTTGACATCCTGAAATCGAACAGTTATGTTGATGTTCCGATGTTTGAATTCTGGGCTACTCCCGACAAAGAAACAGGTTTAATAAACTATAAACCAGTTGAAAAAACTGCCTTTCCTATGCCGGCACATGCCGGGGCCCTGTATGGCAAGAACATTGTACCGGCTGAAGCCTACACCGGATATGCCAATTACAGTGAGTATCCCTGGGATCTTAAGTTATTCGGGGATAATGCGTTCTGTTCGGGGATCAACCAGATGGTTCTTCACAGCTATGTCCACCAACCGTTTGAGAAAAAACCGGGAATCACCCTCGGGCAATTCGGCCAGAGTTTTAACAGACATAACCCGTGGTGGGACTTTGCATCCCAGTGGTTTACATACCATGCAAGGGTCCAGTACATTCTGCAGCAGGGCGTCACGGTTGCAGATATACTGTGTTATGCAGGCGACAGGTTTTACCTTGATGTGGAAAATCAAATTAACCTAAAACTTCCCGCAGGTTACAGTATACAGCTCTGTAATTATGATATTCTTAAGAATCATTGCAGGGTCGAGGATGGAAAACTGCGGCTTGATAACGGACTGAGTTATGATATTTTGCTTCTTCCTGATGATGTTTATATGAACCCCGGAACATTGAAAAGAATTGAGGAACTTGTGAAATCAGGTGCTTCTGTTGCCGGACCCAGGCCGACAAGGGTGCCCGGTAACCTGAACCATAATGAGAATGACAAGATCCTGAATGAAATCGCGAAGAAGGTATGGGGAGAAGCGGGAACCGGTGATATGTATGAAAACAGGTACGGGAAAGGGTATGTTTACTCAGGTATAGATCTTATGGATATTATAGAAAAACTAGGGATTCAGCCCGATTTTTCCTGCAACACCATTGAGGATGGAAAACTTATTCATATACATAAGAAATTTGGTTCGGATGATGTTTATTATGTTGTAAATCAGGGTGACAGAGCTGCTGAATATGAATGTATTTTCCGGACAAGGGACAAATATCCTGAAATATGGAATCCTCAGTACGGTACAATCAGCAGTGTGAGTGATTACAAGGAATCAGACGGCCGGACAATTGTCAAGTTAAAGTTTCAACCGCGTGAATCACTGTTCATTGTTTTCAGGGATGTCCTTTCATCTGATATTCCGGCATACAGTGAACCTGAACAGAAATACATCCTTCAGGATCTTAAGGGAACTCTTGAATTTGAAAGCCTGCCCGATAAAAAACCCGTGGAAATTAATTCCTTTAATTCGTGGATCACTTTCAGCGATCCGGAAATAAAATATTATTCCGGCAAGGCCACTTATTCATTGAAGTTTGATCTTCCGCCTGAGCTGATGAACCGGAAACCGCTTTATTTAAGTATCGACAGTATTTATACGCCTTATGAGATCAGCATAAATGATCACCTGGCAGGTTGCTCAGCCTTTCCCGGTCACCGGTTTGAAATATCTTCCTTGGTTAAGGTAAAGGACAATTCTGTTGTGATCCGGGTGGCTAATCCTTACCGGAACAGGATAATAGGTGATTTTGCCCGGTATGGAGCTTTGAAAGATCTGTGGACTACTTCTCCGACGAGAAGTCTTCCCGGGAAGGATTATCCGTTGCTGGAGTCGGGAATTACGGGGCCGTTGAGCTTCAGTTACTGACGATTTGACAATTTCGGATGTCGGATTTCGGATTTCGGATTGTTTGCCTTGGATTTTCAATCCGCAACCGAGCCGTAAGGCGAACTCGGAGATGCCAATCCGCAATCGGCAATCCGCAATCGGCAATCCGCAATTATTAGGTTACCACCAGCCTTCAGGCATATTTGTAATGTCATCCTTAGCTCCCGGAACTCCTGCTGCAGGCCCATAGAAAACGCTTCCTCCGTAGGTTGTAAGGAACAACATGCCCGGGTTGTTTACATCAGGAATTGGCCTTTGTCCCCATTTAAACCTGTAACCTTCGATCCTGTTCCATGTCTGGCCTGAATCCTCTGACCTGTAAGCTGCATTCTGAAAAGTGTTGATATAGATTATTGCAGGATTTACAGGATCCATCCCTGCAGAGTTTACCCTTATCTTTTCATCAAATATCAGATCCCAGTTTTTGCCGCCATCGTTGGATTTAATGACACCGCCTTTGACATCTTTCCCTTCAATGGTTCTGGGCCAGCAGCAGACATAAATGATGTCAGGATCAACGGGATCGGTCATCAGGTCATGAGGCCCGTTTACACCTTCAGGCAATTTAAGTGGTATCCAGGATTCAGCTTTATTATCACTGTAGTAAATTTCACCGTCAACAGTCTTGTCTGCTGACAAACCTCTGGCAAAGAGTGCAAAAAGCCGTCCCTTGCTGTTTTGCCTCAACTGCCATGCAAACAGATTCTTACCCAGCCCTTTATTTGCAATATTCCATGTTTTGCCGTCATCAACCGATTTATAAACGCCTTTTCCAAAGACACTTATGTACATCGTCCTGTTATTATCCGGTGAGGTCGGGTCAAGGAGAACATTTGTGCAAACGGAATTTTCAGGGATCCCACTGTTGTCCTTCTGCCAGGTCAGCCCCGAATCATAGGAAACGGCAAGCCCTCCTTCATAGTTCTCAAATCCGTAACCTCCAAACATCTTGGTACGGGGAAGATCGTGGGCATTTGCCCATACCGACCAGACTTTACCCTTTACTGCCGGGTCAAACTCAACATCATAGCAGGTATTCTGCCAGCTGCGCGGTATGCCATTAATGGAGTGGAACCAGCTTTTTCCTCCGCTGAAAGTATGAAACAGCCCAATATCGGTATAGCTGATAAAGAAATGGTCACGGTTGAATGGATCGAAATGGATCCCGTAGCATGTTGTAACGTCGAGTCCGCTGCTGGTATAGGATCTGTCAGTATTGTTACGGCTGTACAGCTGTACCCACGTTTTTCCGCCATCAGTTGTCCTGTAACCCCTTCCGTTGTCCCCTGCATAGCATACATCAGGGTTCCCGGGTGCCACGCCCATGTCAATCGGGCTTCCTCCCCAGCCGGGATCATAGCTCTCCTCCATCCATGATCCTGAAAAATTTCTGGTAATGTAGCCCTCATAGGAAGATGATACGAGGACCGGCATCCAATTCTCTCCCGCATCCAATGTCTTGTAAATACAATAAAGAGGATCAAAATCACCCGAAGAATTCTCCCTTGGATAATCAATTGAGATATAAGCAACTTCAGGTCTGGACTCGCAGACTGCCAGGGCTTGCCTGAATGAGGGAAGCATGTTTTTATAAGGCTCTCGCGACAGCCCATTGTTCATCTGCTTCCACGACTTACCCATATTGTTGCTGATAAACATGCCTCCTTTTCCGCCAGTCCTGAAAGGTGATTGAATGTATAATAAACTGCCGTTGCTGTTCATTCCTCCTTCAATTGTAAAAATTCTTTCAGACGGCAGAGGGAGGGTTGTGGTTTCACCTGTTGACTTGTTAACCCAGGCGCACACTTTGTCGGAGAAAACAATAACATTTTCCCTGCTTATTCCGGGAAAGATTGCCAGCACCTTTCTTCCCTGGAAGGATGCCAGCTTCTTCCATGTCTGTCCGTGATCGGAGGTTGAAACAACGAAAACCTCATCGGGTATTTTTTCTGTATTTCCTCTGCCCATATAGTCTATCAAAGGAGCAATGCCAAGATATACAAACGAATTATCGGCCGGGTCGACTTCAACTTTCTGGATTGTACCGTCGATTGCGTTTTTAATTATTTCTGAAGGCATGAGACTGGTGCTCTGTATGTTTTCTACCTTCTGGGCACGCGAGATATCCGGATATATTATTTTCCACGTTTCTCCGCGATCGTCCGACCTCAGGAGCAGTGAAATGCCTGATCCCCTGTCTTCGCTGTGAAGAAACCCCCTCGTGGCAATATAGACTCTGTTTGAATCGATGGGATCAAACTCAAAATCATCAGGTACATTCCAGAGATTTTTCATTTTCCAGCTTTGTCCGCCGTTCTGCGACACATAAGCTGCTGTCATATCGCAGTGAGTCATCACGAAATCTTCATTGAAAGGACTGACGGTGGGTTTGAGGACTCCTCCACCGCCTCCCGGACCAATCACGCTCCATTGACTGACGGTTTGTTTGTCATTCCTTTTTTCCCCGCTATTTGTACAACTTAAAAGCACAGCTATTAGCAGAAGGTAAATAAAAAATGGTCTGCTGCTTTTCATTATTGCCGTTTTTGTAAATTATTTCTGAATATTGTTCTGAAGATCAGTTTTTCAGCCTGTTCTTTTCAAATGTCTGACGATCCAGTCGAATGTAAGTTTTTCGGCTTCGGGGGTAATTCCATGTCCCATGCCATGATTGAAAAACATGAGATTTTCGGGCTTGCCATAAAGATCATAAACAGGTTTTACGGATTCGATATATGGGATACTGATCTTTCCGTCGGAAGAGTCTCCTCCTATGAGCAGGAAGGGTTTTGGAGCGCATAAACCGAGCAATTCATGATGATGATGAGGAAAATCATGTATTTCCTTCCCCAGGTACCAGGGATCATCCCAGTTGCTGAATGTTATACCTATTCCCCCCTCATTGCTTACAATAGCTTTTACACGGTCGTCGAATGCCCCGAGGTAAAATGCTTCCTTTGCCCCCAGTGAATGTCCCAATGCACCAATTTTGCTTTTATCAACATCGTTAAGACTTTCCAGTACATCTACTGCTCTCATGGCATCAAACAGCATTTTTGCCATTCCTTTCGATTTTGGGTGTCTGGTATGGAAGAGATCAACCTGCTGCTCGTAGGTATTTGTACCTTTCTCATGCCACAGGAAACACATTGGACATATAACGATGAAACCCTTCCTGGCCAGGTTGTATCCCAGTGACCCTAATCCTGACTGTTCAACACCTGCAATGTTTTTCATCTGATTGTCACCTGTTGAATGCAGAGCCACAGCAGCAGGAAGCTTACCATCATGCCCCAGGGGTTTAAGCAGATAAGCTTTAACCCTTATTCCGGGCTCACCTTCATATTCTATGTGCTGCCTTAAAAGTCCTTCCGGCCTCTCCTCATCCAAAACCGTTATTGCCGGCGGTGCCGGGTTGGAGCCAATCAATCCCAGATATTCAGACCAGGTACTTTTTATTGACTTTCTTTTTTTCTCCCAGACTCTTATTTTATTTATCGGTTTGCCCGATGGACTGATCAGCAATGGAGGCAGATCCTGACTTAACGTAGTCGCTGTTGATTTCCCAACCAAAGGAGCCAATAAAAGTGAGGCTGCAGCAGTTCCCGTCTTCTTAATAAAGACCGATCTTTTCATTTCAATTAGCTGGTAAAATTGTAAAAATAATAATATAAATTTGCTTTAATTAAGAAAATGAAAGCAAAATCGGTTTCTTTACATTTAAACTTTTTTTCACTCCTTTTTTTTGTTAACTCATTCAGGGATATTTAGAAAAACATCATTCAGAAAATGAAAAAAGCAAAATCCAGAATATCAGCCGGATCTATCTTCCATATGATTACTCTTTTAAATAATCGGAATGTTCTGTTACATTTTCTTGCAATACTGTTCTTTATTGTCATTTGTTCTTTGAATACTGGTTATTCGCAAAACAAAACCATTCCGGGGAAGCTGACAGTCCTTTACCCAACACTGATCAACCTTGCCGTGGAATGGGAAATTCAGGGCGATGATAACCTGAATGGGGTGGTGAATGTCAGCTACAGGGAAAAAGGAAGCCGCGATTGGAAAAAGGGAATGCCGCTGTTCAGGGTTCCTGAGGGAAGGAATCTTCAGTTCAGCTGGAAAAACAAACATTCCGGTTCAATATTTGATCTCAGACCCGACACCGAGTATGAAATAAAGCTCACTCTGAAGGATCCTGACGGCGGAGCAGAAGAGCGAATTGTCAGATCGCGCACAAGGAAAGTCCCGGCAATCGATAGCTATTGTGAAATAATTAACATTAAACCTGGCATATATGACACACTAAAGGCTAAAAGCGGTACCTCTGCCAGGCCGGTCGTTTACACCTGTGAAGGAGGCGAGGCCAGTTACAGATACATTGATTTGAAAAATAAGCAATGGGTTTATATCAAAGGTCTGAAGGTTGAGAATCTTAATCCCGAGGGAATAGGGATCCAGTTGAATGGGGCCGCCAATTGCATGGTTGCGGGTTGTACCATAAATTCGGTTTACGGAATTGTTGCTTACAAACCGGGAGCTGAGAACTGTTATATCTGCGACAATATCATAACCGGAACATGTGTGTGGACAAACGAAGCAATGGGCGCACATGGTGCAAATATCGGCGAAGGTATTGAAATGACAGGACCGGGAAATGTTATCTGCTTCAATCGAGTGACAGGATTCCGCGATTGTATATCGACAATGGAAGACCAGCATGTTGTTAACCAGACCTGTATTGACATATACAACAACGATATCTACAGGGGTGTTGATGATGCCATTGAGGCTGATTTCTGCTTTTCCAATTGCAGAATATTCCGTAACAGGATAACCAATTGCTTTGTCGGATTAAGTTCACAACCCGGACTTGGAGGGCCGAATTATTTCTTCAGGAACAGCATGTATAATATCATACACGGCGGCTTCAAGCTCAAAAGGTTCAGTCAGGGAGATGTTGTGATGCATAATACCGTAATAAAGGTGGGAGCTGGGCTAAGCGGTAATGATACAATGGATTATGTGTGGTTCAGGAATAATCTTGCTATAGGAGGGCCGACTGGCGGCGTCAACTGGGGAGATTACGGTGCAGGCCGCCCGTGGGCCGCAGAGATAGTAAAACCCGGTAAACATTGCAGTTTTGACTATGACGCAGTAGGGGTGTTTGGTGTGCCGTATATTGCAATGATAGGCTCCAGGAACTTTTCAGAAGTTGAGAAGAATGGTATAGAAAGGATTGAACTTGATGAGACATTCGGAAATGTACCTTTTCCCAACCCGCCAGTACCTGAAAGAAGTGCTCAGATTCTGATGCCGGTGAGAGGATCGGTGGTTATAGATAAAGGGTTGGTAATCAATAATATTAATGATGATTTAAAAGGTTCCGGACCTGACATCGGAGCTTACGAACTTGGCGCTGAGATACCTCATTATGGTCCACGAATCTCAATAGCCGTCGGGAGTTACAGACCTCCGCTTTTCTTCAGGGAAGACTGGAAAGAGATTCCTGCAGCAACGCCGGTCACTCAGGAACACGTTTCTAACAAAGATCTTGTCATGTCTCTGCATGGACCGGGTTGCGACAGCATAAAGAAGAGCCACCACGATCGGCCCGATGATGATCCATATTATATCTGGTCGGGATTATGCACAGGGAACTGGGCCGTAACACTTAAGAATCCCGCATTATATGCAGACCTTACAGGTTATTCGAAAATTATCTGGCGATCGAAGCAAAGCGGGTTAAGGGAACTCAGATTAGTCTTAAAGCTTGCTGATGGTACATGGCTGGTAAGTAAAGAAGGGGATGGGATGTCAAAGGACTGGAGGATAAAGGAATTCAATCTCGCAGATCTTAGCTGGTTCAGGCTTGATATTGAAAATGTTATTGAAGGAGAACAGGTTATCGGCCCCGATCTCTCTAAGGTTGATGAGATAGGATTCACCGACCTGATGAGGGGCGGTCAGAGTATAGCCTGTTCAAGACTCGATTGGATTGAGGTATACGCGAAACCTGTTATGAGATGAAATTATATTAATAATTTTAATATGAAACCTCCATGTATTAGCATACGCAGACACAGTAGTATAATTTTCATCTACATGGAGGTTCCATCATACCATTAAAATAAATTATTATATGATGAAAAGAAGAAATTTTTTTAAGATCACATCTGCCGGAGCTGCCGGAATCACGCTGGCTGCCTCCTGCAAATCATTTTCAGGCGACAGCGAATTTCAGAAAAAAGAATCGGCAGTTCCTGAAGTTATTCCCGATTACAGGAACACAATAAAAACCACTTTTACTTCGGTCAGAGGAAAATCTGCAGGAGATAAGGTGATTCTGGCACTTATTGGAGCAGGCTCGTGGGGTACAAATCTGATCCTTGAAGCTGCAAATTCAGGTGAGAATATTCTGATAAAATATGTTTGTGATGTAGATGATACCCGTGGAGGGCGGGCTATATCGGAACTGGAAAAAATACAGGGATTCCGGCCTATATCAGTGAGGGATATGCGAAAGGTGTTTGATGACAGGGAGGTTGACGGAGTTTTTATTGAAACTCCCGAGCACTGGCATGCACTGGCAACAATATGGGCCTGCCAGGCCGGGAAGGACGTATATGTCGAGAAGACTGTTTCACATTCAATATTTGAGGGTCAGCAGATGATCAAGGCTGCAATGAAGTATGAACGTATCGTACAGTGTGGCATGCAAAACAGAAGCGCTGATTATGCAATCACAGCAAGGGAGTACATAAGAAGCGGGGAGCTTGGCGATATTGTTGCTGTTCATGTAAGGGAGCTTCTTGACGGGCCTGTACCGTTCAATGAAAAGGAAGATTCGGCGACTCCTGATACCATCGACTGGGATATGTGGCTGGGGCCGGCACCGAAAGTGCCATATAATGTGTCGAGGAATAAATCGTGGGTCTATTATTGGGATTATTCAGGAGGGCCGGTCACTTCGGGCGGATCCATACATCAGCTGGATATGGCCCGGCTCATTCTGGGTAATCCTGGATTTCCAAAATCCGTTTATTGTGCAGGAGGCAGGTATTTCTTTGATGATAAGCGGGATATCCCGGATTATCAGATGGCTACTTTCGACTATGGCAATTTTGTGCTTACCCTGCAGACAGGTGAATGTACTCCATACTTTGAAAAGGAAGGACCTGAGGTAAGATATGGCACCATCTATCCCAAATGGCTTCAGAATGCAACCAGGATTGATATTTACGGTACAAAAAGAATGATGATCGTAGGAAGGATGGGTGGAGGCTGGCAGGTTTTTGACAAAAAAGAAAATATTGTGGCCCAGGATAAAGGGATATTCCCTCTTAAAGCACACATCCTTAACTATATCGACTGCATAAGAACTCGCAAACAGCCCAACGGATACATTGTTGAGGGACACAACAGTTCGGTAATGATACACCTTGCAAATCTTGCCTACAGGGCAGGGAATAAACAGCTTTTATTTTCACCAGAATATGAGACTGTTCTCAATGATAAAAATGCACAGTCGCTTTCACAGCTGACTTACCGACCAGGATTTGAGATTAAAAATGAGGTCTGAAAACTTATTGTTTATTCAAGCTTTTAAAACCGGACTGCGATTTCGCTGTTTCGATAAATGAAATTATGTTTTCTGTTGGAGCATCTCCTTCCACAGCATGGGAGGGAGCGAAAATATATCCTCCCTTTTTACCGGCTTCCAATAGCTCAGAAGTTTCTTTTACCACATCATCAGTTGTCCCGTAGGGAAGGATACGCTGGATCGACAGACCTCCCCAGAAAGATAATTTTTTGTGATATTGTTTCAATAAAGCCCTGACATCCATCACTTCAGGCTGAAACGGGTTGAAACAATCAACACCGATCTCAGCAAGATCGTCAAACAGCTCGTCAACATCCCCGCATGAATGGATGAAAACATATTTGCCGCGGTCCTTTATGAACCGGTATGTTCTTTTAAGATACGGGTAAATAAATTCTTTCCACATGTCATATCCCATGATGAGGCCTCTTTGCTGTCCCCAGTCGTCGCCCAGCTCTATTCCGTCGATATCGTATTTCATAGCTTCATCAATCTGCTCGAGGTTATATGCAGTGATTGTTTCCATTAGTTCATGGACAAAACCCGGGTTTATACTGAAATCCATAAGCAGGTTTTCCATTCCTCTCATCGTCCATGCTCTTTCAAAGAGTGAAAATCCGAGGGCATACAACCTGAATCTGTCTCCAAACCGGGTTATCCGGTCAGGAATATCTTTAAAATATCTTGGATCACGGGGATTGGGAAAAATATAGCCTTTGAGTGATGGTTCAGGCAGCAGCGAGCCTTTGACGTTTCCGATATCCTTGTCAATGCTTCTGTCCCAGATTACTCCGAAAACATCCTTGTATAGGTTGTCACCGAGATATTCAAAAAATCCTACATCATCACCAAGTTCAAGGAGGTGGTTCTGAAGGTAATCCTCAAGATCTTTTCCATTCAGATAATTCAGTACCTGTTCCCTTGCCTCCACAGTAAATTTGAAATGCCAGGGCACATAGGGTATATCCTGAAAATTCAATGCCCTTTTAACAAGTTCTCTTTTCTGCATAAAAAGTTAATTCATGCTGTGAGCTTTGAAAAACTCTATATAACCCTTAAGTTTTTCGAGATATCCTTCAATATCGAGCAGTTGTTCGTCGTAAATAAGGAAAGACATGTCAGGCTGACGGAATGCAAAATGCCTTGCCCGATCCTGCTGCCAGAAAAATTTCTTCGAGTCAGTCGACAGACCTTTTGGCAACCGTGTTAATTCATAGGTCTTCACCAGATCATCAAACACTCTTTTTCTCCTTTCGAGAAGATTTTCTAGCAGTTTTACAGCTTCAACAAGTTTATTCAGTGAAACATTGTAATCAACAAATCTGTTTACATGGGCTTCCCTTATGGTATATTCAAGCTTTGAAAGATCAAGGTAGGTGAGGCATGTATGTCTGACAAGTTCTGCTGTTGTTCTGAATATCTGAAAATCGTATTGATGAGAAGCACCCGCTATGATATTTTTATCAATAATCTGAAGTGCTCTTTCCATCTTTTGCTTCATCTCTTCCGATTGCTCCACCTTCTGCTTGTATTCGGTGTTCCAGTAGGGATCATATTCAAGCGCATCACCCCGTGGCAGGTCAGGCAGATGTGTCTGTCCGATCTCACCATAGTGCCATACATTGCGCTCCATGGTCCATGCGAAATAATAGACACCTTCGTTAAGCAGGCGGAAAAGCTCTGAAATATCCGATGAAGAGCTGCCATAATAGTTATTATAAAATGTTTGCCTGAACTCATCGAGTGAGGGTTTGCTTCCGTTCCACGACCAGGCCGCGGCGTTGACAAAATGCATCATCCAGGCCTGATTATGAAGACCATCGTCATCCCATGAAGTGCATATCATACCATTGAATATTCCTGATTTCGCAGCATGTGAAAGGAACCTGTATGATTTTTCCAGGCTTCCCGGTCTGTTCTCTCCGCTTTCTGATTTTTCGAAATAGTATGGAACCATCATTGGTACGACTCCCGGATTAGGATCATAGGCATAAACTTCAAATCCTTGTGATCTTGCTTCTTTAATATATTTCAGGTCGGGAGTTTCATAATCATAACTCTCTGTCAGTACAAGTCCTTTGACGGGTTCAATACCTTTTGCAGGAGAATCACCCATTTTCCAGCCCATGGGCGTTTCCCACGCCATTACCTTTCTTCCCTTTTTCTGAAGGAATGAAGCTGATTTATTTATGAACAGCTGGTATAGTCCGCTTCGTCCGATCTCTTCAGCCTTTGCCTTACATTCGTGGCACGCTCCCAGCTCATAAGTTTCATCTGATCCGATATGAATATATTCAGAACCGGGTGTTGCTTTCATTGCATCTTCCCAGAGATCAAACAGCAAATCATAGCTGCCCTGTTTAAGCGGGCAGAATTCCCAGTTTGAGGCTTCAATTTCCCTCAGATGTTTGTGCTGCGGCCATTTCAGTATGAAGCTGACATGGCCGAGTCCCTGAACGAGGGGAACAATCTGAATATGATATTGTCTGGCATACCTTGTGAAATCCTGCATCTCTGCCATGGTGAATGCTCCCGGAGCACCTATTTCAGGATGACTGGGGTATTCAAACTTGTCCTCCCATTCCCAAACCAGCATATTCACCTTGTAATGGGCAAGCTCCTTTATGAAGCTTTTAACATATGACGCTTTGTCCTGATGATGCTTTGTGTCGTAATGAATTGCTCGTTTTGGTATATCGGGCCAGTCATTTATGGTCAGGGCAGGGACCTTTAACACCCCTCTTGTATTGGCAACAAGCTGAAGAAATGTTTGTGTGCCATAGAAAAGTCCTGCTTCAGTCCTTGCCCTTATGACAAGTCGGTTCCCTGATGCTGTCAGCTGATAGCCCTGTTCACGGATATTCCCTGGCACCTGACGGCGGGTCAGGATGATTACAGGTCCGTTTCCCTCGTTTCCGACTTTTGCCCTGATATTCCACTGCTTGTCAAGGTCACTCATCATTTCTTCAGTGGCAAACCTGTCGGCAGGGCTGGCATTCTTATCGAGGACTATTGTCAGATTCTCATTTAATATAAAATCTTCCCCTCCTGTTTTAACCTCCTTTGGGTATGGAATTACATTTAATCCAAGCGAAGAAAGATCGCTTTTTAGTGGGGCTGTTAATGCGGCTCCATAGTCAACCTCTTTAACCGCTCTAAGCTGTCTTTCCCTGTCACCAGTAGTAAGTTTAATATCCTTGTATCTGTCAAGAATCGGAGGATGTGGGTCGGTAAGGGTTCCATTCAGTTCAGGACGTCGTGATTTCATCATCATGGCCCTGGTGTTGTTAGTTCCGTTTATTGTTTCCCACCATCTGCTGTCATAGGTCCTTTCCTTTGAGAAATCAATTTCGGCCATAATAACAGTGTTCTCGCTGCCAAGATTTTCTGCGACCACATTACCGTTAAAATCAATTATCCCGTTGCCTTCAGTTCCAAGCACAACAGGTGCTATATATACTGAATTGTCTTTTGCCCTTGTGATGAATAATGAGGCAGTCGAAAGGCTTTCTCCGGGTTTGTTTTCAAGTGCCATGGTAGGATTGAAAATGATGTCTGCTCCTTTAAGTGCATAAATGGACGCTATTTCGGGATATGAGATCTCCCAGCATGTGGCAACAGCTATTGATGCAAAATCGGTGTTGTAAACTTCGTATTCACCGCCTGTCGACACGAGCCATGTTTCCATAACAGGAAGGATTGTTTTACGATGTTTTACCACTATCTTGCCCTGACGGTCAAAAATGAGAGCTGTATTATAGATAGTACCGTCTGCATCTTCATATAAGGGAGCGATAATATACATTTCATGTTTTCTGGCAATTGCAGCGATCTGGTCGGTAAAAGGCCCCGGGATCTGAAGGGCTAGTGAATTAAAAAGTATCTTCCCGGTCACGGGATCTTTTTTGTCAACATGAAGTCCGTATGATCCTATGTTCTGAATATCTTCGGGTCCGCAAACCAGATCTGCACCCATTTCACCTGCTTTATCAAATAACTTCAGGATATTATTGAAATTACCGGTCATTATAGGATAAACTTTTGATGGATCATAGTCCGGCATGAAAGGGTCCTGGTTTCTGGTTGCCGTTGCCTGCACGATTGCTATTTTAGCGGTCCCTTTTTTCTGGCACATCACTGACCAGGGAAATGCTACAGCCAGAACTAGCAGAATAACAAGGAATTTCAGTGTTTTCATTTTCTGTGTTTATTATATATTTAATCAGAATGACTCATTTAACCTGAAACCATACCGGACTTGTAAATATCCATACGGTCATTCAGCCATAAGATAAACCGCTATTAGCGCAATTGTGATACCAGCTATTATTACAGGATTGGGGATTACTGAATATATTGCCAGTGAAATAAAGATAGTTATGACTGGTGCGACTGCATTGGTAAGAGGAGCAACTATTATCACCTTGCCGAACCTTATGGCATAGACCAGGGTAAGTGCTCCTATGGAATTGAGCAAAGACACGAGTGCTGCAAGGTAAGGTCCTCTGAAACCATAATTAATCTCCTGACTCCAGTCGGTCATAAAATATGCAAACGGATTTAATATTAATCCCCAGATCATCATATAGAAGAAGATGCTCTCTGCTTTCATGTGCAGATTGGCTTTCTTCATATAAAAGGCCTGGATTCCCCATGCCAGAAACACAATTATTGCAAAGATAAACCATAGGTAGCCCCGTATAATGCTGTTGTCGGGTTTCTGAAACGACATTAGGACAATTGCTATGAGTGCCAGTATTATCCCTGTCCAATGCCTTTTTGTTGTACTCTCCCTGAGAAAGATGACTGATAACATGACCGTGACGGCAGGAGACAGAGATATTATTGGAAAGACAAGATAAGCCGGCCCGTCAGCAAGAGCCTGAAATAATGCAATCTGGCCTCCTGCCCCCGTCAGGCCTATGGTACTTCCCAGGAGGATAGATTTAAGGTCTGTGTCAAGTTTCCATTTTATTATTGCCAGCGCTGTAATTGCACAGGGAATCATTGTAATCGACCATACTATGTAGATCAGGGTTGAGGGAAATCCTGATCTTTCAGGCATTTCAATCAGTGCTCCCCATATCCCCCAGAAAATAGTAGTGGTAAGGGCATAAAGTAACCAGGGTCTTTTGATCATAATATAGTATTAAAAGTGGGAAAAAATGTATCTGCAGTAAAACTAGACCACTATTACCTCTATCCCGTTCTTCTCAAGCCTGGTTTTGTCTTCCTCCCTTATACCGGAATCGGTTATCACCGTATTGACGCAGGTTATAGGACCTATAAAGGCAAATCTTCTTCTTAGAAACTTTCTTGAGTCGGTAACAACAATTACTTTTTTTGCTGTATGGATCATGATCTGATTCAGATGGGCCTCTTCACTGTTGGGTGTTGATAATCCATGAGTGGTGTCAAAGCCATCAACGCCAAGAAATAGTTTATCACAATAAAATTTTCCAAAATTTTCATCGGCCAGAACTCCCACAAGCGAGAGTGACTTTTTTCTCAGAATACCTCCGGGCATGAAAATATTAAATCCTTCATATTCAGACAGAATGATGGCAATATTCAGGGCATTTGTAATTATAGTAAGGTTCTTGAATTTTCCGAGAAGTTTTGCAATCTCACTTGTGGTTGTACCAGAATCCAGTACTATAGTGTCTCCATCTTCAATAAGCTTTACTGCTGCATGAGCAATTCTTTGTTTTTCCTTTAGATATTCCTTCTGCTTATCAGTGATGGAAGGATCTATACCCATACGGTAATACTTGATTTTGATTGCACCTCCCCGGGCTCTGATAAGCATGTTCTGCTTTTCAAGATGTGCCAGATCATTCCTGATAGTTACTTCACTTATCTTAAACATCCTGCTTAGATCCGTTACAGCCACCTGGCCTTTTGCCTCCAGTTCTTCAAGGATTTTTGCCCGACGCGAAACTGTCGATTTATTTGAAAGCCTTTCCATTCTGTCAGTTATTTAAAATCTGATATATTTATAATCTGAAATTTATTGCAATTTAAGTAAAAATATTCTCAAAATAATGAATTTGTTCTGGTATAAATACATAAATAATTGTTTTATGAAATTTAACCCGCTTTCAAATCATTATAAGACAGATGTTTTCTTTTGAGAAAAACTAATTTATTGAATAATATCTATATAAAATCTTAAAAATTCTTTTGATTTATTATAATTTTGTCTGGATCATTCTGTTTTTATCCAGTCTGATGCCTTTTAGCCCTCTTATTTATGTTTATGCTGGATGGTGAAATAGGGAATTATGTCATCTGCCGCAACAGAAAATATTCTTATTTTGCTGGTAACAATTATCTGGGCCTTGCAGCTCATCCGAAGGTTAAGGAAGCCGCCATCCGGTCGGTGGAAAAATATGGTGCGTGCTTCTCAGCTTCCAGACAGACTACCGGAACCTCTTTACTGCACCTGGAACTTGAAAAGGAACTTACTCTTTTCAAACAGAAAAATGATTCGGTAATTTTTGCATCAGGATTCCTTGGGAACCGCATCCTGGTTGATGTGCTAAAGGAAAGATTTACGTCAGCTTTTATTGACAGTGATGCACATCCAAGCATTTTATATGGCATACCCGGTGAAATTCATGATGTTTACAGGTATGATCATTGCAATCCTGCTGATCTTGAAGCGAAATTAAAGGAATATAACAAGGGAAAATCCCTCATTATCACTGATGGTGTTTTTGCGCTTACCGGCGAAATAGCTCCGCTTGACAAAATATATGAAATCGCTTTAAAATTCGATGCACTGATAATTGTAGACGATGCACATTCAACAGGTATCCTGGGTGATCATGGCAGGGGAACACCAGAATATTTTGGCATTTACGGGGCAAATGGAATATATCAGTCGGAAACAATGAGTAAAGCTATAGGTAGCTACGGAGGATTTATTTCATCCGATAAAGAGATGATAAACCGTATACGAAAAAACTCGGTAATCTATCAGGCATCAACTTCACTGCCACCACCAATCGTTGCCTCCGCAATTGCCTCGCTTCGAACAATAATGGAAAATCCAGGTTTAAAGGAGGAGTTGGCAGAAAAAGCCAGAATACTGAGAAATGGAATCGAATCCCTCGGATTCATTACATTCAAAGGAATTACTCCAATAATCCCAATTATTGAAGATAGTTGTGAGTCAGCCAGAAATCTGTCAGCTTTCCTTGAACGAAATGGAATAATTGTTCCTGTTGTAAATTATCCCGGAGTGAAATCGAATTCATTACTCAGGGTAACAGTATCGACATTACATGAATATCAACAGATTGAAATACTTTTAGATAATCTGCAGAAATGGAAAAACAAATTCAGAAAAACCCTCCGGTAATTAGTTAATACACAAGAATGGATATAGCGTCAGATCGCATATATAAAGCCTGCTGCCACCGCAGGGATCATAATATTAATCAATTGATATAAGCTATGAATGTGAAAGATCATATTGTTGAACAAATGCTTGTAGAGCCTCTTAACGTGAAACTTGCAGAACCATTCGGGATCGCCATAGGTACCAAATACAATATCGAGAATGTGCTTGTAACTCTCATCCTTAAAAATGGCATTGCCGGATATGGAGAAGCTGCCCCCCTGGAACCTATAAATGGTGAGAATCAGGCTACTGCCATCGCAACTCTCAACAGTTGCAGGGAATTCATTGAAGGTAAAAGTGTTTCGGATTATATTTCAATCTCACGAACGTTGAAGAGCGTTTTCAGGGCACAAAACACCGCACGGTGTGCAGTGGAAATGGCACTTCTTGATGCATACACAAAACTTCTTAATATCCCTCTATACAGATTTTTTGGTGGTGTAACCAGTAAAATTGAGACTGATTATACAATAACAATTGTTTCACCCGAGTCGGCCAGGCAAAATGCAGAAACCCTCAGCGCCAGAGGCTACAGGATCTTAAAAACAAAGGTAGGAAAAGACCTTGAAGATGATGTCGAGAGGTTATTGGCAATCAAGGAGGGAGCTCCTGGTTGTTCGATAACCGTAGATGCCAACCAGGGATATACACCAACTGAAGCGGTCCATTTTATCAAAGAGATTGAAAAGAGAAACATTCGACCATTGCTTTTTGAACAACCTGTTGTGAAAGATGATCTGTGTGGGATGAAATATGTTAAAAAACATATTTCTGTTCCGGTTGCTGCAGATGAATCAGTTTTCAGTGGTGCCGACGCAATCAGTGTTGTGCGTTCAGAATGCGCCGACATTATCAATATTAAACTCATGAAATCCGGGATAATTGAAGCTCTTGATATCGCTGCAATCGCCAGGAATGCAAATATAAGGCTTATGATAGGATGCATGCTGGAGACAAAACTCGCACTAAGCTGTTCGGTCCATTTTGCAGCAGGTCTGGGAGATTTTCATTATGTCGATCTGGATCCTCATATAGATCCTGACCTGGAACCCTTTGATGAAGGACCCGAATTCGCAGCTCCCTTTTATTCTCTGTCAGATAAACGTTACGGGATAGGAGTAAGGAAGAAATAGCTGTCATTAAACGACTTTTAATTGAAGCCGGATTATTACTCAGACAGGTATTTCTTCTTATATTCATCCATGTAGATCCTTAGTTTTTCAAGATATTCTTCAAGTCCAAGTGCCTCTTCATCACAGATCATAAAGGAAAGATCAGGGCGCCTGTTGGCAAAATTTCTTTGCTGGTCACGTGCATGCAAATAGACTTTTTCGGGAGTTGACATTCCCTTGGGAAGCTGGGATTTCTCCCAAATTATCCTGATCTCATTAAATACTCTGATTCGTTCTTCCAGATTCCTTTCAATTATTTCGGTTGCATGGATAAGCTCATTATATGTTGCTTTGTTGTCATCAAAATGAAGACTTGCGGCATGAGCAACCGATTTTTCAATTTCGGAAAGTGACAGACAGGTATTTGCAGTATGAATAAACAGACGAGCCAGTCCTTCAAAAAGCTCAAAATCATATAAGTGTTGTATTCCCCTCTTCCTGTTGTCACTGCATATTTCCAGCACGCGCTTCATCTGGGGAATGATATCTGAAGATCTTGCAATAAGACTGGAATATTCCGTATTCCAGAATGGATCAAACTCCATATCGTCTCTCGGGAGGTCAGGCAGGTGTGTTTTGCCAACCTCTCCCCAGTGCCATACTTTTCTTTCGAAAGTACTCATGTAATAATAGGAAGCTTTGTTCAACAGCAAGAAGAGCTCTTTGACATTCCTGCTTTCCGGCCTATAGTAGTTGAAGAAGAATGTATCGATGAATTCATCCAACAGGGGACCATTGCCATTCCACGAATATTCAGCAGTGGTCAGGTAACGTAGCATCCAGATCTGATTGTGGACCCCTGAGCAGTTCCATGAAGTAGAAATAATCCCTTTGAATTTCCCTGTCCTTACGCTTTCTTTGATTACCTCGTATGCTTCCTCAAGATGAGATTTTATCTGACCAGCCTCATTCTCCCTGTAAAAATAGGGCAGGAATAAATGTTCAATACCAGGGTTGGGGTCATATATATAAAGCTGATAGCCGTTCTTTAATGAGGCACTGTCAAGGTAATCATCAAATCCGCCGGGGGTGAACAGGCCTTTTACAGGCTTTACTTTTTCCCGTGGATCAAATCCTCCATCCCATGCCATGGGGATACGTTTTAGTTTTTTTACCTGTTCACCAACCCTGTTGATATAAATCTCACGCAGGGCATAGTTCCCTTCCTTCTCAGCCCTCTCTTTACAACCACACGCAGTTCCCTTACCCAGAACATAGGTTTCGTCGCATCCTATGTGAATGTAGTCTGAACCAGGTGTGGCTTCGGCAGCTTCCCTTATCAGATCATTCATCAGTTGGTATGTTCCCTCCCTGAGGGGACAGAATCCCCAGTTATTTGATTCTATTTCCCTTAGGTGAATGTTTTCAGGATGCTTCAGGATAAAACTGACATGCCCCAGCCCCTGAACCAGAGGTACTATCTGTATATGGTATTTTCTGGCAAAACTTGTCAGCTCCTGCATTTCCTCCATTGTAAACGCACCGGGAGCTCCTATCTCAGGATGGCTTCTATAGGCAAATTTGTCCTCCCATTCCCATATTAGCATATTGATCTTATAACCTGCCAGAGTTCGTATGAAATCCTTTACATACTCTTTTTTCTCCTGGAAATGCTTTGTGTCATAGTGTACTGCCCTTATGGCGATATCAGGTTTATCCTTTATGATTAAACCTTTGATGAATTTTTTTTTGTCAGATTGCATTACCATCTGAATAAGTGTCTGGACCCCATAGAATAAACCGGTCGAACCTGCAGAAGTAACGTATATTTTGTCGATATCGGTTTCAATTTCATAGCTCTGGTCATCAGTCTTACCGGCTTTTCTGCCCGGTATAAGTATGATTTCCCTTTTCTGGGGCCTGTCTGTAATCCTGCAGTTTATATTCCATCTTTCCGATAACCTCCTGCCAAGTTCTTCAGCAGCAAAAAGATCTTCCTCTGAAGCTTTACCTTGAAATCGGATGAAAACTTCCTCATCAAAAACAAAATCTTTCCCTGTAATAATAACTGATTGCGGATAGGGGATAACGCCTATCCCTTCACTCCATAAGGCTGATTTGTAGTTTCCGTTGAAAGCCGACCCGACCGGTTCATAAAGACAGCAGCAACATAAAAGTATTATCAGCATACTTGCCCTGTGCTTCATTTTGTTTGAATTTTATGGTTTAAAATTACTTTTCTTTTCAATCCTTAAGATTGTCTCGCCATACGGTTTTAATAAAACATGTTGGCCTTCAATCTGCTTAAGAGAGCGCAGATCAGTAATTGATTCAATTTTGTTATCAATCCTTAGGTCAAATTCTATAGTACCGGCGGTAAGATTACTGGCATAAACCATATAATCCTTCTCCCTTTCAATACCCCTGACTTCAGCACCCGTAATCATATTACCTGATGTGTCTAGGGCTTTTACGGCACGTCTGATCCCAATCCTGTCCGCCAGAAGTGAAAACATCTGATGATAACTCTCCGTTTTGAGGGGAGAAGCAAGGTAATAAAGCGACCCTTTTCCAATCCTGATGAGGATAATTGCAGGCTGGCCGTCTTCAAATTCAGCCAGTATTTCGTTCTTCCGAGGATCAATTTTCAGGATCAGTCCGTCAGAGGTCAACTGGTCTGCAATGTCTGATTTACTAAATATGTCTTTGTCTGAAACCCTGATCCTTTTATTTACATCACCGTAAACTATTTCACTTGAAAAACTCTGATCATAGTTCTGATTCCTTTCCTGGATACCGACTACTTCCGGAAGTTTAATACCCTTAATACCAATGCCCAGTTCATCCGGAATGTCAAGTTCTCTTGCATACTGATCGAAAGCAAATGATTCGGGGATTACGACTGTTGTTCCTCCGCCGGCTATATAATCTATAATTGATTTTACTATTTCAGGTGGAACATATTTTGCGGCCGGAACAATCAGCAGTTTGAAATCCGAAAGTTTTTTCGCACGGATCTGTTTTTCACTTATAAACCCTATCCTGCATCCAAGGAATCTCGAACCCTCCCATACTGACCTTATTTCCTTAATGTACGGAGTGGTCCCGGCCTGAATCAATTGAGGCGGTACCTGTAAAATGCTTGATTTTGAATAAAAGATAGCTATCTCCGGATCAGCCATGGTAAATTCGGCTATTTCCGGGCCAAGCCGCCTTACATCCAATCCAAGCCTGAGGACTTCATCAATATCGGCAAGGAATATCTCTTTGCTGTGGGGAAGTGAAGTCTGGTTCATATGCATGTATTCCTTGCTCGGATACGAACCCCACCACCATTTGGAGATATCTGATTTTCCATGAAGAAACTGTAACAACAGATTATGAGTGTCTCCGCCCATCTCCGGTTCAACCATTACTTTTTTTGATGAACTCAGTGAAAGGAGGAGATCTGAAAAGATGGGCGATCCCCCTGATTCATTCAGGATAACATCATCAACTTCATTGATTATCATTTCCTCATCAATCCCGGTGACGCTGTTCGACGAGCTGAGCATCGACGAGGTACCGCCTGCGCAGATCGGCACTTCCGCATCTATCTTTTGCATTTCTTTTTTTACCCATTTCAGGTAATCGGTAAAACGTCGTGTGTTGAAATCAGCCCAGTCGTACCATGCTGCACGGTTAACATCATCCAGCGGTCTGGCATTCCGTGTTTCAGGCGCTACTACTTCTGAGAACGAGCCATAGGATGTATTCCAGAACAGGTTTAGTTCCTTTACCGATCTGTATTTTTTGTCCAGCCATTCCCTGAACATCTGCTGGCTCTTATCACAGAAGCATATATACTGAAGTTCATAAGCCATTATATTGTAGAGCAGGCTGGGGTTGTTTTTCCATTCTCCGGAATGCATTTTCATATATTTGAGGACAGCATCCTTTATGTGGGGGCTTTCGAGGCATATCACAACATCTTCCTTTTTTCCCCCCATAGCCCACCTGTCTTTGATCAGATGTCCGCACCAACCATCCCATCCCACTCTTTTAGTTCCCTTATAAGTATGAAATGCCTCATATACAGGGCTACTTTCAATATTATATCTCGATCCGCCTCCAACGGTATAACTCTCAAGCCTGTGGTTGAAGGGGGCAAAATAATCAAGAAGGGGACCTTCATTGATCTGAAGCATTGAAAATATCATCACAGGTTTTCCTGATTTGTCACGGTAAAAACCATTATCGGGTTTAAGTTCTTTAAAGAGAGGATAGGGTGGAACGTGAAATGAAAATGAAGTAGTTTCATTTTCGGGTTCAAGTGAAGCTGCTGCAGAGGTTTGGCTAGAAGAAAGAAGGGCTGAAATTTCTTCAGAAGCATTATCACAGGAAGAGATAACATAATCAAGGATCTTTTTTTCCTCCTTTTCGTTTTGAAACCATACCAGCTTGCTTCTGATGCCCATCCCGACATCTGCAGTAATAAGAGGAATGCGCTGATAGAGTGTCTGAAAACCCTGCATCTCAGCAAAACGCACCTCATTTTTTAACCTTTCAACAGCAGCTGAAGCTTTCTCTCTTAAAAGCAACACATCCCTGCTTGTCCTTATTTTTTCAGCCGGTCCGGCAAGAGAAGGGTAAACATCGCGGTTATCTATCAGCACAATGCAATCGGCAGGATCAACTTCTGACATTGTTCTGGACGATTCCGTGCCAGATACAAGCCGGATATTATCAATGAATAGTGATGTGTCTGTTACTCCGAATGTAAAACGCAGCTTGCGTATTCTATCAAGTGCCAGTGGCCTGTTCCCTTCTTCAACCATTGCTTTCTGCAGCAGGATATCAAAATGTGTCCATCCTGTATTCAGGAAAAGTTTTTCACCGTTGTAGCTCTGTCCATGAAATTCAGCCTGTTCATCGGTACCATACTCATCGAAGATCTGAATGGTGCCGAAGAAGAGCCGGTCGGACGGATTGTAAACATCGAATCTGAGATATTTAAAAGTTTTCCAGTCGCCTGGAATATTGACTGACTCGAGCCATAGGGGTTGATTTCTCTCTGATGTGATTTTGCAGCACTTTTTGCCATGCGATGGAAACTGATTCGATATTAATATTGTTCCATCCCATTTTACTTTACCATTTTTACCTTCAAAATCATCAAGTATAACAGTTTTGTTCAATTTATTGCTGACCGGGTAATGTTCAGAGTCAGTTCTGGTACATGCACATATGGCAGAGGCAGCAAGAAACCATAGAACAATCTGTTTAAAGTACATGATTATGCTTTTTAATAATTTAAAAAGCTCACAGGGATAAACCCCGTGAGCTTTCTTCAACTATGAAACCTAAAACCTACCTTGTGCTACTGCCATGCTGTTGGCATGGAAGGAGCCGTCCAGACATAGATATGAGGAGCATCAGGGTTCTTGTCCCACCAGAACTTAGTGAGCCTGCTGTCCTTACCACCGTATCTTGCCAATGCTTCATTAAAGCTGGCGCTGTTGATTGTTTCTTCGGAAGTGGGCCAGGGTTCTCTTCTCGGCACTACTCCTGCGAGAGCTGCCTGGTCGGGACCGATTGGTACTTTCGGATAACCGGTTCTCCGATACTCGCACCATCCCTGGAATTCATCGGGGTAGAGAGCAACGATCTTCTGGTTGATTATCTTTTCGAGCTGTTCATCAGCGGAGCCTGTAAGAGTATACATTGCAGTGCTCTTGAAAGCAGCTACCTCATCATCTTTGATTCTCTTATGGTTCAGATACTTGTCGACATCGGCCTGGGTCCAGGCTGCACCGGGAGCATATGCAGGATTATGGACATATTTCAGCATCAGGTCGGGTATCTGTGGAGCTGTAAGATTATAGAACCACTTATACCATTCGATTGACTGATCTATTCCTTTCTGATAATACTGCTCGGCAGTACCTGTAAAAGAACCAGGAAGTAATCCGGCAAGCTTGGCTTCGGCAAGGGCAAAATATACCTCTGAACTTCTCATAATTGCAGGCGCCACAACAGGTACTCTCCAGAAATCAGCAATTTCAGATACTGTGTTGGCACCCCAGGGATATTTGTATTCGACCGGCACCATTCCCAGTGTTGGCGATCCACGATAATCCCAATCTTCTGAGGGATATCCGTTTGGTGATAATCCGCCTTTCCATGGTGCTTTTACTGTATCAGCATAGATCTTAATCCTTGGGTCAAGATTTATCCCGTCATTGAGTAAAATGTTGATCATTACCATATGTGTAACAACACTCTCCTGGATTGTAGAATAATTCACGATCCTGTAAAACCTTGGATTGAGGTGGTCGGGATAATCAGTATTATTGAGTATATATGCATCCTCACTCACTGATGTTATTAATCCGGCTTCGTTAAGATCTGCAAGGTTTGCTTGTGCAAGAGCCGGATCTGCATACCTTACCCGCAGAGCCAGTCTAAGTCTTAATGAATTTGCCAGTTTTTTCCACTTATTAACATTGCCACCGTAAATCAGATCCGCTGAGCCATAGCTCTGCTTATCGGGATCAAGTTGAGCAGCTGCTTCCTTGAGCTCTTTCAGCAAATCCTTGTAAATGCTCTCCTGGGTGTCGTATTTTGGTCCATAAACTGCCTGATCCTGCGGAAGACATGATTCTGAGTATGGAACATCTCCATATGTATCGGTAAGCTTTGAAAAGGACCATGCTTTAAGAATTCTGGCTATAGCCTTTTTGTTTACCAGATCGCTTGCATTCTCTTTCCCATCTATAAGGTGAATAATGTTTGAAAGATTGTTTAAAACAACCTCATATTCAAAATTCCATTCTCCCGGGGAGTCAGTCTCGAGGAAGGGAGCATCATCGTCCCTTTTATCCATTCCACAGAAGCATCCATAAGTACCGTTGCCATAGGAAGCGTTGTCAACCACGCTTCTCCACTCAGCATATGTAAGTATTAATCCGGGGTCTATTAGTTCGGCGGTTACAATTCTGGGATCAGTATTCAGGTCCTCAAAATTTTTCGTACATGCATAAGTCAATATTATACCTAATGCAAATAAGAAAACCAGTAATACATTTAATATCTTTTTCATCTTTCTCATTTTTTTCGGTTAATAACTTGACTAGAATGAAAATTTAACATTAAGTCCCCATGTACGCGTTGTAGGGATTGAGAATACTTCTGTTCCTGACCAGCCAGCTGATGTATTAGGTGCCGATTCGGGTGAAACCCCCATACCCATCATATGCTCTTCAAGATATAATAAGTTGCGACCAAGAGCACTTATCGTTATTCCTGCGAAAGGAGTTTTGGCTAAAGTTTTTGGATTGAAAGTGTAGGAAAGCATCACCTCTCTGAGGCTTATGTAACTGCCATCCATAACAAACTCTTCGCTAATATCTCCCCATGCACGCATAGCCCAGTAAGTCTGGCCATCAACAGCTTTGGTATTTTTCTCATATCTTATATTTCCGCTGCCGTCATCAATTGCCACAACACCATCCAGCACACCCACAAGAGGCAGCTGGTTTCCCTGATCATCTTTATCCCTTAGTCTTCTGCCTTCCACGGTCCATTTACCGTTTCCACTGGCTTCGCACCTGTATTTTGTTTCTGATGTTATTTCATTACCCTGCACAAAATCAAGAAGTATATTAAGTGACAAGCCTTTAAAGGAGAAGGTATTATTCACTCCTGCTATCCAGTCGGGAGTTATGTTTCCAAGTACTTGCTGGGTAGAGGTTGGGATATAATAGCCATCGGAAACGATACGCTGGCCATCGGGTGCTCTCTGATAGGCATAACCTACAATGTTGCCATAGGGTTGTCCTGGTCTGGCTTCGATTGTTCCCGCAACACCGTCTGCTACGACAAGTGATTCGATACCGGGAGCCAGATCTACAACCTTCGACCAGTTCCTTGAGAAGTTAGTACTAATATCCCAGGAAAAGCCACTTAGAGTTCTTACTGGATTCAGGTTGAGTGCAATCTCAATACCCTTGTTCTGCATCTCGCCGGCGTTTATTACGACCGTTGTGTAACCGCTTGAATTGGAAATGTTTACAGGAAGGATCTGGTTTGTGGTTTTACCATTATAATATGTAAAGTCAAGATCGATCCTGTTGTCGAATAATCTCAGGTTGGTACCCAGTTCCCACGATTCGGTGAGCTCATTCTTCAAATTGAAGAGCGGTATTGTGTTATTCATCCAGGAAAGTCCACGTCCTGCATATGTTGTTGTGGTTGATGCATAACCATTCATTGTCAGATAAGGATCAGAATCATTACCTACCTGAGCCCATGATGCCCTGATCTTACCAAAAGTAAGTACTTTATTGGAAAGGGATTTGAAAGCATCGGTAAAAACAAAGCTCGTGCTCACTGAGGGGTAAAAAAATGAATAATTATCCTTGCCAAGAGCTGATGACCAGTCGTTACGGCCTGTAACATCCAGGAAGAGATAGTTGTTGTAAGCAAGCTGACCTGTAAAGAACACCGACTGCATTTCCTTCCTTGAGAGGTATGTGCTTGGACGGATATCTTTGCAATTGCTTATGTCATAAACACCTTTAGCCTTGAAATTCCTTCCGTCAATCACCTGATTGTCTCTTTGCTGATAGAGTATGCTACTTCCAACAGATGCATTTGCCGAAAAGTGGCTCGAGAGCTCCCTTGTGGCAGTAAGTATGACATCAGCATTAAGGTCTTTTACGATATTGATCTCATTATATACCCTTCCAAGGTAGTTTTCACTTCTTTTTGCGCCGACCGGCCAGGTCCTTTTAACTTTTTGAGTATAGTAATCAGTTCCTGCCCTGCCCATAAGGCTCAGCCAGTCGTTGAACTTAAGTGTTGAAGATATCTGCCCAATTATCCTGTCCTGTACATCATTGCTCTTAAGCTCATTCACGATATAATATGGATTATATGATACTCCTGGCCAGCTTCCGGGTGTTTTTGTTTTTTCGTAATATTCTTTAAGCCATGGCAATGGAACATATCTGCCCATTGCTGCAAAAACCCTTGATACATTTCCTCCCTGGTATGCAATACCGAGCATGGGCCTGTTATTGCCCTCATCGCGGATATAGTTTATTTTTCCGTCAAAAGACAGGAAATCAGTAACCTTTGAATTTACATTAAGCACAATGGTCTGCTTGTTTAATCTCGAATTCGGTATTATCCCCTTGTTTGCCGTATGGCCTATTGATAACCTTGCTGAAGTTTTTTCTCCTGAACCGGAAATGGCAATAGTGTTGTAAATATTCATCCCGTTGTCATAGAAATTTCTTACATTGTCTATAGGCTGAGGTAAAAGGGTAAGAGTCCTGGTAAACATTTCCTCAGGATAACAGAATGGATCCACAATGACTCTTCTCCCGTCGAGAGGGGGCCCCCAGTTATCACCGTGCCATGTATCCATTGTTTCATATAGCTTACCACTTCCCGGTGGAATCTCAACAAAACTTCCGTACAAATTTGTTTCCTCATAACCTGTAGCATAATAGTTCTGGAAGGTCGGAACTAAATTTACGGTTTCAAGAGTGAAGTTTGTATTAAATTCGACGCCGATGCCCTTCTTTTGCCTGCCTGATTTTGTAGTAATGAGAATGACTCCGTTACTTCCCCTGGCTCCATAAAGGGCGGAAGCATTAGGACCTTTAAGAACCTGCATTGATTCGATATCCTCGGGATTAAGATCCCCCATACCGTCTCCAAGGTCTATGTCATCCCAAACACCTCCCGAAGTATGGCCGATATTTGTTATAGGAACACCGTCGAGAACGAAAAGAGGCTGATTGTTCCCCAGGAGTGATTTAGCACCCCGGATTGTTATTGACGACGATCCTCCTGTACCCGATGAAGTTTTGGCAACCCTTACTCCGGCAACCTTTGCCGTTAGGAAATTCGTGAGGTTCAGTTCCCTCGCGGCAGTGAGCTGGTCTGTCTTCAGTTCCTGCTGAGCATATCCCACGGCTTTAACCTGCCTTTGTATTCCGAGTGCTGTCACAACAACTTCTTCCAGCATCTCTGATGAAATTTCCAATGCTACATTGATGATGTTCGATACTCCTATTACAGCAGTTTGTGTTTTCATTCCCACGAATGAAAATTCAAGGGTGTTGTACCCTGAAGGGACTCTTATCGTATATTGTCCCTGTGCGTCGGAAATTGTCCCGACATTGGTGGTTCCCTGTACCCTGACATTTACCCCCGGTAATGGTGACCCATCATCAGCAGAGGTAATTCTGCCAGAGATAGTACGTTCCTGGGCTATCACAGCAACGCACGCTAACATAAAAATTGTAAAAAACAGCCACAATTTTTTACTCATAACTGGTAGTTTTAGTGTTAAAAAATAGAGATTTGAATAGATCAGATTTTGCCATGTAATTAATGTTTCATCGGCTTTATATTACCATTAAGTTGCGTAACGTTATTAAATATTGTATAAAATCTTTTAATACCTTGTTTGATTTCACAAATATATTCAAAAAATTAATTTATGAAATAAAAAGATAAAAAAAAGTTAAAAAATAAGAGAGAAAATTAAAATGAAATCAAATCAGCAGGGTATATAATTAATTAATATTATAAATTAAGAATTTTAAAATGTTCATAGTTTGGAAATAATAAGACTTGATTATTTCGATGTTACATTTATCTTCCCTATCTGATACCATCCATCATTGAGCAATCCTTCAATAGCGAGTTTTATCCGTGGCTGGTGTTTAAGCTTATCGACCAGTGCAATTTGAACGTTGTATTCTCCTGCAGGCAGATCTGAAGGTATGAATATGGCGTCGTCATACACATTGTCACCAGGGAGCCAGCTTCTTATATCAACATCAGTAATATGAAGGGATTCACCTCTTTCAGACTTTAAGCGTATGGCAAGGATGAATTGCCTGTAACATGGTGCCACACCCCTGTTTTCCCACCATGATTCAAAGTCCATTTTCCCGTTCTGTTTTACCTCAGACGGATACTTGAACCTTCTCAGTGCAAATCTGTAGCCCATTTTTCTGAGCCAGTCATCGACCAGGTCTTTCCATTCTTCGGGAACGGGTGAGGATTTTGCATTGAATGAAGATATATGCCATTTAAGAGATTCATCGAAAATGTATTTTACCTGTTCCCTTGTATATTTTTGTGTATCGCGCCAGTTCAGGAAAGTTCCGCAAATTTCAAAGCTCAAAGGTGACCTTTTCCAGTCTTCCTGAAGATTGTACCTGATAATTTCTATCGGATAGAAATCATACATATGGGTCCACCCGTTCTGATCCTTGGCCCAGAATCCAAGATCGCCGATGCAGTCGACTCTCCACCCCACGGGTCTCTGGGAATTGGCATACATATTTGTTTCCCTGTCCATCATAAGAGCTATCAGGGGAGTCTTCCTGAATGAGTCAGTATATGCATCCACAAGGGCTTCCCGGGTCTGCCGGGTCAGCAATTCTGAACCTGCTCCTTCACCCCAGGCTCCTACAATTGACAAATCGACCGCTTCAAGATCTGGATGCCCGTCATACCTTTTTCCCAGCTCCCTGATAAACCCTCCAAAATACTCACTGTACCTTGGGTCTTCAGGATCTACCATCCATTTGTTCACTTCATTGTTATACTTCCAGTTTTTATTGGGTCCCACCATTTTGCGGTACCATGCCGGAACGTCCCGTTCATCACCGGTCCCGTACGGCGCTATTCTTAAAAGCAGGGTCTGCCCTCTCTGGGCAGCCGTCTCAAGTACCTTGTCGAGCATGTCCCATCGGTAAACATGCATTTCAGGTTCCATGAACTTCCAGTAAACCCTCCAGTATGCTATGGTGGTGGCAGGATGATCCTTGTTTGTGAGATCACCGTCAAACTCCTGCCATTCTACAGGAAATCCTTCTGTCCAGCCGCTTCCCGGATTCAGATCATCTCCGTTGAATCTCTGAAAAGTCATGAACCCGATACCCGGATTTGTAAGTACGTCATCTATTACCCGGGGTTTGATAACAGTATAATTGGCAGGATTCTGACCATTCAGGAGGCACAAAGCTACAGCCATGAGCATAGCTGTCATTAAATACTTGTAAAAGATTTTGATTCTCATTATTCAGATGGTTTGGTTGTTGGAGTTTACGAAAATTAGATTATTAATCTATAATGTCACAAGGTTTTGATAAGATTAATTATTTATATACTTTTATAAAATTAATAAAAATAAGGTAATGAAAGCAAAAAGTTTGATTATTTTGATTCTGATTCTCTTTTCCTCTTGCGGGAAGAAGGTATATTATCAGGTTGATGTTGATAATCCTGTTCTGAAACCGAATCTGGTTTTTCAGGGTTATGAAGATCTGAATTCCCCCAAATTTAATCACCTGAGGGATAAATATCAGCTGGATACAATATTCCATGGTGAAACAGATGAATTCAAAAGAATACTCCTCTTAAGGCACTGGATTAAATCAGTAATTAAAATTGATGATTTCGGTGATCCTTATCCCGGCGACGGATACGCTGAGGAAATTCTGGATAACGCTCTCAAAGGCCAGGGATATCACTGCGGTCATTTCATGACGGTTCAGAATGCTGTGATGAACGCTTATGGATATGTAACCAGGACCATGGGGGCCGGCCCCGGTGTAAAAGGAGGTCCCGATGGCCATCATGGTATCAATGAAATCTGGCTGAACTCTTACAATAAATGGTTTCTCTCAGATAATAAATACGACACTCATTTTGAAAAAAACGGTATCCCCTTATCAGCACTGGAAATACGTGAAGAATATCTGAAAAACAAGGCTGCAGACATCTTAAAGGTGAAAGGGCCGGAGCGCACACCTGTCGATATTGATCCGGAAACCGGAACAAGCAAGGAGAGAAGTGCCCAGACATACACATGGATTGAATGGCATGGAAACAACAATATATTCACAGTATGGCCCAACCACCAGGAATTACTGATTATGTATGAAGATGATTTTTTTAAGAATAATACCTGGATATGGGATGGACATCAGCACTGGGCATTCTCCAAACCAGAATTTATGAAACTGGTTCAGGATAAAGACGCAATATACTGGACGCCTAATACCATCTCTTCAAAAGTATCCATTGAAGGAAATAATGCTGAAATAGAACTTGATTCACAAACACCAAACCTTAAGGAATACCAGATGAAGGAATCCCCTTCCGGAGAATGGAAAGCAATAGGGAATAAACTCAGTATGAAACTCACAAAAAAAGAATATGATCTGACATTCCGAACAGTCAACCTGGCAGGTGTAACCGGGCCGGAACATAAAATACTGATTAAAAGCAAATAATACTATAATCCATCAAATGCAGAAATTGTGAAAAACAGATTAATAATAGGCGAAATTACTTTTTTTCTGGCTTTACTTTTTAGTCTGCCATCTTTCTGTCAGACTATACCTCTTTCAGAAACAGAATATAATGTAATTGAAGAATTGGATGTCAGAGTTCCGATGCGCGATGGAGTTCTGCTGTCGACGAATATTTACAGACCAGATGTGCCGGGAAGATACCCCGTTCTCCTTATGCGGTCGCCATACGGGAACGGTGGTAAAGGGAACAAATTGGCAGCCTATGCTGTCAGCCGCGGTTATGTTGTTGTATTACAGGATACACGTGGCAGATACGAATCGGAAGGTGTATTTGATGCCATGCAACCGGAAGCGGAAGATGGTTATGACACCCAGCAATGGATAGGAGCCCAGATATGGTGCAACGGGAAAATAGGTACATTCGGCGGATCTTATGTCGGATTTACCCAATGGATGCCCGCTCCTTTACAGAGTCAATACCTTGTTACTATGTTTCCCGTGGTTACCTTTTCGGATCTTCATGACGTTATGTACCAGAACGGAGCCTTCCGGCTTGAATTGTTCGGATTGTGGAGCTGGGAGATGACTTCACCATATAATTTAAACCCCGATTCACTTGCAAAAAATACAGATAAGATTCTGATGAGCCTTCCTTTAATAGATCAGGACAAACAGCTTGGATGGAAGATACCTTTCCTCCGCGACTGGCTGATGCATCCCGAACATGATTCATACTGGAACCGTACAAGCGTTGGCGATGGCTATTCAAAAATAAAGGCATCAGTATTTTCAACAGGAGGATGGTATGATATCCTTTTGAAAGGAACGATCGATAACTATCTGAAAATGACCGGTCCGGATATCGATCCCGAAGTAAGGAAAAAACAAAAACTTATGATAGGACCCTGGGTACATAATACTGGCCAGCGCAAAGTGGGAGAACTGGATTTCGGCGAATCAGCTGAAATGGATGAAAATCCATTGATGCTCAGATGGTTTGATAATCAGTTGAAAGGAATTGAAAATGGAATGGATGAAGAACCTCCTGTAAAGATCTTTGTCATGGGCGCCAATAAATGGAGGTTTGAAAATGAGTGGCCGCTTGCCAGAACCGTTTACCAGAATTTCTATTTTCACAGCGGGGGGAGAGCCAACACCCTTGACGGGGATGGAACCCTTGATATTAATCCTCCGGACGATAAAAATCCCGACAGATACGTTTATGATCCTTCTGACCCTGTAAGGACTATTGGAAGCATGGGTCCATACGACCAGACAGAGATTGAGAAGCGACAGGATGTCCTGGTTTATTCCACCCCTCCTTTAAAATCTGATATTGAAGTTACAGGTCCTGTAAATGCAATTGTTTATGCTTCAAGTTCTGCAAAAAACACTGATTTTACAGCAAAGCTTGTTGATGTTTATCCCGATGGCAGGGCAATAAGAATCTGCGAGGGTATCATCAGAGCCGACCACAGGAATCCGTCTCTTCCTCCGACAAATATTGAACTCGGGAAGGTATATAAGTACAATATTGACTTGTGGGCGACAAGCAATGTGTTCAAAAAGGGTCATAAAATAAGGGTTGAGATTTCCAGCAGCAATTTTCCCAGATTTGACAGGAACCTTAATACGGGTGACTATTTTGCCACTGATACAAAATGGATCAAAGCTGAGCAGACAGTCTTTCATAATAAACAATATCCTTCATGCATTGTACTTCCGGTTATTAAGTGACCGGCAATCAGGAAGGTGACGGGCTTCTGACTTCAGGCAACGGGCTTCGGACGACAGGCTGCAGGTGACTGGCTATGGATTACAACAAAGTATCAACTTCATGAGAACCAAGGTTTACTTTAAAACTTTAATCTTATTTTTGTACTTTCTTTCTGTTGCTGGATGCAATCCCAATATTTCTCCTGATATGCTGCTTATTAATGGAAAAATCATTACGGTCGACAAGAATTTCTCAATTGCAGAAGCTGTTGCTGTTAAAGGAGACAGAATAGCTGAAGTGGGATCAACCATGGAGATCCTGAGGTTGTCTGGAAAGGAAACAAAAGTTATTGACCTGAAGGGTAAAACTGTCATACCGGGATTGATTGATGCACATCTGCATCCTGAATCTGCGGCGCTTAGTGAACTGCATGGCGAAATACCTGATCTGCATACCGTAGGAGAGTTGTTAACCTGGATCCGAAGTCAGGCTGATGGGAAAAAGGATGGTGAATGGATCATTCATCCAAGATTTTTTTATACCCGTCTGGAGGAATTGCGTCCGCCTACACTTGAAGAACTCGACGAAGCAGCCCCGCAAAATCCGGTGTTTCTGAATGGTTCATTCGGGGGTATGATAAATTCGGCAGCAATGAAAGTTTCGGGTATCAGTGAAAAAACTGTTCATCCTGGAATAATTCATGACAAGCTTACAGGTAGTCTGACCGGATTTATAAGAGCCTCTGCATTCAAACTTCTCAGACTTCCACCAGAGGAAACTGTTTCTGACGAAAAAATGCTGGATGCAGTTGAATCAATGCTGAAGCGGTATAACAGCTATGGAATCACGGGAGTCTGCTCTGGTGAAGGCGACTTCAGGAATTATGAAATGTATCGTAACCTGCATGAAAAAGGCAGGCTTACGGCACGCGTCTTCCAGAATATTCTCCTGAACCCCGGCCAGGAAGAATCACTGAATAAACTTCTGGATTCCATACAGCGATTCAGATTAACTACAGGTTCAGGTGATGAATGGGTTAAGATCGGAGCCCTGAAGATATTTATTGACGGGGGAATACTGACCGGAACGGCTTATCTCACCGAACCATGGGGAGAGAAGGCCGCAGAAATTTTCGGGATAGAAGAACCTGATTTCCATGGTGTATTAAGATACTCATATGATAAAGTATTATCATCTGTAAGGATTGCCGCGGAGAATAACTGGAAATTTACGGCACATTGTACCGGTGACGGAGCAGTTAATATGCTTCTCGATGCTTATGAGGAGGTTAATAAAACAATTCCGTTGAAGGGAAAACGATTTTCAATAATTCACGGCAACTTTTTTGATGAAAACGCCATGAAAAGAATGTACAAAATGGGAATATACGCAGATATGCAGGCCGCGTGGTTTTATAAGGATGCTGATGCAATGAAAACTATACTTGGGGCAGACCGGATCAGGAGTTTCCATCCTTACCGCTCAATGGTTGATGCGGGTATTATGGTAAACGGAGGATCTGACCATATGGTCAAATGGGATGCCAACACCTCTGTTAATCCTTATAATCCGTTTCTCGGAATGTGGACAATGATAACCCGGACAACTGAAAAAGGTTCTGAAATTTTTCCGGAGGAGGTTGTCACCAGAGAAGAAGCCCTGAAAATGTATACTATTAACAACGCCTTTGCCTCTTTCGAAGAAGATCTGAAAGGATCTTTGGAACCGGGTAAATTTGCTGACCTTGCAGTGATTTCAGACGATATACTTACGTGTCCTGCCTACCAGATCAGGAACATCGTATCTTTACTTACAATTACAGGCGGAAAAGTTGTGTACTCTTCAGGAATTATGGATGGTCAATAACAGATATCTCTTCTTTCTTTTTATTCTGAAGGTACGCATTCAATAAGCAGATGTCCTTTAAACGAAGCGGTAATGTTTACTTTCGGCCCTTTGAAAACACCCAGATCCAGATTATTCTCATAATCAACTACATTGTATTTTCTGTTCTTTAACCCCCTGAGTTCAATATCTCCTTTCCACTCATCTGCATAGAATGCATAGTATAATGTATCACCCTTACTAATAAGATGAGTCTCCGGTTTATCATATATCACATCATACAAATTAATGTAGTCCCCTTTGCTTAACATTTTTCTGTTATAGAGATCAAACCATTTTTTCCAGTGAAGTTCTTTTTCACTGGTCAATCTTACATTTTCGGGCCCCCCGGGCCAGGTAAATTTAGTTCCTATCACACCTCCCGGACCCATGGAAGAGGCAAAATCCTGTCCGAGAGTTGCTGTATCGCTTTTATCATTCATGTCGACCCATGGTCTGATATGCTCAACATGATCAGTGAATACCGGTGAGGAGGGTCCCCACAGTGCTTTCAGAACTTTCACCCTCTGTCGTGACTGCCTGGTGCTTGTGGGATCTGAATTCACAGGCTGATCGGAATATATAGACTGAAAAAAATCCTGAGTAGTTCCGCAGTTGCAGATTTCTGTAACTGAATAAGGTTTAATGGATTTTGATGTCTCATAGATGGCTTTAAGCATAAGAGGAAGTTTTTCATACGATTCCGCGGGATCTTTATGATTGTGTTTAGGGTTATAGCATGGAGGAACAACATAGTACGCATCAAGTTTATGACCGTCAAAGCCCCAGTTCCTTAGAAATCGTTCAGTGAGTTGTGCCATATAATCCCGCACTTCTGGCACACCGGGGCAGAACTGGTACATATCCCTGCAGTCGCGGGGGTAGGACCCGTCCTTATCCATGATCAGCCAGTCGGGATGTTTTTTTGCTATCTCAGCCATTCCAGGATCAACCGAACCTCCCCATGAAATCATGTTTTCCGGCTGGACAGGGGTAGGGGCCCACCATATCTGGATCATGAATCCCTGACGGTGAAGTGAGTCAACAAATTCCCTTACCTGTTTTTCACCTCCGGGGAAAGTATATTTTCTTGGATTCCAGTCACCATATCTGTCCCACCAGCGATCGTCAATAACCACCCATTTAATTCCAAGTTCCTTCAATTTTGGAAGAGTTCCGTAAATCTCATCCAGTGTAAAATCGGTAAGATAACCCCATCCGCACCATATTGCTTCATATGCTTCGTCTGAAGGCTCATTCCTTTTAAGTCCTTTATCAGCCATCAGATCAGAATATGTTTTTAATGGATTGTAAAAATCCAGCATATGAGGTATTATGGCAGTATAAAAGGTTTCATAAGATTCTCCCTGATTAAGAGTAGCACCTGAATCATTGAGGATCGAAACAGTCACCCTGTTATCAGACCCTGTTTCGACAGGAAACGAGACCAACCGTGGTTTGCTTTCGAGATGAGTTATTGCCATGCCCGCCTCACGGGTCCAGAGGTCAACCATCGGAACTCCGCCTCCGGTTTTTGTAACCGGTTGAACACCCATATAATTATCCTGTCTGAATCCTTCAGTAATTCTGATAATATAATCAATTCCCCAGTTCAGGGATGAACCCTGGAATGACCAGAAGTCATACGGTTTATTTCCTTTATTCATAAGAGAGGCATCCATCCTGAAGCAGCAGGAATAATCTTTTTCGATAAATATTGGAGTTTCTCCAATATTCCTGTAAAACGCTTTTGTGATTGCAACCCCGGGGTATTTATCATAATATTCAATCCAAAGTTTTTTTTCAATTCTGTATTCACCTTTCTTATCAGCAATACCTTTAATGACCAGTCTTTTCCCTTTACCTGATTCCGTTTCAATAACTTCATTTTCAATATTAACATAATCCACAGCAAAGTCCTTTACCTCCTCTCCTTGAACAACCAGATAATGACTTGGTTTTGACAAATCCGGATCGGGTCCGATAAAATTCATGGGTATGTCAGTATTTAAATAATATACACTGCAATACATGTTCTTATCTATCTTCAGGGAGATTTCTTTATTACGAAACCATATATCCCCTCCTTTTGTTATGGAGAGATCTTTTGAATTCCCGGAACAGCTGCACAGCATAATAATTGTCAGGATAATCAATGAATGCAGCAGGGTGGATCTGGTTATACTTATTTCCCTGTTTATCATTTTAATACTTTTTGTACTTTTTACTTTCCTGGTTTCTTTACCAGCTATAAAATAAATATTCATTTTCTATATTTTTTGTATTACTGATATTGAAATGAAAACTGTAAGAGTTAAATACGTAAGCTTTTATAATAATTCCATTTCTATATTTGAAAGGATATAATAATAGATTTAAAGATATGATCATTTTCCGAGATAATGATAAAATTTGTTGATATCTTTGATTGAATCATTTTCTGCTCCTTGGTGAGAATGAAATAATGATGCCAAGAATACCTGAAATACAAAATGATAATGCAAAACAGATTCAAGTATTTTCTCATTCTTTCCTGCTGCCTGCTTTCCATGAGCAGCATAGTTTTTTCTCAATTCAAAACGATTGATTTTATTCCCGACTGGGATTCTGTCCGTGTTCTTAAAAATCCGTACAAAGGATGGTATCATCATTTACTTGATAACGGGATTAAAAAGTACGCCATTAAGGATGACGATCTTTTTCTTGCTTTCCCGGGGATGGACCATCTATACCTGCGGTTAGCATGGAGTTATCTTGAACCCGAGGAAGGAAAATTTGACTGGACAGATATCGATCGGGTTGTTGCAAAATATGTGCCGAGAGGGTATAAAATATCTTTCAGGATATCATGCAGTGAAACAGGTTCTTATCCTGATAATTTTGGTGAGCTTACCGACGGAGTTCATTATGCAACACCAGGCTGGGTCAGAAAGGCCGGAGCTGAGGGAACAGTTGTTGATAACGGAAGTATCAGGTTCTGGGTACCAAAGTGGGATGATCCTGTTTATCTTGAAAAGCTTGATAACTTTCATAAAGCGTTTGCTGCACGTTATGGTGATAAGTCATGGGTGAGCTACGTTGATATTGGCAGTATCGGGGACTGGGGTGAAGGCCATACCTCTTTCTCAACTAAGATCACACCGACCGTGTCGGAGGTGAAAGCCAATATTGATATATTCCTGAAGAACTATAGAAAAATCCAGATTGTGGCAAATGATGATATGATTTCTGAAGGAAGACCGGAAAGTGAAATCAGAAAATTGTATCAGTATGTAACAGATAACGGTATAAGTCTTCGCGACGACAGCCCTCTTGTCGACTGGTATATGCAACATTGCCTTAAAGATTCAGCGGGAAATTACCAATGGACCATCAGCGATCCCTGCCTGTATGATCCGCTTTATCTTAAAAAACCAATAGTACTTGAAATGCAACACTACGGATCAGTTAAAAAAGATGGTAACTGGCTTGGGAAAAACGGTGAGACAGAAATTCCAAAATATAATGTTAGCGGGGCCGAGACTTTAAGGGGAGCGCTGAAAATTATGCATGCCACTTATATAGGTTATCACGGGTATCTTGAAGAATGGCTGGCTGACAACCCTGACCTTACCAGAGAGCTTGCCAACCGCTGCGGATACTGGTACTTTCCTGTCAAAGCCATGATACCTGAAAAACTGAAAAAAGGCGAAAATACATTTTCGATAGAATGGCTGAACAAAGGTGTTGCTCCGGCTTACAGGAATTTTATCCTTATCTTAAGATTTGAACCTGAAAAATCGGGAAGTCCATTTGATCTTTTTATTGAGAATTCAGGTAACATCTCTTGGTTGCCTGGAAAAAAACAGAATGAGAAATATGTTTTCAATATACCCCCGGGCACCCCGAAAGGCCGTTACAAACTTGGTTTTAAACTTGTCGATATGGTTAATAAAGAACCCCGGGTTATACAGACAGGAGTAAATGAAAAACTAATTGATAACCATGGATTTGTTTGTCTCGGAGTGGTGTCACTTTAAAGCCGGGAACAATTTCGGGGTTTATCTGAATCAGATCTTTCGCACTGCTTCCCCTGACAGATGAAACCTTTGAAAGTCGCTTCAATACTTCGCTCAAGGTTTCCGGGGCATATTTATTTATCTCAATGAAAGAAATCAATCCTTTCAAAGTTTTTGAAAGTCCTGTTCCCGGCTGAATCAATTGCTTCAACATCCATCCTGAACAATCCGAATTTCTGCTTCGGAGCCATGCCGCTGAACAGCCTGTCATTCTTTATCCTGTCTCCATTAATCCCTTCATCATTAAGGACAATATCAAATGTCCTTTGCGGATCATCTGCCGAAACAAAATGTACTTTAACCGATCTGATATCTGAGCCGTCCCTTACTTTTACCTGCACACAGTTATTTCCTGTGACTTTAGTCCATCTTATTTCCGGTGGCGTATTGTCTTTCCCCGAAACATGGAGAGAAATCCTTCCATACTTTATTAAATGATCCGGGTAGGAGGGGAGCCAGTACGAAGCAAGAAACTCTATTTTATGATTATCAGGGCATTCCGATGAAATCAAAGGAACTGAGTATTTTGCCGAACCTCCTACATGATCATAGTTTGACCAGTTGTCATCAAGCCTGTTATTTACCCCGCCCGGATTTATTACAGGATCGGTCGTAAATAATTCCGTACGTCTGTATAGCCCCTGGTCTTTTACAAGAATAACAATTGATTCTCCGGGATTTGCGATTCCGTCTCCATTGCCCCTGCCAAGGAACAATGCAGCGGTATCGATTCCGGCTGCTGCCACATTGAACAACCTGCCGTCGGCAATCTCAAATTTCTCAATTTCGGGAGGATCTCTTCTTACAGGGATTTCAATATGGTCTGTCCATACATTTTTATTCCCGTCTTTGATTGTTAAGTTAATTCTTACCATTTCTGTTGTGTCGGGAATTACCGAAAAAGACACATAGCTGGTTCCTGATTTGCTTTCACCGGCACCGAGGCTCCCGAAAGAATCAGAACTTTTAATGACCTTTGTATCTTCTTTAAAAGGTGACAATACTGCCTGAACATTTGAGGCTGTAGCAACTCCCTTATTAATGAGCCGCAACTTTATCATTACCTCCTTCCCGGCAACAATCCAGGGGAGATTTGAGATCTCGAACCCGCCGCAGCAGATATTGGGCTTATCTGACGGCTTGTTTATTCCTATTTCATGAAACCCGCCATCCAGATCGATTTTAAGTCTTCCTGATTCATTGCTTCTTATTGTTTTTTCCGTGCAGCTGTAAGTCTGCAGATCAACATCTTTTATAATGTACAGCTGGTTCTTTCCATATATTGGTGCTGTAATTATACTGAGTTTTACTTCGGGCATAATTTCACCATCGGGAAGGAACTCCCTGACTGAACTTCTGAATCCTCTCTTGTCTACATTTTCAAGAATTGTGAAACCTGGCAGCTCGCGATCGGAACTGACATAGTAGTCCCATACATCAAATTCGGGATAAACATCAATATGGCTCCACCTTTCAGGTTCAGGAGGCGGATTTTTAAATGTCATCATAATAAAGTCAAACATTTCCCCGAGTCCGCAGGTAGTATGTTCGGCTTCATATATCTTAAATTCATAATTGTCCATTATCTGGGGCCATATCCTGTTGAGATCGCGATGATAGCAGCGTATGAAATCCCTGTTGCCAAAGTTCAGCCTGACATTCAACCCTTTGTAATTTTTCGCCATATCAATATGACGGTATTCAACGGGGAATGTTTCTGGTCCGGCAAAGAATTCGGCAGAACCGCAAAAGTTACCTGCAGCAGAAACCAGATGAGGGTATTTGCCGCTTATCCACCAGGTCATGAATCCTCCCATTGACAAGCCTGATATTGCCCTGTGATTTCTGTCGGGAATGGTCCTGAAGTTATCATCAATGTATTTGACAATTTCCGGAAAGTAAAGCGGAAATTGCCTGTATGTCTCAACCGGTGATATGTTATACGGACGGAGATAATATGCTTCCTGAGGTTTCCTGTTATAGCCGTCAGGTTTGACAACAATTACATCATGGGTAGCGACATAATTGGGTGTATTGTCGCCGTTGTTGCTTTCTCCTTCATCATACCCTTCAGTGGTTGTACTTCCGAAATAACGCTGTGACCAGCCATGATAGAAGTATATGACGGGGTATCGTTTCTCAGGTTTTTCATAATAATCCGGTGGAAGATATATCCTGAAATTTCTTATTTCGCCGAAAACGTTGCTGTAATGTTTTGAGTCTATTATAATGGTTTTACCCTCTCCTCCGTTAACGGCAGGAATAATCAATAGTATAAACTCAAAAATAAAGATGATCCTTTTCATTTGAAGTGATTATTAGATACCCCCTGGATTATTGTATTCCCGAAAAAGACAGGTTTAACGATTATTTATTTTTGAAATGCATGTCAGCAAAACGGATGTATTGCTCCCAGTCATATTCGGTAACTGCATGCTTACCGCTACGGATATGATACCCTATGCTAGTCATAACGGGAGAATTAATCGGGGGCATTTCCGGGGATGTCAGACCCTTCTTACCGAACAGTTCGTATACAGGCGATGCATAATATCCCCCCAGGTACTCACCCTTCGGGTCCGCCCATCTGTCCTCCTCTGCACTGGCTATGTAAGCCGGTCTTGGTGCAATCAGGGCAATAAGCATATGCTGGTCGACCGGCAGGTCATTGACATTGTTGTCGAATTTGCTGCAGTTGTCACAGAGCCAATGTTTGAAATACTGGTTCATTCCTGCAAGAGTTTCTCCGAACATCCTTCTCGAAAGAGCAGCCCCGCCGCACCCTGAATTGTTGGAAATTACAATTGCAAACCGCTGATCAAGAGCTCCTGCCCACAGTGAGGTCTTGCCAAGTCTGGAGTGTCCCATCACCGCTACCCTGCCTGCATCAATATCAGGATCCTTCTCCAGGTAGTCCATCACGCGGCCCAGTCCCCATGCCCATGCAGTAATCGATCCCCATTCATCAGGCTCTGGCATTGTCTGTCCGGGCTTGTAAAACAAAGGATGTATGCCATCAGTAAAATCATCTTTATCCGGATCAACATCGCCGTAATGAAGCGTAACAAGCCCATACCCTGAAGAGATTATTTTATCAACCTGCCAGGCACTCTTGTCTGTACCCCTTGATTTTTCAGTCGCACGGTTGTTGATATTTCCTGCTTCGGGATCATTGCTTACCCACGACCTGGTTATGAATATCTCAGGATCATCAGTAACGGTCTGATTCCCATCAAAATTATACCCGACAAAGACCGGTACTTTTCTCGAGGTTTTCGGCAGGTAAATCAGGAGATTGACACTCAGTTCCCTTTTGTTCCCCCTGAAAGTAAGGAGTACCTGTTTTCTGACTGCTTTGCCTCCCAGGGCATTTTCACTTTTTTCCAACACTTTCCAGGAATCGATGCCGAGTTTTCCGGGTATTCTGCCATACATATTATTCTCGAAAAGAGAGACGATCTCCGGCCTTCGAATGCTGACCCATTCGTCGGCTGTACTTACGGTCCTGCCATCTTTTGTTTTAAGGAGTTCGGGAAGCCTGAAATCCGGAACCCTTGCTTCATCATAATTAGCCTGTTCCTGAGAAATACCGGGAGTATTGAGCGTAATGATAAGAAGCGCAGCCAATGTGATCTTTTTCATTTGTGTTTAATTTTGATTTTAAGGAATTCGTTAATCAATATGAATATTAAAAAACGCCAGTAAAATTTATTTAACAATAAAATTTGTCTCTGTGTTTTTCCTTAACTCAATTTCAATTTTTTTCTTGCCTGAATTTATCCTGTAGGGAGAAAAGTATGTGATCAGATTTCCTTCTTTTATATACTCAGCAAGTTCGGCTTCCAGATACCCTTTATTGTCGGTTTTTTGGCGAACTACTTCTTTACCGTTCCTGTCGGAAATCACTACCTCAGAATTGCCTAAAGGTCTGCCTGATTTATCCATTAGATTTAACCTTAGTGTCCAGAATACTGAGTAACTGTGCTTCTGATCTGTTTCATCTATCCCAAAGTCGATTCCCCTAAAATCGTTCGACATGAACCGGGTTCCCAGCGCAATATAGTCAGGCTGCTCAGTCGATCCCATTCTGACAGGTTTGAAAGAGTTTGCTTTACCTGGTGTTCTCTCGATTGTGTTTCCTCTGATTAAAGTATTTTCAGCCCTTCCGTAAGAGCTCCCTACCCATACCGGAGTAACATTGGATATTATTGTGTTATTGTATATCAACCCACCGTTTGAATTGCCTATGTAGAAGGCAAATGCCTCTGCATTGGTATCAGGATCCTTCTGATCAATATAGATATGATTGCCAAAAACTTCGTTATCTCCTCCGCTTGCGCTGTAAAAGAATGCCGATGCCATAGGAATGAAATCAGGATATTCTTTATATTTTTTACCTGAAATGAAGAACTTATTGTTATAGATTCTGTTTCCGTAACATCCGTTCACCGCACCTCTTTTTGCTCCATAGTCGGCTATTCTTATACCATTGGTGCTCAGATGCTCATGATATTCACAGCTTGGAGGCGCTGCACTGATGTGAAATTCATTGTTGAAGATTTCTATTCCGCGATGAACGTAGATCTCAATCCCGGATCCTATTTCGGGTTCAATGTGGTTTGAAAATATCAGGGAACTGTCTCCCATGGCCATTATGCTGTAGTGATTGGTCACGGTCTGGCGGTTGATAAAAGTGTTGTGATGGATTTTTGAGAAGTCTCCCTTGAATGAAAGGCATCCCTGTCCTCCCAGGAATGATGAGAACGACACCTCCGAAGCCTGTCCGCCCCTCAGGTCGACAGCATAGAATTCAGCTCCGTGGCGGTTGATAATAAACGGATTATCCACTTTGAAGGAGCACTTTGAAATGGTTGCCTGTTCAACATCGACGGCAATGCAGTTGATACCTGATGAATATATTTCCACATTGTCGAGAATAATACGGGTGTTTTCAGCAGTTGACTGTACTCCCCACGACAAGAAGCCCTTTGCGGCATTTCTGATGGTCCCGTTTTTGATAGTTACTGTCCCTGATCCTGTCACGACCGGTATCCCCTTAACAGGTGTTCCGTCTGATACATCTTCAGTATAATCAAAGAAAGCAGAGTGACTGCGGTCGTATAAATGATCGTAATGTCCCATCGGATGAGTTTTCCCCACGATGCAGACTCCGGCATCCATTGAAGGACGTATGTCGACTTCATCCACCAGGCAGTCGTTTTCGGCTTTTACCCTAATACGGTATCTGCCCGAAGGCAGATTACTGAGGTGTGCAAAGACAAACCCACCTCCAAGCCTTGCCGATCGGTTTAGTATGGGACAACTTACCCTTACTGAGTCACCGTACCTTGTAATGCATCGGACCTCTTTTCCCTCTTCATTATCGACAAATATGCTAACCCTCATGTCTTTGCCTAGATCTCCACCCATGTCGTTGTAATAATTTCCGGTTAATCCGCAAATGGCACAGTAAGATCTTCCTCCTACAGGCAGATAAACAAAATCAGATATCAGCTCATCGCCGGCTTTCAGACTCATCAGCTTCTTACCTATGAATGCATGTGTTTTCTCAGTATCCTTGATTTCGGCTCCGGGAGCTTTTGAAATATCCCAACCTTTTAAACCTTCTTCAAATCCATAATTCGTGACATGACCGTAATTACCATCTGTAAATGTAATTGTATAACCGTTCAGGTCAAGTGTGACATCTTTTCCCAGAAAAACTGCACTTCGGGGTGATGAAATATTATTTACAAGGACATAAGTGGCTCCTGGAACGCCATAGCTGCCTGGTTCACTGACAGGAATCTCTCCCATGCCCGGTAACCTGTGCCCGGAAGGGGTAAATTGTCCCGCCAGTCTGGGGCACGAAATCAGAATGGCAATAAACGCAGCCAGACAAATTTGTGAAAGTTTGAAATTCATTTTGATCGTTTTCAGTTTAATTTCAGTCATGTCATTTTTTAAACCAGCGCATTGCAAATGGCGCTATTAAGATCAGCGGGATAATCCAGATGGCAATATATGCTATGCGTTCAGAAACAGGACTGTCGGCGTAAATATGGTTACCCTCAGGCCCATAGATCTCAACAACATGATCAGTAGTATACGGATCATTGTAATCAGGTTTGTAAAGTTCATGCATATTTGCATAGGTTTCACGCACAATTTCAGGATCTGACTCAATATCGCCGATATCATATGGAATATAATAACCAAAATCAGGGTCCAGTATATACCATTCATTATCAGATACCTTAGCTCTTACGACAACATGTCCCGCTATATCCCACAGGTGAGCCTCAATGCCATTATCAAGAAGAACTCCCTTTACAACTACAGAATGTGCAGAACATAATCCCACTCCCCGTTCAAGGTTCTTTTTATAATTGCGGAATTCATATCTTCTGTCCTTATCTCCCAGTTTGCCCAGATAAAGCAGATAATTCTCCCATACCGGAACCCTGAGGTTGTATTTTCTTAATCCTTCATTTTTCCAGTAATGCATCATACTTTTATTAACTACCTCATTAACTCTGATGGAGAATTCCTTGTCTGATTCTCCGGGCTTTCTTGCAAGTTCTTTTTTCGCATCCTCAAGCCTCATGGTAATATCCTGAAGTCTTCCCGTATTCGTTTCATTGTAAAGCTCTTCATTCCGCATGGATTTGAATAAACCTAAAATATTGATAGACAATAATATGACGCCTATTGCAAAAGAGACAGGTTTGAGAAATTTCATGGTATTTCTGACTTAAAAAGTTATTTTCCTGCATAAACAAGCAGCATCAGACCGGCAAGATAGGCAATGAACATTATGGTAATCAGTAAGTTGACCGTTCTGGATGCTCCCCTGAATTCCTTCCATATAAATACTCCCCAGAGAGCAGCAATGAGTGTTGCTCCCTGGCCTAGGCCGTATGATATTGCAAATCCGGCTTTGCCTGCAGCCAGAATGCTCATCGACATTCCAATGTTCCAGATAATTCCTCCTAATATTCCGGTCAGATGAACTCCAGGGCTGCCTTTTCTGTAATCACTGAACGATAATGGCTCACCTTCAAAAGGCTTTTTCATGATCAGATAGTTGAAAAGGAAATTACTTGCCAGCACCCCAAGGGCAAAAAAGAAAACAGCACCATAAGGAGTTAGCTTGCCGGGTTCCGGATTTACGAAATCGGTAACCATGGAGCTGGCAACAAACCGGTAGAAGAGGGCCATTAGAACACCTGCCGAGACCGAAAGCAGTATTCCCTTGCCTGACACCTTCTTTTGTGACTCACTGTGCTTTTTGTAGGCAACAGCGTCAATTATTATTGCTGCAACAACCAGCGCAACTCCTGCAAAAAGAACTATGGGATCTCCCTTGGGAGTAAAAATGTAGTTGATTATAACTCCCAGTGCCAGTGCGATTCCGACACCTACGGGAAAAGCAAGAGCCATCCCGGCTATTGCCATTGCCGCCACCAAAAGAATATTTGAGGCATTGAAAATTATACCCCCAACTATCGCTCTGAAAATATTTCCTGATTCAGCCTGACTGATATCAGCCAGAAAACCTCTTCCCTGCGATCCGAAACTTCCGAGAGTAAAGCCCAGGAGAAGGGAAAAAATAAGGATGCCAATAACATAATCCCAGTAAAACAATTCAAATCGCCAAGATTTTCCTGCAAGTTTCTGGGTATTGCCCCATGATCCCCAGCATATCATTGTAACTATGCATAGGATCACTGCCAGTGAATAAGTTTGTGGAATGAACATGATGTGAAAGATAAAAGTAAAAAGGTAAATGTAAAAAGGTAAAAGTAAAAAGTAAAGTAAAAGTAAAAATAGATCCCGCATCCTTTCGGGATAATTCCGGATAAAAGTAAAAAGTAATAAATATATAGTAAAGAAATAAAGAGATGATTATTTCTTATGAAACCCACATGTTTTGCAAACACAAACACTCATAAATATAATTTTATAAAACATGTGTGGTTCCATCATACCTTTAAAATCAAAATTATATTATGATGAAATTATATATTAAACAAAGAATAAATTGTCAGGCAACAAAGTACAAACCGGGCAGGGTTATTCAAATGAGAATTTGTGATTGTCATTCTTTTTTGGTCCGGTTCTGAACACGGTTGCCGATGTCACATAGACTCTTGCAGCAGCTGATTCCGGTCGTTTTTCGCCTCTGACAACAAGTTTAACGGAATGTTCGCCTGGACTAAGGTTCATGATATGCCAGATGCTTTCCGTGTGCTGCTGCCTGGCAAAATCGTAATAGGTGTCAATCGTCCGGTGGAGGTTTCCATCAACATAAACATCAGCTTTGCCACCATCCCTGTACCAGTTCCCTTCGATTGAGATCCCCGATCCGTTGAAATTCAGAACAAGTTCATCTCCAGTCTTATCAGAATACATCGACTGCTTCACAGGATTGGCACTGTTTCCATGAGTTACTTCATACGGTTTCCATGAACCGGTGAATCTGAATCCGGCTTTGTCAAACACGGAGATCCTTTTGTCGAAAAGGGTATTTGGGAATGATACTTCCAGCTCCGGCCTTACCGGTTCCTGCAACCTTATGCTGATTTTCTTTCCAGTTACCCGGCCGCCCTCTTTTGCTATAAGGTCCAGGGCGTAATTGTATGTGCTCTGTACTGCTGAGTTAAATGAATAAGTTGTGTAAATAAACAGAGAATCACCTATTGAAGTTACCCCATCCTGAATTTCTTTAGGCAGTCCGCTGAAGCCGTTTATCACTCCGAGTACAGCAAGCGCATTAGACGGATTGCAGTCCGAATCCTGCCCGCAGCGTGTTGAGATCTCAAGGGTTTTGTAAGGGTCTCCCTCGCCGTAAAGTAATCCCATCACTATATATGCACCATTGAGTTTGGCATCAATGTTGAACGGAGATCCGGCGCCGCAAATATCGACATCCCCCCATTTATCCTCAAGTTCCTGCCACGCAGCCCTCCAGTCGGAAGGATAGTGCCCGTGAAGTTTTAGAACATCTATTATTATTTTATGGTAATCACTTTCTTCGGGGAGGGATTTTAATGCCTGGGTAATGATCTTTTTGATGTCTGATTCGAAATATGCTTCCGCATAGAGTGCGGCCACAAATATCCCGCCGTACAAGCCATCCCCATAATTCATAATCCGACCTATTTTATCCGCAATTCCTGAAGCTGTACGGGGCATCCCCGGGCACATAAACCCGATATAGTCTGCTTCAATCTGAAAGTCAATATCATCGGCATGAATATTATATTCGGGACTTCCTGACTGCGGGGCAAAGATCGAATCGTAATAGTTTTTCCTTGCCTGCATGTTTGCATGCCATAAACCGTAACCGGCTTTTGCAAACATCTCCTGGTAGAGTTTTGGAGGAGCATCAATGCCATATTTATCCATAGTCATGAGAAAGGTGAGCTGAACATAAATATCATCCTGCCACATGCTCCCCTTTATGTCTTCCGGTTTCCAGTTTATGGGATCATCGTAAATCCTGGCCTGAGCCCTGAACTCGGTTGGTGCACCGTATGTTACTCCAGCCATTTTGCCTGCCCAGCCACCGGCAATCTTGTCTTTTAACACCTCAGGATCAATTTTCCTGAATCCGGTATCAGAATTCTTACAGGAGACAACTGATACAATAATGGCAAATAATAAGATGGTTGAGTTCTTTTTCATTTACGTAGCGTTTTATTTCAGTTTATTTATTTACAGGAATATGCATCATCCTGTCCTCTATGAATTCAGCCATATCAGGTACAGGCATTTTCTGGACCACATAATAATGGTTTCCTTCAGGATCATCTATCCATCCATTGCTTCCATCATCATGTACCACGATCTTTCCCCTGACCGTATCGAAATAGCCGTTCGTGCCGTATACACCTATCATTACAGCTGTTTCATCCCAGCTCATACGGCCGAATTTGTCTTCTTCCGAAAATGGGATGCTTATTCTGAAAACATCCTTTACCGGGCTGTTTACCGCCGATGAATTCATTAACCTGAGACCCGTCCTGATTTCCCAGCCTATTTCAAACCCTGTAAAAATGATCTTTCCTGGCCAGTTTTCAAAGACATATTTTGAAGAAACTGAATCAATATAGATATTGAACTCTCTTCCTTCTGGAAATTTGCCCGCCATCGAAACAAGGACCTTAACCTTTTTCGAAACAAGATCACGGCCCGAAAGGGGACTGAATTCGTCGGCTTCTGATTTAAGAAGGTTACCAAGATTTGTGAGAAACCCGACTGTGACTATTGTCACGCTTTCATCAGGCTGGCTGCTAAGTATTCTCCTGTAAAGTGGTACCGCATCCTGCACCTCGTCAGTCGACTTTATTGTGTGATGATATTTTAAAACCAGGGAATCTGCCCAATGCTGGGTAGAACCCATATTTGCTCCTGCGGTTTTAGGGGCCCCTATCTCAATTGACGGCCTGTTGAAGTATGTATTGATCACTTCGATTGAAGGTGCAACCAGGGGATGTTTGTTTGAAGAGACTGTTGCAAGTATTTCAACCTTGCCGCTGTCGGCCATGGCGTGAAGGAAAGCCAGTGCCCCGACATCATCATAATCCGGACCAAGGTCGGTGTCGAATATTATAAGCGGAATCTGGGATTCATTTCTGACAGGAGGATTTGAGCATCCGGTAAGAAACAATAAAACCAGAACAGGAACGAAGATAATTTTACGGTTCATAAGTGTCGGTTTAATGATTATTTTCTTGTGCCGGCGTATTTTCACCTTGTATTATTTTTTATTGCAACTCTTTCCTGTAAGGGGCAGAGGCCTGGGCTCCCATACGTGTAACCGATATTGATGCTGCCCTGTTGGCAAAATCGACAGCATCCTTTAATTCTTTTCCTTCCGAGATTGCCACAGCCAGAGCTCCGTTGAAAACATCTCCTGCTGCAGTGGTATCAACAGCCTTAACCGGAACAACGGGTATCATGCCTGAAAACTCTGAGTTCATAATAAAAGCTCCGGCTGCACCCATGGTTATCACAATATTCCTGACCCCTTTCTGGAGAAGCTTTTCGGCAGCTTTTTGGGCAGAGATAGTGTCAATAACCTTGATTCCTGTGAGTATTTCAGCCTCAATTTCATTAGGTGTGATCAGGTATAGACACTCAAGGAGCTCACTGGGCAGCAGTCGTGCCGGAGCCGGATTAAGAATTACCCTGGTGCCTTTGTGAAACACCTTCTGGGCCACAAATTCCACCGTACTGATCGGTATCTCAAGTTGCATCAGAAAAACATCAGAAGGATCAGTTTCGAATACTGCATCATCAATATCGTAGGCTGAGAGTGTTGCATTTGATCCGGGTGCAACTACAATGCAGTTTTCTCCGTTTTCGTCGACAGTAATCAGTGCAATGCCCGAAGGATTTTTAGTATCCCTGATAATGAACCTTGTATCAATACCCTCAAATTTGAAAAGGTGAACTGCCTGCTCACCAAAAAGATCATTGCCCGTCTTTGTGACAAATGTCACATTACCATCCAGTCTTGCTGCAGTAACAGCCTGATTTGCTCCCTTACCGCCCGGGTTCATGAGAAAAGTTCCTCCCAGAACCGTCTCACCCGGAGCCGGTAATTTTTTTGCTTTAACCACCATGTCGGTGTTTGAGCTTCCGATTACTATTATTCTGTTCATATAGATTGAAGGGGAAAAATTCCAAAATTTAACGGCAGATTTCTCCTTACGCGATCTTTACCTTTACAACAACTTTCTTTACTGGCCCGGGTTTATCCCCAGGAGCAATTTTGGGCTGATGTGCATCCTCAGGGAAAAAGATACCATATGCCCCCTTTGAAAATGTAACATAATCACCATCTCCGGCCAGTATTTCTATATCCTTTTCAGGATTATAAGGAGTGATTACTTGCATCTTACCTATATTATTAACTCCAATCTGTTCAACTCCTTCAGCAATGTACTGTATATCGATATAGTTCCTATGACATTCCCATTTGCCCTGTTCTTTGGGTATGGAATCATAAACCTGGACCAGAACAAAAAGGTTTGACCCGTCGAGTTCGAATCTGCCGGGTTCCATTACTGAAAAATCAGTTTTGGAAATGTAGTCAAGAGCTGCTGAGATCCTTTGGGATAATGCCGAATAGAGATGCCTGTTTTTAATAATGTCAGCTATCATAGCCTTCTAACTTTAAGTTTATTAATGTAAATAACCTGTGTTGATCTATATTTTTGCCGGATACTGTTTCCTTATTTTTCTTACCAGTTCCACAGCTGTCTTTACATCCTGTTCTATCTGCTTGAAATCTTTTGCTTTAACCAGCTCCGATTTGATAAGTTTTGAGCCCATTCCTACACATATAGCCCCGGCCTTGAACCATTCGGTAAGGTTTGATTCAGTAGGTTCTACTCCTCCGGTAGGCATGATCTGTGTCCAGGGCATCGGACCTCCTTTAAGTGCCGAGACAAATTTGGGGCCTCCAACTTCCGATCCCGGAAAGATCTTGACTATCTCAGCTCCAAGAGCTTCTGCCCTTGAAATTTCCGAAGCAGATCCACATCCCGGCGACCATAGGATCTTTCTTCTGTTTAAAACGTCAGCCATTTCCTCATTTAGGATTGGAGAGACGATAAAATTAGATCCCATCTGTACATATAGTACTGCAGTTGGTGCATCCACTACCGAGCCTGTTCCCAAAATCATGTCGGGAAACTCTGCTGCGGCAAACTTATTAAGCTGTTCAAAAACAACATGTGCGTAATCGCCCCTGTTTGTAAATTCGAACAGTCGTATACCGCCCCTGTAACATGCTTCGAGAACTTTTTTGCACACTTCCGTATCACTGTTGAAAAAAACAGGTATCATGCTTTCTTCTGCCATTTTCAGGGCTACCTGTATTCTTGTAAATCTTGCCATTTTATTTTGTTTAATGTTTATAATCAATATTTTTAGTTACGTCAGCCATAATTTGGTACTCTATCTCGAAACCCTCCCAGATGCGTCACCACCCATAAGCGTTTCTACCTCTTTAACATTTACCATATTGAAGTCGCCATTTATGGTATGCTTGAGGCATGATGCTGCAACTGCGAAATTCAGTGCACGCTGATCGTCACCCGGAAAGGTGATAAGTCCATATATCAAACCTCCCATGAAGCTGTCTCCGCCACCAACCCTGTCAACAATATGGGTAATATCATAAACCGGAGCTTCAAAGAGCTTCTTTCCATCCCACAATACTCCCGACCATGTATTATGGTTCGCGTTGATCGATCCGCGGAGTGTGATTATGACCTTCTTAGCCCTTGGGAATTTCTGCATCAGCTGACGGCACACCGATTCATATGCTGCAGCTTCAACATGTCCTTTTGTAACATCAACTCCTTCAGGATGGATTCCGAAAACCTTTTCTGCATCTTCTTCATTTCCGAGAATGATATCACAGCCCGATACAAGGTCGGGCATCACCTCAGGGGCCTTTTTACCCCATTTCCATAGATTCTTTCTGAAGTTAAGGTCTGTCGATACGGTTATTCCCTTCCTGTTGGCTATTTCTATTGCCTCCTTGCAAGCAAGCGCAGCACCTTCCGAAATAGCCGGTGTAATGCCGGTCCAGTGAAACCAGGTAACTCCTTCGAAAACCGAATCCCAGTTAACCATTCCAGGCCTGATCTCTGCTATGGCAGAATTTGCCCTGTCGTAAATTACCTTGCTGGGACGGGCAACGGCTCCATTCTCAAGGAAATATATTCCCATTCGGTCTCCCCCGAAAATGATCTTGTCGGTTCCTACATTGAATCTGCGCAGCTCCATGATGCAGGAATCAGCAATATCGTTTTTTGGAAGCCTGGTAACATAATCGACCTTGAGGCCAAAGTTGGCCAATGATACGGCCACGTTGGCTTCTCCTCCTCCAAAAGATGCGTTGAACTGCCTTATCTGACTGAAACGCTCAAAACCGGGGGTTGCAAGCCTGAGCATAATCTCCCCGAATGTTACTATTCTGTGATTCATATACTAATAATTTGGATTTGTTTTGCGATTTTCAATTTTTATTCTTCTCCGAAACTTTGTCTGCTTTTTCATTCAGCAGTCTTTTCCCGTCAGGGGTAAGAGGTTTATTTCTCCACCAGCTTGCAAGTGTTGAACCGGTCACATTCATAAGCGGGCCATAAATTGCCGGTGCAAGCCCTATGGTGGCAATATTCCCCATTGTAAGAGCCAGTCCTGATGCCAGGCCTCCGTTTGCCATGCTGACCTCGAACGCCAGTGTCCGGCAATCCCTCCTTGGCAATCTGAACAATCTGCCAGCGTTGTAGCCGAGGACATAACCAAGTATATTCTGCAGAAGGACAACCAGAAGAAGCAATCCGCCAACAGCGAGAAGACTCTTCTGCCCTGCAGCGGTAATAACTGTGACAATTACCGCAATACCAACCATGGATATAAGCGAAAGAATTTTCTTCTGCAGCTGAACGTCACCCTTAAGGAAGTGCCTGAACAAATAGGCGGCAACAATTGGAAGAACAAAGAATAAACCAAGAGCCTTGGCATTTGCAATCATATATCCTGAGAAGCCTGCCTGATGAACCTTCATATATATCAGGTTAGCCAGCAATATGGTTACCACATAGGAAATCAGCTGTATGTTTCTCGATCGATTGCTGTTCTTTCCTGCATTAATAAGATTGAAAATAAAGCCTGCAATTATGGGGAATATCATCATGTTGATAATATCCATCATCATGCTCCATACATTGATTTCAACATACTGGCCGCCAATAAGCTTCATGAGAAAGGGTGTCACGAAAGGAGATACTATAGTAGTGACTGCACTTACTGCCACAGCCAGTACAATATTTGCATTACATATCAACGACATGACGTTTGAAGCAAGTCCATTGGGTACACAACCTACAAGTATGATCCCGGCTGCAATCTCGGTAGGGAAATTAAAAACCCTTACAATCAGCAGAGCAGTAAGAGGCATTATTATGTAGTGTCCAAAACCCCCCACAAGAACCCCTTTTGGCACTTTGATCACTCCTGCAAAATCATCAAAGCTCATCTGTGAACCCATTCCGAACATGATCAGCTGGAGAAGCGGTACTATCAGCACTGTAGTTTTAAAACTGCCGTACGAAAGAAACAGCTGTGGATAGAACATAGCTGCAGCCACCGCAGTGAACATCCACATCGTAAATGAGAGACCTTTGGTAGCCTGAGATGCTTTTACCCCGAAAGAGAGCAGGATGAAAAATGCAATTATAAGCGGCCCGGTCTTGGCCCCGTTGCCGGTTAGTATCATTATGAGGAAGGCAAGTAAAATTACAGCGTCGACAGCCAGCACTGCCAGGTAGGGATTCATCTTTTTCATATGGTCATTTTAAGGATTGATTCAGTTATTTTATTGTAGTTTCAGATCGAAATTGTTTTATAAGATTTTTTGATTTATTTATTACCAGTATTTGTTACCAGAATCAAGTATTGGATTTGACAAATGTAATTAATGCTTTAATATTAGCCTAATTTGTCCATTATCCTTCAGCAATCACACGCTCCACCAGTGCTTTCATGTAGCCAATTGAAAATGCCGTACCTGTATGGGGATGAATCATCGACGGGATATGATCTGCAATTATCACACCGTCGAAATCAACTTCCTTCAGAGCTTTGAGTATCTGATACATATCGGCATAACCATCGTCGAGGAAGGTTTCGGTGAAATGCGGCATGGGCTGATTTACATTGCGAAAATGGACCTTAAACAGTTTCTTGCGCTCTCCGAAATACCTTATAGTCTCAATAACATCCTTTCCCATCATTGTCCCTCCTTCAAGCCAGCAACCGACACAAAGACACATACCTACGTAAGGGCTGTTGGCGATTTCAAGCGCCTGTTTGTAGCCGTCGAAATTACCGAATATGCACCTTGGTATTCCTCCCAATTCTTCAACAGGAGGATCATCGGGATGGATGCCGATACGGACCTTCTGTTCCTCGGCAACCGCAGCAGCTTTCTTTATGAAATACTCATAATTTCCCCAGAGCTCCTCGTTTGTGTATTTCCTTCCATGTGTGATTGGACCCTCGTACCTGACTCCATGCCAGTATCCCGCATCTGCCGAATCGAGGTTGAAAGCCCTGGCAACTGCACCGCCGCGGGTCTTTTCAGTAGCCGTACTCCAGATGCCGTTTGCCATGTGCGCGTAGGTTGTGTAGTGTATACCTGCTTTTGAAAGATTTCGCAGGTGAGTAAGATATTCTTCGATCTTTTCATCCCTGCCGGGAAGATTCAGTGTAATCTTGTCCTGGTTATGGACATCCCAGTTCCCGAAGCCGTAAACTTTTATCCCATGTGATTCATACAGTTCACGGCGGCTGTTGTAGTATTCATAACCGGCTTTTTTTGCATCGGTCCATAAAACAACATAGTCGACACCCATCTGCTTTATGAAACTTATATCGTCATCGGTGGGTTCAACGGGAGCCTGATAGGCAATCTTAATATAAGGTTCTTTGGGAGGCCAGGCTGATCTGTCCTTAAGATATGTCACTTTCTTTTCCTCAGTTACTGCCGGACTTGTCTGGCATGAGTTTAATCCTGCAATTGAGAGAGCGGCTAGCGCCCCGCCTTTTTTGATGAATTCTCTGCGGTTGTTTTTCATTTTATGAGGGTTATAGGGACAATTATTCAGATACCTTATTTTCTTTTCTTACCTGCCTTATTTCCAACCAGAGAGTCAGGGATGGTAACGAGCTCGATCCCGGTCTTTTTTCCAAGATTTCTTGAATATTGCCTGTCCCTGGGATTGTTCCAGTGTTCATGTGTTCCAAGACTTGGAAGCGGCTTTCCGCTGTTGTCGGGATCGTAAATTATTTTTTCCGGCCAGTTGGCACGGTCTGCTGCCTGATGAAGGTAATCATCAACACCATTCAGGTTAGGTCTGTCTTCCGAAGCATTATTTGCAGGATCATGTTTGTTCTTCCCGTTCCATTCAGTGCGGAGTATATCAAAACAGACAGATTCAAGGGCTACCTGATCCTGTGATACAAATATCGAGCTGCACCAGTCGTTGGAGAAGGGAGGCATGAAATATTTAACCGGAGCCCTTGTCTCGCTTGATCCTCCGCCGAACAATCCCTCAACAAGGTAAAGAACAGTATTCTGGCCAAGGTATTTGCTTCCCATCAGGTCGACAAGTACCCGGTATTTGCGATACCCTAAATTCAAGGGTTTGGAACCTATCGGGACCATAAGTGCATAATGAAGGTGTGCTGCATTTTCCCTGGCCTGGGATCCAAAGTGGTTCTTTGCGGTAAGTGTAATTCCGGCCGACATATGAGGCTTAAGGCATGCCGTATTTATAAGGTAATCGGCATTTTCGAGGACGTCATAAAGTTTGTCGGTCTGGGTCTTGTCGGAATAGAACAAAAGATCCTTTTCAGTAGGTTTAATAAGGGTTCTTCCATGTTTGTCTGAACATTTTCCCGTATAAGTGATATTGGGGAATTCAGCATGCCATACTTCATAATTGTGTCCGCAGATATCGGTCATCGGATCACCCACTCCAATATCTTTCTGATCTATACCGACTTCATTCACCAGTTCCCTTAAGATCTCCAGGACAACATAGGGACCCGTTTCGGTAGCACCGAAGACAGGTTTTCTTTTTTCTTCACCGGGCTTCAGTTTTGTGGGATAATAAAACCCATTATCCTTTTCTTCAGGCGTTAGTCCAAGCCGTGAAGTACCCTGATTGATTTTAATGAATATTTTCTGCCCTTTCTTGTAGGTTGTTGCCTTGCCGTACTTTCTAAGGTTATGGGTCTTGAACAGTACTTCCCAAGAATCGGGTATATTTTTCTTACCTGTAAGCGCGGTCAAAGAGCTTCTTACCATTTCACCAACGACTTTGATGTTGGTGTTCTCCGGCTTGAAAAACCAGTCCTGAGTGTCGAAATTGCTCACACAATTCTCATTTGTGGCATCCGGATTCCATACCCATACCACGCGCCCGGGGTTTGCACCCTGTGCAACTCCCATAGGCTGATTTGGTCCATCATCGGGTCCGGTAGCCTGTGCTGAGGCTGCTGACAGATCCAGCGTACCGTGTGTAAGGGAAACGGTCAGTGCTGCTATTGCAACAATAGCACATAGAAAAGCAGCAAAGTAGCGGGCTTTGTAAAGATTATGCCGTGCTTTTCTGAATGCCACTACTGCACCACCAAGGGAAAGGAGGTACACGATTAACCCCGACATTAAAGGTGCCGCAACTCTCATACAGGGATATGTAGCTCTCGAGGGTTTGGGAATAACCCTTATGAGAAACCATGCAGTTGAAATTATGCCCATCAGGAAGAATAATATTCTGGGTGGTATGTTCCGGATTTTCATCCAGTCCCTTATTGATCCCATTTTCCCGTTAAGCCTTGAAATGTCGAACCTTTTTATTTCAAACATTGCTGTAAATTTTATTGGTATGAAACTTAAGTTCAATCTTTTTTAATTCTGATTCATTCATCTGACCACCGGATAAATCTTCAGTCAGATCAATGTATCTTGTTACAGATGTGAAAATAGCACTTTTTCTTATTAAATGTCCGCCTGGCATACAGGTATATGCAAATAATGTAAACATAGGTTCAAGAAAGAGGCTGTATCGAAATCCTTTGCTTCGAGTCCATAATACTTGGTATCCTTTATACTCAAATCAGTTGTCTGGACCTTCTTGTTCCGTTGTGGTTCAGTGATTTACGCTTATCCACAAGGTGATCAAAGGTCGCGAAAGCTCCCGACATCTGTTGGGACGAGAGCGACAGGAAAAACTCAAAAGACTTCTGGTACAACCACTTGTAAATAAGCAGTCTTATAAGGAGTCTTATAAGGAGTCTTATAAGGAGTCTTTTATTTTATTAACTCCAGAGCCTGTCGTGAGACCGTTTCTCATCCCATTCGGGAGTAGGTTCGAAGTATCCTTTTTGTTTAGGATTAAGATGTTTCTTAACCTCATCATCATTCAGTTCTATTCCAAGTCCGGGCGAATCGAGGGGGACATTTGCAAATCCCTTGGTTACCATCGGTTGCGACCCGGTCATTTTAACCAGGTTCTCCCACCATGGATTGTCTACACTGTGATGTTCGAGTGCAAGGAAATTCTGAGTGGCGGCAGCACAATGAACATTTGCCATGAAAGTAACGGGTGAACCTGCCATATGCATTGCCATGGCTATTCCATGTTCTTCGGCATAATCTCCGATCCTCTTCGTTTCGAGAAGTCCTCCTGATGTAGCCAGATCCGGGTGGATGATATCAACAGCGCGGGCATCGATCAGAGGTTTAAAACCGTCCTTCAGTAGGTAAATATCCTCACCGGTACAGGTAGGTGTTTCTAGGGCATCGGAAACAGTTTTCCATTGTTCGGTATAGAACCATGGCACCATATCTTCAAGCCATGCCAGCCTGTATTTTTCCATAGCTCTACCGAATCTGATAGAGTTGTTAAGATCAAAATGTCCGAAATGATCTGCGCAGAGAGGCATTTCATATCCTACTGCATTCCTGACCTGTTCTACATATTCCTGAAGCCCTGCAAGACCCTTCTCCGTAATCTGGACCTGTGTAAAAGGATGAAGAGTGTTGCCGTATCCCATATAAGTTCTGAGGTCGTATTGTCCTGCAGCTCCGTCCCAGAATTTGCTGTTGACGATTGTATCGGGCTGTTTTGCAACCACATGTATACCCAGGTCCATCTTGAGCCAAGTGAATCCCTGAACATCAACTCTTTTTTTCATTGTTTCGGCAAAAGCTTTCGGATCACGTGCACCGGGTGTATCAGCATAAAGCCTCACCTTATCGCGGTATCTTCCTCCAAGAAGCTGCCATGCCGGAACTCCGTAAGCTTTTCCACACAGATCCCACAGAGCCATTTCAACAGCACAAACACCTCCGCCCTGCCGTCCATGATATCCAAACTGCCTGATGATTTTGAAGATCATTTCAACATTACAGGGATTAAGTCCGAGAATCCTGCTTTTCAGAAACAAGGCATATCTTTCATCAGCGCCATCTCTTACTTCTCCAAGACCATAGATCCCCTGGTTGGTATCGATCCTGATGATAGCTGTTCTGCCGACATTTCCGAGAACAGCAACCCTCATATCGGTGATTTTAAGGTCGGAAGGACTTGAAGCCCGGTTTACATTTGATGTTGTATGAGCAATGGTATCCTCAATTGATGCATGAATGAATCCACCAAGCGCTATTCCGCCCAGTGCGGCTTTTTTAAGAAAGCCTCGACGGCTGTTGTCTTTATTATCAGACTTACAAATTTTGTCAAGTTCTTCCTTTTCCCTGATTTTTTCAGCTTTCAGTAACTCTTTTAATGTGCTTTTCATGATATTATTCTTAAGTTATTCATTTTTAATGATTTAATTATTCATTCACCAGTTACGTTCCTTGAAATAATTATCAAGCTCTTCCTGTGTCATTGGAAGTTTGCCAGGGTAATTTTTAAGCCAGTTTTTAAAATCTTTTTTTATCTCGTCTGACCACTGACTATCAATTTCACCAGGCTTATATTTACCCTCCTTAAGACGGAGATGACCAAATTCATCACGAAGAGCAGTTACTTCTGCATTGATAAGGAGATCTTCAACGAGGTATGCGGGAATAAAAATAACTCCGTAATCCTTTGCAAGGACAACATCTCCGGGAAGAACAATTGCCCTTCCTATCCTTATGGGTGCATTTATCGTAGTTAGCATCATCTGACTGATAAATGAAGGATCAGAACCTTTTATCCAGCCATTGAAACCTTCAATTTCGGTAAGTCCTTCAAGGTCTCTTACCGATCCGTAGAAAACAACACCTCTTTTTGATTTTGCGTAAATGGAATTTCCGAGATTGTCACCAATAAGGGTACCGTCAACGATTTTTCCATAACTGTCGGCGACATAAACATCACCTTCTGTCAGAATATCAATTGGCCATGAATTGGTGCCGCCCTGTTGTGCGCGACCTTCAGCCTTTCCTCTTTCCTTGATATACTTGTCAAGGTCGGGCCTCAAAGGCATATACTGTGCAGTCACCACGCGGCCTGTCATAGGCACCCCGGGATGTATTATGATCCAGTCGTTTTCATACTGGTTTTGAAATCCTCTGTTACGGAGGTAACCCCAGGCTTCCTCCATGGAAATGTTTTTTAACCTTTCAAGAATCTTGTCCGATACTTTTGGCCTCCCGTCAGGAAACCTTTCGCCTTTCCATTCGGATGTAATAGCTTTGATGTATTCAGGTGATGAACCAACATTCTGGGCTCTGGCAGAACTTAATGTTGCCAGAAATGCAATAATAATTAGTAACATTTTTTTCATAGCAGGCAGGCATTTAATTATTTTAAACTGAAATTTATATATGATTATTAAGGTGTTTGTGATAGTTTAAACTATTAATTTTTAAAGGATAATTTGTCAGTGGTTTATTTTACTATTTTGTCGTCTGACAAGTGTGTCGGGGATCGAAATAAGCTCAATACCTCCCGGCATTCCGAGATTACCTGAATACTGTTTCAGAACAGGATTGTTCCAGTGCTCATGTACGCCAAGACTTGCAAGAGGCTTTCCGCTATTGTCAGGGTCGTAGATTATTCCGTCGGGCCAGTTTGAAGGAATTGCGGCCTGGTGAAGATAATCATCCACTCCATTGACATTAGGAATATCCTCGTAAGCATTGTTTGCAGGATCATGCTTATAGGTCCCGTTCCATTCAGTTCTCAGGAAATCGTAGCATACCGATTCAAGGGCTACCTGATCCTGGGAAATGAAAATGGAATTGCACCAGTCGTTGTTGAAAGGGGGCATAAAATACTTTACAGGCACTTTTGTCTCGTTGGATCCTCCTCCGTAAAGGCCGTCGATAACGTATAGAAGAGTGTTTCCACCAAGATATTTGCTTCCCATAATATCAACCATTACCCTGTATTTACGGTATCCGTTATTGCTGGGTTTGCCAAGGGCAACGGGTGATATGAGCGAATAATGCAGGTGGAAAGCCGACTGACGGCCATGAGAACCAAAATGATTCTTGGCTGTAAGCGATATTCCCGCCCTGCCATGAGGCTTGAGATTTGCAACATTAATCAGATAGTCGGCATTTTCAATCACATCATACAACTTGTCGCTCATCTTTTTGTCTGAGTAGAAAAGGAGTTCCCTGTCAGTTGGTCTGGTAATGGTCCTTCCGAATTTGTCAGAAGCCCTGTCGAGGTAAACAACATCAGGAAATTCTTTCGCCCACACCTCATAGTTATGGCCGAAAATATGGCTTATCGGATCCCCGATCGAAATATTTTTCTGATCAATCCCGGCAACATTCACAAGTTGTCTGAGGAGCTCAAGAACCACAGCGGGATATGTTTCGCATGTGCCGACAAGACCTTTTTTCGCATTTTCACTTTGTGTGATTGCCTCTGAGACATAGAATCCTTTTTCGATATCATCCTTCCTTAATTTACCGTTTGCAGTACCCTGGTTTATCTTTATGAAAATCTTTTCTCCTTTCCTGTAACCCCTGTCATCATTGTGTCTCTGCCTGTTAAATGAATGGAACAGATCGTCCCATGATTTTTTCAGGTTGTTTTTCCCCGCAAGTTTTTTCACTGCATCCTCCATCATACGGCTAACAACTTTCTGGTCGGTATTCTCCGGTCTGATCATGTCATAATTATTGATGCAGTTCTCATTGGTGGCTCCGGGATCCCACACCCATACAACTCTTCCCGGATTTATTCCGGCTGCTTTGCCAACAGGCTGGTTGGGCCCATCGTCTGGCCCCATCCTGACTGGTTCTTCTGATGGCGAGATAACCCCTGCACTTTCACTTGATGAAGCAAATCCGAAAAAGGCTGTGAACAGAAGAAAAACAGAGGCTATGAACCTGATCTTGTGGAGTCCGTATCTGGTTTTGTGAAAGATTGCTGTTATGCCGCCAACTGCAATCAGATACAGAACGAATCCCGACATAAAAGGTGCCGCAATCCTCATGCATGGATAGGAAGCCCTTGACGGCTTGGGTATTACCCTTATTAAGAACCAAACCGTTGATACGATTCCAACTACGAAAAACATAAGTTTTCCCGGGAAATGTCGCCGTATCATCCAGTCTCTGATCCTTCCCGGCCAACCTTTTAGATTATTTATTTCATATCCTGACAATTTATCCCCCGGTTTTTTAGATCTGTAAAATTCTCCTGTTTTATGCATTCTTCAATTACTAAAATGAATTAATAAGGGGGTTAAATTTCATGAAAAATTAATGATTTTAAGCCCCGACCTTTATCTATTTTAACTTTTTTTAATAATATTCATCAATTTAGTTAATTTGGCAGAAGAAATTATTACATAAACAGGATCATATTGTCATAGATACTTAAAAGGACCATTTATCAGAGTTAAAAATATCTTAAGATGAAAAGAACTTATTTACTTTCACTTCTTGTAACAGCATTGCTGATCATTTCCTGCAACCGGGAGAAACCTATCGGAAAAGTTATCGACGAGTCGCTGAAGTTCTCGCTGGATCAATATAAACTGATGACGGATGTTATGAAATCCAGGCCTGATCAGTTGCCCCGAACGATTGACAGCGAAGGCAGGCTGATTACAGAAAGCTCTTCATGGTGGACAAGTGGTTTTTATCCCGGATGTCTGTGGTATCTGTATGAGTATTCAAATGATCAGGGTCTGAAAGAAGATGCTGTTTCAATGAGCATGCGGGTAGAAAAGGAGAAGTATACCACCGACAATCATGATGTGGGATTCATGCTATATTGCAGCTTCGGGAACGGATTGAGAATAACAGGCAATGAAAGCTACAATGAGATCCTGTTGACTGGAGCCAGATCACTGTGTACCCGTTTCAGGCCCATTACTGGATGCATCCAGTCGTGGCAGCCGAGAGACGGATGGCAGTGTCCGGTTATAGTAGATAACCTAATGAACCTTGAACTGCTGATCTGGGCATTCAAAAAATCTGGCGACTCAACATTTTATAAGATTGCCGTCAGCCATGCCGACACCACAATGAAGAATCATTACCGGCCTGATTACAGTGCATATCATGTGGTTTCATACGATACCATCACGGGACGTGTTGAAACAAAGGCAACGGCTCAGGGGGCAGCAGCTGAGTCGGTTTGGGCCCGTGGACAAAGCTGGGGCCTGTATGGTTACACAATGATGTACCGTGAAACAGGTCTGAAGAGATATCTTGATCATGCTGTCAGTATTGCTGATTTCCTTATCAGCCATCCTAATCTGCCCGATGACAAGATACCTTACTGGGATTATCTTGCACCGGAGATACCAAATGCCAAAAGGGACGCATCTGCAGGGGCAATAATGGCTTCAGCACTTATAGAGCTGAGCGGTATTGTCGGCGGTGAAAGGGGCAACCGGTACCTTAAAGTAGCTGAGATTCAGTTAAGGTCACTTGCATCACCTGCATACAGAGCCCGGCTTGGTGAAAATGGCAACTTCATACTGATGCATAGTGTCGGATCTATTCCAAACAACAGTGAAGTTGATGTGCCCCTGACTTATGCAGATTACTATTTCATTGAAGCAATGATGAGATTCAGGAAGATAATACAATAGTTGGGTTTTTTTGGATTCTCAGATTTCAGCATGAAAAATTTCAGGAAGCAGATTGTTTTAAGGGTTTAAAGATGAATACCTGTTCTCCTTTTAGCGAGTGATCGGTTATCACAAGCCTGATCCTTGTAACTCCTTCCGGCCAGTAGCGCTTAAGTGTCCTGTCCTTTATCTCTATAAATTCTACCTCGGGAGTAACCGATTTCGGATTGTAGCTCATTTCAAGGCTGAATCCGTCACCGTCGAGCCTTATAAGTCCGGGTTTTAAAACCGATACCTTGCAGTAAGTGATAAGATTGGAACTTGATGGCTTTCCGGTCAGTTTGGCAAGCTCATACCTGTCCTTTATCATAAAGCTTTTTCCGCGGTTAAGGGTATAGCTGCGGATCCAGCTTTTAACATTTGCTTCAGCCGGATAAGCGCCTGCAATATCGGTTGAAAAGACGACGCTTTTTGCATTGGCTGAAAACCTGGAATTTACAGCTTTGTACTCTGCACCATCCTTCTGATCGGTACCATTGATAGCAGGAAGATTGTGATAACCCGACTGCATCGTCCAGATTTCATAACGTAGTGGACTGAAAGTCTTGGCCACATATTCTTCCCTGCCAAGGTCAATCAGGCAGGGTTTACCGTCGTAATACATCAGGCATGAGCCTACGTCGTTGTGATTATGGCTCTCGGCATTGTATCCACCTTTTGCACCAAAGAAAAATCCTTTGAAGCTGCCTTCCATGTCACGGGCTCCTGCAATTTCAGTATCTGGAAACCAGAAGTCCGCAACCAGAGCTTCTTTCTTCTCAGCTTTTTGAATTTCATCCAGCAGGAGAAGGCTTTTTATCTGATCACATATCTTACCGCCTGATATATGTTCTCCAAATTTTGCAAGAGAAGCAAGATAGGCACCGAACTGTTGCATAACAGGATCATTTATCGCTTTCCCATACCTGTACACTGCCGATGGACTGCCACCTGTAGTTGCATCAGCATCAGCAAAATTTATAAAATAAGGTGCATGGATATTAACCTTATAAAAATATTTTCCCATGTTCTGAACCAGGGGATCATCAAAAACATCAAATTTGTTGCCGGTTGCATCTTTCAGGACTTCCAGGTTCTCATACAGTAAAGCGCCTGCAGCTCCCCAGTATGAGGGCCCTTCATCACATCCTCCATCATCAGGATAACCGTTGAGGAACTTATCGAGCGACCTGATGATCTTCATTACCTGGGCTTTCTTCCTTTCTGGATCATCCTCTACCAGCAGAAAACAATTCAGCATATTATAATTTACCCATGGGTTCCAATTGTTGGGACGACCACCGTCAAACCCCATATACCAGAAATCGTTTCTTTCAAAGTAGGGTATAAGAACCTTTCTTTTTAGCTCCTGAATTACTCTTTTAGAGATAAGCGGATGTGTTTTATCGAACTCGTCTTTGAAAAAATAGAAAGTCCATGCAAGATTGCTTGCAACTTCACCAACACCAAGGTCGACGACAGGATCATTTATATCAGGTAATCCTTCGCCTGCTTTTTGAGGCCCCAGGTGTGCAGACCATCCCCACCAGGTCTGTTCGCTGTAGTACCAGACTGCATTGATGATCTGGTCCGTAAAGCGTCCCCTGCCTTCGACAAGTTCCCCCATAACCAGGCTTATTAGTGCATTACTACATGCAGCATATACTTCCTGCTTTCTGTCGCCCGATCTTATAAATTCAAGGTAATCTGTCGCTTTCACAACCGGCCAGTTATAATCCATGTAACTTTCAGCCTTTTTTATGTACTCTTCCTTCAGGTTTGAAGGAAGGTTCTGCCAGAACTGCCTGTTCCTGTAGTCCGGAAGCCTGATCCATGAATTGTCAGTGATAAGAGACCGGTTCAGGTCAATCACCTTTGCCTCATTGGCAAGGATATTCCTTTCCCTTATCCGGGGTTCATCCAGTCCGTAGACATTGCAGGTGAACATTATCGATAAAAGCCCTGCAACTGACAGTCTGCCGATAATATTTCTTGATTTCATATCGTTTGTATATGATTAATGATTCTTTAAAAAGACCGGTATATAGTTAAAATCAACCTGATATCTGCAAGTCGTCACTCCTGTCCTTAAATCCGAAATCCGAAATCCGAAATCCGAAATCTTCAGGGTTTACCTATTCCTCAAAATCAATCATCGCCTTCATTACCCCGTCACCATATTCTGCAACAAGGTCGAAGGCTTTTTTTGTTTCATGGAACGGGAAACGGTGGGTTATCATCCTGTCGATGTTAATTACCCCCGATGCCATCATATCAATCGAGTGCTGGACACAATCGACCTGGCGTCTGATGAACTGAATGCTGATTTCCTTTCTTCTTGTCTTGTCGGTGTCGAATTCCCATTTTTCAAATTCAGGAATTCCAACAATTATCAGTTTTCCCCCGGGTTTAAGGATTTCAACAGCTTCATTAACTGCGTCCTGCTCTCCACAACACTCAAATGCTACATCTAATCCCAGTGGTAAATAATTCCTTATTTCCGTAACAACATCTTTTCTCAAAGGGTTTATTATTGCATTGGCTCCCTCTTTTTTTGCAATGTAGAGCCTTTCATCTATTTTGTCAGTTATGAAAAGAGGTCCGGCACCGTCAGCTTTTGCTGCAAGCATAACGCTCATCCCAATCGGGCCGAAGCCCAGAATTCCGACTGAGAGGTTTCTTATGCTACCGGACTTTTTTACCGAATATACACCAATGGCAAGAGGTTCGGAGATTGCTCCGTGGTCAGGTGTCAGGTTGGCGGGAAGGGGAAAGCATGATTCTTCGGGCATGACAATATATTCCATCAGGCTGCCTTCTGCCTGGCCCGGGCAACCAAGGAATTTAAGCTTTCTGCATGTGTGATGTCTTCCTGAAAGACACTGATCGCACTCCCAGCATGGCATGGCAGGTTCAATAGCAATTATATCGCCGGGCCTGACCCTTTTTACATCTTTCCCTGTTTCTGTAACAATACCGGCACATTCATGTCCAACTGTAAAGGGATATTTTACAACCTGTGAACCTATTTTTCCGTTTACGTAATAATGAATATCTGAACCGCAAATGCCAAGAACCCTCAGTTTAATCTTTACATCTCCTGGTCCGGCGATGACAGGTTCTTGTATTTCCATCATTTCCATCCGCCTTATTCCTGTAAGCTGCATTGCCTTCATGGTATGACAAAATTATTGGTGTGTAGCAAAGATAGATTATTTCGGATTTCGGATTTCGGATTTCGGATTTCCGATTTAAGATCGATCCTGAATCCGCAATCCGCAACCGAGCCGCAAGGCGAGCTCGGCGAAGCCAATCCGCAATCCGCAATCATTCCCTTGGCCTGTCATATCTTCCCGGGATGAATGGGAATCTTTTTTCAGCATCGTCAATCACTTCTACGCCGAATCCGGGGCCATCGGGCAGGACAATGTATCCGTCAACCGGTACCAATGGTTCCTTGAAAAGGTCGGTCCGGAGAGGATTGTACGTTTGGTTCGACTCGAGCATCATCAGGTTTGGTATTCCTGCAGCCAGTGTGGCATTGGCAACTGTCAACAGAGCCCCGTGCCAGTTGTGGGGTGCGCACAGCTGATTCTGAAGGTGAGCCATCCGCGACACAAACCAAGCTTCGGTAAGGCCCATCACCCCTGCGTCCGGCTGGACAATATCCATGGCATTGCGGTCGATCCATTCTTTGTAATCAAACCGGTTATCCATAACATCTCCGCCATATGATAGCTTTACATCTTTAAGTGCATCCTTTATCTTTCTGTAGTTTTCCTTAGCTTCCGGTCCGAGTCTTTCAACAGGATCCTCTATCCATATCAGCTTCATCTTTTCCGCTTCCGGGATGAATTGCATGGTCTGTTCCATATTCCACTGGGCATTGCATTCCTGAATAAGTCCAAATTCAGGGCCTGTGGCTTCCCTGATTTTCCAGACACCGTCAATATATTTTGTCATAGTCATTCCACTCACCGACCAGTGAGTACCGGGACGGAATTTGTAAGCCCTGAAACCTTTTTCCTTGAGCCTTAAAGCTTCTTCAACAAGATTATCGGGCCATACATCTCCATCGTACATCTCACCGGCACTGGCATAGACTGGTATTTTTCGCTGAGGAGGATGGTCGGTTGCAAGGAACTCATAAACGGGCTTCCCCTTTACCTTACCAATGATATCCCATAGAGCGGCATCTATGCCAGCCCATCCGACCATGGGGCCCCTTCTTTTCACCCCGCATGTAAGATATTCTATGTCAAAAGGATTTTTGCCCGTTATTGCCGGTTTAATGATGCTGTCGATATATTCCTTTACGACATCAGGACCACCATACTGGGTCGCTCCTCCAATACCCTTTATCCCCTTGTCGGTGAAGACTTCAACCAGAATGCTGTCGGTTTTCCATGCTTTATATCGCTCCGGGATCCAGTCGAGGTACCATTGTTCATTGGGAGGAATCTCACACGACAACAGTGTTACTTTAACATCGGTAATGGCTATTTTTTCCTTTTCGACACCATCAAGAGGATGATTTCTGGTTTTGAATGCAGAAACTTCCTCAGAATGGCTCCTGCAACCCGGCAGACAAGAAATTGCTCCAAGACCTGTAATGGCCCCTGAAGCAATAAATTTTCTTCGTGTTAATGATTGCATTGGCAAAATATTTAATAAGATTAAACGAAGTGTACCTAGTCAGTATTTAAAGTGAGCTAAAGTTTGGAGTACTTAAAATTAAAAAATCAAGTTGTCATTAACAGTTTGATTTTCGAAATTAGCAATTTAAATATTCATAAGTATGGCATTCTAAAAAACGCACACATATTCCATGAAAATTATCAATATGTGAAAGGAGCTTTAAGTGTCATCACTGCCTATAAAAAGGGACAGATTCATTCTATTATTTTTAACTTTGGGCACTCCAGTCACTCATAACTCTAGGCACTGATTAGTTACTTATTTTGTATATTCACCTCATCAGTTAGCAAAAAGATGAGAATTATAAAAGAAAATACGGCAGCAATAGTAATTGACATTCAGGAAAGGCTTTTCCCTCATATGTATGAGAGTGAAAAACTTCTTCAGAATTGCCAGAAACTGATTGACGGACTTCATGTCCTTACAATACCAATAATAGCGACTCAGCAGTATACTAAAGGTCTTGGACCTACTCTTCCTTCAGTTTCCATCAGATTCTTTGAGTTCAGCTTTATTGAAAAGATGTCCTTCAGTTGTTTCGATGAACCAATAGTCAGGGAGCATCTTAACTCTCTGAACAGGAGTATTATCATTCTTTTCGGAATAGAGGCCCATGTCTGTGTTATGCAGACATGTATCGACCTGATAGAAAATGGCTACAAACCTGTGATTGTTGAGGATTGTGTTTCATCGCGGAATATCAATGACAAAAAGATCTCGATTGAAAGGATGAGGCAGGAGGGTGCTCTTGTTACCACCTATGAAAGCCTGCTGTTTGAATTGACACGGTTTGCAGGGAATGAAGTGTTTAAAAGAATATCCGGAATTGTAAAGTAATTATTTGATCATGAGAAAGATATATGGAATAGGAGAGACAGTGTTAGACATTATCTTTAAGAATGGCCAGCCGCAGGCCGCAAAGCCCGGAGGTGCAATGCTAAACAGCATGGTGTCGCTCGGCAGAATAGGTATCCCGGTTCATTTCATAAGCGAATATGCTGATGACGATGTGGGAAGCCTAATTGATTCGTTTCTTTATGATAATGGTGTGGATACCAGTTATGTACATCATTTCCGGGATGGAAAAACCAAGCTTGCCCTGGCTTTTCTCAATGAAAAGAACGATGCAACCTATACTTTTTATGAGAAGTACTCTGAAAAAAGGCTGGAAATAACATTTCCGTCAATCAGCAGCGAGGATATCATACTTTGCGGATCAATTTATGCCATCACAGGGGAGATAAGAGAAAAATTCATGAATTTTATAGGATCAGCACATAGTAACGGTGCTGTAATAATATATGATCCTAATTTCAGGAGCGCTCACCGTCATCAACTTGACAGACTAAAACCGATGATAGTTGAAAACATGCAGATGGCAAATCTTATAAGAGGATCTGATGAGGATTTCAGGAACATTTTTGATGCCCGGACACCTGATGAGTCGTGGCAGATAGTAAGGAATTATACCGGTTGCCTTGTATATACGGCAAATGCCGAAGGTGTTTTTGTCAGGACAAAAGGATTCAGCGGCTGTTTCCCCGTCAGAAAAATTACACCTGTCAGTACAATAGGTGCAGGTGATAATTTTAATGCAGGAATGATGGCAGCGATTTATCAGAACGATATTTCAGCGGATGAGCTTGAAAATATGGGAGCAGACAAATGGTCGGAGGTTATCTCAATGGGGGTTGATTTTGCAACCGAGGTGTGCATGAGTTACGAGAACTATATTTCCGGCAAATTTGCATCAGAGATAAAAAAGGCCAATTTTTAGCTTTAAATAGGCTTACCATTTTCAAGCAGGTATTTCTCAGCTTCCAGGCTCCAGATATAGTTATTTTTTGAGACAATCTCATGCAAACCAGCATAGAGAGGATTATTTCTGCCTTTTTCCTTCAGGCCGTAAAGCGAAACTAATGGCATTGATATGTTGGTGTATATCAGTTTTTTCCCGCCGGGGATCTGCGGCAGGTTCAATGTCGTATCAACCACTGCATCGAGCCCTCCAACATGAGTAATCATTACTGCCGGATTTATCCTGCCTTCTGCCATTAGTCTGAGTGATTCCCTCATATCGTCGGTGTTGCCGCCCGATGTACCCATTATATGGGTGAATGAATAGTGGATGTTGTAGAAATTGATTTCTGCCCTGAATTCGGTATTAGTCGGTCCGGCAAAGAAATTGAAGCATCCGTCGAAACCCAGTATAGAATCAGCTTGTTCAACGACCTGTTTGACAGGTGCAAAAACAAATACGTCATCATAACCCGTACCTCCCGTAATTTCCCGAAGGTTTTTTACTGGTTCGGGAATCTTTGCCGTATTTACATAGATCAATTTCACTCCTTCGGCGGCAGCCATTTCCGGGGGAAACAGGCATGCTGCCCTGGCCAGCCTGGAGTCATCAATATCGGTAACTACAAGCAGGGAAGGTTTACGTTCATGGTGAAGCGCAAGGTCTATTGCTCCAAGGCCCATTGGGCCTACTCCTGCCAGGATTGCCATTTTACCTCCATTCCTAATACCCATTTCATGTCTATAGGTGCCTGGGGGAACGTGATATGAGGCATTGAATGCCCCTACAATACACGACATGGGTTCTGAGAGCGAAGCCGGGAAAAAAGCCTCACCGTCATAGTTGAGGAGGCAGTCAGCTTTCATTACAATGTCGGGTATGATTATATGTGTGGCATCACCTCCTATATACCTGAATGAATAGCCTGGAGCATTCAGAGTTCCGGTATGTGCCATTGCAGGTTGAATTGAGAATTTCTGTCCGGCTTTGAATTTGTGTTTCCATTTTTCCCCTACATCCAATATCACTCCAGCAAACTCATGTCCTATAATTGTAGGATTATATGCAACATCATCAGGAACACGTTTATGATCGGGACCTTGTAATGCGGCTTTATGAGACGACATGCAGATACTGTCTGAAATAACCCGGGCAAGGATCTCATCGTCCTTCATATCTGGTAGATCAAATTCTTCAAGCCGGAGATCTCTTTTACCGTATAGCCTTACTGCTTTTGTTTTCATGCTTTGTTTTTTTTCTTAACCACGGAGTTACCCGGAGTTTTTCACGGAGTTGCACTGTTTTTTTATTAATTTTTTTCTTAACCACGGAGTTTTTAACGGAGGCGCCAGGCTCTGGGCTCTGGGCACCAGGAGCTGCTCTGCCTACTACCCACTGCCTACTGACTGCTGCCTGCTGACTGCTGCCTCATCCCAGCATCACCTGTCCTCCTGTTACAGGCACTGCCTGCCCGGTTTCGTATTCCTGTTCAATTATATATAAGATAGCTTTCATTACATCCTCAAGTCTGCAACCCCTTTTCATCGGGACCTGTTCCTCGTAGAATTTTCTCACATCCTCGATGGTTTTGGCACCCGGAACCTTACCTGTTCTCAGGTATTGTACGAACAATCCGTTATGTGGATCGGACCATAAAGGTCCTTCGTAGTAGTTGCCTGGGCAAATAGCGTTAACCTTAATCCTGAAGGGTGCAAGTTCAAGCGCAAACGACTGAGTCAGTCCTATTCCACCGAATTTTCCACCTGCATAGGCAAAATTTCTGTTGCTTCCGCGAAGCCCCGACTTGGAATTAATCTGTATTATGTCGGTGAAATACTCGGGTTTTTCCTGATTCTGCAGCTTCATGATCTCACTGGCATATTTGGCGCAGTGAAAATATCCGTTGTAATTAATCCCGGTAATTCTTTTGAAAAGCTCAGGATCCATCTCATCAAGACCTCCGGCCCTGAGAATACCGGCATTGCTTATCATAATATCTAAGCCTCCGAATTCGCGTACGGTTTCTTCCACAAGTTCTTTAACAGATTGGGGATCTGCAACGTCTGTCTTTATAAAAATGGCTTTGCCGGGAGATTTGCGGGCGTTGAGCTCTGATACCATCTTGTTGCCTGTCTCCTCGTTAAGATCTGCAACCACAACATTGACCGAAAGGCTGAACAACGATTCTGCAATTCCTGCTCCGAATCCCTGGGCTCCTCCGGTTATCACAGCCACCTTATTTTTGAGCCTTCCCTGGCCTGTGTCAGCCTGGGCTATCTTCCTCCTGTAATTCTCAACTTCCCACTTGTCGATAAATGCAACCTGATCAGGTGTCAGGGTTTTTGTTCCACCTGCTTCCGATGTCAGAGTTACGATCCTTATCATATCTTCATATATGTCCAGAACCGTTTCTGCAGCAGAAACCGAATCTTCAATTGCAAATATCCCTGCATCTTTGATCACAATAACCTTTGGTTTATACCGGTACTCTTCCAGGAAGCGGGGCAATTGCTGTCTCAGTGAATCAAGTATCTTTTCGGGAGTAGTTGATTGATCAATATATAGGTATCTGGTTTTGCAATAAACTATGATGTCGGGTGTAAGCGGTAATGAAATCTTATGGAATTCCTTCTGACCCTGACAATATTTATCAATCAGAGTATTATAACGGTATCTTACGATCTTTAGCTTTTCATCCGACAGCATCATCCGCATCACCGGAAGAACCTTGAGGAGAAGTTTGTTAAAGGGGATCGCCCTGACTTCAGGAAGCGGATTAAAGTAATTCCGGATAGTTGAGATGATCTGATCGTAGACAGATCTGATTTCAGAAATGGTATTTGCTCCGACAAAGACACCATGATTTTCAAGAAAGATCATTTTAGGATCTTCTGCATGCATCTCCCTGTATACTTTCAGATCCGAATCCAGTTTTTTGAAAAGAGTGTAACCCGGATCGGTATATGGTACGAACAATGCCTTTTCACCAAACAGCCGCTTTGTAAGATTACCTGCATTCCTACTGCACATGATACCGTTGACAAGGGTGGGATGGAGATGTACTACGTAACTGTACGCGATTAGATCATGCAGTGATGTTTCGACCGATGGTCGTTTCAGAGGCCCGGTACCTATGATAGCGGCATAAAGATCGCTTTTGACACACTCTTCCCTTTCCATGGGATCGTCGGGATATGTGTTAATTGATATTGCCCGAAGCTTTTTTCTGCTTAATTCTACCAGACCGGACTCGTCAAGATCTGCAAGCGACTGTCCGCTTGACTTTATCCAGATTGTATCATCATTTTTATATGAGGTGTTTCCTCCTCCTGCTATAACATATTCCTTATCCTTCCCATAATGACGGGAGATATTTATCAGGTCTTTAATTTTATCATTCATGCCTGAATTTGTTAAAATAATATTCAATGACCAGTTGTCCCAGATCTGCAAGATCTTTTCTCTGATCGCGGTTATGGGTTCCGTCGGGAAGCACATATCCCTGTCGTCCTTCGGCCCTCAGATATTGATGAGCAGCTATTATGCATGCTCCCTCCCAGGAAATCTTCTTCAATTTTTCATCAAGCGAACCATGTCCCCTGGTGGTTACAGTAAGCGGGACAAGTTCAGGGGTATTGTGTTCTGTTCCGAAAGTTATAATAAAACCTCTTTCATGGAAGTATTCAACGAAACTTAGAAGAATTGACGGATCATTTCTCAACGGTATAAGTTCAATACATTCAATGCCTTTTTTTTGGAGTGAATTATGGAGCTTCTCCGGATCAGATTCAAATTCAGTGTATTTCCCGGTATTGTCATCGAGAAGAACAGGATAGCAGGGAATTCCTCCGGCATTGATTATTATTTTCATTATCGTCTCCAGGTCAAGAAATGATCTTTCATCTTCTGCTACAAAAGCTGCTCCTCCGCTCTTGAGCAGGTTTGATCTGATCTCATTCTCCAGGGAAGCAGGATTTGCAGGATCTGCTTTCGATTTTTTCCCTCCGTACAAAGATTCTATAAATCCGATCCGCATCTCCGGATCTTTGAAATTCTTTTCAGAAATCATCCGTACCGCTCTTGCAAGATGCCTTTCTCTAACAAGGTCAATGGCATACTCTTTTTTGACCGATTCGTAACTTAACTTCATAGAGGGATCATATTTTTCAATAAGCACGTTAAGTTTTGCAATCATTGCCCTTATCTGATTCTGGCTTTCACTCCTGACCTTTCTTAGCTGCATTTTTCGGAAGAAGCCTGCATGAAAGGGATAGTCGAGTCCCTTTCCGCAGAAATAGATCCTGCCAGGATTATTTGGGTCATTTATCCTAATTCCTTTTTTTTGTTCATCTTTCATCAGCCCGATGAATTCAATATTGAACAGTGGAAATATTTTGTTCTTCAGGCATCCCTGGTGAAAGGAATCATAACCGTCGGTAACAAAGAAATCGTTGATTCCGAGTACATCCACCTCCTCTTCTTTTGCCATCCTGAACAGGGCATCCATATCGTGAAAGGCACTGAATGAATACGGAGTATGAATATGGGCATTTACTTCGCGGTACTCCGGAACGGACATGCCATTCATCTCACTGTGAAGCTCTCCGAAAGGAGGGAAGGAAAAAAGAAAATTCTTCATATTAATTTTATATGACCGTTTCAAGCCTGAGTTTTGCAATCATGGCATTTATCCGTATCAACTCTTCCTCTGTAAGCCTGAACTCTGCAGCTTTTACATTATCCAGAACCTGTTCCGGATTCCTGGCCCCAGCAAGGGTGCATGTAATACCCGGTTGCTGAATTGTCCAGTTGAGTACAAGCTGAGAAAGTGTGATGTTCCGGTCAGCGGCGATGGCACGGAGATCTTCAGTGAAGGCAATGATCCTTGACAGATTAGGTTCTTTGTAATAAATTGTATCGGGTCTGCTGTCTCCTTTGCCAAAGTTATGCCCTTTTCTTATTTTTCCGGTGAGTAGTCCTCGCTGCAGCGGGCTGTAGGCAAGAATTCCTATGTTATTTTCGATGCAGTATGGGACAATCTCTTTTTCAATTTCACGGTTGACCATGCTATAAGGGACCTGATTGGATGCTACCGGAAAAGTTTTAATAGCTTCTTTCATGAGGTCGACAGAATAGTTTGAAACAGCGCCGGCCCTTATTTTGCCTTTCTGAATAAGTATATCGAGAGCTTCCATTGTCTCTGATACAGGTGTTGTTTGATCAGGCCAGTGGATCTGGTATAGGTCTATATAGTCAGTTCCGAGCCTTTTCAGGCTTGCATCGCAATCCATTAAGACCCTCTCACGTGAGGCATAACTGTATATGTCAATATCATTCCCGTTATTATCTTTGGTTGAAAAATAGAATTTTCCCTTTTTATCATCCCATATCATGCCGAATTTGGTCAGGATCTGAACTTTGCTCCTTTTACCTTTTACAGCTTTTCCGACCAGTTCCTCGCTCAGGCCAAATCCGTAAACGGCCGCTGTATCTATCGTTGTCATGCCATTATCGACAGCTGTTTCAATGGCCTTTATCGCCTCATTTGAGTCGGCTCCTCCCCAGAGCCATCCTCCGATAGCCCAGGCTCCGAAAGCAAGTTCGGAGACTTCAACATTCGATTTTCCTAGTTTGTTGTATTTCATGGTGTTGGGGGTTTATTGGGTTGAAAGGTTTAATGGTTTATGGTTTAATGGTTGAGGGGTTTTAGAGAGGAGGTAAAAGCTTACCAGTTCAAAGCATCGTCGGGTACTTCATGCAGGGAGTTGCAAATCCAGTCGGCTTCGGAAAGCTCTGATGCAGGAAATGAGGTAGTTACTGCCAGACATTTGCATCCTGCAGCCTTTCCTGCCCTGATTCCGCTTGGTGAATCTTCCACTACGAGGCAATCGGAAGGTTTCAGACCCAGGCTTTCGGCAGCTTTAATATAGATATCAGGGAATGGTTTCTTTCTTTCAACATCCAGTCCGGTAATAATAGTATCAAAGGTAGAGGGGGGCATTTCTATCTCTTCAAGATTGACCTTCATTTTAACCTTGTCGGCGCTTGTCGCCAGTGATATCTTCAGGTTTTTCCCAAGACACTTTGATATGAATTCCCTTGCGCCTGGCAGAGCTTTAAGATTACCCTTAACTATTCCTGCAAATATTTCGTAGGTCCGTGCTTTTATCTTTTCGATATCAACAATTTTTCCATACTTCTCTGCCACTCCTCCAAGATAGCGGTTTTCACCCATACCAACAAAAGGTTTAAAGTCTTCGGGCGAAACGCTTAATCCAATCTCACTGAACATCATTATAGCTGCTTTGCATATAAATGATTCTGAGTCGACCAGCACACCATCCATATCAAAAAGAACACCGTTAATCATCTGAAGAGTCTTTCAATTTCACGGATTCTCATTTTTCCCAATGGTTTCTTTCTTCCTGTAATTTCTACCAGAAGGGTCATTATGGCAGCATTTTCAAGTACTTCCAGTCTGTCAAATGCCTCAAGTATCGTGTTGCCTGTGGTCAGAATTCCATGATTTTCAAGTAGCAGGATATTAGATTCCCCTATTGAATCGGCAGCAACGGATGCAAGATCTTTTGTTCCCATTAAGGCATATGGGACCATAACGGGAGCACCGCATATTGCCAAGGCCTCTGCTGTAAGGTCTGTTCTTATGGCAAGGTGCATTGCGGTAAAACTTGTCGCAATGACCGGGTGGGCATGAACTATTGCCGCTAAATCTTTTCTTCTTCTGTAAATAGAAAGATGCATCTCCGATTCTATTGACGGTCTTAGTTCAGGAGTCAGATTTTCTCCAAGAATCGACATAATGCCAACTTCTTTCCATCTCATTCTGCCTTTATCGGTTGCTGAAGGAGTTATAAGTATGATATCTTTTGATACTCTCACACTAATATTTCCTCCTGAGGTAGTCGTAAGCCGCTGACGGCATAGACGTCTCATAAAACCTGCAACTTCTTTTCTTTCTTTCTTGTATAAGCCTGACTCTTTCATATTCATATCTCATATCATTGTACCAGATCGATAATACCATTAAGAACATATCGAGGTCGATATGGGAAATTGTCAATCTCATTCCTGCTTGTTATGCCGCTTAAAACCAGAAGTGTGTCAATTTCCGACTCCAGTCCGCATCTGATATCCGTTTCCATACGGTCACCTATTACTATCGCATCCTCCCTTTTTACTCCAAGTTTTTTCAAGGCAATTCTCATCATGAGTGGGTTAGGTTTACCCACAAAATATGCCTTTTTTCCCGAAGCAATTTCAATAGGAGCAATAAGTGCTTTAACCGAAGGTGAAATTCCTGTCTCTACCGGACCGCTTACATCGGGATTTGTCCCGATCAGCCTTGCACCCTTTATAACCAGATTAACTGCTGTTTCTATTTTCTCGAAGTTATAACTGCTGGTATCACCTACAACAACATAATCGGGATTTACATTATTTGTAGTATATCCTATACTGTAGAGTGCATGAATAAGTCCCGCATCACCAATGATATATGCACTTCCGCCGGGTTTCTGGCTTGCGAGGAAACCGGCAGTGGCAAGAGCGCTTGTATAGAAATGTTCCTCGCCAACATTAATTCCGAGTCTGCCAAGTTTCTCATGAAGCTCTTTCGGGGTCCTCTGACTGGCGTTCGTGAGAAAAAGATAACTTTTTCCTGACTCCTCCAGCCATTTCAGGAACGAAACAACACCTGGCAACAGTTTATTTCCATGATAGATTACTCCATCCATATCTATAATGAAACCGGCTTTTGCCCTAATCTTCTCAACAATATTTTCCATAGGTCATTAATGTGCATCAAAGATACCAAAAAGGTTTCATAACCATAGATTGTTGAGCAGACTGATTTTGTTCACCCTGGCAATACAATATGAATACTGACATTCAAAACTTCATTAGTGATCTTTTGGGAAATTTCCTGCTGTACCTAAATTCTTATTATACTCCCTGCCTGTTAAGTTCAATGATTTTTTCATCCGACATATCAATAACAGGCTTGTGCCCTTTCAGGGGGATTATTTTTTCATTTATTCCATCGATTATCCAGCCAGGCTGTGGAAAGAAGTATCTCTCCATTTCATAAGCCGGGGTTATCCAGTTTCTGGAGCCTATTACAACGGGGGGTGCGTCGAGATAGTCAAAGCAAAGTGCGGTTACTGTCTGGGCCATTTCTTTAAGAAATGAACCGCGTGATGATGCATCGCTGGCAAGCACAATTTTTCCGGTTTTCATTACTGATCTGACAACAGGTTCATAATTAAAAGGAACAAGTGATCTTGCGTCAATTATCTCGGCATCAATATTATATGTCTGTTTGAGGATTTCAGCCGACTTCATGACGGTATATAGTGTAGCCCCCACAGAAAGGATTGTGATATCGCTTCCCTCTTTTTTCACATCAGGTTCCCCCAGCGGAATTTCATAATAGCCTTCGGGAACACCTCCTTTATGGAACATTTCGCCAACGTCGTAGATACGCTGGCTTTCGAAGAAAATAACCGGGTCGGTACCCTGCAATGCGCTGTTCATCAATCCTTTTGCGTCGTATGGTGTAGCTGGGAAGACTACTTTGAGCCCCGGTATGTGAGCCACCAGAGATGACCAGTCCTGTGAGTGTTGTGCACCGTATTTTGATCCGACGGAGACTCTTACCACTACGGGCATCTTAATGAGGTTCCCGCTCATCGACTGCCATTTAGGCAGCTGATTGAATACTTCATCTCCTGATCTGCCAAGAAAGTCGCAATACATGATCTCTGCAATCACCCTGCCTCCGCACATACCATATCCAATGGCAGCACCCACTATGGCGCCCTCGGAGATAGGTGAGTTGAACAGCCTGTGATAGGGCAGAGCTTCTGTCAGTCCCCGGTAAACGGCAAATGCTCCTCCCCAGTCACGATTCTCCTCACCCCATGCTGCAAGGGTCGGATCTTTGTAAAAGCGGTCAATCACCGCCTCAAAGATACCATCCCTCAACTGGTAAAGCCTTGCTTTTGAAACAGGTTTTCCGTCTTTGTCCAGGTAAAACCTCTCCTTATTTTTTAATGATTTCACTCTTGGATTCTCTTCCATCGGCAGCAGCACCTCAGGAATGCCTTCTTCCATTTTGTTGTATGATCCGTTTGAAAACATCATTTTGCCTATTCCATCAGGATCTTTATCCAGGTCGAGATGCGGGGATATACTATCGTCGATGCTGATCCTAAGTATTTTAGTAAGGATTTCCGTTGCTTCATTTCTGATCTGTTCAAGAATCTGTGGGTTGGCAATACCGGCTCCTGTAAGCATGTTACCATAGGCTGCAATAGAATCCTCTCTCTGCCATGCTTCTATTTCTTCTTTTGACCTGTATGATGATGCGTCGGATGGAGAATGGCCACTGATACGATAGGTGAGGGTATCGAGCAAAACAGGTCCCTTTTTCTCCTTAACAATCTGTTTTTTGCGTCTGAAGGCGTCAATCACGGCCAGAGGATTATATCCGTCAACTCTTTCGGCATGCATCATTTCAGGGTTAACACCTGCACCAACCCTGGCAAGTATACCATATCCCATAGTCTCTCCCATGGTCTGGCCTCCCATTCCATAAAGGTTGTTCATGAAATTGAAAATAAGAGGCAAACCGCCTTTGTATTCCCCTTCCCACAGTATTTTATACTGATCCATGGTTGCGAATGTGATACCCTCCCATACGGGTCCGCACCCCATGGAAGCGTCACCTATATTGCATACAACTATTCCCTGTTTCCTGTTTATCTTTTTATACAGTGCCGCACCAACGGCAATATCACCAGAGCCGCCCACAATTGCATTATTGGGATAAATGCCGAATGGAGTAAAAAATGCATGCATCGAACCGCCAAGTCCCTTATTAAAGCCGTTTTCACGAGCGAAAATCTCAGCGAGAGCTCCGTAAAGGAGGAAATGTATTGCAAGTTCCTTTACCGTTCCGCTGAAACCCTTCTCCACCACCGCAAGAGTTTTACCGCCAAAATAGTTTTTCATTATTGAATAAAGAGTGTCCCCGTCAATCTTGTGTATAGCAGAAAGACCCTTTGCAAGTATTTCGCCATGACTTCGGTGAGAGCCGAAAATATAGTCTTCAACATCTAGATTATAGGCCATCCCTACCGCGGCTGCTTCCTGTCCTATTGAAAGATGAGCGGGACCCGGATGATTATAGGAAATGCCTTTATACTCGTTTGTTGTTTTTATCAGGTTAAGCATCGTTTCAAACTCCCTGATTATAACCATATCATGGTATATTCTTATAAAATCTTCTGTTGTGAAATTTTTCTTTTCCTCGTCAATGGAACTGTTGTATTGGTTTACCGGGATCTTCCCGAACTCAATGAATGAGGGTTTACGAACTTCTCTGGGATCAATGTTTTGATTTTTAGGCATATTTTATGGGTGTTAGGAGTTCGGTGTTTAATGGTTTGATGGTTTAATGGTTTAATGGTTTAATGGTTTAAGGGTTTAAGGTTTAAGGGTTTAATGGTTTAAGGGTTAGGATAAATTTATGTTTGCCTGTTGCCTGTTGCCTGTCACCTTTTCTATACGGTAAAGTTTTCGATCTGATTCTTTATTTCACGGAGGAACAATGTAGCAGGTCCTCCGTCGATTGCCCTGTGATCATAAGTCAGGGAGAGTCCGATGAACGGCACGAATCCGATTATGCCATTACCTATGTCGTACGGTCTGTTAACTATAGTGCATACACCCAGAATGGCAACCTGGGGGAGGTTTATCACTGGTGTAAACATTTCAACTCCGTAATTACCGAGGTTTGATACAGTGAATGATGCTGCAGTGCTTTTTAAAAGCTCTGGATCGATATTCCCTGACTTGCATGCTTCTGCTGCTGATTTGAGCTTTTCTGACAATGTTTCCAGGTTCATCAGATCGGCGTTTTTGACAGAGGGAACTATTAGTCCTCTTGATGTATCGACCGCCAGCCCAAGGTGAACATGTTTGAATGTTCTTATTCTGTCGTCGAGAAAATGGCTGTTGGCTTCAGGAAACCTGCCCAAAGCTTTTATAACGCACCAGCAGATCATGTCATTAAGGGTTATGTCGGGTCTTTTGCCACCCCTGGCAATATCCTCTTTTATTTTCTTCCGGTATTCGAGTATTCTTCTCGCGTCGGCACTTAAATGATGAGTCAGCTGGGCTGAGTTCTGAAGTGAGTTGTGCATTGCTCTGGAGATAAGTTTCCGGACAGTTGTGAGAGGTTGCTCGGTATAATCAGTTGCGCCGGTAACATGGTCTGTATCCTTAATGTTGCCAGCAGCAAGAGCCTTTTCAATATCGCTGAAAATTATTCTGCCATTTGGTCCGGTTCCGGTAATACCCGAGAGTGTGAGCTTGTTTTCGGCTGCGAAGCGCCGTGCTCTCGGCGATATTCTGACCCTGGTATGATCCTGCTGATGAACAAGATGCATGTAACTTTTATCGGCAGAAGGAGTGGCTTTAACTATTTCAGGTTCTGTCTCTGTTAGTGCTTCTGACGGAGCCTGTGCCCCAGGGCTGAAAGCTTCCGCATATTCTCCCTGTTTTCCAATAAGTGCCACTTTTTCAAGGACAGGGACCTCATCCCCGTCGGAATGGAATACTTCAAGGATTATGCCTTCAGCAGGAGACTCCAGGTCAAATGCTGCCTTATCAGTTTCATATGAAAAGAGAATATCACCTGTTTTTACCTGATCCCCCTTTTGTTTATACCATTTGGTTATTATACAGGTTTCAACCGACTGCCCCTGCTTGGGCATTATTACTGGTGTTGCCATCTTTTATCCTGTTAGGTTGTGACTATTAATATTTCCTGATTCGTGACCTTACTGTAAGTGTAAGATAACTTGTAACAATAAGTAAAATCAATATCAGCATTATATTAATATATATAATTAACTATCAGCGATTACAAAAATATAAATATTTACTTGTATTTACAAGTAATTTAATATATATTTACAGATTATATTAATTTAATGGCAGGGACAGGAAGAATACCGCAGCACAGGAAGCTTTACGAGATATTACGGAAGCATATTATCTCCGGGGTATACAAAGAAGGCGACCTGCTCCCCTCTGAAAATGAGTTGTGTCAGCTTTATTCGATGACCAGGCCGACGGTACGTCAGTCACTCAGCAAGCTGGCAAGTGACGGATACATAAGAAAACATCAGGGGAAAGGCAGTATTGTTCATCAGCTCCCGAAGGATATAGGAATACTTTCAGTATCGGGTACTACTACAGCGGTCGGGGACAGGAATCTTAAGACCCGGATAATTGTCAAACCCATCATAATCCCATGGCCGGATGATTTCATGTTTGTCCTTTCGGATCTTGAAAAGGAATCGGGATGCGTTTATATGGAGAGGCTTCGTTTACTTGAGAATTCTCCGATTTTCTATGATATAAGTTATATTACTAATTTGAATCTGCCAAGGATAACATCCCGTCAGTTTGAAGACAGGTCGCTTTTTCAGGTGTTAAGGGAATATTACAATGTTGAAGTAAGGGGTGGGGAGCAGCGGATAAGAGCAATTTCCGCCACAGGCAGAACAGGTCGCCTTCTCAGGATAGCAAAAGGACAGCCTGTACTTCACCTGGAGAGAAAAATGGAAACAAATATAAACGGATTGTACCTCTATTCATCCATTTATTGCAACACGATCAAGTATTCAATTTTCGGAAGATTCTGAATAAAATCAAATGATTGAAGTGACAACCGGTTATGTAATAAAAAATTCACCTGCAGATCCTGTGAGAACACGTTGAAAAGACCCGGGCATGGGAATATGGCCTGGCCGGTGATGTTTTTTCCATCGCAGCTAAAATAAATCATATTATGATTAAAAAAATTTACAGGTTTCAATTAAGCAATAATTTTAATAGCTTAATTTGCAGTGCAAATACCAGATATCGGAATTTATTACAATAAAGCAGATTAAATAACCTAAACCAACAAATCATTTATGAAAGATCAGAAGTATAGATGGACCAGGCGCCGTTTTCTTGGTTCGGCAGCCGCAGGTATGGCAGGAGTGGTTTTATTACCAGGCCTGACGACATCATGCAAAAGTAAGCCAGATACCGATATTAAGCTGGGTTTCATCGGACTTGGGCGTCAGTCGATGTTCCTGCTGAATGGATTCATTCAGATTCCAGGTGTGAAGGTTCTTGCAGGATGTGATGTTTATGGTATCAAGCGTAAGCGTTTTGACAGGCGTGTAAATGGTTTTTACGCTGAAGCAGGCAAGAAAGTCAAGGTTGAAACATATGAAAAATATGAGGATCTTCTTGCCCGTGAGGATATTAATGCTGTTGTGATAGCTGTTCCAGACCACAACCATGCAATGATTGCCATTGCAGCATGCAAGGCCGGCAAGGATGTGTATCTCGAAAAACCGATGACTTTCACAATCAAAGAAGGTCAGGAATTAAAGAAGGTAGTACGTGAATATGACCGGATACTTGGTGTTGGTAGTCAGCAGCGCTCGGACCCCGGTTTTCAGCATGCCGTGAAACTCGTCCAGACTGGCGCCCTGGGAAAGATATCAAAGGTCAATGCCTATGTTGGAGCTCCTCCGACACCTTACGATCTGCCTGAGGAACCACTGCCTGAAGATCTTAACTGGGACAGATGGATTGGCCCTCTTACGGCCAAAATACATTTCAACAATCAGCTTAATCCTCCTATATCACTCGATCCCGAAAAGGATGAAGAAATATGGGGAGCATGGCGCTGGTACAAAGAAATGGGAGGTGGCTTTACAACCGACTGGGGAGCACATATGTTCGATATAGCACAATGGGGTCTGGGAATGGATAAGAGCGGTCCTGTTGAAATATCTCCGATAGGAGACGGGACTGAATATATCACATGGAAATATGCTGATGGCGTAATAATGACTTCCGAGCCGTTTGATGACAAGCTTACGAAAGGAGTGAAATTCTGGGGTGAGAACGGATGGATTGAAGTTGCTCGCGGATACTTCAATGCGTCAGACCCAAAGTTCAATCCGACGGCAACTGAGGCTTCGGCTGAAACCGGACCATATGAAACAAGGATTCCTCATCAGGTGAATTTCATTGAAGCGGTAAAACTGAGACAGGATCCTGTTGTACCTGTTGAAATAGGTCACAGCAGCTGTACCGTCTGTACTCTGGGAAATATAGCCTGCGATCTCAAAAGGACCATCCGATGGAATCCGGATACAGAAACATTCATCGATGATGCTGACGGAGAAGCAACAAAACGCCTGCATTATGAATACCGCAGTCCCTGGAAACTGATTTGAAAAGAATGACATCAGGGATAAGTCCTCTATAATTACCTTAAAGAGGGGTCAGCATCAACAACCGAAGTAAAGCAAAAGAGGCTGTCACTACCGGCAGCCTCTTTTATTATTGGATCCGTAGGAGTTTATACAACTTTTTTTACCTTGATGGCGACAGGACCCTTTTCCCTCATTTCAATCTCAAACTCTACAGCCTGTCCGGTCTCAAGTTCGGTCTGCGGAACCTCCAGCCCAGACCTGTGGACAAAAATGTCCTTCTGGTCTTCTGTCTGAAGGAAGCCATAACCCTTAACCCTGTCATACCATTTAACAGTACCTTTCATAGTTCTTGATTTTTTGTTTTCTATCTGTAATTATCTCTTCTGTTGCCTCCACCGCGGCGGTCGCTGTCTCCACCCCTGTAATTACTTCTTCTGTCTGATCTTTCAATTGATTCGTTTACAATAATCTTTCTGCCCTGGACTTCAGCACCATTGAGTTCTTCAATAGCCTTCTTTGCTTCAGCTTCGTTAGGCATCTCAACGAAACCAAATCCTTTGCTTTTACCTGAGTATTTATCAATAATGACTTTTGCGGATGTTACTTCGCCATACTCTTCAAAGATTTCTCTTAATTCTGCTTCACTCATTTTAAAATGAAGACTTCCTACATAAATGTTCATAATTCAAAAATTAAAATAATTAAACACTAGCAAAGGTCAGATTTATTTTTGAGAACAAAAAATAAAACTTCATAATATCTTGTATTTTAATATCTTTTTAATCATATCATCCACCGGGATAATCTGTCTTCGCCTCGAATAATTTTCGTATTGTATTTCAATAAACAACAGATAATACTTAAAATTGTTCTGAGTATTCTAAACATTATATCAATGAAGATATTTCTGACCGGGGGCAGCGGTTTTATAGGCAGCAGGCTGGCAGAGCGGCTGATATATGAAAAATACGAAGTTACTCTCTTGCTTAGGAACCCCGACAGGGATCTGTGGTTCGACAGGAACAGAGTCAAAATCATTAAAGGAGATCTTTTTGATAAAGATCTGCTGACAGAGGGTATGAAAGGATGTGAATTGGTTTTTCACCTGGCAGCCTATACAAAACCCTGGTCGAAAGATCCTTCCCTGCCATATCGCATCAATGTTACCGGAACAGTCAATATTCTGGAAGCGGCCCTGAAAGCAGGTGTAAAAAGGGTTGTTCTGACCTCTTCCTGCGGCACATTGGGTTACTCAGACAACGGATCTGCTGTTAATGAATTAACAGTAAGGAGTATGCCTCTCACGACCTTATATGAAAAAACAAAAGCTGAAGCAGAAAATAAAGCCTTGGAGTTCTGCACCAGAGGCCTTGATGTTATAATTGTAAACCCGTCACGGCTTTACGGACCAGGGTTCCTGACCAGTGGAAACTCCTTAACGCGTATTATCAGGGCATATCTGAAAGGCACATGGAGAATTGTTCCGGGAAAAGGAGATGCTATCGGCAACTATGTTTTCATTGATGATGTTGTGGATGGCCACCTGAAAGCAGCCCTCATGGGAGTTTCAGGTGAAAAATACATACTTGGAGGTGAAAATCTGTCTTTCTCCACTCTTTTCAATATACTGGGGGAAGAGTCTGGTAAAGAAAGGAGGATGATTCATCTTCCCTTATCCATAATCAGGACAGTTATTAAAATTATCCGGATAGGCTCACGCATCTATGGAACATCACCGGTGATCACCGAAGAATGGATAGATAAATATATGAAAGATGCAATAGTATCCAGTGAAAAGGCAGTCAGTAGGTTAGGTTATAAGATCACACCATTCAGATCGGGTGCAAGAAAAACGATTGACTGGCTCATGAATACCGACAGATGAACAGGAAAATACTACTGTCGCCGTTTACCGGTCATCTCAGTTATGTCAAGCCTCAGCACAAGTGTTTTGGCAAGTATTTCAGGATTAAACGTAAAATTCCTTCTTCCTGAATAGTGTTCCATAATGGAAAGCAGACCTTCTTCCCTTTCTTCGGCGCCGGTTACCCTTGATATTCTGCCCCATCCCACAACAGACCTGTATGTCGTTCCATAACCGCATGCATCACTTCCTTCATAAAGAGTATGGTCGGTATCGAATTCAAAGCATACGAAATTGTTTTTATCCATCATCTCCAGCTTCTTTCCCTCTGTGGAACAATGGAAATAAATCCTTTTTCCTCCATCATTGCAATAACCGAAATTCATCGTTACTATATACGGAAAATCACTGTTTGCAAAGGCTACGCGGCACACATCAGACTTTCGTATTACTTCCTCAATTTCTATGATCTCCCTTATTTCTCTTTCCTTCCTTCTCATTTGAATCAGTTCGTTTATTTAAATATTAAAGACATATATTGCACAATTAATTGATTTTCTTCAGATGTAAGCATAATTTTGTTTATTGTTGCTTTAAAATTATCAATAAAGACCAAGATTATTATTAACTTTGGCCTTTTCAAAAAAAATATGATAAATTAATCCAATAAACCTGTAACAATGGGAAAAGGTGACAAAAAATCGAGAAGAGGCAAAATAATTCTTGGTACTTTCGGGGTAAGGCGGCGCAGAAAGAAGCATAACAAGCCTGAGATGAAACAAGCAGTGCCTGTTGTTGAGAAGGAAATAAAAGAAAAGAAGCTCGCCAAGGAGAAAAAGGAGGTAACGGAGATAAAAGAACAGGTTGTGGTTCAGGAAGTTGTTGACACACAGCCTGTAAAGGAGGATGTTGAAGCAATTGCTTCAAAAGCGGCCAAAGATCAAAAGCCTGCCAGGCCATCAGCTGAATCAAAGGAAAAAAAGGCTTCCAAAGAAAAGAAGGAACCCAAAGCTCCAAGGGAAGTTAAGGAAAAGAAAGTGGCAAAACCAAAAAAAGAGAAGAAAAGCTGAGATTATCGCTTTACGATAAGTCTTTCATAATCAATTGGATCAATATTTGCATTTATAATCACTGGTTCATCCAGCTGCATTGATTCCTTTATGGCATCTCTCATTTCATGCTCTGTTCGGGCCCTGAGAACCTTAACTCCTAAGAAGCTATCTGCACCGAAAAGATCGCCGTTATAAAGCCTCGTACCATAAGGCGTCAGCCCTTTCCATGATTTTTTAAGTCTGATAAGGTTTAGTTCCCCATCAGAAAAGACCACAACTTTTACAGGTATATTATATCTTCTGGCTGTTAAAATCTCTCCGGCACTCATAAGAAAGCCGCCGTCGCCGGTAATGCACACTACCGTGGAAGGTTTTCTGACAATGCCTGCCGCCAGAGCTGCAGGGATACCGAATCCCATTCCCGACCATCCGTTTGACATTATCAGATTATTTCTTCCTCCTGTTTCCCAAAACTGTCCTGCCACGTGAAGATGAGATCCGACATCAGCCGTAAGTATAGCATCTTCAGGAAGTTCTTCATGAAGAATACTCAGAACCGTTACAGTTCCAAAATGCCTTCTGCATTCAAAAAACACCGTTTCCATTGCCTTCCTTACAGATTGAACAGATTTCATTCTGTCAGCCTGGTCACTTGGATTTATGCAATTGAGTAACTCAAACCATTGACTTTGATCACTTATATACTGTAGGTTTCTTACAGAGGAGGGCATGTCGGTCAACTTTGTGCAGAAGTGAACAAGCGGAACGTCGGGTATCCATGATTCATAATTATATTCCACAGGATCATATCCCAGACCTATCACAAGGTCTGATCCGGAAATAATCTCATCAAGCTTATCGCTCAAAGCGTGAAAAAGGACTCCTGAGTAGCACCGGTGATTTTCCTGCAAAATTCCTTTGGCCATCGGTGTTATCACAACCGGTATATTGTGAATTTCCAGAAAATCTGTAAGTTGTTCATTTAAGCCGAGCCTGGCTGCTGTAAGACCCACAGCCAGAAGCGGCCTCTTTGACTGGCTGATAATTCTCATTACCTCTTTTCTTTCTCCAAATGATTCCGATCCATAACTGAAATCCCGTTTCAGGCCGGTAAAACGGGATTCCATATCAGCCAGCCCGACCGGAAGGCCAATATGAACCGGTCCGGGATATTCATTCCGGCATATTTTGAGGGAATTTTCGATAACCTCTCCGGCATTTTCCTGTGAAAGACGAAATGTTGCCTTTGTAACAGGGGCAAAAAGCTCCTGATGGCTGATATTCATCTGTGTGGTTCTGTTCAGCATGGCGTCGTCCATTTCGCTGGTCAGTGCCAGTACGGGATATCTGTCGAGAAAAGCACAACCTGTCCCGGTGACAAGGTTAGTGGCTCCTGGCCCGAATGTTGCATGACACACACCCGGTATCCCGGTGAGTTTTGCAGTTACTCCTGCCATAATACCTGCAGACGTTTCTCCTGAAGTAAGTATGAATTCAATGCCCGCTGACCTGAGGGCTTCGATATAGGGAACGGAAGGCCCCCCGGGAATCCCGAATACATATCTTATTCCACTTGCATACAGCTGGTTTGCAATATATTGGGCATTTGTCATGATTTTCCTCGTTAGCCTAAGCAAAACTATTAAATAAAATATTTTTTTTTCAGATATTTACGGCCTCGTTTTAGTGCGCCAGATAAAATGAACCATAACTTTTTTGTTCCATCCATAGTCATAATAGTAAATCGGGGTGTCAAATGGAATGGCTTACATTAACAGGAATGATACTGGTAAATGGTTTTCTTAAATTGTTCTGCAAAAGTGCCAGGCAAACAGATCCTGCCCCGAAAATATTTTACGACAAATGAAAAGACTGATCCTATTACTGCTGTATTATTCAGCATTCTGGCTGCTGTTCTTCTTTTTTGCCAGATGTTATTTTTTAGTGACCCATTTCAGGGAAGCAACAGCCTCCGGCTTAAATGTAATCGCCGGAACGTTTTCCCATGGAATTAAACTGGACATCTCAGCCACAGGCTACATTTTGATCTTGCCTCTGCTGGTTTCACTTTTCTTTATCTGGACGGGAGGAAAATGGTATAAGGCTTTTCTTAAATGGTACACATGGATCATACTTCTTGCAGCATCAGTGATAATTATCACAGATTCAGTTCTATATACTTACTGGGGATACAGGATGGACTATACCCCCTTTATGTATCTTAAGACACCCAAGGAAGCGGCTGCTTCAGTAACCACCGGCACAATAATCTTGATGATATCAGGAATCCTTTTCATAACAGGTATATTCGGAATGGTTTACAGTAAAGCCTTCAATAAATTGAATATATCTCCTGTCAGAGATGGGCTAAGGATTCCGGCAACATTACTTTTCATGATTCTGTGCGGTTCACTTATAATTCCTATTAGAGGTGGACTGGGTGTGGCTCCCGTATATGCAGGTTCGGTATATTTCAGCGAAAATATGTTTGCCAATCATGCATCGGTGAATGTGGTATGGAATGTCGGCAGTTCCTTCATTAACCGTAAACCTGCAAATAATCCATATTTGTTTATTGATATGGATACGGCACAATCGATCACGGACTCACTTACAGCGAAGGCAGGTATCACTGAAATGGTATTGAACAACCAGCGGCCAAACATTCTGATAATAATACTCGAGAGCTTTGGTAATACGCTTGTCGGACCACTGGGAGGTGATCCGCTCACGACGCCAAACTTAAATAAAATGATTGATGACGGAATTATATTCACGAATTTCTATGCTTCAGGAAACCGTACAGATAAAGCTTTACCGGCCATACTCAACGGTTACCCGGCTCAACCTTCCGCATCAATAATCAAGGAGGCCAAAAAGACACAGTCGCTTGAAAGCCTTGTTAAGATCTTCAACAGACATAATTATCATAGTTCTTTCTGGTATGGGGGTGACATAAACTTTGCTGATTTCAGATCATTTGTTATAAGCTCGGGATTCAAAGAAATCATTACGATGGAGAATTTCAGCAAGTCGGACTATAACTCCAAATGGGGAGTTCATGACCATGTTTTTTTTGAAGCACTCAGGGATTCCATGGAGATGATTGAAGAACCCTTTTTCAGGGTAGCCCTGACACTCTCCAGCCATGAACCGTTCGAAGTGCCTATGAAGCCAGTTTTTGAAGGGAATGATAATCTTACAAAATTCAGAAATTCGGTTTTCTACACCGATAAAACACTGGGAGAATTTATTGGGTGGGCAAAAACCACAGACTGGTGGCAAAATACCCTTGTGATTCTGGTGGCCGACCATTGCAGGAGGAATTCGCTTGATGAACTTGTATATTCACCTTCAATATACAAAATTCCCATGCTGTGGCTTGGAGGCGCCCTTAATGTATCGGGAATGAAGATTGAAAAGCTGGGCTCACAGGTCGACATTCCTGTTACACTGCTTCAGCAACTTGATATCAGCAATGAGTTCCGTTTTGGTAAGGATCTGCTCTCAAGCGGCTCCGGTTCCTTTGCTTTTTATACCTTTAAAGAAGGATTTGCATTTATTACAGATACCTCTGCATATATTTATGATCACCAGCTGGGAAAATCAGTTTTTGAGGAAGGAAAAAATCCGGATCATGCCGGTTTTTGCGGAAAAGCCTATCTGCAGACCCTCTATGATGATTACCTTAATAGATAGTAGCACAATTACCTGGTGCTCCATAAATTATTTAAATTTGTGTTTATGGAACCCCGCCTTGTTAAAATATTTGCTGAAGAGAACACTCCTAGGCTGCAATATGTCGCTGAGATAATTCTGGGAGAGATCCTGGGCCTTCCGTGGGAGATTGTAACTGACAGAAGAAAGATTGGTAAATTCCCTGTCATTAATTATTCTGAATCTGATATTAAGGGTTCATGTAAAATAGTTCCGTCAGGGCTGCTTTCCGAAAAGGCCATTTCCAGGCAAGATCCGGTTGTTACAGAATGGAAAGGACTTCCGGTATTTTTTTCTTCAGGATTAAAAGGAGACATACCATTTGATATATTCTCAGCCTCGTTCTATCTTGTTACCCGTTATGAGGAATATCTTGATTTCAAGTCCGATAACAATGGGAAGTATAAGCCGACAGATTCTGTTGCTTTCAAACACGGGTTTCTTGACATACCGGTGGTGGATCTGTGGTCGAAGGAACTGGCTAAAACTCTCGTCAGAAAATACAATTCCCTTACCTTCAAGAGGAGTGAATACAGATCACTAGTCGCGATCGATGTTGATGAGCCTTTTGCCTACGTGGGCCGGAGCCTTATAAGACAGATAGGTGGTTTCGTACATGACATTGCAACTAAGCCGGCCCAGGCTGCTCATCGTTTTGAATATCTCACTGGCGGAGAGAAAGACCCTTACGATGTATTTGATTATATTTCAGGGTGCATTGAAGCAAGCCGATCCGATTCAATGTATTTTATTCCCGTGGGAAACCCTTCAAGATTTGACAAGAATCCCTCATGGAAGAATAAAGAATACAGGAAGCTGATTACCACCATCGCCGGTAAAACCAGGATAGGACTGCATGCTTCCTTCAGAGCGGGAAGTGAATCTCTGTCGCTCAATACGGAACTTAAAAGGCTGCGGGAAATTACTGGCAGTGATATAACGAAAAGCAGATTCCATTGCCTGAAGCATGTTATTCCGGATTCATATATAAATATTCTTCAGACAGGAATATGCGAAGATTATTCAATGGGGTACCATAACCAGCCTGGTTTCAGGGCAGGTATTGCCCGTCCATACAGATTCTATAACCTGAGAGAGGACCGATCATCAGATTTGCGTATCATTCCATATCAGTTTACGGATATTTCGCTAACAAGTAAACAAGAGCTCACTCATGAAGCTGCGAAAGAAATAATAACAAAGCTGATCGTGGGAACTCAAAGTGCCGGTGGTTTGTTTGTCAGTATCTGGCATAACACAACTCTGCTGAATTCAGAGGCATGCCGTAAATGGCGCAACCTTTTTGAATTTATGCTCAAAGGATCCTTCTGATTGCTGCTCTTTACTATCCAGGAAGCAGTTGGTGGATAAACCGGTGCCTGGCGCCAGTTGCCTTACATTACAGCTGGTCCAGTTCTATTTCCTCATCATCCTTTACCTCGTACATTTTCCCGTTCTCGCATTTGTAGGTCCTTGCAGGGAATTTTTTCAGAATCGTATAGTTGTGTGTGGCAATCATTACTGCTCTTCCCGTGCTGCTGATGTCCCTTAGAAGTCTTATTATTCCTTCCGAGGTCTCGGGATCGAGGTTGCCGGTTGGCTCATCTGCGAGTATTATGTCAGGATCATTCAGCAGGGCACGTCCGATGACCACGCGCTGCTGTTCTCCTCCTGACAGCTGATAGGGCATTTTGTAACCTTTAAGGTCAAGGCCCACTTTTCCCAACACCTGATTTATCCTTTCTTCAATAAGATTTCTGTCCTTCCACCCCGTTGCTCTGAGAACGAACTCAAGATTTTCGTTGACGGATCTGTCGATGAGCAGCTGAAAATCCTGAAATACAATTCCGATCTTCCTCCTGAGAAATGGAACCTCCCTCGGTTTAATCCGCGACAGATCGTAACCAGCAACAATTCCTGATCCTTCCTTCAGCGGCAGCTGAGCATTTAGGGTCTTTATAAGGCTTGTTTTACCGCTTCCTACCTTTCCTACCAGGTAAACATATTCTCCTTTGCAGATGGTGAGACTCACACCGGATAACACAAGGTTTTCCTGCTGCCATATATTGCATTCCTTAAGGTCAATGATTTTCTCAAGTGTCTGAGCCTCTTCCATCTCTTGTGTTTTGATGACGCAAAATAATGAAAGAATTGATAACTAACATTTATCTGTTGATAAAATCAGTAATAAAGCCCCGTCCGAGGCGTTTTATAATTGTAATTTTACATGTATCTGAGAAATCAAGTAATAGGTTTAAATGACTTATTATTAATGTTTTGTTAATAAATGTCAAGTCCTTTACCCGGGGATTTGCAGAAGATAATTGGTCAAAAAATTGAAGTTATGAACAAAATGAGAATCCTGCTGATATCGTGCTTTCTGATCACAGGAAGCATAGTGGCTGATGCCCAGATGTCATTCTCAGGAAGTGATCTTGGGTCGGAGTTTAACAGGGGAATGGACTTGTTTAACAAGGAAAAGTATGCTGCCGCAATAAGGTTTTTTGACTCTTATGTTAAGAGCGGCGGCAAATCTGAAAAGATTCTTGTGGCGGAAGCTGAATATCATGCTGCATTATCTGCCCTGAAGCTTTTCAATCCGGATGCAGAATACCGGATGCTGATTTATCTGTCCACTCATCCTGAGAGCCCAAGAATTAATGAAGCCCGTATGGCACTGGGGGATTATTTTTACCAGAACCGGAATTACCGCAAAGCTTCAGTATATTATGAATCTGTTGACCGGCATGAAATAAAAAGCTCCCGGCTGCCCGAATATTCATTCCGATACGGTTATTCCCTCTACATGAAGGGCGATAAGCAGAAAGCACAGCTCATGTTTGCTGAAATTAAAGATATAGATACTGACTATACGTCTCCGGCAATTTACTACTACTCTCAGATTGCCTATGAAGAGAAGATGTATGAGACTGCTCTTGAGGGATTTACCCGACTAAGGGATGACGAAACCTTTGGGCCTGTTGTTCCTTTTTATATTGTCCAGATACTCTATCTCAACAAGGACTATGACGAAATACTTAGAATAGGCCCCGACCTGCTGCAGTCAGCGCCACCCGACCGTGCTGTTGAGCTTTACCGGTTTATCGGGGATGCAAACTACAAAAAGGAAAACTATAAGGGAGCGCTAACCTATCTTGAACAGTATGCTGCAAAGGCAAAGAGTCTGGAAAGGGAGGACAAATACCAGCTCGGATACTGTTACTATAAGACAGGGAATTATGACAAAGCAATAAAAGTGCTTTCCGAAACATCAGCCAAATCTGATCCACTAAGCCAGAATATCTGGTTTGTATTAGGCGACTGCTACCTGAAAAGCGGCGACAAGAAAAGAGCGCAATTTGCATTCGGCCAGGCATCGCAGATGAATTTTGACAACAAACTCAAAGAAGATGCACTCTTCAACTTTGCAAAACTGACCTATGAGACATCATCATCACCGTTTGGAGAGGCCATTGCTGCATTCCAGGAGTATATAGAACTGTATCCGGGTTCAGACAAAATTGAAGAAGCATATAATTATCTCGTAGCCACATTTACAGAAATAAAGAATTACAAAGCAGCAATTACTGCACTGGACAAGATCAGATTAAAAGACAGCAGACTGGAAGAGGCTTACCAGAGGGTTGCATTTTTCAGAGGTCTCGAACTCTTGAAGAACATGGAAATTGAAGAGTCGATTAACTTGTTCAATAAATCCCTTTCGTATGGGAAATATAACAACTCGCTTATGGCAAGGGCCACCTACTGGAGGGGTGAGGCTGAATACAGATCGGGAAGATATGATGCCGCAAGAGATGATTTTGAGGTATTTCTGGGCATGCTAGGAGCATCACGGCTGGAGGAATTTGCACTGGCAAGATATAATCTTGCATATTCATTGTTCAACTTGCAAAATTATTCAGGTGCTCTTACTCATTTCCGTGGTTTTGAATCGGGTGCGGTAAATGTCAAACCTGAAATTCTGGCAGACACCAAAATCAGGATAGCCGACTGCTATTTTATAACAACAAACTATCCAATGGCAATAAGCTATTACGACAAGGTAATTGAAGCTGGCAAAACAGATGCCGATTATGCAATGTACCAGAAGGGATTCTGCCTCGGATTGAGTAATAACCAGAAGGGTAAGATTGATATAATGACCTCGCTCATATCAAGATATCCGAATTCAACATATGTAGCCAGTGCAATCTTTGAAAGGGGACGGGCTTACCTTGTAATGGAAGATTTCAGAAGGGGTGAGGCCGATTTTATCAACGTCATTGCCAACTACCAGTCGAGTCCTTTTGTCCCACGCGCAATCATTCAGCTGGGCTTGTTGTATTTCAACCTTGGCGAAAATGAAAAATCTGTAGCCCAGTTCAAGAAAGTCATAGAAAACTTTAAGTCGACACCTGAAGCACGCTATGCACTGACAGGCCTTAAAAATGCCTATGTTGAAATGAATGATGTGGAAAGTTACTTTGCATACGTCAGATCGCTGGGCTATGGCGATGTGAGTACGGCTGAAAAAGATTCTCTCCTTTATACATCAGGAGAGAAACTTTATATTGATGGAAAATATAATCGTGCCGAAGAAGTGTTCAGGAACTATCTTCAGGAATTCACTAATGGAAGTTTCAGACTTAATGCCCAATTCTATCTGGCTGAATGTCTGATGTCAACAAAGCGGAACAAGGATGAGGCACTGCAATTATACCGGCAGGTCATTAATGTTCCTAACAATCAGTTCCTTGAACAGGCTTTGATTGCCGCCTCTTCAATACTTTATGAACGTGAGGAATTTTCAGAGTCATTCGATTATTATAAGAAGCTGGAGAATGCAGCCGCAACCTCTGATACAAGGATCATTGGCCTGAGGGGACAGTTGCGGTCCGCCTATCAGGAAGGGGATGCTTTAAAGAGTATCGAGGTTGCCAGGAAAATAAAGAATATGTCAGGTGTTCCCCAGGAGCTGGAAAGAGAAGCCATTTTTATAGGTGCCAAGGCTTATTACAGTCTTAACCAGTATGATGAAGCACTTACCGACTTCAGAAAGTTGGCAAGGGAGATTATAAGCACTGAAGGTGCTGAATCGAAATACAGGGTTGCTGAAATTCTTTTTATGAAAGGCAGTATTGATGAATCAGAAAAGGTGGTGTCGCAGTTTATTGATCAGAATTCACCTCACCAATACTGGATGGCCAAAATGTTTCTGCTACTGTCTGACATAAGCCTTAAAAAGGGTGATACACTTCAGGCCCGTGCCACATTGCAAAGCCTTAGAGAGTATTATACAGTAAGCGATGACGGTATCCTTGATGAGGTAAGGTCAAAACTGGCAGCACTCGACAAAGGTAATTAACCCCCTTTGTTGAAGTATTATTTGACTAAATGAGTTATGAAAAAAAGAATAAGAAAAAAGGTACCATTTATGATAAGAAATATTCTATCAATAGCCCTTGCATGCATGCTTTTTTTCCCGGCCGGTTTGCAGGGTCAGAAATCCGATCAGGATCTCAAAAGGGAAGTGACTTTGTATAATCCATACAAACCATCACTACCTGATTTCAAAAAGAAAAGTTTTCTGCCCGAAATCAACGATACTATAAAGGTGATCCCAAGGTTCAGTTATAATGTCATATCAAAGCCATATTCTCCTGAGTTCGGCATCAGCACAATAAAACCGGCAGCCCTTCTTTCAGATCCTTTGCCAAAGCTTTACAAGGGTTATGTGAAATTAGGATTTGGTAATTATTCAACTCCCCTTGGAGAACTAAGCATTACAAATCACAGGTCAAAACAGGGTGCTATCGGATTCTATGCCAGGCACTACTCATCTTTCGGAAAAATCCCCCTTAAGTATGTTCCTGAAAAAGTGTTTGCAGGCTTTATGGATAACGATGCATCAGCTTTTGGCAAGAAATTCTTTAAAAACAATGTTTTAGGCATTTCAGTTGATTATGCACAAAAGACCAGATATGCATACGGCTATAAGACCGACGATCCGGCATATCTTTATGCTGCCCATAAAAAAGACATAAAAGCAGGTTACTATGATATAGGGGCAAAAGCATCATTCTCCTCAATAAACCTTGATTCATCTGATTTCGCATATGACTTCAGATTGTCGTATGATTATTTCAAATACTCAAAATATCGCACTTATAACCACACTGCCTTTTCAGGTGAGATGGCCAAGGCTGTTGAGAAATTCTACGCAGGGGCTAATATCGGTTTTGAACATTACAAACTGCCCGACACTATGAATTTAAAACCCAAGTATCTTTTTTCAGCGAATCCTTTTATACGCAGGAGCACCGATCAATGGAATTTCAATCTTGGACTTAAGTTTGTGCTTGCCAGAAATATTGAAAGCTCGGCAAGGTTCTATTTTTATCCCGATATATATTTTGGATTTACAATTGTTCCTGAGTACATGAGTTTCTTCGCACAGCTCGACGGCCGGCTTGAGAACAACGACCCCCTACGTCTGTTCATTCAGAATCCATACCTCATGCCGGATACTCTTTTCAGGGTGAAAAACACCGATCACTCTATAGCGGTAAGTGCCGGGCTTAAAGGGAACAGCGGTATGGGAGGCAGCTACCTGATCTCCGTTTCATTCTCTCATGTAAATGATCTTATGTTGTTTGCCAACATTGCACATCATGATACACTGGGACGAATCGAACGAGGAAATTATTTTGCTCCGGTACCTGATAATGCTGAAATACTAAACATTCATGCTGAATTGAGCGGCAATTTCTCCGACAGGCTCAGGTTTTACACCTCAGGTAATTTCAACTCCTATACTCTTGCCTTTAACAAGCATCCCTGGGGTAAACCAAAATGGGATGGGCAGCTTGGACTAAGATATAATCTTCGCGACAAGATTCTTGCAGGGGCAGAATTATCTTTGCTTGGAAAGAGGTATTTCCTTGTCAGGCAAAGTCCAACCGGCTGGTCAACGCTCGTTCCTGAAATAACAGATATGCCTGCCCATGTAAATCTTAATCTCAGTGCGGAGTACCGATATACTAAAATATTATCGTTCTGGATAAAGGTCAATAATATATCTGCAAAAAGGTATTATGAATGGGCATTTTATCCGTCGCAGATGTTCAGCATAATGGCCGGGTTCAGTTACAGCCTCTGATGTGAAGCACCACTGCGTTTAATTTCCGTCAGGTGAGCATCATTTTACATGATGCCTCCCAAGGACGGTTTTCATTAGACTACTTATACCGATTCATACTTACGTAATTAATTACGTAATAATTTACGTAATTAGTTACGTAAATCATTTATGCAGGCATTATCCCATTATCTTTTTAACGCTTTCTCGCTCTGTGTTCCCGTCGCCCGCCACCTGTCACCTGTCGCCTTTTCTGTTGCCCACAGCCAGCTTCCCTTCTCCCCATGTTAATTTCTTTGTCAGATTGTGCATTACTTTTAACAATCGTTTAACTAAAAACATTTTAATTATTGCTATCTTTGAGGCGATTATTAAAATACTTTATTTCAGTGATTTACGGGGAGCAATAATTGTCAGGTACAAATGTTTTTGAAGGTCATGGTGGGCCATTTTTGTATCCGTCGGTCATTGGAAAAGGTTGGGTTGGTTATAAATGTATTGTTGAAATAATCTTTTTAAGTGATGAGTGACATTGAAAAAAAGTTGCAGGATAGTGCTGAATATTCCGCTGAGAGCATTCAGGTGCTGGAAGGTCTTGAAGCCGTGAGGAAAAGGCCTGCAATGTACATCGGGGACATTGGGATAAAGGGATTGCATCACCTTGTTTATGAGGTGATTGACAATTCAATTGATGAGGCTCTTGCAGGTTACTGCACACGAATAGATGTGGTGATTCATAAGGATAATTCCGTTACCGTCACGGATGACGGACGTGGAATACCTACAGGAATTCATGAGAAAGAACAGAAATCTGCCCTTGAAGTAGTTATGACTGTACTTCATGCCGGTGGAAAATTTGACAAGGGATCGTATAAAGTATCAGGCGGTTTGCATGGAGTTGGCGTCTCATGTGTTAATGCCCTCTCAGAACGGCTTACTGCAACCATTATGCGTGAGGGTAAAATATTCAGGCAGGAATACAGACAGGGCAAGCCTGTGACTGAAGTTGAAATAATCGGGGATACTTCCAAGTCAGGAACGATAATTCAGTTCAGGCCCGATCGCACAATTTTTCAGACGACCGATTTTAATTTTGAGATCCTTTCTGCACGTTTACGTGAGCTTTCATTCCTGAACAAAGGTATTGTTCTTACAATTAAGGATATGAGGGAACTGGTTGAAAATGGAAACGGAGGGAAAGAACGATATGAGGAGTTCTGCTCAAATCTTGGTCTGGTCGAATTCGTCGGATATCTTGATGCCAACAGGGAGAGGATAATTGAATCGCCCATTCACATATCGTACGACAAAACGGAAATACCCGTGGAGATAGCGCTGCAATACAACAGCTCTTTTTCCGAGAATGTTCATTCATACGTCAACAATATAAACACCATTGAGGGCGGAACACACCTTGCCGGTTTCAGAAGGGGCCTTACGAGGACACTGAAGAAATACGCTGAGGATTCGGGAGCAACTGCAAAACTGAAATTCGACATAAACGGGGATGACTTCCGCGAGGGACTAACGGCAATAATTTCAGTAAAAGTTGCCGAGCCCCAGTTTGAGGGTCAGACAAAGACCAAGCTCGGCAATTCCGAGGTGATGGGAGCAGTTGATCAGGCAGTCAGCACTATGCTTTCAAACTATCTGGAGGAGAATCCCAGGGATGCAAGGGTCATTGTTCAGAAAGTCATTCTTGCCGCTACCGCACGTCATGCTGCAAGGAAAGCCAGGGAACTGGTGCAGCGTAAAAATGAGTTTTCGGGGTCCGGATTGCCTGGAAAACTAGCCGACTGTGCCGACAGAGATCCTTCCAAATGCGAGATCTACCTCGTTGAGGGCGATTCGGCAGGCGGAACAGCCAAACAGGGCCGCGACAGACGGTTTCAGGCTATACTGCCGCTGAGGGGCAAAATCCTCAATGTCGAAAAGGCAATGCATCATAGAATTTATGAAAGTGAAGAGATCAAGAACATCTTCACAGCACTGGGGGTCAATATAGGCACTGACGAGGACAGCAAAGCACTTAACCTCTCAGGCCTCAGGTATCACAAAATCATAATAATGACCGATGCCGATGTTGATGGCTCACATATCACTACTCTTATCATGACATTCTTTTTCAGATATATGCAGGATCTGATAAGAGGCGGCAATCTGTTTATTGCAACTCCTCCGCTATATCTTGTTAAAAAAGGAAAAACCGAAAGGTACTGTTGGAGCGAGGAAGAACGTGAGGCCGCAATAAACGAGCTTGGCCAGGGTAAAGAATCTGCCGTCAGTATACAGCGGTACAAAGGTCTTGGTGAGATGAATGCGGAACAACTTTGGGAAACAACCATGAATCCTGAGACAAGAACCCTTCGTCAGGTTACCATTGAGAGCGCTGCAGAAGCCGATCATATATTCTCAATGCTGATGGGAGATGAGGTGCCCCCGCGCAGGGAGTTCATTGAAGCTCATGCCAAGTACGCAAAGATTGACGCCTAGGGTCCAAAAATTTTCAGTCTTATCACAACCGCATTGTGATTGCAGACCTCACTGCAACAATAGCATCTTATGCAATCAGTGTCGGTGAGAACAACATGATTCTTCTTTTCAGGGTGCATAGAAATTGCATTCTGAGGACATATTTTAATACATTCCATGCAGCCTGTGCACTGCTTAGGAATAAAATCAGGACGTCGCTCTAGCTTCCTGAGAAAAGATAATCTGTTTTTGAGAAACCTGATTGAAATATTGGTGTTTCGTGTAATGGTAACTTTCCTGAAATCTTTTTTTATAACCGTTTCAAGCGGTGGCCCGTCATATAAAATTTCATCGGTCGTTGCCAGCCATTTTGCCCTGGAAAGTCCAAAATGAATTGTCGGAATATCATGTGGTTTGTATCCTGCTATTTGTGAGGCTATTATATCAATTGCAAGGGGGTTTGAAGAACCTATCAATACTCCCGTGCTGACCGGATTACCCTGTGCCGGCCCTCTTCCGTCCATGCTCATGATACCGTCAATAAGAAAAAAGTGCGGAGTGATCTTTTCATTGAGGTATACAAGAAATCTGCTGAAACTTTCCCTGTCCTGGAACCTTGCGTGCTGCTTTGCCTTTGAAAAACCGGGAACCAGCCCAAGGGTATTCTTTATGGCACCAGTGAAATACATCAGCTCATGATTCTTGAGCTTTGGGAGAGATATTATAAGATCAACCTCCTTTATAACCGAGGCAACTTTTATCCTGCTATCCCTTAGTTTTATAACCAGTGGTTCAATTGAAAAATCTACCCAGTCGATATTATAATTCCTGCAAATATCATCAATTCCTGATTTTAAGGCCCTGAAACCGCGAGTATGGATGGCGGGTGAATCGCCGATCATGACAGTTGCACCTTCCGACTTAAGGAACCTGACCATTGCCTCGACTACAACAGGATGGGTGCTTATACATTTTTCGGGAGGATTGTCTGACAAGATGTTTGGTTTGAGAAGTACTTTCCTGTTCATCAGGACGGGGCCGCTGCAGGATTTGTAAATATCTGATACAAAATTTAATACTTCCTGCAAATCATATTCCTGACATTTCCTGAGAGCTACGATATTATTCATGGTAGGGCTTTAAAAGCCGCAAAGATAGTTTATTGAAGGAAAGAATTTAATCTTATATCATCTTTGCAATATTGTTTCCTTAAGTATTTCCTCTATCCAGGATACGATATCTCGTGAAGGGCCTGAAAAATTATTTATCATGATACTGAAAGCAAGATCCCTTCCTGATAGGGTCTTAAGATAACCCGCATAGCAACGAACTCTTGTGAGAGATCCGCTTTTTGCTCTCAGTCTTGACTCAAATGCAGGATCTTTGAAGTATTTAGCAAGGGTACCTGTTTTTCCGGCCTCGGGGAGTGAGGAGAAAAACTCATTGAAGTATGCTGATCTGTTCTTCATAAAATAGAGGAGCGAGGTCATGGTCCTGGCGTTCACTGCATTAAAGGGCGACAAGCCGCTTCCATCCTCCATGAAGATGCCGTTGGTAGATATTCCGGCTTCCTTAAGAAAATTCAAAATTATGCCTGTGCCTGATTTTGTTGAACCATTATTCAGATAAACCCTGCCAATTTCCTTTGTCAGGTGCTCGGCATAGAGGTTTACGCTCTCATGATTTAGAATTTTTATTATACTGTCGAGCGTGGGAGAAGTATGAAGGTTTAAGATGTGGGTGTTTACGGGTATCAGTTTATCAATCCTTGATGTGGTAGCTTTTCCGTAAACTCTTATGCCTGATGAATCCAGCCTGTTCCGTAGCATTGTAGCGAGGAGCAGGGGAGGATCGGGTATAGAAGCCCTGAGAACAAAGTCATTTCTGTTTACGGGCACCGTTCCCGACATCCATCCTTTATCACTGAGAGGTGCAGAATAGACATAGCCATTATCAGTGTCTCCTTCTGCGATTAGCCGGTTTGTCAGTTCAACTGACAAACCGGCGGGTGCTATGCCGGTTATTTGTGGAACTGTTCCTGAAACAGATGTTTTCAAATGTATTTCATATGTGTTGTCAAACACTGATAATCCATAGACTCCTGCTCCGTAGTAATTGCCTATATCTTCCCATAACCATTTTGACGGTACAGGCTCATAATCATAACGGGAATCATCGACGATAATATCCCCTGAAATTTCCCTGATGCCGGCTTTTCTAATTTCAGTAATCCATCTGTTAATGAGATCGCCGTAATGTTTTGTAAAATAAAGTGATCCCAGAGCCGGATCTCCTCCTCCGGTTAGTACAATATCTCCGTCAAGTCTTCCTGACTTTTTGTTAAGATTGCCCGAATAGGCCAGTTTTGTAGTAAAGATGTACTCAGGACCAAGCAACTCAAGAGAGGCAGAAGTTGTGAACAGCTTCATGGTTGAAGCAGGCATCAGGCTTGTGAAGGGATTGTATTCAAATACCGGTTCATAAGTACCGGCATCAATTATGCTCAGCGACATTGATGCACCATACATCGAAGAATCTGATAAAAGCCCGTCAAGAGCTTTTTCCTGTCCGTTAAGTATAAGTGAAACCTGGACACTTAGCAAGTAAATCAGTTTCCTGTACATTACTGAATTGTTTTGTTTTGTTCAAGAGTTGAAAGGAGGCCGCAGGCAGCCTGAATGTCAAGTCCTCTGCTTGCTCTGATGGTCGCATGAATTCCTTTTTCCGTAAGAGCATTCCTGAAATTAATGACTTCCTCATTACCCGGACTCTCCAGATCAGAACCGGGGACAGGATGAAAGCGAATCAGATTGATTCGGCATCTGATGCCGTTAAGAAGCCTGAGGAGCTCTTTTATATGGCGGGGGCTGTCGTTAATCCCTTTGAAGAGGATATATTCGAATGAAATCCTCCTCTGTTTATTATGATCATAGTTCCTTATTATCGAAAGAATGTCATTTATTGAGTTTGTTTTCTGTACGGGCATAAGCATCCTTCTTTCATCATCAAAAGGAGAATGAATGCTAACTGCCAGATTGCATCTGGTTCTTTCAAGGAATTCAGGTATTTTATCCTTGATACCAACTGTGCTTACCGTGATACGGTAAGGGCTCCAGCCATACCCCCAGTCTGCGGTAAGAATTTCCAGGCTTTTCATTACCTCATTAAAATTATCAAGGGGTTCCCCCATTCCCATATATACTATATTGGTCAGTTTTTTGAACTCAGGGATGCTGCGGAACTGATTTAGAATTTCATTTGAATTAAGGTTTCCCTGGAATCCCTGCTTTCCGGTCATACAGAATACACAACCCATTTTGCATCCTGCCTGAGATGATACGCAAAGAGTAAATCTTTCTCTGTCGGGTATGAATGCGGACTCAATATATTTCTCTCCCGATACTCTGAAAAGGTACTTTTTCGTACCGTCTCTGCTTTCCGAAGAATTTACCGGTTGTGACAACCCATATTCATAATCCCTGGAAAGGAGATCTCTCATACTTTTTGAAAGGTTTGTCATTTCATCTATCGAGTTTGTTTCCTTACCATAGAGCCAATCTGCAATCTGCCTGGCAGAATAGCCCGGCATGCCTAACTTTCTGGTTACAACGATGAGTTCATTGAGGTTTTTACCAAACAGATATTCCTTTGTCATTGATAATTATTTTAAGCCAGACAGATTTAGTTTGGAGAGTAAGGAGGGGGATAACGGAGTATCCGGGATAGTTCTGGAAATTACCGGCCAGATATGGTTCATCAATAAAGTCAGGAATGATCAGATTTCAATTTTCCCTTCAAAAACAAATGTTGCCGGCCCCCAAAGCCATACGTCAGTTACTATTTCACCTCCGGTATTGAATTTCACGCGTAGGTTTCCACCCCTGGTTTTGACGTTTACAGGAGAACTGACAAAATGACCTGCCAGTACTGCAGCAATGGCAGAAGCGGTTACGCCCGTGCCACATGAAAGAGTTTCATCCTCAACACCACGTTCGTAGGTTCTTACATAAATTCCGTCGTTTTGAGGCTCGATGAAATTAACATTTGTACCTCCGGGAGCAAAGTCGGCGGAATATCTGATTTTTCTGCCCTCGGAGCAGACATCAATGTTGTCGATGTTGTTGCGGAAGATCAGGTAATGGGGGGAGCCTGTATTAATAAAATAGTTATCCCGTATCGTTGATATCTCCCTTACATTGCTCATTTTGAGATTCACTGATCCTTCTTCAGCTACTGCATGATGTATGCCGTCGACAGCCATAAAAACTACGTTGGAGTCTGATATTTTATGCTTTCTTGCAAATTCAACGGCGCATCTTCCCCCGTTTCCGCACATTGTTCCTTCGAAACCATCGGAGTTAAAGTAGATCATATCGAAGTCATATTTTCCCGTTGGTTTATTAATAAGGATGAGACCGTCAGCACCTATACCGAACCTCCTGTCGCACAGTTTTTTGATAAGCTGATGGTGAGCGGGATTAAATATTTCACTGCGGTTGTCTATTATGATAAAATCGTTTCCTGCTCCCTGAAATTTGTTAAAAGCGATCATCTTCATTGTTAAATTGTTGTTAAATATTTGTATATTAGAGATGAACAATAAAAAAATGCATGAACTTTGATAAACAAATGTTTTTAAAAATGGTTGTAAAGATATTAATCTTTTAAGAAGGCATAATATTTGACAACTTTGAAATGAAAAAACAAAGAGAAAAGAAAATAAGTATTACCTGAAATAAATTATGCAATTATGAAAGCAAAGTACTTTTTTGGCGCGTTTTTAATGGCTCTTCTTGGTGCAGCCATAGCATTATTTGCTTATTCCAGAATAAGTGACAGGTCTGCAGGTGCTCTTGCAGAGGACAGTTCGAGAGTTGAGCTCCGCGATGGTAAACCCTATCTTACGTCCTTTTCGATGCAGGAGAAGCCGGTCGATTTTACTTATGCAGCCGAGCAGACGGTTCATGCTGTAGTTCATGTAAGAACAAAATCGATGGTTGGTCCCCAGGCCAGCAATCCAATTTTGGAATGGTTTTATGGTGAGCGTTATTCAAGACCAAGGGAGGTTGCAGGATATGGTTCAGGGGTAATAATTTCGGCTGACGGATATATTATAACGAATAATCACGTAATTGAAGATGCAGAAAATGTTGAGGTCAAACTTAATGATAACAGGGTTTTCAATGCCGAAATCATTGGCCGCGATCCGACAACTGATATTGCCCTTTTGAAAATAAAAGCCAGCAATCTTCCTTTCATCAGATATGGAGATTCTGACCAGCTAAAGATCGGCGAATGGGTCCTCGCAGTTGGCAATCCGTTTAATCTGACTTCTACGGTTACAGCCGGGATTGTCAGTGCCAAAGGAAGAAGCCTTGGAATTCTTGAGGCTGATCTCAGGATTGAATCATTCATTCAGACTGATGCGGCCCTGAACATGGGGAACAGCGGAGGTGCACTGGTCGATACCAAGGGGTTGCTTGTGGGAATCACCTCAGCAATTTTTTCACCAAGCGGTGCATATGCTGGTTACTCATTTGCAATACCTGTTACAATTGTCAGAAAGGTGGTTGAAGACCTTAAGCAGTTTGGTGAAGTACAGAGGGCAATTATTGGAGTCAACATTACCGAAGTGACTCAGGAAGATGCTGAGAAGTTCAAGCTTGGCGAAGTAAAGGGTGCGAAGATCAGCAATGTAGTTCCCGACGGTGCAGCCGAAGCTGCAGGTTTGAAGGAAAACGATATAATAGTAAAATTCAATGGAGTGTCAGTTTCATCTCCTTCGGAGTTACAGGAGCAGGTTGGGAAATACCGCCCGGGAGACAAGGCCAACATAACCTATATCAGGAATGGAAAAGAAAATACCGTTCCGATTGTCCTTAAAAATGTTGCTGGCAGCACAAGTATTGTAACCCGTGAGATGAGCAGCAGCGGATCTGTTTTTGGAGCACGCCTCGAGTCACTCGGATCATCTGACAGGGAGAAGTTCAATCTTGATTACGGTGTAAAGGTAACCGAGATCGGCAATGGAAAGCTAAAGGATCTGGGAGTAAAGAAAGGATATATTATTCTCAGCATAAACGGAAAGAAGGTAAAAAGCGCTTCGGAAGTGCGGAGTGCAACTAACAATGAGAGTAATCTCAAGTCGATAGAAGGCATTCAGCCAGACGGAACATTTTTCAGTTATTCATTCAGAAACTAAGATATTTAATAGATTACATGAGTATGATGGTCAGAGAATCAGTATCAACTGATTTTCTGATCATCAACATTATTAAATATTATTTGTTTATGTTTTATAAAAGTAGTATTTTCGCGGAAATTTTTTTGGAGGCATAATGAGACAGCTAAAGATTACCAAATCCATAACAAACAGAGAGAGTGCATCGCTTGACAAATATTTGCAGGAGATTGGTAAAGAGGAGTTGATATCGGTAGAAGAAGAAGTTGAACTGGCACAGCGGATAAAGAAAGGAGACAGAGCTGCCCTTGAAAAGCTGACAAAAGCAAATCTGAGATTTGTTGTTTCAGTTGCCAAACAATATCAAAATCAGGGATTAAGTCTTCCCGATCTTATTAATGAGGGAAATCTGGGGCTCATAAAAGCAGCTGAGAAATTTGATGAAACAAGGGGATTTAAGTTTATTTCTTATGCAGTCTGGTGGATAAGACAATCAATACTTCAGGCACTTGCCGAACAATCCAGGATTGTTAGATTACCTCTTAACCAGGTAGGTTCACTCAACAAAATAAACAAGGCTTTTTCGAGATTCGAACAGGAAAACGAACGTACTCCCTCTCCTGAGGAATTGGCTGATGTCCTTGAACTGCCTAAAGAGAAAGTTACAGATACACTGAAAGTATCAGGCAGGCATGTTTCAGTTGATGCTCCCTTCATCGAAGGAGAAGACAACAGCCTGTTGGATGTACTTACAAACACTGATTCGCCTGTTGCAGATAAGCTTCTGATGGATGAATCTCTCAGCAGGGAGATATACAGGGCTCTGGCAACCCTTACTGAGCGAGAAAGGGATATCATAAGGTTTTTCTTTGGAATAGGATGTCAGGAGATGACTCTTGAGGAAATTGGAGAGAAATTCGGATTGACAAGGGAAAGAGTCAGGCAGATTAAGGAAAAAGCGATACGCAGGCTGAGGCACACATCGAGGAGCCGTCTGCTGAAGGGTTATCTGGGATAAAAAGTAAGGGTATAAAAATTTAAATGAGGGACTTTGGTTACAGGGTCCCTCATTTTTTTGTATTCCATTGTTATTTTTATTCTTATCAATAAAAAAGAGCCCCGGGGAGAGGCTCATTTTTAGGGAAGCTCGCCTGAACGAATGTTTGCGAGCAGGGGAAATGATTCTTTCTTATTTATTCAGTTTAATAACTCTTATCTGTCATTCTGTTTCCAAATTTAAATAGTAATCATTATACGGGTAAGTTAAACCAACAGATATCCCGTTCTGACTAACAGAAGTCCAGTTTTGTTGCATAAATTCCATCCCAAGGACAAAATGGCCCTGAATGGAAGGGATGATTTGCAGGAGTTTTTATTTCCTTGAGAACCTTTTTATAAAATCGGATTTATAGGAATCACCCAGATAAGCCTTGTGCCCTTCAGTAAGAAATATTTCCCCCTGTTTACTGTATCCGGCTACATGTTCGATATTAATAAGGTAAGAATGATGGATGCGAATGAATTTTTCACCCTCGAGCAAAGTACAGAAATGTTTAAGGTTCTTAGAACTAACTATTTTCCTGTTTGCCGTGAGATAAAAATTAGTACAGTATCCATCGGCCTGGCACATTATTATTTCAGGGATCTTCAATACATCAAATCCTTTTAAATGATTGATGACTATTGTGGACATGGAGTTCATGCCGTTCTTAAGATTAACCAGAAGTGAAGACAGGTTTCCAGCCAATGGTTCCTTGATGCTCGCTAACCTGACCTTTTCGACAGCATCCTTAAGTTCATCTATTTTCACAGGTTTCAGCAGATAATCAACTGCACTGAATCTGAATGCCCTGACTGCATATTCCGAATAGGCTGTTACAAATATCACTTTGAAATCTATTTTGTCGAACATTTCAAGAAGCTGGAACCCTTTGCCGTCAGCCATCTCGATATCAAGAAAAATGAAATCAGGTTTGTGCTTCCTGATTGACTTATAAGCACTTTTTACGGATGATACAGTTTCTACAACTTCAACATCACTGCAATATTCTTTGAGATAATTGCAGAGAACCTCTCTTGAGAGTTTTTCATCATCAACGATAATACAATGGAGCATTTCCCTTTCTTTAATTGCTTACCACCCTCCCTTCAGGGGATAAATCAGTCCCTAAAAATAGGTAAGTTTTCAATAAATTTGCATTTAGGTAATCTTTTCCATGTTATTTTTTTCTTGGTTTCCTCTGCCCGCAACAGGGACATGTATTGTAACCTTTGTTCCAGTATCAGAAAAACCCGGGTTAAGATCTTCGATAATAACTTTATATTCTCTGTTTTGCAGACTACCCAGTATCTTCAGCCTTTCCATTACTATCGAAATCCCTCTTGACTTTTTATGGTCGTTCCCTGACTTCATTGCATTTGACCTTTTTCTCCCTATTCCGTCATCTTCGACAGTGCAGGTAAGCCTGTCGCCTGTCAATTCAAACAGAATGCTTATATTTCCTTTCCTGTTTTCAAGGCCCCTTATCCCATGCCAGATAGCATTTTCCACAAATGGCTGAACCAGCCCCGGAGAGACTTTTATTCCGCCAGTATCTATCTCCCCGCTGACATAAACCTGATAATCAAATTTGTCCCCGAACCTCAGGTGCTCAATCTTCAGGTATTCCTCTACCGACTCAATCTCCTTTTCGAGAGTGATATAATCATAATTCATATTGTGAAGAATTGACCTGATCAGCTTTGAAAAGTCGGCAATATACCTGTTTGCCGAAAGCTTGTCGTTATTTGAAATAAAGTAGTTGATTGAGTTTAATGAATTAAATATAAAATGCGGATTCATCTGTCCTCTGAGCGATTGAAGCCGAAGGGAGTTTTGTTTCTGTGCCTCACGCTGTTTAAGCTGCCTGATATATAATAGGATCATCCCTGAAATAATCAGCAGGATAGTCAGCGGAACTGCAATTCTGAAAAGGGTTGTCTGGTAGTAAAATGGCTCTATCGTGATGACAATCTCCTTTAAAGGACACCAGTTGCCGTTCATGTCCGTAGCCTGAAGTCTCAGGGTATACCATCCTGGGTCCAGATTACCATAGCTAATACTTCGGTTCCATGAATCAGTTTCTTTCCACTCTTCATCAATATCCGAAAGCCAGTATCTGTAAATGGTTTTATCAGAATTGATGAAATCGGATGAAGAAAAGAACACCTGGAAATTATTTTCACCAGCGCCAAGCATGATTGTGTCAGGGAGATTAAGATTCCTTCTGAATGGGATTGGTCGCCCCGATGTGCTTATTTCATTGATGATAATTCTCTGTTTACGAGACTTAAATTCCCGGATGTTTATTGAATCAGGAAAGAAACTGACAATACCACCCATTCCTCCCATGAAGAATTCTCCGTTTTTATCCTTAAAGGAAGCTCCCGAATTGAATTCAATTATCTTCAACCCATCATTCGGTCCGAATGAGCGAATGAATCCTGTTTCGCCGTTGATCCTTGAAATTCCTGTATTTGTTGCGACCCATACATTGCCTGAATTGTCTTTCAGAATACTGTATGTAACATTGTTGGCCAGCCCGTTTGCTGTGGTGTAGAAAGTCTTTTTACCAGTTGAGGGATTATAATTGCATACCCCGCCACCAAGCATTGCAAGCCATATATCTCCATTATCACCCAGACATATGTCCTCAATATTATATTCATTTTGCAGCAAATAAACAGTTTCTGACCTTTCTGTAGCCGGACCATAACTGAAAATGGCACTTTTATTCAATCCTGCCCATAGTGTTCCGTTCCTGTCGATTATGAGCTTATATATGGGCGATGCCGGTTTGTATGGTATCCTTTTCCTGACATCCCTGATTTCGGGATCATAATAAAGGATGTCATTCATGTTACCGTGAAGGTAAAACCTGCCCCTGGTGTCGTTAACTATTGCCCTTAAACCTCCCGTAGGAGCAACATGTCTTTCAAACTTCCCGGTATTGTAATTGTAGAAAAGCAGCAAATCCATGAAAAAACCAATCCACATTCCATCGTCAGAAGGGGTAAGGGATCTTACTGTACTGGGGTTTAAAACAGTCTCATATTCAGGAATGATAAGCTTTTCAGTGCTGGAGTCCTTGTTTATCAATATAACAGGATTCTTTCCCCTGCCTCCTGCCCAGAGCCTGCCCTCCGGGTCTTTTGCGATGGCATATATCTGGGCAATATCGTCTTTATTAGAAAGAACCGGATAGTGCTTAAAATAATCAGGGGTGAATATTACGCTTTTAAGGCCCATGGAGGCGCCTGATTCCGAGGTGTTTGAAAACCAGAACATTTCATTGTTCCAGCAGTAAATGCTTTTTACCAGGAGTGTATTATCACTGTCAATATGGCTGATGCCGGAACTTTTCCTGTCAAAGAAATATATACCGTCGTTCCTTGATGCCCAGAACAGAAATCCTTCACCTGTAAATTCATTTTTTGGAATGGTCCCGCGGAATTCCCTGAAAATCCCCTGATTTTCTTCAAACAAAAATAGTCCGTAGTTCGAGAATATCCATTTAGCTCCTGAATTTGAAATATATAGCTTTGCCCAGTATCTGAAATTATAGTCGTGCCATTTTATCGGAACCTTTTTCACAACCGGATATCTTTTTGTGACCTTAAGATTGTTCTCATTATTCTTATTCATCTCAAAAACCGTGTCTTTGGTAATAAGCCATAATTTGCTTTCATCAGGAGTTACATGAAATCCTGTTATGCTTTGAGATGTTATGTCTGAATTGTATTTATTATCAGTTGTTGAATACCTGTGGAACCTGTTGTTCAGGAAATCAAATCTGAATGCTGAGTCTGCTGTGAACATCCAGGGATAACCGTTTTCATCAACATTCAAATACCTGATTGTCGACGGAAGATCTTTCCATATGCTGACGGCAGGCAGAAAGATATCCCTGGTCCGGTCATATTTTGCCAGGGTGAAAATATCGGTAAGCAACCATAAGTTATCAGCTCCGTCTACTGCAAGATCACGGACGGAAAAATAGGGCAGCGACAGGGAATCATCCGGCCTGTGATAGTAGTTCTTAAAGGAATAGCCGTCATACCTGCTGAGTCCGTCCCATGTCCCAAACCACATAAACCCTGAACTGTCGGCAGTGATGGCCGTTACATCATTGTGAGCTAAACCCTCTCTTGAAGTAAATGACCGGATATTGAAATTCTGTGCCTTGATCACAACCGGAGCCAGGGAGAATACCAGAAAGGATACTGATATTAAAAGCCTTTTTTTGGAATTGCCCGGTTTCATAGTAAATCAGAATCCTTTGTTATAATAACACAATACGGCAAGTTCACTAACCTAATGAACGGCAAATTTATCTTTTAATACTGAAAGAATCCAAACTCAGGATCTTTTTTAACTTTTCATCAATGTAATAGATGGTTCGGGAAACAATCTGCGGAAATATCAATATTTAATGAGCCTTGCAATGAATTCAGAGATAAGGACTATTTTTGTCCATAAATGGAATTCAGGCTAATATCAGATTTTCAACCCACAGGTGATCAGCCGGAAGCTATAAAGCAGCTGGTTGAAGGACTGAATAATGGTGTTCCCTATCAGACCCTTCTGGGTGTAACGGGATCAGGGAAAACCTTCACTATTGCCAATGTAATTGAAAAGGTACAGAGACCCGTGCTGGTACTAAGCCACAACAAAACCCTTGCAGCTCAGCTTTATGGTGAATTCCGCCAGTTTTTCCCGGAAAACAGAGTTGAATATTTTGTGTCATATTATGACTATTATCAGCCGGAGGCATATCTCCCTGTTACTGACACTTACATAGAAAAAGATCTGTCGATCAATGAGGAGATTGAAAAGCTGAGATTGAGTGCAACTTCGGCCTTGCTTTCAGGCAGGAGGGATGTGATCGTTGTCTCTTCCATATCATGTATTTACGGGATCGGGAATCCGGACGATCTTCAGTCAAACACAATCCATGTCAGGCAGGGACAGAAAATAGGGAGGAACCAGTTTTTAAGAAAGCTGGTTGAAAGCCTCTATTCCCGAAATGAACTTGAGTTCAGGCACGGAACCTTCAGAGTCAGGGGTGATACTGTTGATATTTTTCCTGCTTATGCTGACCAGGCTGTGCGTGTAATATTTTTCGGAGATCAGATCGAGGAAATTTCTTCCTTTGACCCGGCAGATGGCAGCCGTCTGGATGTTCTTAATGAGTATATTGTTTATCCGGCGAACATATTTGTTACAACGCGTGAACGCATAAACCAGGCAATACAGGAGATACAGGCTGATCTTGCAAAGCAGATTGTCCATTTCAATGATATAGGCAGGAGGGAGGAAGCCAAAAGGCTTGAACAGAGAGTACGATATGATATCGAAATGATAAAGGAACTAGGTTATTGCAGTGGTATTGAAAATTATTCAAGATATTTTGATGGTCGCAGCCCTGGCACAAGGCCTTTCTGTCTGCTTGACTTTTTTCCGGATGATTTTATAACAGTAATAGATGAGAGCCATGTAAGTGTGCCTCAGATAAGGGCGATGTATGGAGGTGATCATTCAAGAAAACAGACTCTTGTGGAGTACGGTTTCAGGCTTCCTGCCGCCCTTGACAACAGGCCCATGAGAATGGAGGAATTTGAGGCACTGACAGGACAGACAATTTTTGTAAGTGCCACGCCTGCTGATTATGAGCTTGAAAAAAGTGAGGGAGTTTTTGTGGATCAGGTAATAAGGCCCACAGGCCTTCTTGATCCGCCTGTCGAAGTAAGGCCCAGTCAAAACCAGATAGATGACCTGATGGCTGAGGTGAGGTACAGGTCAGGAATGGGTGAAAGAACTCTGGTTACCACCATAACTAAAAGAATGGCGGAAGAGCTTGCTTCATATCTGATAAAATACGGCATTAAATGCCGCTATATACATTCTGATATTGATACTCTTGAACGGATTGATATTATGGAGGGACTGCGGACCGGTGAATTTGATGTTCTGGTTGGTGTTAACCTGCTGAGGGAAGGCCTTGACCTGCCGGAAGTATCTCTGGTTGCAATACTTGATGCGGATAAGGAAGGATTCCTGAGGTCGGCACGATCACTGACCCAGACTGCAGGAAGGGCTGCCAGAAACCTCAACGGAAAAGTAATAATGTATGCAGATGTAATAACCGGAAGCATGCAGGAAACAATAAATGAAACCAACAGGAGAAGAGAAAAACAACTTAGGTATAACGAGATGATGGGGATAACACCTTCACAGATTATAAAGAAAACCGGGACCATCCTTACAGGCCTCAGCAAAAAAGGTGTATCTGTAAAAGCTTACGTTGAACCTGAACACATGGATATAGCAGCTGATCCGGTCATAAAATATATGAATCGTGAGGCACTTGAAAAGGCGGTGGAAAAAACAAGAAAAAATATGGAAAAAGCAGCATCTGAGCTCGATTTCATACAGGCCGCAAGATTCAGGGACGAGCTTGCTGAACTACAAAAACTGCTCAAAGCCAGATAAAAATTTCTTAATTTCTTCCTGTTTTTATCTTGTAGCTATCCATTCTCTGAGACCGTTACCGTGATTATCAACCACGTTACCTACTATTTTTCTGCCTTCAACCCGGCCCGTATATGTTTTGTCATCAATACTTAATGTAATAATATCTCCTTTCATCCGACCCTCTTTTATTTTTGAGACTTTTCCTCCTGAGGAATAAGTTCCTTCAAGCATCTGGTATTTCTGAATAAGCTGAAGTTCTCCGTTGCCGGTTTTCCATGATCCCTCAACTTTTGCCGGGATGATCCATAGATGAGCCTGGTTCCAGCTGTTCCAGTTTTCTTCTGTCGTTGCTTCAAGATCTTCCTGCCAGTCGCCCATGGTAAAGGTATTTGAAACTATCCTGGTGCCGGGTTTTAGTTCCAGCAGCTTCGGACGAAGCTTAAGGTTAATCTCGGGCAAAAGAAACATGGTAATGACTGTTGCTTTTGAAAGATCAGTCTCAAAAAGATCTCCTTCGACAAACTCAACAAGATGTGTAACCCCTTCCTTTTTAGCATTTTCTCTGGAAAGAGCAACCATATCCGGGTTGAATTCAACTCCCAATGCCTTTGCACCCAGCTTTGCTGCAGAAATAACGGTTCTTCCATCACCCGATCCCAGGTCGATAACAAAATCGGATGAGTTTACCTGAGCTATTTCAAGCATTTTATCCACAAGTTCCTGTGGTGTCGGAACCCATACCACATCCTTGCCCTGCTGCCCGACCTGTGGTTCAAATACCGCTGACGGACTTTTTTCCTGACATAAGATCGCAGTACTGCTTATCACAAATGTAAAAGTCAATAGTGCTCTAAACGCCAAATTTGTTGATTTCATGAATATTAATTTTGATTTAATAATTGCCTGGTCCTTTACGAAAAGGGAACTAAATTTAATAATTAAATTAAAGGAATTATTAATATGAGTTTATTCTTGTTGGATAAAATATGCATTTCGTTAACTGATTTTAACAATCCGTAAACTTAAATATGCAATTTCCGGCATAAACTTATAAATTGAATGGTTAAAACTACCCTGAACTAATTGATTTGAATGACAGGTTGCCTGTTACGGTTAAAATGTTCTTTTTATGAAAATATTGAAATATATCAAAGATATGAAAACATTCATATATCTTTTACTTGTATCGCTGCCTACTCTTCAGACGATGACCGTCACAGCAGATTCGCAAAGCAAATTTAAAAATGTTCTTACTTCAAGTCGTACAGTCGAATTTCGAAAAGACACAGCCGTGGTGAATCGCTTAGTCAATCAGGGATTCAAATTTCTGTCCAAACCTGTACAGATTGAGAAGGCAAAACAACAAATTGACAGTGCTTTCCTTATCTGCGATAAAAAGAGTATCTCCCCCCCCGCAAAGCTACATCTGCTGGCTGCAGAATACAATTTTTTGACCGGTGATTTCAGAACCTCTTCTGAGGAAGCCGCTATTGCCCTGGAAAAGTCAGAAGACAATAAGGATTTTATGGTTCTAGCAAAAACCAATATTTTCCTGGGGAGATATTATCATCGGATTGGCTCATTCAAGGAGAGCATAGAAAGCCTGGAAAAGGTTATAAGCTTATCTGAGAAGTATGATCTGAAAGGACTTAGATCCAGATCATACCTTGTCCAGGCCGGAGTATATGAAAGTCTGGGAGATCTTAACGGATTGCGCAAGAATCTTTTAAAAATGATAAAAACAGGAATTGAGGAAAAGGATTCTCTTGTGATATCTGAAGGGTGTTATCGGCTGGGAACTTTTTTCTGCGGTGATTCGGCAACTTCAATCAGGAGAAATTTCGTGAAGGCCGATTCCCTGCTTAGGGAAAGCCTTAAAATTTCACTCGCAAGGAATGATACTAACCTTATTGCCCTTTCTTATGCCAATACAGGTTGGAATTTCTATCTGGAAAAGAAATATGATTCAGCTCTGGTAAACTATAACAGATCTCTTAAATACAGCATTCCGGCAGGGCATATTGAAACTGCATCAAACTCGCTGGGAAATATCGGAACAATATACAGAGATCTGCATAATTATGAAGAATCAGTACGCTACTATATAAAGGGCATTGAACAGGGAAAGAAAGTTGATGATGTATACAATCTCAGGTGGATCTACGAAGATATGAGTAAAATGTATCTGATATTGAAGGACACATCGAGAGCTTTTCGTACATATGTACAGTTTAAAAAGTATAATGACCTGTATCTTATGAAATCAAGCAAACAGGGCCTGGCAGATGCACGAGTAAGATATGATGCTGAATCTCATAAAAAGGAAGTAGAGCTTCTTTCCCTCAGGCTGAAGAACAACAGGCTTTTGAATTATGGTTTTGCCGGACTTGCAATACTTATTGCTGCTTTGGGCATGTTGCTTTACAGGGGGACACAGCTTAGAAATAAAAGAAAGATCAGTGAAATGAACCATAAAATTTCCGAAATTACCCAGGCTAATCTTCGTCAGCAGATGAATCCGCATTTTATTTTCAATACCCTTAACTCTATCCAGTATTACATGTATCAGCACGATAAGCTGGCGACAAACAATTACCTGACAAAGTTCTCGAATCTGATGCGCAAGGTGCTCGATAATTCACAGCATACCTCAGTACCTCTCAGTGACGAACTTACAGCTCTGAGGCTCTATCTGGAACTTGAAAGCATCAGATTTAAGGATAAATTCATTTATGACATAAATATAGACGAGGATATAGATCCGATCATGTACAAGGTTCCTACAATGCTTATACAGCCTTATGTTGAGAATTCCATTTGTCATGGCATAATGCCGCTTGAAGGCAGCGGGATTATAAAGATAGACCTTAAACTCAATGATGACTATATTCTTTGCACAATTGAAGATAACGGAATCGGCCGAGAGTCGGCCAGGGAGAGAAATCTCCGCCGGGAAAGCAATCATAACTCTCTTGGAACTCAGATAACAAAATCAAGACTGGATCTTGTAAATGAACTGTATGGTACCAGCCTGAAAACGATTTACACTGATCTGAAAAATGATAAAGGGGAATCTACCGGAACCAGAGTTGAAATACATATTCCTATTCTGACATGACAAAGACAATTAAGACAGTTATTATAGATGATGAGACTGATGCAGTTGATTTCATTAACACAATAATAGGAGAGTATTGTCCCTCTCTTAAAGTTGTGGGGAAAGCCCATAATGTCCTTCAAGGAGTGGATGTAATCAATGAGAGTAAACCCGACCTTGTATTTCTTGATGTTGAAATGCCTAATGGCTCAGGCTTTGATCTTCTTTCCCGTTATCCACAGAAGGATTTCGATGTTATTTTCATAACTGCTTTCAATCATTATGCTGTCAGGGCTATAAAGTTCAGTGCTGTCGATTATATTCTAAAGCCGATAAACATTAATGAGTTTATAGAAGCAGTTAACAGGGTGGTAATGAAAAGAGCTGAAAAGTCACATAACTCAAATGACAATTTCAGGGTGCTGATGGAAAATCTCCGGACTCCATTACCCTCAAGACTGGCAATTCCTACCTCCGACGGAATGGAATATCTCAATCCCAGGGAAATAATTAGAATTGAAGCTGACAGAAGCTACTCATGGTTCTTTATTTCCGGAGACCGCAAGATCCTTGTTTCAAAACACCTGAAGGAGTTTCAGGAACTGCTCAGCGACCGATATTTTTTCAGGTCTCATAATTCCCATCTGATAAATATGAAATTCGTAAAGAAATTTATCCGCAAGGAAGGAGGTTATATTGAAATGTCAGATGGATCAATAGTACCAATTTCAAGGAACAAGAAAGATATTTTTCTTGATCACATGGCTAAATTTAAGGGATAAAAAAAAGGACCCGCTATGAGTCCTTTTTTTGTCAAATTCAAACCTAAACCTAGCAGCCGAATGGCCATTAAGATCCTATTTCAGAGCGGTTACTTCGCCCGGGTTGCTTAAAAGCATAGGGAAATACGCTGCGATGAGCCTTGTGGCTTCAAGATCTCCACGCCCGCCGGGAGTAATAACCTTCTGATGGAAATATTCACTCCTGTTAAGTCCTTCATCTGAGGTGACTAATCCATCTTTTGCAAATTCTTTTCCAAGTTTCTTTACCCCGAAATAGTTGCTGTTGCAAACATACTGCACCGAAAGCTTCTCGGAAATTACAAGATATCTTTTACAGGTTTTTTCTTTGCAGACCACAATAGTAACCTTCATTGGAGAATTTTCATAACTGACAGAGTAGGTTTTGCAATCTTCCCCATTCATAGGAAGCTGATTGTCTGCTAACTCAATCCTGTAATCACCAAGCGGTGTGAAGGACTTGCCTTCAGCAACAAATTTACCTGCAAATGCAGCAACGCTGAATCCTGTAACAAGCACTGCTGCTAAAATCATTCTTTTCATGGCTTAATTGATTTAAATTAGATTAATAATTCAGAGAACTCTTTTTTACTGCTTCTACTATCCGTTTGTCCAGAACGTATATCTATCCAAAACAGTTTTATTTTTTATTCATACCGAAATTATATATTAACTAACAAGCGGAAAAGATATAATCAACGGATGGTCTGTTTGAATCAACAGTTGGTTAAAAAACCGGATAAACAGCAGATTTATTAATTTTAAAAGGATTAAATTTAAAGCATTAACATCCTTTTTTCGTGATTTTACATTTTCGTATAATCTGTGTTAATATATTTATAAACTCAATAGACAGTCTGAAATGAGAAAGAGAATTTTTATGATCAGTTTCAGCATTCTTACATTGCCTGCTTTTATTTTAATAACCGAATGCTCAGTTGGTGAAAAATCAGTCACCTTTGCAAACAAATCACTGACCGATAATTGGAAGATGCAGGCATCTGATAAGCTTGCTGATATACCAGAGGAACGTATCTCTGTGGTCGGATTTGATGACACTGACTGGTTAAGGGCTTCAGTTCCGGGAACGGTTCTTGGCAGCCTGGCCATCTTCAATGTGATTGAAGATCCCGGATTTGGCATTAATATGCAGAAGATCGATCCATTACAATTCAGGCAGCCATGGTGGTTCAGGACAAATTTCATTCTGTCGGATAAAGATATGGGAAAGAATGTATCACTGCACTTCAACGGAATCAATTACAGAGCCGATTTATGGGTAAATGGCAGGAAAATAGCAGACAAGGAAGAGTTTGCCGGAACATACAGAATGTTCACATTTAATATTGATGATTGCAAAAAAGCAGGTGAAAATACAATAGCGCTTAAAATATGGCCATTCGCTGATGGTGAATATTCAATGGGTTTTGTTGACTGGAATCCGCTCCCTCTTGACAGAAATCTCGGAATTTTCCGGGAGGTATTTCTTGAGATAAATGAGGGAATTAAAATCAGAAGTCCTTTTGTTTATTCAAAAGTTAAGCAGGAAAACACTGCGGAATTATTTATTAAGACTGAACTTATAAACAGCTCCGGAAAAGAAATAAAGGGAATTATCCGGATAGATTATGATCTGGGTATTGTTGAGAAAAAGGTCGTTCTGCAGCCAGGCGACACACTATCCTGTCATTTTGATCCTTCAGAATTCTCGCAACTCACTGTAAATGATGCCGAATTATGGTGGCCCAACGGTATGGGCAATCCAAAGCTTTATAATTTAAAGGCTGAATTTATCACGGGAAACAAAACCATTGACAAAGTAGAAAAGAAATATGGGATAAGAGAAATAAGAAGTTATTTAAATAATGCCGGCAACCGTGTTTTTGAAATCAATGGGAAGTTTGTCCTGATTAAAGGAGGAGGATGGACCGATGATGTTTTTCTCAGGGACACACGAAAATCAGTTGAAGCTCAACTAAGATATGTCAGGCATATGAATCTTAACTGCATACGTTGCGAGGGATTCTGGGGCAAGGATGAAATGCTTTATGATCTGTGTGATGAATACGGGATCCTTGTAATGGTTGGATGGAGCTGTCAGTGGGAATGGGAGGATTACCTGCTCAAGCCATGCGATGAAAAGTACGGAGGAGCTGTAAGCACAGAGGATATCAATCTTATCGCAGCTTACTGGAAAGACCAGATGCTGTGGCTGCGAAATCATCCAAGCATCTTTATATGGATGCTGGGCAGTGATAAGCTGCCTGCTCCGGCACTTGAAAAGAAATATGTTAGCCTGTTTGATGCCTATGACCCTTCCCGGCCTTATGCCACATCTGCAAAGGGGGCCTCAAAACCTAATAAATATATAAACCCGGAGGTTGCATTGGTGAGCGATATCAGCGGTCCGACCGGAATGAAAATGCTTGGCCCATATGCATTTACACCTCCTGTCTACTGGCACACAGACACCATTCTGGGAGGGGCCTGGGGATTCAATACGGAGACCTGTCCGGGAGAAAGCGTGCCCCCAGCCTCCTCATTAAGGCGGATGCTGCCTGAAGAGAGCCTCTGGCCAATAGATAAAAAATACTGGGAATATCATACTGGAAGAAATCAGTTTGCCACACTTGACCGATTCAGGGAAGCACTCCGAAAAAGGTACGGGGATTCCCATAGTCTTGATGAATTTGCATTTAAATCACAGATAAGCAATTATGAAGTCATGAGGCCGATGTTTGAAGCATTCATTGCAAACAAACCTGCCAGCACCGGAATAATTCAATGGAAGCTGAATTCAGCATGGCCTGATCTTATATGGCAGCTTTATGACACTTATCTGCAACCTAACGGTTCCTTTTATGCGGTAAGGAAAGCCTGCAATCCGGTTCATGTCTTGTACAGATATGGATTCAAAGATATATTTATTGCAAATGAGGGGCTGACAGACGTCGACAGCCTGAAAGTTACAATTAGGATCTATGACCTTGGCTCAAAAAAGATATTCAGTGATATATGGACCGGATCGGCTGAATCAAACAAATCGAAACTGATATACAAACTACCTTCTCTCAACAATCTGACGTCAGTCTGGTTTCTTGACCTCAGGATTACAGATCACCAAGGCAGGGAAATTGACAACAATTTTTACTGGCTGTCAAGGAAAGAAGATGTTCTTGACTATGAGGCTGCGGCCAAACTGCCTTGGGCATTCTACACTCCGGCCAAGCAATATTCTGATTTCAGCGGTTTGGACAGGCTGCCCGAAGTAAAGCCGGAATATACATATGGTTTTGAGAAGACTGATAATATCGGTGTGGTAAAACTAAAAGTTAAAAATCCTTCGGAAACGATTGCATTTTTCCTGTACTTCGACATTGTTCAGAAAAACACAAGCCAACCGGTTCTGCCTGTTTACTGGGATGATAATTACATAACTCTGTTACCTGGCGAGGAAAGGATTTTTGAGGCATATTATTTCCTGTCAGATACCGATGGTACACGGCCTGAACTGGAAATATCAGGGTGGAATGTTAAAAAGACAACGCTGAAATAAAATGGTTGAGGAAAATATACATATTGCGGACCTGACCGGCAGGTACCCTGTCCTGGCTCCCTTGGGAAACCAGATCAAAAATGCTTCAGATTGTTTGATATCATGTTTCAAAAGAGGGGGAAAGGTATTGGTATGTGGTAATGGTGGCAGTTGTTCCGATTCAGAACATTTGGTAGCTGAAATGATGAAAGGCTTCACAATGAAACGCAACCTCGGGGTCGAAATGAAAAACAGGCTTGTGGAAATTGCCGGTAAAAGAGGAGAATATCTGGCTGAGAATCTGCAGCAGGGATTACCTGCAATTTCACTTACTTCCAATACCTCGCTGATAACAGCCATTTCTAATGATATAGATACAGATGTCATTTATGCCCAACAGGTTAATGGTTATGGAAATCCGGATGATGTCCTGATAGGGATTAGCACATCAGGTAATGCCCGAAACGTTATTGATGCTGCAATTGTGGCAAAATCAAAGGGGATGAAAGTGATAGGATTCACAGGAAAGACTGGAGGACTCCTGAACCCTTTCTGTGATATTCTTATCAATGTGGGGGAGCAGAGAACACATCTGATTCAGGAATTGCATCTGCCTGTTTATCATACTATTTGTTTGATCGTTGAAGAATCATTCTTTAAAACAACCGGAATATAGATGACGACAGAATTTCTGAAGAAGATCCTTAGCGACATCAGCAGGGTAAGCATAGCTGTGATCGGCGATTTCTGCCTTGATGCCTATTGGTTTATCGATGAAGCTGCCAGTGAAATATCTATTGAAACCGGGGAGCCGACCCGACCAGTCAGAGAACAGAGGTATTCTCTGGGGGGTGCAGGCAATGTAGCAAATAACCTGGTTTCATTGGGTGTTAGGAATGTAAAAGCTTTCGGAGTGATAGGGAAGGATCCTTTCGGGGCAGAGATGACCAAAATAATGCATGAAAAAGGAATAGATACAGGGAGCATCCTGATCCAGAATGATTACTGGCATACACATACCTATTCCAAACCCTATATTAAAGGTCATGAATTAAGCAGAATAGATTTTGGCAATTTTAACAAACTGTCGGAAAGCACAGCCGACAGACTTATTACAAACCTTATAGAAGTAATTCCATCGATTGATTTAATACTAATAAATCAGCAGGTACAATCAGGAATCCATACAGAATACCTGAAAAGAAAACTGCTCAATGTTATTAAGTTGTTTCCAGAAAAGATTTTTATTACAGACAGCCGGAACTTCAATGAGTATTTTGAAGGTTCCATACGTAAAATGAACGATCATGAGGCATTGAAGCTAAGCGGAATCAGAAGAAACCCGGATGATCGGATTCCTATAGATGAATTAAGGAAATCTGCACTGATGCTTTATGAGAGATTCAGGAAACCTCTGTTTATAACACGCGGTGAGAGAGGGTCAGTAACTGTCGATGAATCAGGGATTTCAGAAGTCCCATCGCTGATGATCCTTTCAAAGGTCGACACAGTTGGTGCCGGCGACAGTTATCTTGCGGGGGCAGCAGCTGCCCTTGCCTCAGGATACGGAGTAAAGGTTGCAGCCGAGATAGGGACGCTTGTTGCAGGAGTTACTGTTCAGAAATTGTTTCAGACGGGGACCGCAAGCCCGGATGAAATCCTTAATATTGGTCTGAGCCCTGATTTTGTGTATTCTCCAGACCTTGCAGAGGATATCCGGAAGGCAGAGTATTTCTGCGGCTCAGAAATTGAGATAATAAACAGATTCACTTCAGGTCCGCGTATAAAGCATGCAATCTTTGACCATGATGGAACTATTTCAACACTCCGTGAAGGCTGGGAACTCATTATGATCCCGATGATGGTAAAAGAAGTTCTTGGAGACAAATTCAGTGATATTGATGAAAATATTTACCGTAAAGTATTTGCCCGGGTGTCGGAATACGTAGACCAGACAACAGGTATACAGACAATTACTCAAATGAGGGGTTTGCCTGGAATTATAAGGGAATTTGGGTTTGTTCCGGAAAGCAGGATTCTTGATGAATATGAATATAAAAAGATCTATAATGACGAGCTGATACATTTAGTCAGAGAGCGTGAAAGGAAGTTGAAGAACAATGAATTGAACAGAGAGGATTTCATGATTAAAAATGTTCTGCCGTTCATGGAATACTTGTTCGAACGGGGTTTAATCCTCTATCTGGCCAGCGGTACTGATGTTGAAGATGTAAGGAATGAAGCATTTGTTCTTGGATACGGGCATTTTTTTGACGACCGGATTTACGGAGCTGAAAATACTAAAGAAGGAGAAGCCAAGAAAAGGGTTCTTGACAAGATCCTTGATAATATTGGTGAAACAGCAGCTGGTTCGATTGTTACATTTGGCGACGGCCCTGTTGAAATTAGGGAAACACGAAAGAGAGGAGGAATTACAGTGGGTGTTGCAAGCAATGAGATAAGAAGGTTTGGACTGAATGAGAAAAAGAGGGAAAGGCTTATAAAGGCGGGTGCCGATATTATAATACCAGATTTTTCACAATCTTCCGTCTTATTGGATCTTCTAAATATTAGTTAAAAATATGCCATACTTGAAATTTGACAGGAACAGGCTTGTATTCAATAAGCTAAACAAAAGGAAAAACAGAATATTCATTGAAAAAGATCATGTCAGCGTATCACAGGCTCCGGGAAAGCTCAATTCATCAGATATTACGCTAATTAAAAAAACTGCTGATAGAATCCGGAAGGCAAAACAAAAAAAAAGTTCCGTGATACTGGCTTTTGGTGCACATACAATAAAAAACGGGTTATCTCCGGTGATAATCTCCCTGATGGAAAAAGGATGGATTACACACCTTGCCACAAACGGTGCGGGCATTATTCATGATTGGGAATTCGCGTTCCAGGGAAAGTCGAGTGAGGATGTAAAGGAAAACATTGAACAGGGTAAATTCGGGCTATGGGAAGAAACGGGTTTTTTTTTAAACCTGGCACTGAATATAGGCTCATTCAATAATATGGGTTATGGTGAATCCATAGGAAGCATGATATCGAATGAGGGCCTTGAAATTCCCGACATATCCGAACTTCAGAATATTGCCATATTGAACCTGAGATCAAATCCTGACCTTTCATCTGCCTCAGCAAGCCTTGCCGGTATAATTGACAGATTTGATTTAAGACCCGGATTTATGAAAATCCCGCATCCGTACCGAAAATATTCGGTTCAGTCATATGCATATGAATCAGGTATTCCTTTTACCGGACATCCCATGTTTGGACACGATATCATTTATTGTCATCCTATGTGCGATGGTTCTGCCCTTGGAAGGACAGCGATGAATGATTTTCTCTGTTTTGCCGAAAGTATCTGTAATCTCAACGGAGGAGTATATATTTCAATAGGTTCCGCAGTAATGTCCCCAATGATCTTTGAAAAATCATTGTCAATGGCAAGGAACTTCAGGATTCAGGGTAAGGAAACACTCAATGATCATTTCATTATTGTGGTTGATCTTGCAAAATCAGACTGGGACTGGGAGAAGGATGGAGAGCCTCCGGTTGACAATCCTGCATATTACCTCCGCTTCTGTAAAACTTTCAACAGAATGGGAGGTGAAATGCATTATCTCACCGCTGATAACAGGGATTTTCTTCTTACGTTGAACAGTTGCTTATCCGATTGAAAGTTTGAATCATGTAAAAATGTTTAGTTAATGGACAGGAAAGAGGTATTGTTATTTAAGGAAGAATCGGAGAACCATCTCAAAAACGAATTGCTACCTTTCTGGACGAGCAGGATGAAAGATGAAAAGTACGGTGGGTACCTTACTCATTTCGACAGAGACGGTAATGATACGGGTGAAGATGAGAAATCGCTTATTTCACAGACACGGTCGCTTTACACAGTTTCTTCAGCTCTACGCGCCGGATACGGAGATGAATCATTCAGAAATCTGGCGGTTCATGGAGCTGATTTCCTTCTCAACAAAATGTGGGACAGTGAATTCGGAGGTTTTTACTGGATGACTGACAGAAAAGGGAATGTTAAGATTGACAGGAAAATAGTATACGGTCTTAGCTTCGCCATTTATTCTCTAAGTGAATTTGGTCTTGCAACCGGAGAAGAAAGGGGTGGGAATTATGCACAAAGAACTTTTGATCTCCTGCTGAAATATTGTACTGATACAATGTATGGAGGATACCGTGAGATGTTTTTCCGGAACTGGTCTCTTTGCGGACCCGGCAGTCAGGGCGGGGACCGTAAAACACTTGATGTTCATATGCACCTTATGGAGGCCTTTACAACTTTGTATGAGCTTACAGGAGAAGAGGTTCACAGGAGAAGACTAACTGAAATCATTGATATTCTTCTAAACAGGATCCTTCATCCTGTGTACCGTACCGGAGTTCCCCAATTTTACGAAAACTGGGAACCAGCTCCTCAAATCAAGTTCGATATAATATGGGGATGGGACAGATATTCTGCTGAGGGTCAGAAGGGCAATGCCGAAGATAATACATGTTTCGGGCACAATGCTGAATTTGCATGGTTGCTTAACCATGCATTGAAAGTACTGAAAGTCTCAAACGATGGTTATCTTGATATTTTTAGAACAATATATGACCATACCCTTGAAAACGGGATTGATTTCGAATTTGGCGGTGTTTACGTGGAGGGGCCACATTCGGGAGGTGTGTATGACAGAGAAAAGGAGTTCTGGCAGCAGGCAGAGGTTCTGACGGGCCTGCTGGATGCATATTTAATGTTCAGAGATGAAAAATATTGGGAGAGCTACAAGAACGTTCACCGGTTTGTTTTCGACAAGATGATAAACAGAGGAGTGGGAGAGTGGTTTCCACTTCTTACCAGGAGGGGGGAACCGGTGTGGACACACATGGGCCATTCATGGAAGATAAATTACCATACTGTAAGGTCAATGATACAGACTATTGACAGGTTAAACAGAATAATTGCTGAACTGAAATAAATTCTCAATGGAGCTTGTGCTTTCAATAGCTGACTGGATCGTATTAATCATTGTAATAGGAAGCAGTCTTGCCTTCGGTTTGTATATGGCTTACAGGAAAAAAGCCGGAATAAGCAGTACAAACTTTTTTCTGGGAGGCAGGAATATTACATGGCCGGTTATTGGTGCTTCCATTTTTGCCACTAATATTGGTGCTGAGCATTTGGTGGGTTTGTCGGGCGATTCATACCGCTATGGACTGGCGGCAGGATCAGTTGAACTTACAACTTTCATTACGCTAGGAGTAGCCTGTGCAATTTTGTTTCCATATTATCTGAAAAACAGGATCTATACCATTCCTGAATTCCTGGAACTCAGGTATAACAGGCATGCCCGGACATTTTTTTCGGGTCTGATGCTTGTAATCAGCATAATGACAAAGCTGGCCTTTACTCTCTTTGCCGGAGCGCTGGTACTCAATAGTCTGCTTGGATGGAATGTTATGACAACAGTTTTTTATATAGGGATCATAGTAGCAATCTTCACGATGATTGGAGGGTTTACTGCTGTTGCCTATACTGACGCAATTCAGGCTGTTATCATGATAGGTGGATCGGCCGCAATGCTTTTCATAGGACTGGACAAAGCAGGTGGTTGGAACGGGCTTATGGAAAAAGTCCCTCATATGTTGACTATTGCTAAGCCCTATGATGATCCTGTTTATCCTTTTTGGGGTATTCTTGCAACTGCCTTTTATGCCGGAATATTTTACTGGGGGATTGATCAGGTCAATGTTCAGAGAGCATTGGCGGCTCCTGATCTCAAAACAGCGAGAAGAGGTGCAATGTTCGCAACATTCCTGAAGCTGTTCCCGATATTCATATTCGCATTGCCGGGGGTGATCGCCTTTGCTCTTTATCCCGGGGAGCTTGAAGGCGATTCTACAAAACAGACTTTTGTATTGCTGCTGAACAGGTTGTTGCCATCAGGGTTGCGAGGCCTGCTGCTGGCTTCCCTGGTTGCTGCACTTATAACCTCCCTTATCGCGGTATTGAATTCAGTGTCAACTCTGGTTGTCCGTGACTTTATGGTTGAGTTCAGACCCGGAATGTCTGAAGCAAAACAGGTTAGTATGGGCCGGTATGTAATAGTCATCGCAACTTTGCTTGGTATAGGTGCAGCGTATCTTGTCTACAGCAGTGAGGAAGGTATCTATAAATATTTACAGACAATTACGGCATACCTTGTGATTCCTGTTTTTCCCGCTATTTTCTTTGGAATTCTGAGCAGGAGAGTAACCCTGGCAGGTGCAGCGGTATCAGTTTTAGCAGGTATAATACTGGCTACAGTTTTTGTAACTGACCAGCTGCTTGGACCAGAAGCAGGACAGAGAGTTTTCCCCATTCTTCATCATAAACTTACGCTCAACTTTGGATACAGGGGGCTTTGGGCTGAGATGGCGATAACTATAATCCTCTTTACAGTGTCTGCATTCACCCGAAAAACCGAACCGGAGAAACTAAAAAGAACCACTGTCAACTATGATGGTAAGATTGCCAGGTTTGAAGGATTAACAGACTGGAGACTAATTCTTGGCATACTGACAATTATCACATTGTTTCTGTATGTCCGTCTTTCTTAGATATTATTTTTAATTTTTTTCGTCTGGAAGATCCTCTCCATTATCTATCCTGGCAAATTGAAGGGGTTTTCTGAACCACGATGTTTTCCATGCGCCATATAATACCCCTAGTGTAAGCCAGCACATACCAACTATTTTAGCTTTGGTGCCCAGGCTGAGCCAAAGATAAAGGCATACCAAAAATCCTAGAACAGGGAGTATGAATGGCCATATACTTTTCTTTTCTCCACGGAGGAAGTATCTAACAAAAGCTGCAACGTTAACTCCCATGAAAGCAATAAGAGCGCCGAAGTTTAACAGCTGGGCACCCAGGGGGTAAGAAAGAATGAATGCTCCTATAAGGACGCATACACCAACAAGAATTATATTGTTGCTGGGGATCCTTGTCCGAGGATTGATTGCAGAGAAGAATCTGGATGGAATTGCGTTATCACGCCCCATACCATAAAGGAGTCGACCTGCACCAAGATGTGCTCCTGAGCCTGATCCTATGGTTGCAATAAGCAAGGCTATATTCACTAAATGGAAAAGCCACTGTCCCCCTGCTTTGCCAGCTACGTAAACAAATGCTGTATCCTGATCCGGGAAAGTACTTTCCGGCCATACAAGCTGTGCAAAATATACCTGAATTGAAGCCAGAATTCCGGTTATCAGACAAACAAGTACTGAAGCGCGGAGGATATTGCGTCGGGGATTGTGCACTTCTTCTGAGAGTGTAGAAATTCCGTCAAATCCAATATATGTAAGTACTGCAAGTGAAGCACCAGTGGAAACGGCTTTCAGGGAAAACGTTTCGGGGTTGTAAAAAGGCTTTGTCCATTCTGCCAATCCTGATGGTGGCTGAAAATAAAGGTACCGTATTGCAGCCCCGAGGAAAAGAAGTATAACCACACCTAATCCGGTAGCTATTACAGTGTTTGTACGGGCACTAGCCTCGATACCCCGAAGGTTCATCATTGTGAACAATAATGTAAAGAAGACTGCATATACCGGAAAAGGTATTTCTGGGATAAAATTCATTGCAGCCTTACTTGCCCAAATCACACAAATAATAGGATTCATTACATAGTCGAATATCATTCCCCAGCCAATAAGGTATCCCAATGAAGGATGTATCTCCCTTGTGACGTAAGTATATGCAGATCCGGCGTTTGGATAGGCATTTGCCATACGGCCATAGCTAATGGCTGTAAGAAGCATGGCAGCCATTCCTATGAGTATAGTAGTTACAACATGACCCTGAGCAAGATTGGTTGCTGCACCAAAAAGAGGCATAGGAGCTGTTGGCTGGATGAGGATAATACCGTACAGGACCAGAGCCGGCAGCCTCAGGACCCTTTTTAATCCGGGCCCCTGCATCGAATTCATTTTTTCACCCATAATCAGGAGAGTTATGTATACAGGTTTATTGGTTGAACGGGTAAAGATATTAAAATATCGTTACGATAAATTCTGATGAGGTAGTATCCTTTAATATAAATTACAGGGAATTGTTTTTAACCAAGTAATCAATTGCTTCCTGAACAGCCTGCAAAGAGGTGTACCTGGGTGAGTAATCAAATGCTTTTTTAGCCTTCTCAATACTGCAGTTTGGACTGTGGGCTATATGATCCCATGTATATTCAGCGTCTAACCTACTGGCATGATTTTTCCACTCTTCCCATGGCATGAATTTCAGGTTGGGTTCTTTTCCAAACCAACGGCTCACTGCTTCAGCATATCCTCGTAGAGTAAGAGCCTGCTCGGAGACGACATGAAAACTCTCACCGATTGACACTGATCTATGGTTTATTGCCTTAACGAATGCCTGTGCCACGTCATCGGCATGAACGTGATGAACGCATTCCATCCCCTGATTTGGTAAGATAATCTCTTCCCCTCTTGAAAGTTTTCTGTATATATCGGGATTAAAATTTCCGGCAGGATTCAATGGGATCCATCCTGGCCCTACAATATGTCCGGGATGCAGGATTGTTGCCGGGAATCCTGTTTGCCTGGAATAGGCAAGGAGGTATGATTCAATAGCGGCCTTTTTGATTCCGTACTCACCGAATGGTTTGCGGCATTGGGATTCCTTGGTTGGGATCTGGGTGCTGTACCCATGGACCCATATTGTTCCGCAAAGCAGGAAGTGTTGAATTTTGCCAGTGAGGGCTTCAGCAAGGTTTTTTGCACTTATGGGTTCGAAGCAGATCATATCGATCACAACATCGGGAGAAAGGTTTGCAATAACTTCACCGAAGTGGTTTTTTCTTTCTTCTTCTATTCTGTCAACAGCAATCTGTCTAACTGATTTCCAGGCGCTATGCTGTTGATACGGTTGTCTTTTCTGCCGGGTAATGCAAATTACTTCGTGTCCCTCATTGACCAGGTGTGGAATCAGGTAAGTACCGACATGTCCAGTTCCTCCGATGACGATAATTTTCATGGTATTTGTAATATTAAAAAATATAAATATGAACACTAGTGTCCCGTTAAAATCGGGAGATTAATATATAATAAGTTAGTAATAAATA
>CAZTJT010000010.1:0-146066 GCA_964613785.1 uncultured Rikenellaceae bacterium
TAATTAAATATTATAAGTTGCATTATTTATAGTTTGTTCCGAATATTTTCGCCATTAATGCTGCCTTCAATGACTCCGTTTTTAACAAAAGGAATAATTTCAGTAAAGTCGTGAGTAAGGCAGAAATCAATACAATCATCCAGTCTCTTATCTCTAAGGCGCGATCGCTGGGCCGCTTTTTCGATATAACCCCTTGCATCATTTTCTGCAAGCGACCAGAGATCCATAGCAGCATGAGTAGAATCGCAGATAGTTGAATAGAGAGAGGAGGACATCAGCTTGGTAGCGATTGCACCAGCACAGATCGTATCCTCGAGATTGAACCTGTTTTTCCACCCTGCGCAGAAGAGAACAACATTTTTATGAAGTGATGTTATCCAATTAACAATTGCACTTATATTAAGGAATGATCCTATTATTATATGATCCGCGGAAGAGGCGAGGTTAATTATTCCTGTACCATTAGTAGTGCTGTAGACAATTGTGCGGCCTGTTACCTTTTCTTTTGTAAAATTAAAAGGAGAGTTTCCAAAATCTGCAAAATCAAGCACATAGCCATCACGTTCTGCCGCAACCAGGAATCCTTTCTCCTTATAATCCCTGGCTTCTGCGACTGTGCTGACAGGTATAATTTTTTCTGCCCCGTTGGCAAATGCCGTGCATATTGCAGATGTAGCGCGGAGGATGTCGATTATCACCACAATTGAATCGTGGTGCATTTCGGGCTCATAAAGAGCAGGAGAAAAGCATGTTTCAAGATTCCTTTTTTTTATCATTTTTTCCATATCACTACTTACACCTCTGAAAAAAGAACAATAAACTGAAGCAAGGTTTTCCGCTAATTACTCAAACTTGCGCAGAATGATTACGGATCAGATTTCAGTCTTTCTTATAGAATGGCATATTTACCACTTTGGCCTTTAGGTCTTTGTTCCTTATTCTGACAAAAATCTCGGTGTCAGGCTTCCAGTATCCTTCAGTGAGGTATGCCATTCCAATACCCTGGCTGAGCATGGGTGACATGGTGCCGGAAGTCACCTCGCCTATAATCTGACCCGATGAATTCACAACTTCGTAATGCTGTCGCGGAATACCGCGATCGATCATCACAAATCCCTTCAACCTTCTTTTTACTCCCTCCTGTTTCTGTTTCAGAAGAAATTCTCTGTCGATAAAATCTTTGCCCTCAGTGAATTTTGTTATCCATCCAAGGCCTGCCTCGATTGGTGAGGTGTGGTCGTTGATATCGTTTCCGTAAAGACAGAAACCCATTTCGAGTCTGAGTGTATCTCTTGCTCCCAGGCCGGCAGGACGGATATTGAATTCTCTGCCTGCTTCAAAGACCGCTTCCCAGAGTTTCGGGCCATCTTCATTTCTTACATATATTTCACATCCGCCGGATCCGGTATATCCGGTTGTTGAAAAAATAACATTTCTGATCCCTGCAAATTCAATCTGTCTGAAAGTGTAATATTCCATTTCGGTAACCGGCACTTTAGTTAGTTTTTGCATTGCTGTCAATGCGAGAGGCCCCTGAATTGCAAGCTGTGAAATGTCGTCTGAAGCATTGATAAGCTCCTGGCCAGCCCTGATATTAAAACGGCCGGCATGTGAAACACACCACTCCCAGTCCTTCTCAATATTGGCTGCATTAACTACCAGAAGGTACTTTTCGGGGTTAAACCGGTAAACAAGAAGGTCATCGACGATCCCACCTTTCCCGTTCGGAAAACATGAATACTGAACTTTCCCGTCGACAAGAGAGGCCACATCATTGGAGGTTATGTACTGAAGAAAGCTGAGAGCGTGAGGACCTGAAACCCAGAACTCTCCCATATGAGAGACATCAAAAACCCCAACCCCTTTCCTGACGGAGATGTGTTCATCATTAATGCCGGAATATTCTACAGGCATGTTATAGCCTGCAAATGGGATCATTCTGGCTCCGGCAGCCTCATGGAAACGAGTAAAAACCGTATTTTTCATCTGTATATCAATTTGTTCACCTTTCAAAAGCGCATATTGTTCTGTAGTGTCTGAAACATGCCTTTACAGACAAATTCATGAATAAGTATATATGTAAAGCAGGCTGGCCTCATTAACTCTATAATATTAATCATGATCTTTTTTAAATATTCTTCAAAGAACTCAAAGATTTTCCATCTCAAATCTGATTAATGTCAGAAATCATATACGATAACATCAGTAAATGTTAAACGTATTACATGAGATAAATTTAACATAAATATTTTAAGCCTGATTCCATAAACCAGATGCTTAAGAGCATCAAAGAGTGGCCTTTAAAAAAATAAAAACATGATAAAAACGTTACTTATACGAAAGGTTACAGTTTTATCACTAAGAATCTGAAAATCATGAATTACAAATATATCAAGCCTGAATATCTTGAGATGGTTACCGGCGGTGACCAGGGATTGATGAAGGAGCTGGTAACCATGTTCAGTGAACAGACAGCCGAGATCTACAGAGATATGAAATCAATGCTGTCGGGGAAAGACTACAATTCACTGGGTCTTTTAGCTCACAAGGCCAAATCGTCAGTGGCAATCATGGGAATGGAAAGCCTTGCGGATATGTTAAGACAGTTTGAAACTCAGGCGAGAGAGGCTTTGCAAACTGATATGTATGAGGATTATATCAGGAGATTTGGTGATGACACCAAGTCAGCAGTCAAAGAACTTGAAATCCTCGTGAACGGTGAGTCGGAGAAAAACCAGATGATTCACATAGAGAAAAGAGGTAAGATCGACATTATTTCATTCTCGGTTAACAAGCTGAACGCCATCACTATGGATGAGATCAGGCAAGGAGTGAATAAGGTTTTTGAAATTCCAAATTCGAAAGTAATAATTGACCTGAAGGGAGTTGAATATATCGACAGTTCGGGATTTGCATTTTTCCTGGCGCTCCACAAAGCAGCCAAGAGCAATTACGGCATATTGAAATTTGTTCACCCCGAATCACGGGTTTATGAGCTGTTCCAGACACTTCATCTTCACACTGTTTTTGAGATTTTCGATGACATCGATGCCTGCATCGACTCTTTCCGATAGAAATGTAATTATTTAGTGCTTCCGAAGGTCAGACTACCATTTTTAACATCGATATAAACATCTTCGTCCTTCCGGATTGATCCGGCAATTATTCTTTTCGATAGTTCATTTATGATTTCCCGTTGTATCAGGCGTTTCACGGGTCGCGCTCCAAGCTGAGGATCATAACCATGGTTTGCTAACCAGTCAATAGCCTCATCTGATACATCCAGATGCATATTGTTATTTTCAAGTAACTTTCTGACCCCATTGAGCTGCATTTTAACAATATCGCGGATCTGGGCAACGCTAAGTGGTGTAAACATTACTATCTCATCAATACGATTGAGGAACTCAGGACGCAGTGATTTTCTAAGAAGGTTAAATATCTCTTTCCTTAGGATCTCTGCTTCATTCTCAGGCATATTGTTATTGAATCTGTCCATTCTGTCTCTGATTATGTCTGATCCAAGATTGGATGTCATAATCAAAATAACATTTCTGAAGTTGACTGTCCTTCCCTTGTTATCAGTCAGTCGGCCATCGTCGAGCACCTGAAGAAGCAGGTTGAAAAGGTCGGGATGAGCTTTCTCAATCTCATCGAGCAGTACCACTGAATAAGGTTTATGGCGAACAGCTTCGGTAAGCTGGCCCCCTTCATCATATCCGATATATCCGGGAGGTGCGCCTATTAGTCGTGAAACTGAATGACGTTCCTGATACTCCGACATATCGATTCTTGTAAGAAGATTCTCATCATTAAAAAGGAATTCGGCCAGTGCTTTTGCAAGTTCGGTTTTTCCTACTCCGGTGGTTCCAAGAAAGATGAATGATCCGACAGGTCTTTTCTGATCCTGTAGTCCTGCCCTGGAACGACGTACAGCATCTGAAACAGCTCTGATGGCCTCATCCTGGCCAATCACTCTTTTATGCAGTTCATCCTCAAGCCTCAGAAGTTTTTCCTTTTCACTCTCGAGCATTCTTGAGACGGGAATACCTGTCCATTTTGAAACTATTTCGGCTATATCTTCCGAACGAACTTCCTCCTGGATCAGGGAACCCTTACTTCTTTTCTTTTCGATACTTTCCTTAAGGGCAGCGATTTCCTTTTCCATGCCAATTATCTTTCCATACCTTATTTCTGCAACCAGGCCGTAATCGCCCCTGCGTTCAGCCTTTTCTGCTTCAAGCCTGAGTGATTCGACCTGTTCCTTCATCTCCTGAAGCTTTTCGATCATCTCCTTTTCTGATTTCCATGCAGCAAGGAGTTCATCCTTTTCCGACTGCAATTCAGCCAGTTCCCTCGAAATCTCCTTTTCCTTGGCTATATCTCCGTCGCGTCTGATGGCTTCCCTTTCAATCTCAAGGCGAGTGATGGAACGGGTAACCTCATCAATCTCTTCAGGTACCGAATTCATTTCAAGCCTTAGTCTTGAGGCAGCTTCATCAATAAGGTCAATTGCTTTGTCGGGAAGGAACCGGTCGGTGATATAACGTGTTGAAAGGTCGACGGCTGCAATGATTGCTTCATCCCTGATTATAACCTTGTGATGTGCCTCGTATTTTTCACGGATCCCGCGTAGTATTGAGATGGAATCCTCTCTGTCAGGTTCGTCGACCATTACCACCTGGAACCTACGCTCAAGAGCCTTATCTTTCTCAAAATATTTCTGATATTCATTTAGTGTGGTAGCACCTATCGCTCTTAGTTCACCTCTGGCAAGTGCCGGTTTTAGAATATTGGCAGCATCCATCGCTCCCTCGGATTTTCCTGCACCTACGAGCGTATGTATCTCATCTATAAATAGAACGATGTCACCGTTGGAAGTTATTACTTCATTGACAACCGATTTCAACCTCTCCTCAAATTCTCCCTTGTATTTAGCACCTGCAATCAGAGCACCCATATCGAGGGAATAGATGGTTTTTGACTTAAGGTCCTCGGGAACGTCACCTCGGGTGATCCTGTGTGCTATTCCTTCTGCAATAGCAGTTTTTCCCACGCCGGGTTCACCAATCATTATAGGATTGTTTTTTGTTCTCCTGGTAAGGATCTGAAGGATACGCCTTATTTCCTCGTCGCGCCCCACAACGGGATCAAGTTTACCTGAACGGGCTCGCTCATTAAGATTAATCGCATATCTGTTAAGAGAGTTGAAAGTATCCTCGGATGTTGGATTTTCAACCTTAGCGCCCTTTCTGAGCTCGCTTATGGCAGCCCTGAGCTCCTTCATTGTTATACCCTGGTCTTTAAGTATCTGGGAAGCTGGGTCGGAAGTATCAAGTATACCCATCAGGATATGTTCGGCAGTTACGAATTTATCATTCATTTTTGAGGCATGATCATTTGCTTTCCTGAGAGCTTCAGATGCGCCTGAAGAAAGATAGTTTTCAGCTCCCGACACTTTTGGGTATTTATCAATGAGTCGTTCAATATTATTACGTATGACCTGAGTATTAGCACCTATCTTGCCCAGAAGCCAGTCGGTAATGCTTTCAGCCTGGCTCAGCACTCCCATCAGCAGATGAGCACATTCAACAGCCTGCTGCCCTTTTGAGGTAGCAATGTTAAATGCCTGCTGGACCGATTCCTGTGCTTTTAATGAGAAATTATTGAGATTCATAATGATTTGTTTTTTGCTGGTATATATCAATTTCTTTGCCAGCTCAATTTTATGCCGTTATGACATTTCATTAATTGGATTTATGCCATTATGACGTTAGGCGCCGGGCACTTTTTGCCGGGCGGAGGCGAAAGCGAAGGGAACGAAACCAGCGGGATAAAGGGAGAATAAGTTAAAGGGAGATGATGGAAACGTATAAAAAGCAAAAAACATAGAATTTCCCTGTAGGGTTAAACCTTGAAATCTTTTTAATTTTATCCCTTAATAAAAAAAGCTGAAATGAGCAAGTTGATATGGAAGCCCGGCACAATGATCTATCCATTACCTGCAGTTATGGTAAGCTGCGGGGCTGTTATGGAGGAATTCAATATTATAACCGTTTCCTGGACAGGAACAATATGCACCAACCCTCCAATGTGTTATATATCTCTGCGGCCTGAACGCCATTCCTATGGGATCATTAAGAGGACAGGGGAGTTTGTGATAAATCTGACTACTAAAGATCTGGTATATGCTGCCGACTGGTGTGGTGTTAAATCGGGAAGAGATTATAACAAGTTCAAGGAGATGGGACTGACACCGGTCATGGCGACTTCGGTAAAGGCTCCCATGATAGCTGAATCGCCTGTGAGCATAGAATGCAGGGTAAAAGAGATAAAAGAGCTGGGCTCTCATCACATGTTCATTTCAGATGTTTTAACTGTAAATGCTGAAAATAGCCTTTTTGATGAGAAATCAGGGGTTTTCAGACTTAATGAAGCCAATCTTATCTCCTACTCTCATGGCAAATATTTTGAGACAGGAAAATTTACCGGCAAATTCGGATTCTCGGTAGAAAAAAAGAAGACAAAACGCAGAAAATAATCTCTTACTGTTTTTACCGTTCTTATGGAAGCGATCAGGTCTTGTTAATAATTTATTGCTATTTGATTATAATAACTTGATTTTGAAAGTCGTTTTGAAGAGGCAATAATATAGTTTTGCTGACAGATCCAATGTGAAAGGATAATCCTTGTTAAAAACCAATGAGCGAAAAGATAATAGAAACACTTATGCAGCTTTTTGCTCTGATAGCAAAACCCCAGAGGAATGAATCAGAGAGGAGGAACATTGTAGAGGCTTTTCTCAGTCACCTGCTTAACCAGGAACTGGTCAGGAAATATCTTTCTGTTTACAATGAAGCCTACAGGGAAGCTGCCGAAAAGCTTGCCAGGAGTACTCCGGAGCGGCGTGAAGGAGCTATAGCTATCAGGATCACCAAACTCTGCAAGGAAATAAATGAAGAGGGGCAACTTGACCAGGAACAAAGAGTGGTTGTTGTTATCAAAGCTCTTGAATTCTGTAAATCGGGGGATGGGGAAATATCATCCATGGAGATGGGATTTATCGACACCCTTGCTGAAGGACTTGGAATCGGATCAGATGAATTTGAAACTCTTAAGCAGTTTGTAATAAATCCTTTTTCAAAAGTTCCGATTTCTCCCAACATGCTGGTGATTTCAGGTCAGGAAAGTCAGGCAGGGGATAAGGTAGTAAGATATCTCAGAAAAGAGATGCTGAAAGGACAGATATGGATACTTTTTGTTCCATCTGTAGGTATGTACTTCATGAGATTCAGTAAGTCGGGCGAATTGTCGATGAACGGCCAGCTGCTTCAGGAGAATACGGTTTATCCGATCAGCCAGGGATCATCAATAAAAGGATACAAGATCTCCCCCATTTATTACTGGGACATAACAATGCAGTTCCTAAAAGAAGAATTTCTTGCTTCAAGGGTAGTTTATGAGGTCAACAATCTTGAGTACAGGTTCAAGACCGGAGAGGTAGGGATCCATCATATGTCTTTTAAAAGTGAATCGGGAAGGATGGTGGGAATTATGGGGGCAAGCGGAGCTGGTAAATCGACACTTCTGAGCGTACTGAATGGAATCAATGCTCCCTATGAAGGAGAGGTACTGATAAACGGAATAAGTATTCACAAGGAGAAGGAAAAGATTAAAGGACTTATTGGATATGTTTCACAGGATGACCTGTTAATAGAAGAGCTGACCGTTTTTGAAAATCTATATTATAATGCCCGGCTTTGTTTTGGCAATCTTTCCGAGGAGGAGATAGTAGAAAAGGTAGATAATGTGCTTAAGAGCCTTGGTCTATATGAGATCAGGAACATGAAGGTGGGAACGCCGCTTAACAAAAAGATAAGCGGGGGTCAGAGGAAAAGACTTAATATATCGCTTGAGCTCATAAGGGAGCCGGCAATTATGTTCCTGGATGAGCCCACATCGGGACTTTCCTCAAGGGATTCTGAAAATATTCTGGATCTTCTGAAAGAGCTTGCAAGGAAAGGGAAGCTGCTGTTTGTGGTAATACATCAGCCATCGTCAGATATATTCAAGATGTTCGACAAACTGATAATCCTCGATACCGGAGGATTCATGATATATAACGGCAACCCCATCGATTCGATCGAATATTTTAAAAAGAAGATAGGACAGGCCGACTACAGTGAGAGTGAATGTCATTCGTGCGGAAACGTCAATCCGGAGCAGATCTTCAATATTGTTGAGACGAAAGTATTTACCGAGAGCGGCAAGCCCACATCAACGCGGCGAATATCACCCAGTGAATGGAGGAAACTTTACGAATCAGAGAGGAAGGAGGAGCATCTTGAAAAAGGTGGTTCATTACCGGAAATCAATTTCAGGACACCTTCCAGGTTAAAACAATTCATGGTTTTTGCGCAACGTGATGTACTGTCAAAAGCAGCCGACCTGCAATATGTGCTTATAACGTTTCTGGAAGCGCCTGTTCTGGCATTCTTTCTTGCCTACCTCATCAGGTACTTTGATGAAAGCGTCAAAAATCCCGAATACACCCTTATGGACAACAGTAATCTGCCGGTTTATTTATTCATGTCGGTGATAGTTGCAATATTCATGGGGCTCACTGTGAGCGCTGAAGAGATCATCAAAGACAGGAAGATCCTTAAAAGGGAGTCCTTTCTCAATCTGAGCTGGAACAGTTATCTTGTTTCAAAGGTACTGGTTCAGTTTGGGATCTCAGCTGTTCAGGCACTTACTTTTGTGCTTGTAGGAAATGCAATCACAGGAATAAAGGGGATGACTTTCGAATACTGGCTAATTCTCTTTTCCTGCTGGGCATCTGCAAACATGCTTGGGCTGGTAATTTCAGACAGCTTTAAGACAGTGGTCACGATATATATACTTATTCCCTTCCTGGTGATTCCCCAGATAATTCTGAGCGGAGTGATGGTAAAATTTGAAAAGCTTAATCCCCGAATTTCATCACCTGTCGAGATTCCCTTGTACGGCGAGATGATCACTGCCAGATGGGGTTATGAAGCCCTTGCAGTAAAGCAATATGTAAGCAACAGGTATGAAAGACTATTCTATGAGTATGATAAGGACATGAGCATAGCAAGGTACAAGAAGGATTATTGGAATTCAAAGTTGAAAGGAAAGCTTGACATTATGATGCTCGACCTGGAGAAGGGCTCACGAAGCGATGATTTCGACAGTAACCTTAGTCTTGTATCCAATGAGATCAGCAAGCAGCTTGATATACTGCCAAAGATCAGGTTCGACAATGCCCCGATGCTTACTCCTGAAAAGATCACGCCACAGGTTATCAATGAGGCCATTGAATATATTGAGTCAGTAAGGAGATACTATGTAAGGTTCTACAATGAGGCGAACATCAGTAAGGACAGGCTCATCACTCAAATGGAGGAAAATGACAGGGAGGGTTTCCAGAAGCTGAGAAATGAATACTCAAATATAGCACTCGAGGAATTCGTAACTGCAAAGAACGAAACACAGAAGATCATCGAGTTCAGGAATGAGCTCGTTCAGAAGCTTGATCCGATATTTATGGATCCCAAACCTGCTTTTATCAGGGCACATTTCTACTCTCCGACTAAACAACTCCTTGGCAGGTACATAGACACCTATATTATTAATGTGGCAGTAATCTGGTTTATGACCCTGATCCTGTATCTTATTTTATACTTCCGACTGCTGAACAAGCTATTGATTTCAACCGGATTGCTTTTTAGGGAAAAAAGTAAAGGTGCAGACAAAGAAGTATCCTAAAAAAAAGGCTGTATACAAAACAGCCTTTACGATTCTTAGTGGAAAAATATTGATAGAGAAAAGAGTATTGCAGATTTATGGTTCAATTTCCATCATCTTAAAGGGAACGCGAATGATTGATTCATAATCTTCACCGGCTTCGAGCATGTCTTCATCATCCTCTTCATAATACCAGTTTACCTCAACATCATGTTTTGCCTTATGTATGGCTTCAAGTTTTTTAAATACATCGAGTATGCATTTTGAAGAACTTGTATTGAAATATTCAAGCTTTATCTTAACAACAGTTTTATCAAGTGGAGCTTCCTTATACATGTCGAGCCACTCCAAAAGAGGCTTATAGAAATCGACTGAGTTCTCAGGGATTGACCGACCGGAAATTTCAAAAACTCCTTCTGATGGATCAAATTTTATAGCCGGAGTCTTAGGTGTTCCTTCAATAACTATTGGTTTCATATTTTCAGGTATTAATAGACTAATTATCTTCTTTAACAAGAGTGTTCATAAAGAAAAGTGAGTATTTGTCATCATACTCCTTAAATACATATTCAAGTTTATTTCCTGTTTTTCTTGCAATATCAACCAGTCCAAGTCCTCCACCCCCTTTTGATGATATCCTCTGATGATTCAGTATGAACTTATAAAGTTCAGATATTTCCTTGTGAGTCGACCGGTTTATCAGCTTTATTTTTTCTTCCAGACTCGGAATATTATCGTTCAGGATAAAATTTCCTGTAAAAATCCGGTACCCGTCATTAGTCCTGTTAATTGCCAGCATTCCAAATCTGTCACACTTATGGTCGTGGAAATCAGACGGGGTTTTTTCGAAATGATGATAAAGGTTCTGGAGACTCTCCACAAGCACATTATAAACTCTTTTTCTCAGCCTTGAGGGTTCATTGTCTTTAATCATTTTTTCCTCAATAGTATCAAGTACCTCATTTATCTTGTCAGAATCAATATTACCTTTATAGTAAAGAATAGTATTGCCTTTTGAGATAGCTGAGAAATAATCTTCAACATTAAAGCTCATCTAAGCTTCATTTTATATGATCAAATCTATTCGGAAACAAATATAATAAAAATCCATCCATACTTTTTTATGGCATTTTAATAATAGTATTAACAATTTGAAGTAGATATGAGCACTCCTAATGTACTTTAAGTGGTAATCCATTATATTTATTCAGACATCTCATTAGATTTATTTCTGGTCCTGCGGGATCCTGAATAAAGATCATATTCCAGCAGGCTGCACTTCAGGGAACCGTTGTAAAGGTATAGTTTGCGTGATGGTTTCAGGCCAATATGTTTCAGTGCTTCAGGATCGGAACTTATAATGAATGCTTTGTGATTGGGGAAATTATGTTTAAGGGTTGATCCTATCATGCTGTATAGGGCATCCACATCAGAGGTTTTGATTCTTTGACCATAGGGAGGATTCATAAAAATGAAGCCTTCAGGGCTTGTGGCCCGCAAGCTACTGAAATCGTGCTTCTCAATCCTTACAAGATCTGTTAGTCCGGCTGATTCAACATTTCTTAAGGCCTGACTGACAGCTTCATCAGAGATATCACTACCATGTATGGCTATAGGTATGTGTGTCATTGCCGGTTCACATTCCTTTTTAACTTCATCGAATAATTTTCTGTCATAATCATCCCATTTTTGAAAACCGAAAAAGTCTCTGTATTTTCCGGGTGGAATTCTGCAGGCGATAAGGCAGGCTTCCACAGGAAACGTTCCGGAACCACACATTGGATCAAGCATCGGCAATGAGCCATTCCATCCTGAAAGGAGGATTATACCGGCAGCCAGTATCTCGTTCAGAGGGGCTGTCCCCTGTTCCTTACGGTAGCCGCGTCTGTATAAAGGAACGACTGAAGAGTCGATGGAAACGGTAACCCTGTTCCCGCTTATGTGCAGGTTAAAGACTATTCGGGGATCAAAAGTGTTCACGGAGGGGCGCTTACCAACCCTGGCCCTGAACCAGTCGGCAATTGAATCTTTCAGTACAAGTGCTGCATATCCGGTATGTCTGAAAAAAGGTGAATTCACAACCGGGACCACTGAAAATGTCTGGTCGACATTCATATATCTGTCCCAGTTGACCAACAGGCTTTTTTTCATCAGTTCTTCTGCAGAATTGATTCTGAATTCAGCCACAGGAACAAGAACTGACATGGCAGTCCTCAAGCAGTAGTTTGCCTTATAAAGCATTTTCAAATCTCCGCTGAAACTAACGGCTCGATTATGTTTTTCTACAGATGAAGCGCCTAGTTCTTCAAGTTCCTTTGTCAGGATGTTTTCTAGTCCGTACAGGGTCTTTGCCAGGTATTTCATTCCTGTGATCTGTTTTGAAATGTCATTTGAATGTTATCGATCCTTGATTTAAATCAAAAAATAACACACTATTACAGATAAATCTTATCCTGGCAAGTGTATAGTTGCAATATCTCATTTCTAATAATAAGCTGTATTCAAAATTGCATAAAATTATGTACCTTGCCAAAAATTCAAAAAACATATCCAATGAATAAATCAGTAACGATACCTGTTGTTATTCTTTTCACACTCATGCTTGCGGTCTCTTCATGCAAAAAAGAGGAATCGCTTGACAAGCTCATAATCGGTAAATGGAAGGTGCAATCAATAACCCAGGTATATTATGAAAACAATGTCAAGATCTCGGAATATACGCTATACTCTCTTGAGGATGATATGACTATACAGTTTGCAGACGGAGGCACTGGCGTGATATTTCAGGGCAACGATATTTTTGGTGCCTTCACATGGTCGCTCAGCGGAAATACGATTACCATAGATACAGGCAGCAGTGAGCTTACCGAGTGGGAGGTAAGTGTTGACGGGGATATAATGGTATGGTCATTTGAAGAGAGCGAAATCGTCGAGAATGTAACTCAAAAATACGAATACCGATATACAGCCAGAAGAGTAAATTAATATCCTAGGACCCTGTTATATTCTGATCTGTCGGAAATTGTACTGAGTGCTTTCTGAATTACAATATCCTTCTCATTAATGATGCGATAATAGGCATTTGTCTGCCATCTGTTTGAAGCCACCAGGCCTTTCAGCACATTAAGTATTTCATTTTTTGATACTCTGAACTGTTCGTCATTGTATTTCACTCCTGATTCCTCTGCTTTTCTGATAAACAATGCAACCTCCTCAGGTTTGAAAATGAAATTCTTCCTGAAGTCCTCAAATGTCTTGTATTCCTCCGAAAGTTTTTCTCTGTTCCTGTCTGCGTATTCCAGAGCAAATGAGTTTAGCAGGCCTCTTCTTACAAGGCTCCTGTAATAGTCGGAATAGTATGCAGTATCGGCAGGTACGAATATATCAGGCATAATACCACCACCTCCGTATACGGTTCGCTTGTTCTGAAGGGTTTTGAATTTGAGTGAATCAGGGAAATGGATGCTGTCGGCATTCATCAATTCGCCTGTTGTATAGCGCCTGTAGTAGTTCTCCAGGTATTTGTCATACCCCTCATTATACGGGCTTTGTATCAATCTTCCGGTAGGCGTGTAATATCTTGCGATAGTAAGTCTTATCATGGAACCATCGGGGAGGTAGTAGCCGTTCTGGACAAGTCCTTTACCGAATGTGCGGCGTCCTACAATTATACCTCTGTCCCAATCCTGGAGCGCTCCTGCCAGAATTTCGCTTGCAGAAGCGGATCCTTCATCTGTCAGTATTGCTACCCTTGCTGATGAGAGTATTCCCATACCTGAAGAGTTATAATCCTGACGTGGTGTTTTACGGCCGCTCAGGTAGACTATAAGTTTCTTGTCGGAAAAGAATTTTTCTGCAAGAGCAGTTGCAGCAAGCATGTAACCACCGCCATTGGAACGCAGGTCGATAATAATATTCTTCATATTCTCCTTTTGCAGCTGCGAAACAGCACTCATAAATTCTTTTTCGGTTGTGGCAGCAAACTTGTTCAGCTTAACATAACCAGTCTCATTATTAAGCATATATGAAGCATCAAGACTGTTTATCGGGATCTTATCGCGTATTATTGTAAAATCAAGCAGTTCTTTTTCTCCTCTTCTGAAAACTTTAATTTCAACCTTCGTTCCTTTCATGCCCATCAGGCGTTTCCTGACACCGCTTGTGGAGATATTTATTCCTGTGACCTTTTCGTTGTCTATTTCAATTATTCTGTCGCCTGCGCGTAGTCCCACCTTTTCAGAAGGGCCTCCTGAAATTGGCTCAATCACGATGATTGTGTCACGAAGCAGATTGAATTGTATTCCGATTCCTTCAAAATTTCCGTTCAGAGGCTCATTCATGTCCTTCACATCTTTGGCGGAGATATATGTTGAATGAGGGTCAAGTGTATGTAACATTTCAATTATTGCCTTCTCTGTCAGGATGTTCAGATTAACGGAATCAACATAAAAGGCATCGATTAGTCCCAATGTGCGTCCAATTTTCAGAGTACCGTCATTCGGTCCCTGGGAGAAGGCGTAAAAGCCAGTCATTAGTATTATTAGGAGAAAATTCCCCGATCTTAAAATTCTTCCCACTTTATTATTTTTAGAAATTATTTTTCAGATAATTTATTTTTATTGTCACAGTAATTTAACAAATCCGTCACCTCTTTGTTCTGGATTTTAAACAATCTCATTCCCATTCAATTGTTGACGGTGGCTTGGAGCTTATATCATAAACCACTCTGTTTATACCTTTTACCCTGTTGATGATTTCATTGGATATGGCTGCAAGAAAATCGTAGGGAAGGTGTGACCAGTCGGCTGTCATTCCGTCTGTTGATGCGACAGCTCTCAACACCACAGCATTTTCATAAGTCCTTTCATCGCCCATTACCCCGACAGACTGGACAGGCAGAAGGATTACCGCTGCCTGCCATACAGAGTCATACAAACCGTGTTTCTTTAGCCCTTCAATGAAAATATTATCTGCCTCTTTAAGCATTTGGAGTTTCTCTCTCGACATTTTACCCAGAACCCGTATAGCAAGACCCGGGCCGGGGAAAGGATGACGTTTTAAAATAAAATCCGGCAGGCCGAGTGCCTTGCCAACTCTTCTAACTTCATCCTTGAAAAGGAGCCGTAGTGGCTCCACGACTTTAAGGTGCATTTTTTCAGGCAGGCCTCCGACATTATGGTGTGACTTTATTGTTGCCGATGGGCCATTTACCGACACTGATTCAATTACATCGGGGTAAATTGTTCCCTGGGCCAGCCATTTAACGTCTTTCACTTTATGAGCTTCTTCCTCAAATACTTCGATAAAGATTCTTCCGATTATCTTTCTTTTTGTTTCAGGATCGCTGACACCCTCAAGCTGATCAAGGAACTTATCGCCTGCCGGGACACCAATAACATTCAGACCCAGTCCCTTGTATGACTCAAGTACAACATTATATTCATCTTTCCTAAGAAGTCCATTATCGACAAAGATGGAGGTCAGATTGTCCCCCACCGCACGGCTGAGCAGCAATGCTGCAACCGAAGAATCTACTCCTCCCGAGAGGCCCAGTATAACCTTATCATCACCGATCAGGTTTCGGATTTCTTTAATTGATTCTTCTATGAACGAATCCGGGGTCCAGTTACCCTTGCATCCACATATTTTGTAAACAAAGTTTTTAATTATAAGGAGGCCATCAGTTGTATGATATACCTCAGGATGAAACTGAATACCCCAGGTTCTTTCATCCCGTATCTTATATGATGCAGCTTTTACATCAGTTGTTGATCCGTTTATTTCAAATCCTTCTGGTAATATTTCAATTGTGTCGCCATGAGACATCCATACCTGAGTTCCCTGTTTCACGTCTGTGAACAGAGGATCGGCTGTGTCAATGCATTCAAGTGTGGCTCTGCCATATTCCCTGGTTTTTGATGGTGTCACTTCTCCCCCCGATTTATGGACGATAAGTTGTGCACCATAGCATATTCCCAAAACCGGGAATTTACCTTTGATACCTGAAAGGTCAGGATTTGGGGCATTATCATTCCTGACTGAAAAGGGGCTTCCGGAGAGAACAACACCTTTTACCGAAGCATCCGGATCCGGAAAATTGTTATAAGGGAAAATTTCGCAATAAACATTTAATTCTCGGATGCGTCTGGCTATCAGCTGAGTGTATTGAGATCCAAAGTCGAGTATTAGAATTTTTTCCTGCACCTGTATTTATCTTAGATAATTAGTTCAATAGTCAACTGAAAATATCTCTCCATTTTCAATTAAATGATATATTTCCCCAGTAAGCAGTAAGAATCTGATGTTGGCCTGTAAACATAAAGCGTGACCCAAACAATGTTTTACAACATAGATAATATAACATATCTTGCCGGAGAGACAGTTGCAAAGATAATTATTCTTTCGTTTGGTCTGCCCTTATAAGTTCCCTGATATCGTATGTTGCCCCGTCAATTGCCGGAATAGTGGAGGGGAAAATTTCTTTTGCCTCGTCAACAAGAGTATAGACATCATTATAGCGTGACGAAAAATGGCCGATTATGAGTGCTTTAGCCGATGCTTCCATAGCTGTTTTTGCGGCGTCGGTTGTTGTTGAATGAAATGTTTGTTTTGCCAGGTCCGTCATACTTTTGTCGAAGGTTGCCTCATGATAGAGAAGGTCGACATTCTTTACGAAACCTGCCAGGCGGCTGAAATATGCTGTATCGCTACAATAGGCGTATGAAACTGGTTTTTCAGGATCGAGAGTCAGATCACTATTTTTAATTATTCTGCCGTCGGCTGTAACAAAATCACTTCCTTGCTTAATTGCAGGGATCTTTGCCACTGGGATGTCATATTCTGTAATTCGCTCCCTGATAATGTTCCTTTCAGCAGGCTTTTCGCGGAACAGAAACCCATAGGCTTCGATCCTGTGCTTAAGTGGGAATGAGGTAACAGTAATGTATTTGTCTTCATATATCTGAATGGGATTTTTTCCTTTCAGGGGTTTGAAATCGATTTGGAAATTAAGGTCTATATCGAAGTCATTAAGATGCGAATTCAGCATGATATGGTAGTTTTCAGGGGCATAAAGATTCAACGGATTCTCTCTTCCCATAAGGCTGAATGTGGATAAAAGCCCATAAAGGCCGAATATATGATCGCCATGAAGGTGAGATATGAATATATTATTTATTTTCCCGAGTTTTATCTTGCATCGTCGGAGTTGCATCTGAGTACCTTCTCCACAGTCGATCAAAAACAACCGCTCATGTACGCTGAGTACATGAGCGGATGGATATCTTCCTGATGTTGGTAATGCAGAGCTGCTGCCAAGTATGGTCAGTTTCATGGGCAATCTGCAATACAAAGCTGCTAGGAAATCATTTTCTCGGCATCAGCTACCGAACCTGTAATAGTAAGGACGGTATCAAGCTGGGAAATGGTTATCAGTCTTTCAACGGCTTCGCTGAGTCCGCAAAGGACAAACATCCCTCCGGCATTCTTGCACAGCCTGTTGGCAACAAGTATGGCACTAAGTCCGGAAGAGTCACAATACTGACATTTTTCAAGGTCGAGAATGATGTTTTTTTCACCTTTTCCTGAAATAAGCACAAGTTCTGATTTGAGTGCAGGAGCAATATGAGTATCAAGCTTTTCTGTCTGAATCTGAATTACAGTGCTGTTATTCCGACTCTCAATATTGAAATCCATAGTTTAAATTTTAATAGCCTAAATTTAACTATTTTTTCTATTTTTTGGAAGCTTTGTTTTCTTTTTCTTCCATTTCCTCTTTAAGTGCAGCGAGCTGTGTTATGTCTCCAAGTGTTGTTTTTTCTACATTTGGTTTAGATTTCTTGGATCCTTTTTTTGATGGTTCAGACTCACTTTTCTTCACTGTGGTTTCTGCTGATTTCTTTTCATCTTCATAAACCCTGCTATGAGAAAGAATGATCTTTTTGGAAGACTTATTAAATTCTATTACCTTGAACTGGAGTTTCTCATCGACCCTGGCAAGGGTTCCATCCTCCTTTACAAGATGCTTTGGAGTTACAAATCCCTCTACCCCGTAAGGAAGAGCTACCACTGCACCTTTGTCGAAAACTTCCAAAACTGTACCCTCGTGTACAGAGTCGACAGTGAAAAGGTCCTCAAAGACATCCCATGGATTTTCCTCAAGCTGCTTATGACCGAGACTCAATCTGCGGTTTTCCTTATCTATCTCAAGCACAACAACTTCGATTTCAGAATCGATTGATGTAAACTCGGCAGGATGCTTTATTTTCCTGGTCCACGACAAGTCAGAAATATGTATGAGGCCATCAACACCCTCCTCAATCTCCACGAATACACCAAAATTGGTGAAGTTTCTGACTTTGGCAATATGCTTAGAACCTATTGTGTATTTTTCATCGATATTCTGCCATGGGTCAGGCTTAAGCTGTTTTATGCCCAGTGACATTTTCCTTTCAGCCCTGTCGAGAGTGAGAATTACAGCCTCAACCTCATCTCCAACCTTCAGGAATTCCTGTGCGCTTCTAAGATGCTGTGACCACGACATCTCTGATACATGAATAAGCCCTTCAACTCCAGGTGCAATTTCTACAAATGCTCCGTAGTCGGCCATTACGACAACCTTACCTTTGACTTTGTCGCCAACCTTGAGGTCGGGATCAACAGAATCCCATGGGTGGGGAGTAAGTTGCTTCAGACCAAGGGCTATACGTTTTTTATCATCATCGAAATCGAGTATGACAACATTTAGTTTCTGATCGAGCTGGACAATTTCTTCCGGGTGATTTACCCTGCCCCACGACAGGTCGGTGATATGTATCAAACCATCCACACCACCGAGGTCAATGAAGACTCCGTATGATGTTATATTTTTCACAGTACCTTCAAGAACCTGACCCTTTTCAAGTTTGGCAATAATTTCTTTTTTCTGCTGCTCAAGCTCAGCTTCAATAAGAGCTTTATGAGAAACCACTACATTCTTGAATTCCTGGTTAATCTTTACAACCTTGAACTCCATCGTCTTTCCGACGTAAACATCGTAATCACGTATCGGTTTTACATCGATCTGTGAACCAGGGAGGAATGCTTCAATTCCAAAAACATCCACAATCATGCCACCCTTGGTTCTGCATTTTATATATCCATTTATTATTTCGTCATTTTCGAGAGATGCATTTACCCTGTCCCAGGAATTGATGGCTCTTGCCTTTTTATGTGAAAGCAGAAGCTGGCCCTTTTTATCTTCCTGGCTTTCAACATATACCTCCACAGTATCACCAACCTTAAGATTCGGATTATACCTGAATTCATTGAGACTGACAACCCCTTCCGACTTGTATCCTATATTTATCACCACCTCACGCGGAGTCATCTGAATAACCGTACCCTGTACCACCTCATCCACAGCAACTGTTGACAGGGTTTTATCATACATTGCTTCATATTCCTTGTGCTTTGGAGAGCTTTTCAACTCATCAACCTCGAAACTTTCCCAGTCAAAATCTTCAGGTGAAGGTTTGTTTTTTGTTTCTTTTACTCCCCTGGCTTCCAGCACTTCCTCAGGAACAGGTTCTGCGAATGGTTCTGCAATAATTTCTTCTTTTATACTTTCAGCAAGCGGCTCTTCAGGTTCAATAACAGCAGATAATTCAGCGTTTTCCACATCAATATTTGAATTCGCGGCAGATAACTCTGTATCCATCAACTCCTCTTCTATCTCCTGCTTTACGATTGTTTCCTTAATTTCCTTTACTTTGGGTTTTCTAGCAGCCTTAAGTTCGTCGTTAAATTTCTCAACTTTTTCTTTTTTGGTTGATTTTTTCTTTGGATCAGTCATAATTTTAATAAAAAGTACTAATAATTAATAAGTTAGACATTATTTTGTTAAAAATCGGATGCAAAGATATGATTTTTTATGAACTGGCACAATATATTTAAGATTTTCACAGAGTTAAAACAGGAATAAAACAGACCCCCCGGGCAAAATAATGGATTAGGGGATAACTATGATAAATGATGTAATTGAAGTTTAAGGATTTGAAGAGGAGCCGGTAATAACGATGATAGTCAGACAGGAGGTTAATATGTTCTGTCTTTCGGAACTGAAAGAAGGATGACACTGACCGTTTTCAATTTCGTTTATCCGCCCGTTGTATTATATTTGCCGAACAAATACAATATAAAATTAAAGTCTCATAATTATTTTTATGAACCCCACGAGGTATAGAATCATAAAAAAGCATGAAACCTTCATTCGACAAAAACACAAATGATCATGAAGGTTTCTCACTAAATGATAAGCATTCATTAATCCGGTATGATTATTTCCGTGTGAAAAGAATGAATTCATGTGAGTTTCAATTGACTATTAAATTCAAAATTAATTACCTATGAAAATTACTGTCATTGGCACCGGATATGTAGGACTGGTTACCGGAACATGTTTTTCGGAGCGCGGAGTAAGAGTTTATTGTGTTGATAATGACCCGGAAAAAATTGCAGTCCTGAACCAGGGTAAAGTGCCAATTTATGAACCCGGGCTTGAGGAACTACTCAGAAAGAATCTTGAAAAAGGAAGGCTCGTATTCACCAATGATCTGAAAGAGGCGATATCCGGTACTGAAGTGATCTTTATAGCTGTGGGTACTCCTTCGGGCGAAGACGGTAGTGCCGATCTGAACCATGTTCTTCAGGTGGCAGAAGAGATAGGGAAGATGATTGATGACTATGTGGTGGTGACCACAAAAAGTACCGTACCAGTCGGAACTTCTGAAAAGATACGTGCAAAAATAAAGGCTCAGATTGAAAAACGCGGGTTGAACATAAATTTTGATATGGCCTCCAATCCGGAGTTTCTGAAAGAGGGTGCAGCGGTTGAGGATTTCCTCAGACCGGAGAGGATCATAATCGGCACTGATAATGAGAAGGCCGCTGAAGTAATGAAGCGTCTGTATCTGCCCTTTGTCCTTAATAATCATCCTATCATTTTCATGGACATCCGCTCTGCAGAGCTGACAAAATATGCGGCAAATGCAATGCTTGCTACCAGGATAAGTTTTATTAACGAGATCGCCAACCTCTGTGATATTCTGGGTGCCGACATAAATAATGTAAGAAAAGGCATCGGGAGTGACTCAAGGATCGGAAGCAAGTTTCTATATCCTGGCGTGGGCTATGGAGGATCGTGTTTCCCAAAAGATATAAAGGCTATAATAAAGACGGCAGAAGATTACGGATATGACCTTAAGGTAGTCAGGGCAGTACAGGCTGCAAATGATTTTCAGAAAAACGTTCTTTTTAAAAAAATCCTTAACTATTTTAATAATGATCTAAAGAATAAGACAATAGGGATATGGGGTCTTTCGTTTAAGCCAAAAACGGATGATATAAGAGAATCTTCATCAATCTATATTATAGAAAAGCTGCTTGAGAACGGGGCCCGGATAAGAGCTTACGATCCGGAAGCCATGAATGAGGCGGGTAAGAGGCTAAAAAACGACATAATATACTATGCCACTGATCAGTATGATGCAGCGAAGGGAGTTAATGCACTGGCACTTATTACGGAATGGACCGAATTCCATCTTCCTGATTTCTCGAGACTATCGGAGTTGATGCTTGAAAAGGTTATTTTTGATGGAAGAAATATTTATGATCCTGCTGAGATTAAGAAGCATGGATTCATGTATTTTGGGATTGGCCGAAAATAACCAGTGCTTTTTGAATATATTATAAAATCAGATATTTATGAAAGGAATTATTCTTGCCGGCGGCTCAGGTACAAGGCTTTATCCCATCACATCTGCCATATCGAAGCAGATGCTTCCTGTGTATGATAAACCAATGATCTATTACCCATTGTCAGTATTGATGCTTGCAGGTATAAAGGATATACTAGTCATTTCAACTCCCAGGGATCTGCCGGGATTCAGGGATCTGCTGGGTGACGGAGCATGGCTAGGAATAAAGTTCAGTTACAAGGAACAACCCTCTCCTGACGGACTTGCCCAGGCTTTTATTCTCGGAGAGGAATTTATTGGTAAAGACACGGTATGCATGATCCTTGGGGACAATATCTTCTACGGGCATGGTTTTGGAAGTGTGCTGCTAAAAACGGCAGAACTAAAAAAGGGAGCCTGTGTATTCGGATATTTTGTAAATGATCCGGAGCGTTATGGCGTTGTTGAATTTGACAGTAACAAGAAAGCCGTTACCATTGAAGAGAAGCCTGTTCGCCCCAGGTCTAACTATGCTGTTACCGGCCTTTATTTTTATGACAACACAGTTGTAAGTAAAGCAAAGTCGCTTAAACCATCTGCCAGGGGAGAACTTGAAATTACTGACCTGAACCGGCTCTATCTTGAAGAAGGGAATCTCGAGGTCAGGCTGATGGGAAGGGGAATGGCATGGCTCGATACAGGGACATACGAAAGCCTCCTTCAGGCTTCCAATTTCATAGCAACACTTGAGCAGCGCCAGGGTCTGAAGGCTTCATGCATAGAGGAAATAGCCTACAAAAGAGGTTTTATTACCAGGGATCAACTTGTTGCACTTGCAGAGCCGGTAAAGAAAAGCCAATACGGACAGTACCTGATGAGAATTGCATCAGAAGAAATTAATGTATTTGAATAGACAATAAACGAGAAATAAGATGAAAATCACCGAAACAGGATTTGAAGGGCTTTATATCATACATCCGAAAATTTTCTCCGACAGCAGAGGTTATTTTTTCGAGAGTTTCAGGCATGATGATTTTATAAAAGCAGGAATTTCCTTTAATCCGGTTCAGGATAACGAATCAAAATCAGTAAAAGGTGTTATAAGGGGTCTTCACTACCAGATGAAACCATTTGACCAGGCAAAACTCATAAGGGTTGTGACAGGAAAAATCTATGATGTTGCAGTTGATCTTCGAAAGAGTTCAGGTACATTCGGAAAATGGTTCGGAATTGAACTTGATTCGGAAAGCAAAACCCAGTTTTTTATTCCGAAGGGATTTGCGCACGGTTTTTCAGTTCTCAGTGAGATAGCCATTATTCAATACAAGTGTGATAACACTTATAATCCACTTTTTGAAAGAGGTATTGCTCTCGATGATCCTTATCTGAACATTAACTGGAAAATTGATGATACGGTACCTGTAATAAGTGAGAAGGATAAGAATCATCCATTTTTCAAGGATGCTGACAATAACTTCTAATAAAGAAAAAATGGCGGTAATACTTGTAACAGGCGCATCGGGTCAGCTTGGAAATGAGATCAGGATACTTTCAAAAAACTATTCAGGTTATGAATTTATCTTTACCGATATAGAGAACCTCGACATAACAAATGAGAGCGAAGTATATGACTTTGTAATAAAATCAAGTCCCGACTGGATCATAAACTGTGCAGCGTACAATTTTGTTGACAAAGCGGAAACAGAGGCAGAAAAGGCTTTTCAGGTCAATTCGCATTCAGTCGGAAATCTCGTCCGTGCAATCAGAAACACCGACCGGAGGCTTATCCATGTCTCGACAGATTATGTTTTTGACGGGAATGCAAATACTCCGTATAATGAAAACTCAGAAACAAATCCTCTATCAGTTTATGCAAAATCAAAACGCGCAGGAGAAGAGAATGCCCTTACCCATCATGCTTCAATGATAATCAGAACCTCGTGGCTCTATTCATCGTTCGGCAACAATTTTGTAAAAACCATTTTAAAAAATGCAGCAGAAAAAGAATTCCTAAAAGTAGTATTTGATCAGGTTGGCACTCCAACATACGCTGCTGATCTGGCTTCCGCTATTTTAACAATCGTTGCAGGAGTCATTCGGAACAATAAAGCTTTTAATCCGGGAATATATCATTATTCAAACGAAGGAGTATGCAGCTGGTATGATTTTGCCTGCGAAATAGTTTCGATGGCAGGATCAGTATGCAGGGTGATCCCAATTCTTTCATCTGAATTCCCGTCAAAAGTAAAAAGGCCCTCCTATTCAGTACTTGATAAAAGCAAAATAAAAGAAAACTACGGACTGGAAATACCCTACTGGAAAGACAGTCTGAAACACTGCATCAAACTTTTAAGATAAACCCATACAGATATGATATCACTTGACGACATAAGGAAAAGGGCCGAGAAATGGCTCGGTCCTGAATTCAATGAAGAAACACGCAGGGAAGTTAAATGGATGCTTGAAAACGATGAGAAGAAACTCATCGATTCCTTTTATCAGGATCTTGAATTCGGGACCGGAGGATTAAGGGGTATCATGGGTGCCGGTACCAACAGAATGAACATATACACACTGGGAATGGCAACGCAGGGTCTTTCAAACTACATTCGCAAAGAATGCGGAGATGCTCCGGTAAAGGTTGCTGTGGCCCACGATTGCCGAAACAACAGCAGGTATTTTGCTGAGACTGCTGCCGACATTTTTTCTGCAAATGGGTTTGAGGTGTATCTCTTCGAATCATTAAGGCCCACTCCGGAATTGTCTTATGCTATAAGGCGTTTTAAATGCCAGAGTGGCGTTGTAATAACCGCTTCCCACAATCCACCTGAATATAACGGCTACAAAGCTTACTGGAACGATGGCGGTCAGGTTGTACCTCCTCATGATGAGGGAATTATTGCTGAAGTAAGGAAGATAAGGTCAGTTGAGGAGATTCGTTTTAACGGTAAAAGAGAATTTATAAGAATTATAGGAAAGGAAACAGACAACTCTTTCCTGAATGAAGTAGTGAAGATATGCCTGAATCCTGATATTATAAACAGACACTCCAATATAGGAATTGTATATACACCTATTCACGGAAGTGGTGGAACACTTGTGCCACAAGCTCTAAAAATGTTTGGATTCAAGAATGTACAGACGGTGCCTGAGCAGGATAAGGTAGATGGTAATTTCCCCACTGTCAAATCGCCAAATCCCGAAGAACCAGCCGCATTATCGATGGCAATAGAAAAGGCGTATTCAACTGGAGCTGAACTTGTTATTGCAACTGATCCGGATGCTGACAGGTTGGGAGTTGCCGTGAGAGACGGAAAAGGTGAATTTGTACTATTAAATGGCAATCAGACCGGAACACTCCTGACATGGTATATCCTTTCACAATATAAGGAAAAAAACAAATATCGTGGTAATGAATACATAATCAAGACGATAGTCACCACCGACCTGCTTGACAGAATTGCTGAGAAGCATGAGGTAAAATGCTATAATGTCCTAACGGGATTCAAGTATTTTGCAGAACTTATAAGAAATCTTGAGGGCAAGGGCAAATTTATAGGAGGAGGTGAAGAAAGCTATGGATATCTTCCCGGAGATTATGTCAGGGACAAGGATGCAGTGGGTTCATGTGCACTAGTTGCAGAAGTGGCAGCCTGGGCGAAAAACAACGGCAAGTCACTGTATTCACTCCTCGCTGATATATATACTGAATATGGTCTGTACAGGGAAAAGCTGATTAATATAGTCAGAAAGGGCAAAGAAGGAGCCGATGAGATTAAGGCTATGATGAAAGGATACAGAAATGATCCACCATTGGTAATCAATAACAGCAGGGTCATAAAGATTGATGATTATGAGAAGCTGACATCAATCAACTGCCTTACCGGTGAGAAAACCCAGATCAACATGGTTAGGTCAGATGTTTTGCAGTTTTTCCTTGAAGACGGAACAAAGATCTCAGTCAGGCCCTCCGGAACCGAACCAAAAATAAAATTCTATTTCAGTGTACACACAGGGCTTTCATCATCAGAAGAATATGAAAAAACAAACCTGGCACTCGACATGCGAATAAATGATATTATTAAAGATCTTAAATTGTCGTGACTTTGTAGAGAATAGAGGAAAATTATGTTTCAGTGGAATATAATAACAAATGATTATCTTGAAAAAATTCATATAAGTAAAACCTGGAGTAATCTGACCGGATTACGAAATTGTCAGGAAGAAAGAAATATTATTAATAAATCATAACTATATGAAATCATACAGGAAAGAACTCTGGTTTGAGACATCAACCAGAAGAGCTTTCATCAACATCACTGACCAGGTTGTAAGGTGCCTGCAGGAAAGCACTATAAAGGAGGGATTTGTGCTGGTGAATGCAATGCACATAACCGCGAGCGTATTTATCAATGATGATGAATCAGGCCTTCACAGCGATTTTGAGACCTGGCTTGAAAAACTTGCGCCTGAAAAGCCTTACAGTCAATATCGACATAATGGTTTTGAGGACAATGCAGATGCGCATATCAAGAGGACCCTTATGGGAAGGGAAGTAGTTGTTGCTGTGACAAACGGGCAGCTTGATTTCGGGCCCTGGGAACAGATCTTTTACGGTGAATTTGACGGGAAAAGGCGTAAAAGAGTTCTCGTAAAGATAATCGGGGAATAGAAAATCGTCATCCGCTGATCTGGTAATAATCAATGATAACAATTAAGTAAATTCCTTAATCTGTTCAGGATCAGGATTGATTAAAAAAGTCATCCGAAAAATTCACCAGATAGACCCTGCCGGTAGATCTTGTTAGTGCGGTATAGAACCACCTGAGATAATCAAGTGTAACTTCATTTCTGTTAAACATACCCTGATCAATAAATACCCTCTCCCACTGTCCCCCCTGGGCTTTGTGACATGTAACGGCATAAGCAAATTTTATCTGAAGAGCATTGAAATATTTGTCACTCCTGACGGCATCATATTGTTTCTTCCTGGTTTTTAAATGAGTATAGTCAGCCAGTATATTCTGAAAAAGCTCCCGGTTCTTTTCTGACGGGAGCGCAGGTGAGTCAAGATTCAGAACATCAAGAATCACCTTTGATTCAATCTCAAGGTCATAATCTCTGAAATATAACTCCATGTCAGCAAACCGGAATCCGTACCTTTCTTCATATTTTCTTATTTTTCGAACCTCTGCAATGTCACCATTGGCTATAAACTCTATCCCTTTATCCTCGTCTGTAACAAAATAGTTGTTCCTGACCACCATTACCAGGTCTCCCGGATTTATCTCTTCTTCCCTATAGAAGATTCTTGTTCGGATCCCCTGGTTGTATCGGTTTGCCAGTTTGTTTGAATTAACCACTATTATAGTTTCATCAAGGCCTGCTGAACCGTAACCCGAAGAAATTTCTTCAATCAGATCCTCACCTGATATCCTAATGATGTCATCAAAGCTTTTACTGTCAATCTCTGGTCGGAGAAGTTCATTGCTTTCTATTTGTAACCTTAATTTTGTTGCATTCATCAGCACCCCTGATGATTCACTCTGCCTGACGACCTGTCTTAATTCAGCCGAAATCAATCCGAAGCCATAAGAAATCAGTGTATCCCTGTCGAGAGCTGGACTTATTACCGTGCCAACAGGAGGCAATTGTGCAGTATCACCTACCAATATCAACCTGCAGCCTATTCCTGAATAGACATACTCAACAAGGTCATCCAGAAGCTTTCCGGAACCGAATACAGAGGTTTCATTTGTTGAATTGGATATCATTGAGGATTCATCCACAATAAAGTATGTATTCTTTTGCAGATTCCTGTCAAGGACAAAGCTTCCGATACCATCCTTTATGGATTTCTGCCGGTATATTTTCTTATGAATTGTATAAGCATTTATTCCGGTATAAGAAGAAAGTACCTTTGCCGCCCTGCCTGTAGGTGCAAGCAGGACTGACTTAATCCTGAGTGCAGCAAGAGTCTTTACTACCGCGTTGATGACACTTGTTTTTCCGGTTCCGGCATAACCTGTCAGAAGAAATATTCTGTCATCATCAGTCTGACAAATATAATTAGCGAATAGTTTAAGGGCAGATGATTGATCGTTTGTCGGATCATTGCCCAGATATTTACACAGGGTGCTATATATTGCCGTCTCCCGGAACATAATAATGAATTCTACACGCAGGCACTTTGATAATTTTTCTAATTTTGTTTGTAAACTTAACCATTCCGCATGAATATCTATACTTAATCAAATGAATCTGTTATTATAAATTACTATTGTGTGTAATGAAGATTTCTTTATCATATCATTTTTGTACAACATCACGGATTAATTAAAGGTCAGGGTGACGCCAGGGACTAAAAAGGAAAAAACTGAAATACATGCCTTCGCTTGAACTTTTTGATGAGACACTTGATATAAACTCCACGGAGAACTATAAGTTAACCGTGCAGCTTGGAGATGACGATCTAACCCTGAGTATTCTTGATACAATCAGGAACAAATTTGTTCTTATCAGATCTTATGAGGCTGAACCAGGAACCAGATTCGATAAGGCCAAGATTGAGGAAGTAATTATTCGGGATGATTTTCTGGTGAGGCGTTTTAAAAAAGTATATATTTTGATCCCGTCACCAAAATCAACACTTGTTCCTGCTCCACTTTATGATGATTCGCGTAGAAATGAATATTTCAGGTTTAACTTTGCCAGTGAACCCGGTTATGTTATTCTTGAAAACAGGATAAATGAGCCTGATGCTTATCTTATATTCAGTGCTCCCGAAAGCAGGATAGAGCTTGTCCGGACCTTTTGGCCAGACATAGGCCCTCTGCATCATCTTAAACCGCTTTTGCAGTCAATTGCAGGTAGCAAGAGATCACAGTATGGCAATTATATCCATGTTCATCTGGAAAATGAGTTTTTCAACATGATAATTTATGATCAGAATTCGCTTAGATTCTGTAATACCTTTAATTACCAATCTCTTTCTGATATTCAGTATTATGTATTCTATGTCATAAAAAGACTGAACATAAGTCAGGATGATATCATTCATTTCAGCGGAAAAACTCAGAAATACGATCGGATGATACATGAGTTTTCAAAATTCACAAGGAACATAAGGTATGCTGAGCCTTCAGGCAATTTCACATTCAGCTATGTTTTCAGTGAAATGCTTCAGCACAGATATTATAACCTATTCACGGTAATAAATTGCGAATAATCGGAGGCAAATACAAAGGAAGGATAATTGTTCCTTCCCGGGGTCTGAAAGCCAGACCAACAACGGATTTTGCACGGGAGAGTCTGTTCAATATACTCAATAACAGGGTAGATTTTGAAACGGTAACAGTTCTGGATCTTTTTTCAGGAACAGGCTGCATCAGTTTTGAATTCGCTTCGCGAGGGTCCGAGGTGCACCTGATTGAGATGGACAGTCAAAATTTTTCCGGGATTAAAAGAACCATTAAAGAAATAGGCTTCACCAATATTAAACCGGTGCATATCGATGTGATCAGTTATCTTAAAACCTGCATATCAAGGTATGACATAGTATTTGCTGATCCCCCTTATACTCTCCATTGGCTTGAAAGGATCCCTGACATGGTTCTGGGATCAGGGATTCTTAATGAGAATGGGATTTTCATATTGGAACACCCCCGAAAAATTAGTTTCAACGGGCATAAGTGCTTTACCGAGCACAGGCATTATGGCGGGGTGAATTTCAGTTTTTTCAGTCCGGTACAATCAGAGAAAGGGTAATTTTTAAACTTGTCAGGTCACAGGTAAAAATAAGATACCAGTCGATATATCTTTATATGATTATGTTATGATTTTTTTTAAATAATTTATTTTGTCAAGTTAAAAAAAGACGTAATTTTGCATCGCATTTGAAAATATTGGTGCGGTAGTTCAGTTGGTTAGAATATCGGCCTGTCACGCCGGGGGTCGCGGGTTCGAGCCCCGTCCGCACCGCAGGAGTTTGAGCCACCATTATGGTGGCTTTTCTTTTTTATCTTAAAAGCCAGGGATCGCGGGCCCTGACGCCTCTGACGATAAATGTCAGGGGGTCAGGATGCTGCCAATGACGATCAAGACATAATTGTCGTGATGTCATGTAAAAACCACTAGCGTCAGCATTCGAGCCCTGTCCGCATCGCCAGATCAAACAAAAGCCCTTGAAATTCGAGGGTTCTGTTAATTTTATTAATATGCAGGCTAATCTTAAAAACAGTTGATATCTGATTTTAAGCTGACCTTCCCGATTAGTTCATGGCGTTACTAAATCTTTTACACAGCGAACCGACCTCCCTGTTTTCAGATTATATTCATCCACATAACAGGCAGCCTGGTCATAAAGCATATGCATTCCCCAGGCATCATACTCATCATACTGATCGTCAGCCCACCAGCTACCATATTCACCCAGACTGTGGAAATTGGTAGTTCCACGAGACCCTCCGGGAAGTGCGGTAAAACCACTTGAATTGTCGGCGCCTGTGTTAGGATAAATCCAGTGTTTTGTACCGGCTTCCTTCAATTTCCCTCCTGCAACCTCAGTACCTCCAAGATAGCTGACTAATTCACTCATTTCATTATGGGTTGGTACATGCCATCCGACAGGGCATAATTTTCCTGTCTCAACTGCATACCAATTGTATAATGCCCCATAAATTTTGCTATTCTTAATGTTATCTGCATACCAGCAATATGCAGGTGATGAACTATTCCACCATGCCGGATTGCCGGTTACCATCGGGACAGGAGTACCATCATTCAATCTCGTGGTACGGAGGTTTTCAGCCATCCACAATTGAGTTCCAATCATAATTGTTTTATAAACATTATTATCAATGTCCTTAATCACCTTGCCTTTTAATATATCTCCAATTCGTGAAACATTAATACCGGCATCACCAGCAAGATAATAAGGATCAATTTCTTCCTTCTGGCATGAGAAGGACAAAAAGACAACAAACACTGTCATGAAAACTGACTTTACAGTTTTATTACAGGCGCAATTAACAGATCCGGAAAATGTTTTCATATTAAAGATTTTTGGTTAGAGAATCATACGAGCTTATATAGTTGATTCACAAATATTTTTCACCTGACTATATAAATTTAGGAAATTTTCTTATTGGAGTCAATTTTTTTTGTGTGAAATTAAATTATCAAAATTTATCATCACAAATAGAGGATACCAAATACGCCCGAGTCAGCGGATTCCAATGTCATTATGCACACCTATCTTAGATCGGCAGATCTTCAAAGGTTTGAATTCCAGGTATCTGCCTCTGAATTACATGATAAAAATTCAGATATTGGCAATTAAAATATGCTTTGGATTATATCGAATCTGGCTGTCTAATGTTATGTTGATGTTAATTACAATTTAAACATCCTACATTCATTAAGAACCAGTGGTGTCCGACTAATTGTAATAATTGAGATGTGAATTATTGATCCTCTTTTCATTTACAAACAGGTCGCTCCCCTGGGGCTCATTTTTCCGTGTGTCATTGTTTTCTACAAACAGGTCGTCAATAACGGAACTTACTAAAACCATGCTCCGAAGAGCCTGCCCCGCTCTGCGGGGAGCGGCATTCAGGTAATCGGACAGTACTGATATTTTATCATTTAGGGTCCGACTTATAAAATGTCATACTTTTAACCGGACATTATTGATAATTAACTGTTGAAATTCTGTAAAATCCCGAACTTCATATTAATAAAAGACTGACTGGCAGCAGATTGGATCAATAATTCGGATAGAATAAATTCAATCTGCATATTATTGATTCAGAGAATCGAGTACGGTAAAAGGTCGCAAATAAATCAAAAAGGTTAGTTCACGGACAGTAAATTTCATAAAGCTCCCCCGCCATTTCATGACCTAACCGGTCGGATGCCATGAAATCGAGGCAGGCACTCTCTTTCTGTCCCAGTTCAATTTTTACCATTGCCCGCCAGAACAACGCTTTTCGTTTGTGATCCCTTGTTGCATTCCATGATTTAATAACCCTGCTAAAATCCAGAATGGCCCCGTCGTAGTCCTGTATATTAAATTTCGCCTGTCCACGTATGACATAGTATCCAGCATTATCTCTTTTAGCCTCAATAGCTTTATTGAAATCTGAAATAGCTTCGGAGTATTGCTTCAAGTTATATTTAGCCCAGCCCCTTCTACCATAGGTGCTATAATCTTCAGGGTTTATTTCCAATGCTTTGTCATAATCAAGAACGGCTCCTGCATGGTCATTCAGATAATAACGGGCAACCCCCCTGTTCTCATATGCCTGAAGAAATAAGGAATCCCTTTTAATGGCTTCAGTAAAGTTCACAACAGCGCCAGTATATTCTTTTTTACCTATCAGATAAATACCATGGTTATAATATACCAGGGCTTCCCTGTCATAAGTCTGTCCTCCCAATACAGAACATATCATTAAAAGTAACGATATGTTAAATCCTTCCTTCACGATTATCAGGCATAATAAACACAAAGTTATTCAAAATCTCATTGAAATAGTGCAACATAATTCTATCATTTGAAAATGCTGTGAATAACCTGACATGTTCCCAAAAGCAGCATCTTTTTATCTGTTGTTGCATTCTGCAACATTGTATATATTTTCAACACTGTCGTTATGTCGCTGCCTTACAGGATATTTGGTATTTTTTAATAATGATTTGTTTATATTTTCAACATTACAAAGTGTTCAATACATTTGCAAACACCATGTATCTGACTGTTATTGTGTATATTATAAAGTCTGGCATTATAATTGTGAAGCAAATATAAAGGGATCAATATTTTTTATCATGAAATCATTCCTAACAAAGATCAGAAACTTAATACTCGTTTTTGCGGTGATTTTACTTTTCAATGACGGGGAAGACATTTGTGCTTCACAGGCAAAAAATCTATCAATAGATACATTGAATATATTTTGTTCAGCTGGACTTAATGAATTGGTAAATATATGGACCGAGGAATTTACCTCGCTTAATCCCGGATTAAAATTCATAGTATCAGCATCGGGTGATATTAAGCAGATAAATTCTAATACTCTTGGAATTGTCGCAGATAATGAAGCAGGAATGAAGATACCGGATGCTGGAACAAGTCTGATTATTGGGCACAATGCCGTGGTAGCAGTATTCAATTCAGGAAATCCTTCAGTTGAAGCTATAGTGCAGCAGGGCATAACTGCAAAAGAAATCGCCAGATTATTAACCTCCTTTACCAGATGGGATGAAATAATTACAGGCGCTAATGAAGTTGAAGTAAAGCTGTTTATAACTGAGAACAAGGAGGCAGAAATGTTACTCAACAGTTTCTGCCAGATTGATGTCTCAGATAATCAGGGCATTAAGTCAAATAGAACTAGTGATGTGATTCAAGCTGTTAGCAGTGACATATATGCAATTGGTTTCTGCATGCTCCATGATTTAAAAAAATCCGTCAATGCAGTTCAAGAAGGCAGTGTCAGGCTCCTGCCTCTGGACAAGAATTCGAACGGCAGGATTGACTATTTTGAGGATATTTATTCAAATATTGAAACACTTACCAGGGGTATGTGGATAGGGAAATATCCAAAAGCTCTTTGCGGCAATATCTGTGCAATCATTCCTGAAAAATCTCCTGATAATTCAATTAATGCTTTCCTCCTGTGGATAATGAGTGACGGAGGAAAATATCTCACTTCTTCGGGATTCGGTGATCTTACAGGGCACGCTAAGGAATCAAATATTTCCATCATTACAGGAATGAAAGCCTCTTCAGTCCTCATTGATGAACCGGGCAGAACGGGATTATGGGTATTTCTGTTTGCCTTAGCTGCATTAACAGGCATCCTTGTGTTACTGATTTTCGGAGCAAAAAGAAAGATCAGGTCTATTCCAGTGCCTGGGGCTGTTGTTGATGCCCATCCCCTAAATGAAGGAACAGTGAATGTTATGAAAGGGGTCTATTTTGACAAATCGCATACCTGGTCATATATGGAAAAAGACGGTAATGTAAGAATTGGTATTGACGATTTTTTGCAGCATGTAACCGGAACGCTCACAAAGATTAAGTTCAAAGAACCCGGCGACCATGTAAGGAGGGGCGAAAAGATCTTCACAATTATCAGAAACGGTAAACAAATTGACATTCATTCTCCGATATCTGGCATTATCAGGGAAAGGAACGTATCACTGATCGAAGATTCATCCGCCATAAATCGCGAACCTTTCGGAGATGGCTGGGTATATCTTATTGAACCGGTAAACTGGGAAAAAGAGATACGATTCATGTTTATGTCAGAAAAATACCAGGAATGGATCAAAGATGAAATTTTAAGACTTAGAGAATTCTTCGGAATAGTCCTCAGACCCGGCAAACCGGCATATTCACAAGTAATACTCCAGGATGGCGGTGAACTTGTCGATAATGTTCTGTCAGACATGGAACCTGAAGTATGGGAAGAATTTCAGAGAAACTTCATAGATAAGTCAGTTTAAGAACATAATCTATAAGCTGACTTTAAAGGAAAGTAATTATACCCGTATAATAAAATGTAAATCACACATTTGAATACAAGTCCTTATTGGGTATTAATAATCTACCCTGGATTAATTATCCTTTAGTGGCTGGTCAATCTTTGGAAAAAATGAAAATATTGAATTATATTGTGAAGAAATTAACAATTCAAGATTTAAGCAGATGTTCCGCCAAGGCAACAAAAAAAGTAAAAACGGAACAAAGATCAAGATACTTGACAGTTATGTAAGATTCAGGTCTTCCATCTACGGGAGGGTTGTATTTATTATCAGCATCGCCTCAATTTTTCTTTTTATTTCATTCTGGATGATATTCAGGTCGGTTAATGAAAGATACATGAAGTCGATCCTTGAAGAAAACGGCCATAATATCGGATCTCTGGTCGAAGGGGCGCTTTACGAATCGATGCTTAAGAACGACAGGACATCATTGCAAAATACCCTTGATATTATAAACAGAATGACTGGGATCGACGATGTCAATATGTATGATAATGAATACAACCTTGCATATTCTTCAATATCAGGTGATGATGGCAGGCACGGAGATCCTGATTGCAAAAGTTGTCATGCAGATATGATATCAATGTTTCCAAAAAAGGAAAAGGCATATAAGATCATTGAAGAAGACAGTGAATGTAAAATGAGCCAGAACAGGCTTAATGGCAGGCATCTGCTTATAAGCTCTCCAATACTCAATGCCCCTTCATGCTACACAGGCAGTTGTCATGCACATAATCAGAACGAGGAAGTTCTGGGTTCTCTGTTAATAAAGCTTCCTTTGAAAGGCATTGACGATTCCCTTAACAGATCAAGGAAGAACTATTTCATTGTAGCGTCGGTGATGACATCATTACTTCTGCTGATCCTTGTGGTATTTACAAGTGAAAAGATAAAGAAACCTCTTAACTCAATAATTAAGGCCAGTGAAGCTGTTTCAATGGGAGATAACAGCACCAGGCTTGAAGTAAAACCTAATCAACTTTCCGACATGCGTATGGTTTCAGTCGCATTCAATCATATGCTGGACAGTCTCCAGAAAGCGACGACAGAGCTCCAAAATTGGTCACAACAGCTTGAGTATAAGGTACAAAAAAAGTCAGAGGAACTTGGTCATGCCCAGAATGAGCTGATGAATATTGAAAGGATTGCTTCACTGGGACGACTTTCTCTGTCTGTTGCACATGAGATAAACAATCCATTGTCAGGAATCCTTATTTATGCCAAGCTTATCCAAAAACAGCTTCAGAACCAGGATCTTGCGGAAGAAAAAAAGGCATCGTTGCTAAAGCATTTGAGGTTAATAGAAAGCGAAGCCAAAAGGTGCGGAGATATTGTCAAGGGACTCCTTGATTTTTCGCGCAAGGATCAGAATGATTTCGAGCCAAGAAACATTAATGACGTGCTGATAGAAGCCTATGATCTTATGACGCACCCGATGAAAGTGGCAAATATAAGTTTTTTGCTTAGTCTTTCAGCAAAAAATGACATGGTATATTGTAGTCCCAACCAGATCAAACAGATATGTGTAGCATTGCTGGTTAATGCGATCGAGGCGATCAGAGAAAACGGTGAGGTTATTTTAAGCACAGTTAATCCTGATGATCTTCATATCCGAATTGATGTTACAGACAATGGTATAGGGATTTCGGATGATGATCTCCCTCATATTTTCGAACCATTTTATACTACGAAGGACAAAGGCAACGGCATAGGTCTGGGGTTGTCAATAGTGCATGGTATTGTTCAAAATCACAAAGGGAAAACTGAGGTCAGGTCAGAGAAGGGCAAAGGAACAACCATATCAGTTATCCTGCCAATAATTAACAGTTAAAGTATTTAGCCATGAATCACAGGATATCAATACTTATTGTTGATGACGAATTATCAGTAAGGGACTCGCTTTACAATTGGTTTATTGAGGACGGATATGTAGTCGAATGTGCCGAAGATGCAAAAAAAGCTTTATCAATCCTGGAATCGCAGGATTTTGACATTATTCTGGCCGATATAAAGATGCCGGGAATGGATGGAATGGAAATGCTCAGGCGTATCAAAGCGATAAAAAAGGAAACTGTTGTTATCATGATGACCGCCTTTGCAACTGTAGATACTGCAGTGCAGGCCCTTAAAGAAGGTGCTTTCGATTATGTCACGAAACCTTTTGATCCTGATGATCTCACTCATCTTATCAGAAATGCTGCAAAACAAATATCCCTCTCCAAGGAGAACCAGTTCCTTAAGGATCGTGTCACAATTCTTGAGAATGTGGATAATCTGATAGGCAACAGTGAAGCAATGAAAAGGATACTTAAAGATATAGAGAGCGTTGCACAGTCGAATGCTTCCGTTATTATTACGGGTGAAAGCGGAACAGGTAAGGAGCTTGTTGCAAGGGCCATTCATGCTAATTCACCACGCAGGTTCTTCCCGATGGTCACTGTTCATTGTGGGGCTTTGACAGAAAGCTTGCTGGAAAGCGAACTATTCGGGCACGAAAAGGGTTCCTTTACTGGTGCCCTTTACAATAGAAAAGGAAGGTTTGAAATGGCTGATAATGGCACAATATTCCTTGATGAAATTGCGACTATATCTGCAAAAATGCAGGTTGAACTTCTGCGGGTGCTTGAAACTAAAACTATTGTTCGTGTAGGAGGCTCTAAAGAGATCAGGTCAGATTTTAGAGTAATATGCGCAACAAACAGGGATCTTAAAAACATGGTTGACAAAGGACTATTCAGAGAAGATCTGTACTATAGGCTTAATGTTGTAAATATTTATTTACCTCCTCTGCGTGAGAGAATTGAGGATATCCCGGTTCTTGCAGAATACTTTGCCGGGAAGTATTGCGCCGCTATGGGAAAACCTCCGGTCATTTTTGATCATGCTGCCCTTAAAAAGCTTGAAGAATTTCCTTTCCCCGGGAACATCCGGGAGCTGGAGAACATGATAGAAAGAGCAATAGTTGTCGGAAATGGCAAAAGAATACAGGTAAAAGACCTCCCTATTGGTGCTGCAACCGGAAATTCTTCAATTGAAAGCCTCGATGAAGTTGAGAAAAATCATATTAACACTATTCTTGATAAATACAAGTGGAATATTTCCGCTGCTGCCAAAGCATTAAAGGTTGACAGAGTAACACTATACAACAAGATAAAAAAATATGGTCTGACCCAGAATTGACTATTGTGTATCAAATAATTGTTCAATAAATGTCACCTATGCCCTATTAATGCTCCAAAGAAGCAGGCCAATGTATTATGAAAAAATAAAAATTATTTCATTTGGACTTGTGAGCCATGATATTTTGAGATCTGTTTCCAATGAAGTATTAAATAAGTTTTCTCTGCCGGTTGTGACCAGTCATGAACATCTCGATCTGAGTGATTATTATGACCCTTCAAGGAGACAGTATAACGGCAATTTTCTCCTGCAAAAAATAGAAAATGATTATGCTGCAGATACATGCAAAACTTTAGGCCTGTTTGCAGTCGATCTTTTCATCCCTATTATGACATATATTTTCGGACAGGCATACCTTAACGGCCGATCCGGAATAGCATCCCTTTACAGACTAAACAATGAACTATACGGGATCGTCGGGGATAAGGCTATTATTACACAGAGATTCAGCAAAGAGGTCATACATGAACTCGGACACATGTATGGTTTAATTCATTGCAGTGATCCCGGTTGTGTTATGAAAGCCAGCACATATGTAGAAGATATTGATCTGAAAGAATCTGACTTTTGCAGATCGTGCAGAAGAGTTCTTGATACCAGGGTATAAAGGGTCCGGTTAAATTTTTACTTGGATAATTTTATAAAGCTAACCTTCTAACTATTGTCAGCAATCGATTTCATCGCAGGATATGTCCTGATGGTAAAACTCCACAGAAATCTGTTAAAAAATCTACAATAGAATATCAGTTTAAGCTTCCGGGCATTTAGTTTTTCCTTAAATTTTATTGCAGGTGAATTAAAATACTCACTTGCACTATACAACACATCCCTACCCATATCCCTCAATAATTCATAACTTTTATATCTCAGGTAAGGGGCCAGGTTTCTGCCCCTGTATGAATCAATTGTATGCATGGCGGCGAGCCAGGCTTCATTATTTTTAAGTTTCCGGTATGTTGATCCATAGGTGAACTCGTCACAACCTATCCACATTAAAGATACGACCCTGTCATTGTGTTTTAATCCTATACATATCTCTCCTTTTTCTAAAACTTCTATTTTCCGCTGAGCATTAAAGTCCTTTATTGTTAAATCCAGAGTATGCATATCATCAGCTCCCAGAAGCTCACAACGGTATTCAGACAGATTTCCCTTTATTTCAGGTTCTCTGGCTCCTTTAAGGCCCTCCAAGAATAGAAAATAGGGTTTAAACTCTATTCCTATTCTGCTTAATATCGATGTAAAGGAGAGCATGAATAAGCCATTGCGTAACTTAAACATAGTCCTATTCAATAATGACATCTTATTATACTTTTCGATATGGGTTAATAAAATCTCTTACTAAAATAATATAACTTAATTATTTAATGGGAAACAGTTTAATTCGAACATCCATGATTCGAAACATTCTCATCATGCTATAAATTAATTTTGACAGTATGATGAAATCTCCATGTTGCTTATTACTATATTATTGTGTTCGCCTGATAATAGATTAAGGTTTCATTATCTACTATGTTTTTGCCACAAAAAGGTTTCATATCGTTACCGGAGTACGTCCATATAAACCATTTCCAGGCTGAAGCTGCATAAGCTTTCTGAACTTTTCTGAGGTCATTACCTTCCTTCCATTTGCTTCTGCAAGAACGTGGATCCTTTTAATAAGATCGATGTTTCGGGCCAAAGCTGTTCTTGAAGCATCGTACCAGATGTTATCTTCCAGGCCTACCCTGACTCCTCCTCCAATTGCTATAGCCACGGAGTTTATTTTCAACTGATTGTCGCCAATACCGGCAAGACTCCAGAACGAGTTTTCAGGCAGATCTCTAATCATTAATCCTGCGTAAAGGATATCGGCCTGAGCACAGGCAATATTTCCGAGTAAAATATTAAAATAGAATGGAGGATATATTAGTTCTTTCTTTTTCAGGTATTTTGCATAGTTTATCATTCCGGCATCAAATGCTTCAAGTTCGGGAACAATTCCCTTTTCTTTCATTTTTATAGCCAGTTTCTGGATCATTTCAGGAGAATTAACACTGGCGATCTGATTAAAATTAAGTGAGCTAAGTGTAAGGCTTCCCATGTCAGGTTTTAAAACACCCTCCAGATCCAGAACATCAGATCTTTCTTCAAACTTACTGAATGTCCTTCCGCTGAGCGATACACACAAAACCAGATTTGGTGCATATTTTCTAATGCCTTCTATAATTGCTCCGTATATTTCTTTCTTGTATGTAGGAATCTCACTTTGTGGATCCCGTGCATGTAGATGTACTTTTGTTACTCCAAGTTCCCAGGCTGCAAGAACATCATCAATTATTTCATTAATGCTCAGTGGAACATAAGGCGTCATGCTCCTCGTTGGTATCATGCCAGTAGGAGTAAAATCTATTATCAGATCTTCATCCATATAATTTACTTAATACTGCATCTGAAAAATAAACATTTTTTACGAATCAGGTAATTGCATAGAAGAAATTATGCCCTGATGGATAAGAAACAGCATTTCGGAGCAAGCCAAACAAGTATTTGAAATACTTAGAAATTATAGAATAACCAAAGATCTTCAGCGATACAAAAAACAGCTCAAACTTAGATAAACAATGGGATTAGAAGACCTATTCAAGATCGTAGTTCCTGAACTTACGCATATAGTCGCGAATAGAAGTTCCAAGAGCATCTTTGCTGTTCATCTTACCACCCGAACTGAGAAATCGTTTTGTTGATCCTGCCCCGCCAAGGTGGGCAGCAGCTATAAGTCCCGACCTGGTAACAACGACACCGTTGATAGTATCTCCTATAAAATGATCATAATCCTTTAAAAGGGCCAGATTCACTTTAATCAGAGATTCAAGTGCTTTCTGCTGCATCTCCCGGGGGAAAATAGCCGGATTCTGCCTGAATTTCTGTAAAGTTATTTGTCTGAATCCCAGACAATGCAATGTTGATTCGGCGAACTGCCACTCTCCGAAACATCCTATGCGGTTTATGCACAGCCAGTTATTCAGAGATTCATTATGTCCAAGGTCATTCATAAACCTGATAAATTCCAGTTCATAGTACTGCCTTTCTATATAGTCCAGTGCCTGCCTTATCCTGGCGAATTTAATCTGAAATTCGATTGTAGGAGACATCACCACCTGTGAGCTGAACAACAAAATATTAAATAATAACAATGTCCTGATTTTCATTGCAAGTAATTTAAAATTATTTACCTGTTCAGTAACATGGTAAAAATACAGATAAAACATATCGTGGCAGGACATTTAATTTACACTTAATGAGTAATTTAAGTGCATAATTTAATTGCTCGTCAACATTAATGATTTACTCACCGGTCAGTCAGATGCATTGATAAATCATGAACTTGATTTAGTCAAAAACCCCGGGAATTTTGCAGGAGAAATTGCGATTTCACACAGATTTAAGTAGAAGCCCTCTTTTAATATATTGATTTAATGCAGGATACAAATGTTTTAAAAATTGATTTTTAACAAATTCACAGATCAATCATTTTGACAAACACTCAATTTGTTTTGATCAAAGAATGACAATAAAGAATTTAAAACCTTAGTCAGAAGTATTACTTCATATAAACGACAGCTGCAAATCCGCCGTTTATAGCCAGATTTATTTTAATAATCTGCCCCGATTTAACTTTCCTCGAGGTTGTTATAACTTCAGAGGGACATCTGTCAGATTTTTTCGAATCAGCCCACGATTCCATTGTATATTCACCCATTTCCAGAAAATCAAGATTGAGATTAACAGTCTTAGCAACGCTGTTATTAAGAATACCCACAAACCATTTTTTGCCGTTTCTTCTTGCAATAGCAACATAATCACCAGGATAACCACCGAGGAATTTAATATCATCCCACACAGATGGGACAATTCTGAGAAAATCCGCTCCTGGTTTGTTCAGGATATTGTCGGGATGATCACAAACTACTGTAAGAGGACTTTCATAAATAACAAATTTTGAAAGTTCCGCAGCCCTTGTATTCCAGACAACTGTCGGTGTCTGGTTTCTGAATTCTTCTCTTGTTACATTCAGAAAGGCACCCGGCGTATAATCCATCTGTCCGGCAAGCATACGAGTAAATGCCAGTTTTACATTATGTTCAGGATTCATTTTGTCGGAGAATTTATAGTATTCATTGCCCATTACTCCTTCCCTTGTAATCATATTCGGGTAGGTACGGATTATTCCGTCAGGTTTGTAAGCCCCATGAAAATCAACTAACAACTGGTTTTCCGCAGCATATTTTATTATTTCATGATACCAGTTCACCATATACTGGTCATCGCGGTCCATAAAGTCAATCTTCACCCCGGCAATGCCCCATTTACGATATAATGGAAATGCTTCTTTATAGGCACTGTTTCTGTTTACGTCTGAAGAATAGAGCCAGAGAATGATCTTTACATTTTTCCCTGCAGCATAGCTAACAATTTCAGGAATGCTTATCTGAGGAGCCCATTTTGTAATATCGGCTTCAGGAGTATTAAATTTCCCATACCACTGCCAGTCAACAAGCATATATGGCCAACCCATTGAGGATGCCAGATCAATATATTGTTTTATCACAGCCATTTCCATTTTTACATCTCCACTCCACCAATGGTCCCAGGCACACAAACCGGGTTTAATCCATGATACATCATGTAATGCACACGGATCGTTTAGATTTTGAATTATTTCAGACTCAATAAGTTTTCCCGGATTATCTGCTATCATAACAACCCGCCAGGGTGTGGTGACCTCATCACCAAATCTTACTTTAACTCCTGTTTCCGGCTCGCCCGGTAATGGGACAAGCTTTGTCGCCAGCCTGTTTATATTCCCATCTGTCCCTAAGTAAAAAGCTGAGTAATTCCTGATCTTCGCTTCGGTTATCGCAACCCAGCAGTTATTATCATACTCCATAACCAAAGGCATTCCTGCAATAGTTTCTTCAGAAATATAACTTAATGGATGCTCAAAGAATTCAGCTTCATTTGATGAATAATAACCTCCGTACTCCACAATCCATGCCTTGGGATCACCAGGAATCGCAAAGGTTGTTAGTTCTTTGGTTATTTCCCTGTCACCAATTACTGAACCTCTTAAGAGCTTATATTGAAATGCTATCCCATCATTGTATGCTCTGAAGAACAGTTCCATTTTTCGAAGGGTACCAGAATTCTCCCTCAGGAACAGATGCAGTTCATTATAATTATCAACAATTTCTGAATGTTTTGATCGTACAACAGGATTCCATCGTTCATTGACAGATCTGAATGATTGATCAGTTATTGTAAAATTGCCGGACATAGGTTCTTCACCCCTGAATTCAAATCCCAGATCTGATTCGTCTACAATGGTTCTGCCTTTATAGATTACGGACCATTTAATCCTGTCATTATTTTCAATCCGGACACTGATATTCTTATCAGGGGATTCAAGCTTTATCTCTCCTGCACTGACCTTCAGACACAGCAGAGGATAAATCAATATTATCACAGCTTTGATGGATCTGATCATTTTCATGTTTAAATTTTTTTAAGGCTGAGTTGAAAGATATTCAAGCACGATTTCCTTTAAAATATTTGCAAATTTAACACCGTGAATCTCTTCCCTGCTAAAATACCTGGCAGTATCTCCTTCAAGAAGAGTGATTTCCTCTATAGGCACATTTATTCTCCCTGAGTAGATAAATTTTATGTTAGGATATGCATCACCATTGAGACATTGGTATCGCTTAAAGAAGGTAAAATCATTTAAATCCAGTCCTAATTCTTCCTTCACTTCTCTGACCAGTGCTTTCTCCGGCGTTTCTCCATCTTCAACATGCCCGCCAATCAAATCCCAGTGACCAGGGAAAGGGATATCAGGTTTATTATCTCGTTTATAAAGCAGTAATTCGCCTTTATCATTCTTCAGGATTATTGCAGCTATTTTAGGCAAATTTTCGTATGGAATCATATTACTGAGAATAGGTTGTTCATATCAAGGGCTTTCACATCTTCTACGAAACTTTTATAAAGCTCCTCCGGCATATTCTTCACCGGGGATCTGAATTTACCACAGTCAAGACCGATGTACCTCATAAAAAACTTTCCAGTGGAAATACCACCGTATTTCCCGAGCAGAGAGATCATATCGATTGCCTTCTGCTGCAATCTCCTTGCTTCCAGAAGGTCACCTTCTGTAAATGATTTAATAATAGCATGGTATAAAGGCGCAGCATAATTGTATGTACTTCCCACTGCTCCCCTGCAGCCCAGGACAAGAGCCGACAGCATGCATTCGTCTCTTCCCCAGAGAAGGTCGTAATACCCGTTGCAGAAGTTCATGCATGACAGGAAATCCATGAAATCTTCATGCGTAAACTTTATTCCGGCAAAGTTTGGAAGCATTCCTGAAATTTTTTCCAGGAAACTTATCATACTCATGCTGACGCCTGTGAGCACCGGGATATGGTAAAAATAAACAGGCATTACCGGTACACTCTCTCCAACCCTGGTCACAAATTCGGCAAGTTGTTCATGATCTGAGGGCTTGAAATAGTAGGGAGCAAGTACAGCTATTGCAGATATCCCTTCTTCTTGTGAGAATAATGCATTCTCGATACATTCAGCATAGGATGTCCCTCCAACCAGATTTATGATCTTTAATTTGCCCCCTGTTTTCCGGCACTCAGCCCATTTCTTTGCAATTAGCTGTTTTTCTTTCTGAGTCAATGATACTCCTTCTCCGGTTGAACCATTTATGAAAGCGGCAGAAATATTGTTCCTTTCAAGAAACTGGTAATATTCAGGCACTTTTTCAATATCAAGGTTGCCCTTTTCATCCATTGGGGCAAAGGGAGCTGCTATCAGCCCTTCAAATTTGTCAATTTTCATTTCCATGCAGAAGTATTGATATTATCTCTTTGTAATTACAACAGATCCCTGTTCATTCAATCAGTATCCGAAAAAATCCCTGACTGGCAGCTTCTGAAAGTAAAGGTCTTTCACACCCTCATAGACTATACCTATAATACTGTCATTTATCATGGTAAGACATGAATAACCATAACCAGGGGCACTGTTTAATAATATTTTAAACTCTTCAGGCCAGCTATTCCCGTTGTCAAGACTTGCTTTGATTGTCATATTTTTTCTCTCTGAGGTGTGATCAGGATTTGAGAAAAACAAAACTCTTTTTTTTGTTCCTTTGAGGAATACATCGTGAGAGATAATACTGGCCATGCAGTTTGGTTCAGGGAGGAGGGAATTTGAAGACGGGTGTGTGGACCACTTCTTTCCCAAATCGGCTGTAACACTTACAGCCCTTCCATTTGCCGGTCCTTTTTCAGTTCGGTTCCGGTCATCCCGCATGTTGAGCATAAGTGAACCATCCGGAAGTTCTACAACCTGTGCTTCGGTGGTATTGCTTTTTGCCCCATTGCCAATTTCCCATTTGTTACCGCCATCTTTACTGTAAACAATGGTGGAAAACGATGTGTAAAAGCCTCCATCAAGAGCCTTTTCTCCTGTGTTGGCTTTATACTGGGCAGGAAAAACAAGTGTTCCGTCCTTCATGACAATACCTCTGCCGGGGCCCTGAAGCAACAACTGCCATTCAGGCCTTTTGACCTGGCTTGTGATATTGACAGGATCTGACCATGTGACACCGTCATCGGTGCTTTTAACCAAAATGAACTGACCGGTTTCACCCGGTATCATACCTGGTTTTGAATCCCACCATGCCATTCTATCAGGAGATCCGCCATTCATCCAAAGGGCCGCAACCCATATAGTTCCGTTAATATTGTCGTACAGGATACATGGATCCCCAACCCCATTCATGTTCTGAGGATATCCACCGTATTCACCCATGTCAATAATGACTCGCATTGGTTCCCATTTTTGTCCGCCATCGTTGCTCCTGCTCATTCCTATATCTATGTCTTCCTGAAGATCTTTGCTTCCATTGTACCGTACATCATAGACTGCAACAAGCGTTCCTTTATTTGTGGTAACTATTCCGGGAATACGGTATGTATCGCAGTTATCCTGGCCTGAAGCCCTGAGAACAAGGGCATAACGATAACGGGGGGAAGCTTTATCACTGACAGTAATTATTTCATTACCATCGAGTATAATATCTGTTTTCTCAATCTCCAGTACATTTAAAAGGTTCACATTTTCTCTGATGTTTGCAACAAGGATCAACCAGTTTTTTCCCTTCTGAAGATTGTATTTGCCTTTTATTATCATTTGCTGGTGCCATACCGTGGAGTTGGCCAGAGAATCAATAATTGTACGTCCAATGGAGTCAGTTCCGCACCTGAGCCTCATGAAATCGATATCACTTAAATGGCTGTTCCCGGAAAAACTCAGGATCAGCTTTCTTACCGACCTGTTCTTTCCTGATTTATTGAAATCAATACAGATCCGTGCAATGATATTGCCTTTTGCAGTGCTGACAAGAGGTTTATTTACTGACTCAAATGAGATAATCCTGACATCAGTCATCGATGAATCATGTGATGAATGCACATCAGAACATCCGGAAAAAAGGTACAATACCAGAATTGGAATTAGAAATTGTAAGGAAAGTATTGTCTTCACCCATAAATATTTATTCACACCGTTGGCTGCCATCCGTTTTCATATTCTCTGTACCATAAAGACTCAGCTTCCTTATCACCTATAATATGTCCGTTTAAAGGATCTATCGACAGAGAACGTCCTTTTCTCTGCGAGATATTTCCAAGATGAAGCCAGAGAGCGCTTTTATGTCCATTTTGTGCATCTGCCAGAGGTTTACTGTTATTTCTGATATTTTCAAGGAAGTTTTTAACATGCAGGGCATCCAATGCTTCGCCCGGACTGGTTGTATTGAGGCTTTCAGAGATTATTACATCTGATTTTACTTCTCTCACCAGTTTATTCTTGTTGTCATAGATAATGTAACTGTTATCTCCGGTATGGAAGGCGCCTTGCTCACCGTAAAATATGACACCATGTGAACGATTGTCAATCAATCCTCCGTTGCAGCTTCGACCTTCCCAGGTGATCATAATACCTGGTACTTCCCAGGTTATGATTTGGGTGTCTGGAACTTCCCAGTCGTCACGGTAATGATAACGGCCTCCGGATGAGCTTACTTTAGAAGGAAAATCAAGTCCCAGTCCCCATCGGATGATGTCAATGTGATGGGTTCCGTTATTTAGCGCTTCACCCGTCCCCCAATGCCAGAACCAGTGCCAGTTATAATGGATAAGGTTATCCCTGAAGGGTTTCCTCGGAGCAGGTCCCTGCCACAATTCGTAATCAAGCCCCGGAGGAACGGGAACAGATTTTCCAACCCCAATGGGGCCTCTGGTATTAGCATACCAGGCTTTTGCCATATACACTTTACCTATTACACCGTTCTTAAGCTCATTCATTCCCTGGGCGAGAACAGGCCATGACCTCCTCTGTGTACCGATCTGTACTATTGTCCCGTATTTCTCTGCTGCTTTAATAACAAGCTCTCCCTCTTCAGGATTATGACTCAGTGGTTTTTCGACATAGACATGCTTGCCTGCAGCACAACCCATAATTGTGGCAGGTGCATGCCAGTGATCAGGCATGGCTATGTAAATTGCATCAAGATCCTTGTCATGAAGTATATTTCTGAAATCCTTTACTGCCTTGGGTTCTTTTCCGGTTACACCTGATGCTGCGGTAATTCCTTTTATCAACGCATTTTCCTCCACATCACAAATATACTTTACCTCTGTGTGGGGCTGCCTGGCGAAAGTTCCTGCCATAGATGCACCACGGCTGTTGCATCCAATAATAGCTACGCTAATGCGATTGTTTGCTCCTGATATTCTTCTGTAATTTGCTGCTGAAAGGCCCGGAAAGCTGTTAAGAGCAAGAATGGCGCTTCCTGCAGCTGATCTTTTTACAAAAGATCTTCTTGATTCTGTCATAAATTGATATCTAGATCAGTTAAAAAACCTTAAGAAAGACGTACATTATCGGCAGGCCATAACTCCTTTAAAATATCCTAACGACTCTGCAATACCGGCAAGAGGATCTTTCATATCCTTTTCATATTCAAGGCTGCACTTGCCCGAATAATTGATTTTCCGAAGAGCTGATATCACTGCCGGAATATCAATTATTCCCCTTCCGATTTCCACTGTTTCCCCCTCTTTTGTGGATTTGGTTACATCCTTAATATGAACATCATAAATTCGTTTCCCATATTTTATTATATCTGCCGCGGGATCTGCACCATCCCTCTTTGTATGCCCTATATCAATGCATATTCCCATACGCATGTCAAGATTCTTTACATGATTCCAAATATCTGTCGGATTCGGGAACAATGGATTATCAGGTCCATGATTATGAATTGCCAGTTTGAAATCATATTCCTTAACCTTTTTTTCAACATAAGGAAGAAGCTCATAATCCGGAGCTCCTACAATCATTTTAACTCCTGCCATCTTTGCATATTCAAATGCCTGATCAACTGATTCTCGTGTTTTCATGTAAACAACACCAACGGTATAAACGGTTATCCCGGCGTTTCTGAACTTTTCGATGACAGAATCTATCTGTTGTTTTGTGCTGTTCATAGGCATATGAAAATCTTTCAGAGAAAGAAAGTTAACGCCTATTTTTTTCATCATCTCAATAGTCTGCTCAACACTGAACTCTCTGAAAGTATAACCGGCCATACCCAGGGTAAAAGAATCGGTATAAGATCCTAGTGCGACCGTTGCAGTGCTGGAATATGATGCAGTTCCGGATGCTATTATTCCTGCAGCTGTCAACTTTAAAAAATGACGGCGTGATTCCATAGTTTTCTGTATTTAGTTTATTTTCCAGTAATGATCTGTAAATATTAGCATTCTCAAAATAATTATGTGAGATCTAAAAGATCAGGAGGAATACAGTTCTGTAAAATCAAGTATAACTTGGAGGCAAACTGTCATTTTTCCTGCCTGTACTTTTTGATCAATTTATACAAATATACTTATACCTTCAATAAATCATTAATATTGCATGAAATATAAATATTAACAGGCAGATCAGTTAACCCTGAAAACAGTAATTTGATATCTGGATGGTCAATTCCGGGCCTTAAGGGATCATATCATTATCAATCAGCCGATTATTATAGCTCTGAATGATTGCTTTTAGTTTTGTTTCCATGCGGATACGAAGGCTGTCATTATTATCTTTAATGTTTTTTGATAGCATCCTGTCATTCCTGAAGTTATACAGACCAACTGTATAATTATCAATCATCTCAAGCATATGGTCATCCATATAGAGGTGATATGTACTGCCATTGGTATTAAAAGCAAATGATTCTCGTGAATTATCAAAAAGGTTGTTGCCAAAAGCTATGTATTCCTCATTAAAATTAAGATAGTCAAGCACTGAGGGCATTATGTCGATTTGCTGGGCAATTCTGTTTCTCATTCCATTCATACAACTCCCGTATTTAAAGAATATTATCGGAACGCTGTATGAACCAAAATCATTTTGAAATTCTCTGCGAACTGATTCATTGGTATGATCAGCTGTTATGACGAAAAGGGTATTTTTAAACCATGGTCGATTCCGGGCTTCATTAAAAAATCTCTTCAGTGCATAATCTGTGTAACCAATCACCTCCAGAATCGGAGCCGGGCCTGATGGGAATCTACCCTTGTATTTCTCAGGGACTTTGAAAGGATGATGAGAGGATACCGTGAAGACAGATGCAAGAAAGGGCTGCGGAAAATTATCGATTTGCCTGCAAAAAAAATCCAGAAAAGGCTCATCCCAGACTCCCCACATCCCGTCAAAATTGTTTTTGTAAGGATACTGGTCAAGCCCAAAATAGTCGTCAAATCCTGCCATTTTTGCGAATGAGTCAAATCCCATGGAACCATTCGGTGCACCGTGGAAGAAAGCAGTATAATAGCCTTTTCTTTTTAAAAGACCGGGCAGACCGTTAATGGTATTATTGGCATAGTGAGAGATCACATAAGGCGTTTCGAGTGATGGGATAGATGCAAATATCGAGGGCATGGCATCGATTGATTTCTTTCCGTTTGCCAGTGACACTTCAAATGTAAGGCTGTGATTTATCAGTGAGTCAAGAAAAGGAGAATATCCTTTATAATTACCTCCGTCCAGATCTTTGTTCAACGCCCCTATATATTCTCTTGAAAAGCTTTCAAGAATGATTATGATCACATTTTCACGTTTGAATTCGTCTTTTTTCGCAGGTTTGTAATGAGGATCATAAAGCTCATTAAGCTTCTCATCATCAAAGAAATTGTAACGCACAAGTGTCTTTTTATTGAATGTCCTGATAAGACTGAAGGGAGTATTGAGAACAATTGCAGCATCACGCGGATTATCAACATATCTTGCTGCATTGCTTATACTTATAGGTCTTGTGGAATGACGATAACCACCGCGGGCTGCTATGATGAACAGTATAACGATCACAGGGACCATCAACAGATTGAAGAAAAATGCCAATATCCCGGTTTTCGGTCGCGGGCTCCTTACCTTAATACCGTTGTAAAGTATTATCATAAGGAAAATCAGTGCTAATGAAAACAGTACAACCGGCCAGTAGTCGAGCTGAAATCTCAGCAGAAGTTTAATCATACCTGATTCATTCTCAAATGTCTTAAATACCTCAGCTGTAGCTCTTTTCATAATAAATCTGTAATAAACGAAATCTGCGCAGTTTATCGCTATTGCCAGACCATTAACAAAAAAGAACAAGTATCCGGTAATCTTCTGGTAAACCTTGTTGTATCTGATCTCAAACGGTATAATCTGCGAGAGGATAAATAAGACATTAATATACACCAATGCCGAAATGTCGAACAACAGGCCGCCTTTTAGTATTGAAAGGAACTGGTCGCTTGCAATTCCTGGAAACATATTGCTGTTGAAAATATAAAATCCGACCCGGCACAATGTAAAAATCAGCATCATCAGCGCCAGTCTGTAAAAGAGAGCTATATAAATATCTAACGGTTTTGTCCAGTTTTTCATCCCTTTAATGTTAAGGCTAATAAGCTATTCAGAAAGGGCAGATTGATAAAACTGTCAAAGATAGAAATTACACCTCAGAAAAAGGAGGGTATTATAAAATTAAGGGATGACTGGATGAAGTACGAAAGCCATTCCAATAGTGTAAAAAATGCTGCCCCGAAAAACTTTCATGGAAATATATCCTGTGCTAAATCTGTTGTATTAACGCACCTTTATGATAATGTATTCATCTGGTCATTAATAGACAACAACAAAGATTCTGAATATTTTTCGGGACAGTCGGATTATTTTTCGTGATTAAAATTATTGATTACTGCTGTTCTATATCTTTTAGCATTTCCTTTAAATCTTCACTATTCATGCATTTATTCATCTTGTTCCTGGTACTCATACCCAGAAGCATAAACAATACGAGCAGGGCTGCCAGAATATACATTACGATTTTTGCAGTTTCAGGCTTTGCCTTGAGAGATTCAACCAGACCGTGGTATGTGATATACAGAGCATATAGGCTTACACCCAGGCTTATTATCATTCCCAGCCAGGAGCTTATTCCGGATGTAAAACCAAGCAGTGCGTTTATGGGCATTATCACCATTGAAGCGGCAATAACTCTTCCGTTCGCTTCAAAATCAGTATTTCCTTTGCAAACTGATGAGATGATAAGAAGGATGACAGCACCAATAAAAAGTCCTATTACTGCTCCTACAATTGACCAGACCAGTGCCATTGCACCAATAGCTCCGCCAAACATTCCGGTTTTTAATCCGCTCAATCCCAAAACATTCCACAGAAAAACAATGATACCTGCAACGGCCCCGTAGATAACCACCTTGATCAACGGTTCAGCCCATCCTCCAGATGTTTTCATTGTAGAAAAATAGGCTTTGGGATTTACCAGGGTTTCTTTGGATTCCTTAATAAACGCATTGAAATCGAAAGTAGAGGTCTCGCTCATAACGATAAGAATTAAAGGTTTAAATAGTACGATCAGCTAAAATTGAATATAAAATGTTAAGTTATAAAATTTTTTTAACCTGACACTAACTTTCAAATGGAATATATTAATTAAATTATTCCAGATATGTATATCCGTACAAGCCTGATCGATAATTTGAAAGAAATTCCCTCCCTTCCTCCAGGGTTATTATTCCTGCCTTAACTGAAGATGTAACCCAGGTCTCGACTGTTCGTACCATTTTCTTGGAATTATACTGAACATAATCAAGGACTTCTGCGATCGTCTCACCATCAATCACCTGGTCAATTTTATATCCGTCCTCGTCTACAGATACATGAACGGCATTAGTATCACCAAAAAGATTGTGGAGGTCACCAAGAATCTCCTGATAAGCTCCCACAAGAAAGACTCCCATATAATAGGGTTCTTTTGTTTTAAGAAAGTGAACAGGAAGATGATAAGATGAATTTCTTGTAGAAATAAAATTATCAATTTTGCCGTCAGAGTCACATGTTATATCCTGTATCGTGGCTGTTCTGATGGGCTCTTCATTCAATCTGTGTATTGGCATGATCGGGAATATCTGGTCGATTGCCCAGGCATCGGGCAATGATTGAAAAAGTGAAAAATTGCAGAAGTATTTATCTGAAAGGATTCTTGAAATCTGTCTGAGTTCTTCGGGAACATGCTTGGTGACATTTGCCAGCTGATAAACCCTTCGGGCTATTGACCAGAAAAGTCTTTCAATCTGTGCCCTTGTCTTCAGATCAATGAGTCCGAGACTGAATCTGTCGAGGGCCTCTTCCCTTATCTGCTGAGCATCATGCCATGTTTCAAGCATTCGCGGCTGATTAATGTTTTCCCATAGAACGAAAAGCTCTCTCACAAGTTCATGATCATTGTCATTAATGGTCTCTTCCTCATCCCAGGAGGGCAGTGTGGCAGTTTCAAGTACCTCAAATATCAGGACAGAATGATGAGCAGTGAGAGATCTTCCCGACTCAGTTATGACATTGGGATGCGGTATATTGTTTTTGTTTGAAGCATCCACAAAGGTGCTGACTGAGTCATTCACATACTCCTGTATTGTATAATTAACACTGCTTTCGCTGTTCGATGATCCGGTTCCGTCATAATCAACTCCAAGCCCCCCTCCTATATCAACAAATTCAACATTAAATCCCATCTTACGAAGCTGAACATAAAACTGCGAAGCTTCCCGTAAGGCTACTTTTATCCGCCTTATCTTGGTCACCTGGCTCCCTATGTGAAAATGGATCAGTTTGAGGCAGTTCCTCATCTTATTCCGCTCAAGAAAATCTATAGCTTCAAGAAGTTCGCTTGAAGTCAGCCCAAACTTACTAATGTCTCCACCCGATTCTTCCCACTTACCGCTGCCTACACTGGCCAGCTTAATCCTTATGCCAAGATTTGGTTTTACTCTGAGCCTCTTTGCAATACTGGTAATAAGCTTTAGTTCATTCAGCTTCTCAATTACAAGAAATATCCTCTTACCCATCTTCTGAGCCAGCAGGGCAAGCTCGATATAATCTTCATCTTTATAGCCATTACAGATTATAAGTGATTCAGGATCTGTATTGATGGCAATTACGGCATGTAGTTCTGGCTTTGATCCTGCCTCGAGGCCTATATTGAACTTTTTCCCATGACTTACTATTTCCTCAACAACCGGCCTCATCTGGTTTACCTTGATCGGATAGATAATAAAATTCTGAGCTTTATAATCATACTCCTCCGAGGCTGCTTTAAAGCATTTTGTAATGGTGATGATCCTGTCATCCAGAATGTCGGGAAATCTTATCAGCACTGGAGTGGAAACATCATTTAATATCAGTTCGTCAAGAAGCTCCCTGAGATCGACTGCTGCTCCATCCTTTTGAGGCCTGACTTCCACATTTCCTTTACTGTTTATTGAAAAATAATTGACTCCCCAGCCATTAATATTGTACAGCTCAGCTGAATCTTCAATCCTCCATTTTCTCATATCAAACCACTTTTCCTTATTTTAATCCACTAATCTTATTACTTCTCTGCAATTTTATGAAATTAACATCAAAAGGTTCCATTATTCTTTAATAATTTAACAATGCAAAAGGAATTTGGAGATTATTCGGATAAAATGCCCCGGTTTGCAGATCTGTACTCTTATTGACCCTATGGAAGGGAAAATTATTATATCCAAAGCCCCCGTGTGTGACCAGGTATCTGTAGAGGAAATTCCAAACCACCCGCCCATAATTAGAGAAGGTAAGCAGTCAGGTTTACTGGCGGATGAGAAGTCCTTAATATGAATGTACCCTCAGGAAATCCAGTTGTCTTTTTCATGAAAAAATCCTTAATAGTATTTGCGTATTGACTCTTGATCAACCTTAATGAACATTTCATCTCAATACTCTCAAACTTTTTCACCTTAACATACCATGACATCTTAAGCCACTCCATCTTTATTCCCTCTATCTGGAGAAAATTTATTATATCAGGATCATTAACTGACAGTTTACATGCAAAAGGGAATTTTACGCCTGATGTGGGATAATAATCTGTTAGATAAGGAACAGTGACATCAAGTCAGCTTTCATTTATGCTGAAATCAGAATTATAGTTGAAAATTAGTCTTTTCTCAGAATGCGGCGCAAAACGCACTCCACAGGTGCAGGGGATCGCCAATAAGGATGTTACATATTGAAATAGTTAGTGAATATGAAAATAATTATATAAATTAGCGGCCTTAATTTTTAATACATATCAAAATGAACAAAGGAACAGTTAAATTTTTTAATGTATCAAAAGGATTTGGATTCATTAAAGACGCCGATTCAGACAATGAGTATTTCGTTCATGCAACAGGTTTAATTGATAAGATTAAGGAGAATGACGAAGTTACATTTGAACTTGCTGAAGGTAAAAAAGGAATAAATGCCGTGAATGTAAAACTAGCATAGACTAAGAACACCACAGATTTATTGTAACAAAGAGGCTGGAATTTCAGCCTCTTTGTTTTTAACGGGAAAACACTATTTACCTTTTTCAGCTTTTTTTGCTTTTTTTGCTGCCCTTTTTTCTTTTAATGTTTTAGTAGCCTGTTTTTTTACTTTTGCCTGTTCTTTGGATTTTTCGTGTGACATGACAATAGGTTTTTAAATTAAACAAGATAGCCAAATATAAATAAATCAACCGTACAATACAATATCAGCAATATCAAAGGATCCAGAAGAAATTAAAGATGCGGCTTCCCGGTCTAAATACCAAACTGCTGCTCCATCGCCCGGACGGACAAGAGCTGCGGGAAATGATGAACTATTTCCTGTATCTTCAAAAATACTCCGTACTATTTCCGCTTTTTTATTACCCGTGACAATGAAAAAAACATTATGAGAATTGTTGATTACCCTGCCGGTTAGAGTTATCCTTTTCTGTGTCGTTTTTGGATGGCTTGTCACATAACACGATACATCCGAATTAAAAAGAGCTTCATTTCCCGGGAAAATTGAAGCTACATGACCATCCTCTCCCACACCCAGCAGGATAAAGTCGAGAACGGGGAATCCTTCCTTGGTATCAGTGATTTCTTTTAAGACTGCCGCATACCGGGATGCCTCTGTATCCGGATCATTCTCACCCCTGATTCTGTGCACATTATGCGCAGGTATCTTTATCCTGTCCAGAAAAACAGCCTTTGCCATCCCGTAATTGCTTTCGCTGTCTTCAGGAGGAACACATCTTTCATCGGCCCAAAAAATATGAACATTTTCCCAGCTTACTGAACTCCCATAATGGTCACCAAGAACTGAAAACAGCAAACGAGGGGTAGAACCTCCCGAAAGTGCTATAGAAAACACACCCCCGCCAGATGTCTGGTTCCTTATTTTGCTAATGATATCAAGTGCCAGATTATCTGCCAGATCAAAGGGTGTTTTAAAAATTTTTACTATTGGTTTCATTCATGTGGAAATAACATTTTACCTAATAATAGCGGTTATTGTGAAATATTTCACAGTTCACAGTAGAGCTCCTCGTCAGCCATATTCTTGCATGGGTATCGCCAGGTAAGGTTCTCACCTTCTATCAGGGAATGGGATATTTCAGGCCCCCAGGTCCCCGCAGGATAACCATAGATCTTAATATCGGGGTTGTTTTTCCATGCAAGCTGTATGGGTTCAATAAATTTCCAGGCTGTTTCAACTTCATCATCACGCGAGAACAGAGTAGAATCGCCAATCATTACATCGAATAGAAGTCTTTCGTATGCTGAAGGTACCCTGACATCGGCGAGATCTTTGTAATGGAAATCCATGTTTACATTTTTCACATTAAAACCTGATCCAGGTTCTTTCATGTCAAATTTGAGAAGGATTCCTTCATCAGGCTGGATTCTGATTATAAGCTGGTTACCTGAAAGCTTTCCGACAGCTCTCTGAAACAGATGATGTGGTGTCTGCTTGAAGTGGATCACTACTTCAGTCACGCGTGTGGGCAAGCGTTTTCCTGTCCTGATATAAAAAGGAACACCACCCCAGCGCCAGTTATTGATAAAAAATTTCATAGCCACAAATGTCTCCGTCCGGGAACGGTTATTGACATTTTTCTCATACCTGTATCCTGTAACACATTCACCTCTTATCTTCGAACCGGTGTACTGTCCCCTTATGACCTGTTTTGGAACATCCGATTCCTTTATAGGCTGTAGTGACTGAAAAACCTTAAGAATCTCATTGCGTATCGCATTGGCATCAAGTGATGACGGGGGCTCCATGGCTGCAAGACCGACCATCTGCAGAAGGTGATTTTGAACCATATCTCTCAGTGCACCAGAGGAATCATAATAGTTACCACGGTCTTCGACACCAATGCTTTCTGCAGAAGTGATTTCTACACGATGTATATAATTCCTGTTCCACAAAGGCTCAAAAATCCCGTTTGCAAAACGGGTTACCATCAGGTTAAGTACTGTTTCCTTTCCCAGATAGTGATCTATTCTATAAATCTGATCCTCTGAGATGAGTCTGTGCAGGGTGTCATTTAACTGCCTTGCTGACTGAAGATCATATCCGAATGGCTTCTCAATAATTAGTCGTCTGAATCCGTCTCTCTGCTCTGTTAGTCCGGCTGAAGCCAGATTTGTGGCTATCACCTCGTAAAGACTGGGTGGTGTGGCCATATAAAAAATAAGGTTATCGCCGATATTAAAAGAATTTTCTATTTCTGATATATGCCTTCTGAGATCTATATAATCATGGGGATTATCATAAACTATTCTCTTATAGGTTATGTTTGCGGTAAATTTCGTGATCCTTTCTCCTGATTGTATTTTCTCCTCCGAGTACTCAATTATAGATTTCTCCATCATTTGTCTGAAAATATCCGATGTTATCTCCGTCCTTCCGGATCCTACAAGTGCAAACCTTTCCGGAAGAAGATTTTGTTCTTTTAACGAAAAGATAGCAGGAATAAGCTTTCTTGATGTCAGATCGCCGGTGGCTCCGAAAATAATAAGGATTAGATTATCGGGTTTTTCCATTTTGTCTTTTTTAAAGTTTCTAATCTAGTAAAAATAAATAATACCGAACGGTAAAATTATGAATGATACATAATATAACATGCAATATTGCACTCTTCAGTGATTCTATCTTATAAGCCTTGCGTCACAGCAACAACCAGTTAATTTTCAGGGATTTCTAAACTTAACAAATTTACCTTATTAAGATATATTTTTTAATATTTTTAATTTTTTTTACACATTACCGATTAATTTGAAAGAATTTATTATACATTTGCCGAAAATATTAAATACAATGTATTCCAAATATTACAAACTTTGGATATTACTACTAACAATGTTCGCAAGGCTCACCTCAAAAGACTGAGAATGGCTAAATAGATTTATATGGTTTAACCGTTCTCTGTAACCAAGGGAACGGTTTTTGATTTATAATAAAAAATAAAGAATAATGAAAGAAAAACGACCTCATTGTGAAGGATTGTACAGGCAGGAATTTGAACATGGAAGTTGCGGGATTGGGTTTGTTGTTCATCTAAAAGGGAAAAAGTCACATTCAATAATAAGGAATGGGCTTGATATTCTAAGGAATATGACTCACAGGGGCGCCGAAGGAGCTGACAGTAAAACTGGTGACGGAGCAGGAGTGTTGATCCAGGTACCGCGAGATTTTTATCTAATTCAGGGGTATGCACTCCCTCCAGAGGGGCAGTTTGGGACAGGTCTCATTTTTCTTCCGAAGCTGAATGAGGAAGCTGAAAAATGTCTTGAAACACTTCAAAACATTATCCGACAGGAAGGAGTTGATATTATTGGATTCAGGGAAGTTCCTCGTGATAATTCCACAATAGGCGAGATCGCCAAAGCCTCTGAACCATATATGAAGCAAATCCTGCTGGGAGCTGATCTTCCGCAGGATGAACTCGAAAGGAAGCTTTACATAATAAGAAAAAGGACTGAGAAAGAGATACGGAACAGTGACCTGAAGCAGAAAAACCTTTTTTACATTCCAAGCCTTTCGACCAGGGTACTGGTATACAAAGGAATGCTTACATCAATACAGCTGGGAGAATATTTCAGCGACCTTACCGATGAAAGGCTTCAGAGTGCGATTGCGCTTGTACATTCAAGATTCAGCACAAATACTTTCCCCAGCTGGGATCTTGCTCAACCTTTCAGGGTACTCGGACACAATGGTGAGATCAATACAATAAAAGGTAACAGGTTATGGATGGAAGCCAGGGAATCTATACTGCGATCAGAAAAACTGGGTGACCTGGAGAAAATATACCCGATAATTGAACCCGAGAAGAGCGATTCAGCCTCACTTGATAACGTTCTTGAATTTCTGCTGATGAGTGGAAAATCGCTGCCCTACGCAATGTCGATGCTGATTCCCGAGTCAATAAATGCAAAGAATCCAATTCCTCCGGAACTGAGGGATTTTTATCATTATCATTCAACATTCATGGAACCATGGGATGGTCCTGCTTCTCTGATATTTTCTGATGGCAGATATATTGGAGGCATGCTTGACAGAAATGGTTTACGACCCTCACGTTATCTAATCACCTCCAACGATCTGTTTGTAATGGCCTCAGAAGCAGGTGTAATGAAATTTGAACCTGAGGAGATAAGGGAAAAAGGAAGACTAAAGCCAGGCAAGATACTTCTGATTGATACAAAAGAAGGCAGGGTATTCTACGATGAAGAACTTAAGGCAAAACTCGCAAATGACTATCCTTATGGAAAATGGATCCAGCAAAATATGGTAAAACTCGAAGAGATCGAGACTGGCCATATTGTTTCTCCTGATATGGGTGAGCAGTATAACCTTTATGCTACTTCCTTCAATTATTCTCTGGAAGACGTAGAAAAATTAATAAAGGAGATGGCTGCCACAGGCAAAGAACCCACAGGATCGATGGGCAATGATGTACCACTGGCGGTATTATCGAAACACCCTTTCAGACTATTTAATTATTTCAAACAACTTTTTGCCCAGGTAACCAATCCTCCCATTGATCCAATAAGGGAAGAACTGGTGATGACCCTCTCCGGTTATCTGGGTTCCCTGCAGCAAAATCTTCTGGATGAATCTCCTGACCATGTAAAAATGGTGAGGTTCAGGAATCCTGTAATATCCAATACATATTTCCAGGTTGTTAAGAATCTCAGATACAAAGGATTTTCCGCTGCCAGTCTCTACATGCATTTTGAAGCATCAAAAGGAGGAAGAGGGCTTGAAGAAGCTGTCGATAATCTCTGCAAAGATGCCGAAAAAGCTGTTGATGAAGGCAAAAACTATATTATACTCTCAGACCGGGGCATTGATGAAAATAAAGCTCCCATTCCATCGCTTCTTGCAGTATCGGCTGTACACCATTATCTGATATCGAAAAGAAAAAGGATGCAGATAGATATCGTGGTAGAATCGGCCGAGCCCAGGGAAGTCATGCATTTTGCACTTCTGTTTGGCTACGGAGCAAGCATCATAAACCCATATATGAGCTTTGCAGTCATTGATAAACTTGTAAAGGAGAAAGCCATACAGCTTGACTATCAGAAAGCCGAAGAAAACTACATCAATTCGATCAACAAGGGAATTCTCAAAATAATGTCAAAGATGGGTATCAGCACTCTAAGGAGCTACCGCTCATCTCAGCTATTTGAAGCCGTAGGAATACATCCTGACCTGATTGACAAATACTTTGCCGGCACTATTTCAAGAATTGGTGGTATTGGCATAAATGAACTTGCACAGGAAATACTTATTCCGCACAGAAAGGCCTTTAATATTGAACATAAGAATGATGTCCTTATTGAAGGGCTCTATTCATATAGAAAAACTGGAGAACATCATGCCTGGAATCCGGAAAGCGTTGCCCTGCTGCAATGGGCAACAGCCAACAACGATCGCGATAAATTCAGGGAATACACCCGGCATGCCAACGATGATACAACATATCCATTGTTCATCAGGGGCCTGTTGAAAACTAAAAAGAATCCCATTCCCCTTGAAGAAGTTGAACCTGCTGAAAACATAATGAAGCGTTTTGTTACGGGAGCCATGTCATTTGGTTCGATAAGCAGGGAAGCACATGAGACGATCGCGATTGCAATGAACAGAATTGGAGGTCGCAGTAATACAGGTGAAGGTGGCGAGGACCCTGCAAGGTTCATCCCTCTCGAAAACGGTGATTCTGTAAGAAGTTCTATCAAGCAGGTAGCCAGTGGCCGATTTGGTGTCACAACAGAATACCTGGTAAATGCTGATGAAATCCAGATAAAGATTGCACAGGGAGCCAAACCAGGAGAAGGAGGACAGCTGCCTGGACATAAGATCGATAAGATCATTGCAAAAACAAGATATTCGGTACCGGGGATAACGCTTATTTCCCCTCCACCACATCACGACATCTATTCAATTGAAGATCTGTCTCAACTCATCTTCGATCTTAAAAATGTCAATCCCAGGGCAAGGATAAGTGTAAAGCTAGTATCAGCAAGCGGTGTGGGAACAATTGCCGCAGGCGTAACAAAAGCAGGAGCCGATCTCATAACAATAAGCGGTTTTGAAGGAGGTACAGGAGCCAGCCCGATATCCTCAATAAAGCATGCCGGAGTTCCCCTCGAACTCGGATTGGCTGAAACGCAACAGACTCTGGTTATGAATAACCTTCGTAAGAGAGTTGTCTTACAGGCTGACGGACAGCTTAAAACTGGAAGAGATATCATCATAGCAGCTTTGCTTGGAGCAGAGGAATTCGGCTTTTCAACAGCTGCTCTTATAGTGCTTGGATGCGTAATGATGCGTAAATGCCACCTCAATACATGTCCGGTAGGAGTAGCAACACAAAATCCTGAATTAAGAAAAAGATTCAGGGGAAAGGCTGATAACCTCGTAAACTTTTTCAGATTCCTGGCTGAAGACGTCAGGGAGGAACTTGCAGCCCTCGGATTTCGCAACCTTGATGAAGCTGTTGGAAGAACAGATCTCCTCGAACACAATCGAGACCTCGATCACTGGAAAACCAGACATCTTGACCTGTCAGGCCTTTTAAAATTTCCATCTGATTCTGATAAGAATCCTTTGCGATGTATTGAGAAACAGAAAGATAAGATTGGATCAGTTCTTGATCATGCACTTATTGCAGAGACAGAGCAATCAATATTGAACGGAGTAACTTCTATTATCAAAAAAACAATAAGAAACACAGACAGGACCACTGGGGCAATGCTATCAGGCAGAATAGCAGCCATACACGGATCATCCGGATTGCCCGACGGCACCATCAGGTGTTCTTTTTCAGGGTCGGCCGGCCAGAGTTTCGGTGCCTTCCTGGTACCTGGTGTTGAATTTTATCTGGAGGGAGAATCAAATGACTATCTTGGCAAAGGATTATCAGGAGGAAGGATTATTGTCGTTCCTCCACCCGGATCTCTTTTTGAATCAGATAAAAACATCATAATCGGCAATACAGTTCTTTATGGGGCAACCAGCGGTGAAATTTACATATCGGGTGTTGCGGGTGAGCGATTCGGGGTCAGAAACAGCGGAGCAACAGCTGTGGTTGAAGGTGTAGGCAATCATTGCTGCGAATATATGACCGGTGGCCGTGTTGTCGTCCTTGGAGCAACCGGCAGTAATTTTGCTGCCGGAATGAGCGGTGGAATCGCCTATGTTTTCAATGAAAAGGGCAATTTTGATTTCTATTGTAACATGGGAATGGTTGAATTATCACTGGTTGAAGACCTTAATGACATCGATGAACTCAAAAACCTAATTACCAGGCACTATACTTACACCAGAAGTAAAAAAGCAGGTATGATACTAGATGATTTTAACAATTTCCTGCCTATGTTCATTAAAGTCATCCCTTACGATTATAAAAAGGTGATCCAGGAACAGAAACTGGAGGAGCTCAGAAAGAAAATTGCCACTGTTGAAATAGACGTGGACATAGATCCGAATTAATCATGAAAAGGTTATACAAAATATAAAAAGACAAAATGGGAGATATTACAGGGTTTCTCAAAGTAAAGAGAAAAGAGGCTGGCAACAGGCCTGTCAATGAAAGGATATGCGATTACAGCGAAGTGGAGCAGATCCTGAACAGTGAAGACAGAATGCTGCAGGCATCGAGGTGCATGGATTGCGGAATCCCTTTCTGCCACTGGAGCTGTCCAGTGGATAATCTGATACCTGAATGGAATGATCTTCTCTACAGGGGAGACTGGAAAGGAGCATACAACAGGTTGTATGCTACAAATAATTTCCCTGAATTTACCGGAAGGATATGCCCGGCATCATGCGAACATGCTTGTGTTTTGAATATTGAAAAAGAACCTGTTACAATACGCGAAAATGAAGTTGCAATAGCCGAGAAGGCCTTTGCTGAAGGATATATCAAACCATCTCCTCCTGCAAAGAGGAGTGGCAAAACCGTGGCCATTATAGGCAGCGGACCTGCTGGTCTGGCTGCAGCTGACATTCTTAATAAAGCCGGTCACAAGGTCATAATTTTCGAAAAGGATGAAAAGCCCGGAGGACTCCTTCGCTTTGGCATACCTGACTTCAAGCTCAGCAAGGTACTTATCGATCGCAGGGTAAACCTTATGATAAGTGAAGGAATAGAAGTAAAGACCGGTGTAAATGTAGGTAGGGATATTACCCTGACCGAACTCACAGGGAAATATGACGCGGTTTGTATCGCTATCGGAGCAGGACAGCCCAGGGATATTAATGTTGAAGGACGCCATCTCCAGGGAATATATTTTGCAATGGATTTCCTCTCACAGCAAAACAGGATAAATGCCGGCTTGCTGAAAAAGACAGAAAACCTGATAACAGCTGAAAACAAAAAAGTAGTGGTCATTGGTGGTGGTGACACCGGATCAGACTGTGTAGGAACGGCAATAAGGCAAAAAGCAGCAAGTGTTACCCAGATAGAAATTCTTCCTCAACCACCTCTTTCCAGATCAGCTGATAACCCCTGGCCTTACTATGCAAAAACACTCAAGACCTCAACATCCCATGAAGAGGGCTGTATAAGATTCTGGAACCTTTCAACCACAAGATTTATAGGGAACAATGGCAGAATTACCGGCCTTGAAGTAATGAATGTCAGTCAGGAAACATCTGAAGGAAAAACTGTCTTCATACCATTGCCTGAAAGCAGAAAGATAATCGATGCAGATCTTGTACTGCTTGCAATGGGTTTCATTCATCCGGTGATTGACGGATTAATCACCGACTCAGGTATTAATCTTGATAACAGAAAGAACATTAAGGCAGGAATAGATCATTCTACAAATATTAGCAAAGTGTTCGCCGCCGGAGATGCAATCTCAGGTGCAAGTCTCGTTGTAAATGCAATTGCTTCGGGAAGAAATGCAGCAAGAGGTATAATCAGCTTCCTGTCATCAGATCATTGAAGTCAGATTTTAATGATTGAGAGCATTTATAATAAAAGAACTTGGCTAATGTCAATAAATATTCAACAGAGGGAGAACTTTTAGACATAATTTTTCAAAATTTTCAGCGATATTGGCATTGTTGAAACCAGTATTGTGTAACCTGATCTGAATACCGTGAAAATTTTAATCCGGTTAGTTCTGATTTGTCTGTATATTATTACTGCTGAATCATTTATCTGTCTGAAGGCCCAATCAGGTTCATTCAGAATGAATTCAAGACTCAGCTTCTATTCATTTGAGAGAAATTTTGAGATGCTGCTGATTGTTCCGCCAATATTCAGGGGAGCTTCATTAAATGTGAAATTGAGGATAGGGGGTAGAAATGTGGCTGACTGGACGGGTATTGCTGGCAGGGATCCGCTAAGGATAGCTTTTAATGCCGACCTTTCACCATCCGAACATCTTGTAACTGCAGAGATAACAGTACCCGGAGGTGTAAAGCAGACGGTCACTGCTACAATAACTATTCTAAATCATAAAACCAATGAAGTTAAGTCTGACAGGCTTACCGGAGGCTTGATTGTTGGTGGCAGAATTTTTTTTCCTTACGGATTTTATTGTTATTCGCCTGTTCAGCCTACACTTCCTGAAGAAGAGGTGGTAAAAGGTTTCAACATGATGTCACCATACCAGAAACTGGTTCCTGAGACTCTGAATGACAGGAAAAGGTATATGGACCGCTGTGCTGATCTTGGAATGAAAGTGCATTATAACCTGATCTCACTGACAGGCGGCGGAGGCGTTTCATCCCAGGTACAGGGATTAACAGATGAAGCTAAGAGAGACCGGCTGATTTCGGAAATTAGGACTTTTATGGATCATCCTGCCCTTCTTGCCTGGTACATCGCCGACGAGCCGAATGGATTCAGGATCCCTCCTTCTGATCTTGAAAAAGTATATAATATCATAAAACAGACAGATCCATGGCACCCTGTTTCGATGGTCTTTATGGCTCCATTCCTGTCATCAAGGAATTATGCTAATGCACTGGATATTGTGATAGCTGATCCTTATCCGGTTCCAAACAGACCGGTAACGCAAACAGGAGTTGCAACACAACAATTGGTTGCTGAATTCCGCGGTAAAAAATCCGTCTGGATAGTCCCGCAGGCTTTTGGAGGCGGTGAATGGTGGAGCCGTGAGCCAACGATCCAGGAAGTGAGAACAATGACATACCAGGCAGTTGTTGAAGGTGCCTCGGGAATCCAGTTTTTCATAAGACATGGCCTTAATTCCTTTCCAAAATCAACTGCAATGTGGAATGAATGTGGAAGAATAGCTCTGGAAATTGCTGAGATAACACCATGGCTCCTTTCTGGCCAGGAGGTTGCTGTAAGCTGTTCATCCCCCAATATTTCATTAAGGTCGGGTGTTCACGACGGGAAACTGATGATTCTTGCCGTAAATAAATCCAACAAGCCACAAAAGGCTGATTTCAGAATTTCAGATGCTTCAGGGGGTATGACCAGCGTTATTTTTGAAAACCGTAAAATTCAGGTATCGGGCGGCTTTTTTTCAGATTGCCTGGCTGCCTTCGGATCACAGGCCTACATGTACAGTATCGGCAAAAACATCCCGTCATTTCAACCTTACAGAGGGAATCTTATAACCGATCCGGGATTTGAAGATACTTCGAGTCCCGGGGTTCCGGCTTCAACCTATGCCTGGAATGAAGGAGACAAAGGGGCAACATACTTTGTAGACTCGCGTGAGCATATAGAAGGAGGACACTCTCTGAGACTTGTCACACCGACAGAAAATGGCGGAGTAAGACTGAGGTTTTTTCCCGTTAGGATATTAAAAGGGAAAACATATATGCTTTCAGTATGGGCAAAAGCTGATATTGAGTCCGGAAACTCTTCAAATTTTAAAAACTCTCCACGTTTTGAACTCAGACTGGGTGAGTATGGAGGAGAAGTATTCTTTCCAGGCAAAGAATGGAAGCATTTTGTAACTTCAGTTTCAATACCTAATGATACTATCGCTTCACCAAGAGTGAATGCAATCCTTAGAATGCCCTGGAAAGGGACTGCATGGTTTGATATGCTCCAGGTATTTGAAGCCGTGGATATTTTAAAAAGCGTGAATCCGGAAATAAAAGAGAAAGGTTTATTTGAATTCAACATCGACCAAGATTGATCAGAGGTGGAAAAGCAATTATCATTAATCTATTTAGCAACATTTAATAAGAGGTAAGTCTGGCCTGATCCAGATTTTTTGTGTTCACAGTTAAAAATTTTATTTAATATTAAATATGAACAGATCATCAGTAGCATACACAGCAGTTTTAGTTTCCTTTTTGCTATGGGGATGTTCAGGAGAATTGAAGAACATAAACTATGATTGTAATCCGGTTCCTCTGGTACAGAATGCTTATATTAAACTTCCCCTGGGTTCAGTAAAACCTGAAGGTTGGCTTAAATCACAGATTGAAGCGCAGGCAGAAGGACTTACAGGAAACCTCGATGAATTCTGGCCCGACCTTTTATATTCGTCATGGAAGGGAGGCGATGGAGAAGCATGGGAAAGAGGCCCCTACTTTCTTGACGGGCTTGTTCCTCTTGCTTACCTGACCGGGGACGAAAGACTGATTAAAAAGGTCCGTAACTGGATAGAACCCCTTATCGCCAGCAGTACTGACAGCGGATGGTATGGGCCACCAAAAAATAAAGACAGATGGCCCCTTGCAGTCGCAAACAAGGTACTGATGCAATATTATGAAGCAACGAACGACCCCAGGGCCCTTGAAGTACTTAAGGGATATTTCAGATACCTGCTTTCAACCCCTCCTGACTGGCCCGATAAGGAATGGCGGGGCGCCCGGGCCATGGAAAACGCTGTCACAGGTTACTGGCTCTACCGCACCACCAAGGAACCATGGATAATCAAAGTTATTGAATCCATTCACGAAAATAGTCCCGACTGGACAACCTATTACGAGAAATTTCCCTGGGATTCAGCGGCTTCAGCAGAAAAACGAATACCATTGAACTGGGGGGCCCTGACGGACTTACGGCACATGTTGTTAATAATGCGATGGCTATAAAGTACCCCGGCCTGTGGTACCAGCAGTCTGATAATCCGAGATATATGGATGCAGTATTTGAAGGAATAAGAAAATATGATATTAACCACGGGCAGGCAGGTGGACGTTTTTCAGGGGATGAACATCTTTCAGGCAAGAGCCCCGACAGAGGTACAGAACTCTGTTCAGTGGTTGAATATATGTTCTCCCTTGAGGAATTATTTGAAATTTTCGGCGACAATACACTTATGGACAGGCTTGAATTACTGGCATTCAATTCATTGCCTGGAACAACCACTGCCGACATGTGGGCTCACCAATACGATCAGCAGTCGAACCAGGTTCTTGTAAACAGAGACAAAAGAGCGTGGAGTACAAATGGGAATTATTCGAATATTTATGGACTGATGCCCAACTTTGCATGTTGCCTTGCAAATATGCATCAGGGATGGCCCAAATTTACACAGTTCCTCTGGATGGCAACCAACGATAACGGACTGATAGCAGCCGCATACAGCCCTTCAATAGTCACTGCCAGGGTGGCAAAAGGAGTAGAGGTTAAAATAGTGGAAGAAACAGATTATCCTTTCAGTGGATCTGTAAAATTCACAATCAACAGCAGTAATTCGGTCAGATTCCCACTATATCTTAGGATACCCGGCTGGGCCGATATTGTGACTGTAAAATACAAGGATCAGACCATAAAATCGAAAGGAGGCACAACAGTAAGGCTGTTCTCCAGATGGGATCCCGATGACGTGATTACAATGGAGATACCAATGAATATCAGGTTTGAGAAAAGATACAACAACTCATTTTCTGTACTCAGAGGTCCGCTCTATTTTTCATTGAGAATTGAAAAGGAGTTCAGAAGTGTAAAACTAAACTATGACAACTTCGGATACAAGGGCACCGCTGATTGGGAAATATATCCCCTGAGCCCATGGAATTACGGATTGATGATCGACCTGACCAACCCAACCCGGGGATTTGAGGTAACAGAGAATAAACCAGGCGTTTATCCTTTCGCCGACAAAGGAGACATGATATGGTCGCCTGATTCCGTAAAACACATAAGGTATCAAAATGATGCTGCTGTTTTAATTAAAACCAGAGGGATGCTGATACCTTCATGGAGTCTGAAATATAATTCGGCAGATATTCCACCTGCAAGCCCGGTTAAACCAGAATCCGCAGCAGAAATAATTCAGCTGATCCCATACGGGTGTGCAAAACTAAGAATAACCGAATTTCCAGTAATCGACATCAGCAGGATTGAAGATGAAATTAAATAGAAATCTTTTTAATAGCCTGCATTTTCTATCCTGAACTGGTATGAACCTGATTCAAGTTTAATGATGTAATTATTGCCTTCATGACTGAGGATTTTGATAAATCTGTTTTTTTCAGGATTCCTTTTCTTTTCAGTAAGTCCATTTCCACGAAGGTAAAGGTTTGCTGTGCTCCCCGGAGGAAGTGTTACATCATAGACAATCAATATTCCTTCCCTTCTCCAGGATGAGATAATTGTACCGTAAGGGCCCTGATGCCTTGCTTCAAAATGATCCAAACCACCAACAAAATTTGGTCTGAGCAGCACATTCCTGAATCCGGGTTGGTACTCATCAGGGAATATGCCCCCAAGTGCCTTATACATCCATGCACTTATTTCGCCAAACATTATATGGTTCATAGAGATATCCGATTTGGGATCAATATGCCAGTTTTCATAAAGCGTGGTGGCACCGTTCCGGATCCACCAACCCCACGAAGGAAATGTATCTTTTACTGCCATATTGAAGGCAATATCAGCATACCCGTTTTGGCTTAGTGCATTTAAAATCGCCTTTGATCCCAGCAGTCCAACGTCTACAAAGTTGTTATTAGCTTTTACAATACCTGCAAGGGTATCGGCAACCAGATTTCTGATTTCATCAGGTACTATTCCCCAATGAAGGGGTAGACTTAGCTCCGTCTGAAGTCCACTGGCATAGCATCCTGTTTCTCTATTCAAATATTTAGAGTTAATGGCATTCTTAATTTTTATTGCAAGTGAGCTGTATTTCTCATAGTCAGCTTTTTTATGGAATAACTTTGCTGCCTTTGATAAAATGAGCGCATCAACATAAAAATAAATGGAAGAAGTAAGTTCTTTTGAAGCAACGGACCTCACGGGAATCCAGTCTCCCAAACCCCAGTCGGTCAGACCGGAAGGGCTTATCCGGGAAATATGATCAACATACTTTTTTATGTTTTCGTAGCACTTTGACAGTAACCGATCATCACCATAAAACAGGTATACGGTCCAGGGGATAATTGCAATTGTACTTGTCCAGTCAGGACCATTTGCCCAGTGATATCCCCAGCCGCTTGTAGGGATTATTGCCGGCAGGATACCATTTGGCTGCTGTTCATCGAGATGATCGTTAAGCCATTTTTCATATACTGTTATACCATCAAAATTGTAAAGTCCGGTTTCGATTGCAATATGGGCATCGCCTGTCCATCCGTTCTTTTCTCTCTGCGGACAGTCGGTGGGATAACCATATAGATTTGACAGATAAGAATTATTCGTCGCTTCCCAGATTTTATTCAGGAGTGGTTCTGACGATTCAATCGATCCGGCAGCAGGCACATCGGAATGCATGAAATAGCCTTTCAGGCTGCCAACAGTCAAATTTAAAGGCTTGTCGGAGGTAATTTCCACATATCTGAATCCCTTGTAATTGAATCTGGGCATAAACGTCTCTTCTCCTTTTCCGGAAAGGATATAAATATCTGTCTGGAAAGGATCGCTTTTATCCCCTGGTTTGTAATGAACATCAATGTTCGACTGATCGGCATAACCGTTTATATTGATTTTCTCAGCATGTTTGAGTTTTACCACGGTTCCTGATGCACCCTTAACGGTAAGAGTGCTGACACCTGCAATATTCCTGCCCAGATCGAATAACCACCTATTAATATCCTGACGGATTAATGATTTAGCAGGTATTTCCTCAGTAATCCTAACAGGATGCATTGACTGTGAAATAATTTTCTGTGAAGGAGCCGGAACAATTATGACATCTTTCCACAGAGTATCTGAAAAACCTTTATTGTTCCAACCTGGCTGCTCCAGTCTTGCATCATAATGTTCGGCCGTGTATATGCTGTTAAAAACAACAGGGCTCAATGACGTTTTCCAGTCTGCACCTGTAACAACGCTTGCTTCGGTTCCATCATCATACTCCATATTAAGATCCATACAAAATCTTGGCCTTGCCCGCCAGGGTGCAGAATCAAAGTACCAGACCGCCTTTGACTGATGGTTGTACCATCCGTTACCCAGCAGAACCCCAACCACATTTTCACCACTCCTGAGTAAGGCTGTCACATCATAAACAATGTACAGATTAGAGCGGTCAAAACGAGTATATGCAGGATCAAGCCTATGATCCCCTACACGTTGTCCATTAATGTACAATTCGTATAAACCTGCAACAGCAATATAAGCCCTGGCTTTTTTTACTTTCCGGTCAATGAAAAAAGCCTTCCTGAAGTATGGTGCCGGTTTCAGATCAATGTCACGGGTATCACTTATCCAACTGCCTTTCCAGTTGCTCTCTTTCATCATTCCGGTCTCAAAGCTGGCTGTTTCTGATATCTTTGACAATTTCCCATTATTATCCCGGATCCTCACACTCCAATAGTATTTTGTTAATGGTTCCAGAGCTTCTCCTGAATATAAAACAAGGTTTGAACCCGATCGGATTTCTCCAGAGTCCCATTTGTCAGCTCTGCCAATTGATATTCCTGATGAATCAGTACCTACAAAAATCTCATAGGATGTTTGCCCCGCACCCATCCGCTGATCTTCAATCCACCAGGTAAAACGTGGATTAATCGCATCAATACCGATAGGATTTACAAGATATTCACATCTCAGATTGACGGCTTTGGACTTATCCGTCAGGGATGAACATGAAGCCAGGGCCGACGTAATTGCAGCACTGACAATTATATATTTCATCATAATATAATTTTGATTTTAAAGGTATGATGGAACCACACATGTTTTATAAAATTATATTTATGAGTGTTTGTGTTTGCAAAACATGTGGGTTTCATTATTTCATACAATCGTATCATAAAAATGAGAATAATTCATATCATATCAGTTTTTCTCTTAAGCCATAGCCTTTCTTCTTCAGAAAGAAAGGAACTAAGTTTATTATAGACCTCGGTATGGTACCTGTTCAGCCATTTCTTTTCCCTCTGAGTGAGCATTGTAATTTCTATAAGCGACTTTTCAATGTAGCACAGGGATACAGTGTCAAATTTTAGAAAACATCCATATTCGGTAATTTCATCTTCATAGCAAAGTACGAGATTCTCAATCCGTATTCCATATTCTCCTTCCCTGTAAATTGCCGGTTCATTTGACAGGAGCATGCCGGCTTCTATCACTGTTTTATTGGCAAAGGGACTTATGTTTTGCGGACCCTCATGAACATTAAGGTAACAGCCGACACCATGTCCAGTTCCATGTCCGTAATTCAGACCTTCATCCCACAATGCACTTCTTGCAAGTATATCAAGCTGATACCCCCTGGTACCAACGGGGAATTTTGCCAGCGCGAGATTTATATGACCCTTCAGTACCAAAGTAAAATCAGTTTTTTGCCTGGGTGTTGGTGACCCGACCGGGATAGTACGTGTTATATCTGTTGTGCCACCAGGATAATGACCACCTGAATCAATCAGCAGTATTCCCCTGTCCCCTATTTCTGTTACCGGGCTCACTGCCGCATCATAATGTGGTAGTGCACTATTCTTGTTAAAGGCTATTACAGGTGCAAATGACTGTCCCCTGTAAGTGTTCTGCTGCAACCTGAACTCCTCCAGTTTGTTAGAAAGTATGGTCTCTGTTAGCAGCGACCGGCCAAGATTTTTTTCAAGCCAGAATAAAAACCTTGTCAAGGCAATCCCGTCACTCACCATTACCCTTCCGATACTCTCAATCTCTGTTTTATTTTTGACAGCCTTCAGCCTGGCAGGAATTGATATATCCTCTATTATTCCGGAAGTTTTTGATAATGAATTATAAATGCTTACAGATGTTGTTCGGGGATTAAGCAATACTGAATGGCCCTGCGTAAATGAAGCAATAATTTCTGTTGCCTCATGATAAGGGAGTATCACTATTCCAAGCTTGTCAAACTCTGAAGCTATTTTAGAAGGAATGCCGGACTCACCGGTAAAAAACAGGATCTGGTCATTTCCGATAATCGCAAATGACAATAATAATGGACTGTATTTAAAATCATTACCACGGATATTCAGCAGCCACATAATATCATCAGGAGAAGTAAGAAGCTGGAAATCAGCACCTCGTTGATTCATTATCCTTCGTACTTCTGATATTTTATCTGCCCTTCCCTTTCCGGCTAACTCAACAGGATGATCATAAGCCTGTGAGCAGGGCAAAAGAGGCCTCCCTTTCCATATCCCGTCAATAACAGTGCATTCTGTATCAAAACACACATCGCTGCCCTTAAGCTTTTCAGCTAACATCCTGAAATCGGATATTGAGAATATTCTTCCGTCGAGGCCAATTTTCATTTTTCTTTGCACCTCCTCAAGGATAAAATCCATATAGGTGTTCCAAGAAAATGCTTCCGGTCTGATAATTTGAAATCCTGTTCCTTCCAGTTGCATCTCAGCCTGAACATAATACCGGGAATCGGTCCATAGACCTGCAAATGTATTTGTTACAACCACTGTTGCAGCAGAACCGGTAAAACCTGTTAACCATTCGATGATCCGCCAGTGATCTGGCACATATTCACTCAGATGAGGATCGGAGGATGGCAGAATATAAATATCTATCCCTTTTGTTTGCAGGGCTTTACGGAGTACTGACAGTTTTTTTCCGTATAATTCCATCGAATTTAACGTATCGGGCAAAAGTTGAAACAGGTATTAATATTTTTTCCGAAAGTGATAATTGATTTATTGTTAATCAATTCACAGGTTCTTTATTTCGTTGACTAGGTTTTGAAGGGTTTTCTTTGCGTCGCCGAAAAGCATCCTGGTCTTTTCATTGAAAAAAAGCATATTTTCAATTGCTGCATAACCTTTTCCCATCCCACGTTTCATAACTATTATATTTTTCGCATCCCGGGCTTTGACTATTGGCATTCCAAAAATAGGACTGGAAGGATCATCTTCAGCAGCGGGATTTACAACATCGTTGGCGCCTACCACTATCAGAACATCAGTATTGGGAAGGTCAGGATTAATCTCGTCGCTTTCAATAAGCTGTTCGTATGGAACATCAGCTTCTGCAAGCAATACATTCATATGACCGGGCATTCTTCCTGCAACTGGGTGGATTGCATATCTGACCTCAACACCTTTCTCATCAAGTAGTTTATCAAGCTCATGGCATATATGCTGTGCTTGTGCAACAGCCAGTCCGTAACCCGGAACAATAACCACCTTTTTTGAATAAGTCAGAAGAACTGCGGCATCAGAAATTGAAATCTCCTTTACCATGCCTCCATCTGCAATAGATGAATTCCCTCCTCCCCCAAAGACTCCGATTATAACGTTCATTAGCGACCTGTTCATAGCTTTGCACATAAGAACAGTAAGAATAGTACCGGCTGAACCCACCAGAATACCTCCGGTTAGCATAGCCTGATTATTGTACAGGAATCCTCCCATTGCTGCCGCTACTCCTGTAAATGAGTTAAGAAGAGATATCACAACAGGCATGTCGGCCCCGCCAATAGGCATCACAAACAGGACGCCATAGATCACAGCAATACCAAATAAAAGATATACATAGGGTAAAAGTTCCTTGCTTGTATCTACATCACGAGTCATAATAAAGACAACCAATCCCAGAAGAAGAATGAGAATTGTAAGATTAACATACTTCATCGCCTTAATTCTCAAATCGCCGATCCAGCCGTCGAGCTTTCCGAAGGCAATCATGCTTCCTGCCCATGAGACTGTCCCGATTAGCAATCCCAGCAAAATTGAAAGCACATGTCCATTGGCCATCCCGGTCCGTTGAATAAGACCGGCAGAGATGTGAGGGAATTCCATCATTGAAATAAGTGCAGCAGCAGCACCTCCCATACCATTAAAAAATGAAACAAGCTGAGGCATGGCTGTCATCTTTACGCGTTTTGCAATGACCCACCCAATGGCAGTCCCAACTGCAACAGCCAGCATAATAAGTGGAATATTTCTTATAGGCTCGCCATCTTTCCTGTGTAGGATTATTGTAGCTGCTATTGCCAGTGTCATGCCAATTGCTGCCATAATATTTCCCCTTCTGGCGCTAAGAGGATGGCTTAGCATCTTCAAACCTATTACAAATAATATTGATGCAATGATATATGTAAATTCAAGGATCGATATTCCAATATGTAACCCGGCTGAGTCGCTTATCATCATTACCATGTTAAAAATTAATCATGCAACATTTATTTCTTCTTCCTGAACATCTCAAGCATCCTGTCAGTTACAACAAACCCCCCGACCACATTAAGGGTTCCCAGAACAACTGCAAGAAATCCAAGAATAAGTGATCCGGTTGTTTCAGCATGTCCAAGTACAATAATTGCTCCTATTATCACAACTCCGTGTATCGCGTTTGCTCCAGACATTAGAGGGGTGTGAAGTATTGCCGGCACATTGCTTATTACTTCAATACCAAGAAATATTGAAAGGACCACTATAAACACAGCTTCCCTGTGCTGCAGGAAAAATTCGGATAACTGCTCCATAATCAGGTTATTTAATATTCAATATCTGACGCAGCACCGGGCTTACATACTCATAGTTGTGAACGGCGCACGTCTGGTGGATAATTTCATCATTAAAGTCAGGATCAAACTTACCTTCTCCTGTAATCATTATTTTTAAAAGATTTATGATATTGGATCCAAACATTTTACTTGCGTCGGATGGTAATTCTGAGGGAAAATCAGATTTTCCGACAATTTTAACACCATTAACCGTTATTGTCTTATTGTTTTCAGTAAGCTCGCAGTTTCCTCCCGAAGAAGCTGCAAGATCAATAATTACCGAACCGTGTTTCATGGATCTGACAGTATCTCCCGAAATTAGAATAGGAGCTTTTTTCCCAGGAATCTGAGCTGTAGCTATAATTACATCAGCTGCAACAGCTCTTTGCTGAATTAGTTCCTGTTGTTTACGCTTATACTCATCTGTCTGTTCAATTGCATATCCTCCGGCTGAAGAATCTTCTTTTGAGCCTTCAACCTCAATAAATTTGCCACCCAGGCTCTTTACTTCATCTTTTACCGCTTTCCTTACGTCAAAGACTTCCACTACAGCTCCAAGCTTCCTGGCAATTGCAACTGCCTGCAAACCTGCAACACCTGCACCCAGAATCAACACCCTTGCCGGTTTGATAGTCCCTGCAGCCGACATGAACATCGGAAAAAACTTTGGGAGAAGAGATGCTGCTTCAATAACAGCCTTGTATCCTGCAACAGTTGCCATGGATGAAAGTATATCCATCGATTGAGCCCTCGTTATTCTGGGAACAAGGTCAAGTGCAAAAACCGTTAAACCTTTGAGCCTTGCCTTTTCAAACCATTCTCTGTTCACAGCAGGATTGACAGAAGAGCAGATTACCTGGCCTTGCCTTAAGTTATCAATTTCTTTTTCCGGCACAGGATTAACCGACAATAGTAAATCTGATCCTTTAATAATATCTGTTCTGTCGGTCACAGAGATGCCTGCTTCAGTATAGTCAGAATCAGAGACAAATGCTTTTTCACCTGCAAGTTTCTCTACCCATACCACAGCACCCATTTTCTTAAGCAGAGCAGCTTCGCCGGGCAGCATTGCTACTCTTTTTTCGGTGCCAGTCTCCTTTAGTATGCCTGCAATCATTTCTAAATAACTGGTTTATTAACGGATCAAAAAAGGAATTTCCAGGATCAGGGTTATTCTACTCATTATTGAAGCAATATAATGAACAAATAATTATCAGCAAATACAAAGCAAGGTATTTTTATGCAGTAATCAGTAAAATGAAAAACGATAGAAGAAAAAACTGTTCAGTAAAAGTTAAAAACAATCTGATTTTTTCATATGGCACAACTGCAATATTCAATTTTCATTGTAACCGCCGAAAAAATTCTTAAGCCAAAAATTGTGTGCTTCGTTTAGAGAATGTACAGCTTTTTTACCTCCCCAGCCGTGCCTTCCATTTGGATAAAGCATGAACTGAAAAATTTTTCCTTCATCCTGAAGTTTAGAAATCAGATATATGGAATTCTGCATATGAACATTATCGTCCATGTCGCCATGGTTAAGATAAAGCATTCCTTTATAATTCCCTGCCCATTCCACTGCTGAACCATCTTTATAGCCTTCGGGATTTTCCTGAGGTGTGTCCATATACCTTTCCGTGTATATATTGTCATACAGCCGATAGTCAGTAACAGAGGAACCTGCAAATCCATGAGTCCAGTAACCGGCTCCCTTTGTAAGCGCCAGACAGGTCAAATATCCGCCGTAAGAACTGCCTGTGATGCCCATTCTGGAACCATCTGTAAAAGGTTTCTCCAAAAGCCATTTCACTGCATCCTCATAGTCTAAAATCTCCCACTTTCCGAGAGAACGGTACAAATAATCAAGACCCCTCCTGCCAAAATGACCAGATCCGCGATGGTCAACAGTAAAGGTTATTATGCCATTCTGTGAGTACCAGGATGGGCTATTCCCCATCCAACGGTTGCCTGTAACATTTTTTGAATTTGGCCCTCCGTATATTGTGAACACCACCGGATATTTCTTGTTCTCGTCAAAATTCAAAGGGAAGGTTAGTATTGCAGGCATATCAAACAGACCATCTGACGTCTTGATTCTCACCATCTCTGACCTGGAATTAACAGACGGATCAAATTCGGGATTGTCAAACCTGTGTATCTCCCGTACCATTCGCCCACGCCTGTCGTAGGCAATTATGGCACCCGGATCCGACAAATTGTTCCAGGTATCAATGAAATAGCTGCCTCCGGGTGAAACACTTACCTCATGGGTTCCTTCACCTTTTGATATCTGAAGAAGGTTTTTCCCGTCAAAACCCACTCTGAAAAAGTGATTATCAGTTGATTCCGGTCCGGTTCCATAGAAATAAACCAGTCTTGCAGCTTCATCAACCCGCTCAATTCTGTTTACCCTCCAGTTGAAATCCGTAATCTGTGATATCAGCCTTCCATCCCATGAATAATAATACAGATTTTCCCAATCTGTCATATAGCTTCTAAGAATAAATCCTGTCCCGTTTTTCATCACATATACATCTTCAAAGAACTCCACCCAGGTTTTTCTTGATTCACTGTAAATTTCCCTGTAATTACCTGTCAAAGGATCTGCGAGAATGATTTTGATCTCATTCTGATCCCTGTTAACTATCTGTACGGCGAGATTCTTACTGTCGGGAGACCAGAACGGCCATGCTATGTACTGGTCGATGTTGTTATCAGTCTTAACCCAGGTAGTCTTACCGGTTGAAAGATCTGCAATACCCATTTTGACACGGGGATTGGGATCGCCTGCTTTCGGATATGGCACCTGCTCAAGGATTCCGTGTATACCATCAGGCTCATCAAGACGATTCAGGGTGAATACAGGCACTTCTGTTTCATCAGTCCGGAGATATGCGATCCTGCTTCCGTCGGGAGAAAACCAAAAGGCTGCATATTTGCTCTGTCTCCCCAGTATCTCCTCCATGTAAACCCAGGAGGAATAACCATTATATATTCTATCAGAAGCATCTGATGTGAGCCTTATTTCTTTATTGTTCTCAAGATCATAAACAAAAAGATCCTTGTTCCTGGTATAGGCAATTTTCTTCCCGTCATCCGAGAAACGTGGATTTACTTCTGGCAAATCGTCATTTGTCAGCTGACGGAGTTCCGTATTGCCGATTTCGAAATAAAACAGGTCGTTATCCTTTATTAATACAGCCCTTTTTCCGTCTGAACTTATTGGGTCATCATAACCAAGAGATATCCCGTCAGGCAATAGCCCGGAAAGAACCTCCCGTAATGTCTTTTCAGGTGTCACAACAACACTTTTCCCTGTTCTGATATCCACATTTTTCAACACAGGATTCCGATTTTCATCATATGTCTGAATAAGATAATGGGAGTCATCTCTCCATCCTGTTACCCTGACCTGATTCAGGTTACGGGGATGCATCTGGCCTGCTGCCGATGAACCGGATAAAAGAAACAAAAACAGAATAATTTCTGAGAGCCATGAGGTGAGAATTTCTTTCATGCCTGCTGAGTTTAAATTGAATAATAACTGAAAGGCAAAAATAACTCTTTTGAGATACCGAATAATAGATTAACCATTGATAGTGGAAATCGGGGCATAAATTTGATTTTCCTCTGTACTATATATATATTATCTTTGGCCGTTATCAACAGAATCTTTATTTTGATGAATAAAATTGTTTTTATTTTTTTAATCAGCTTCCCTGTTTTAATTAAAGTTTATAGTCAACCCGTTAAATCGCCCGACGAATTCCTTGGATATGAACTAGGGGACCAGTTCACTTTCCACCACCGGGCTGTTGAGTATTTCAGATACGTCGCAGATAAATCGGAAAGTGCAGAATATATTGAGTATGGCAAATCTTATGAAGGAAGGCCGCTTGGTGTGTGCGTTGTATCGGAAGAGGACAATTTGAAAAAGTTAGAGGAACTCAGAAATAATAATCTAATCCTTTCCAGACTGATCGCTGGTGATTTAACCGGAAGGCAGCTCCCCATTGTATGGCTTGCATACAATGTTCATGGAAATGAATCAGCAGGGATGGAAGCTGCTATGAAAACACTTTACACACTCGTTACACGCTCTTATCCCGGCACAGACCTGTGGCTTAAATCATGCATAATAATAATTGACCCCTGCCAGAATCCTGACGGACGCGATCTTTATACATACAGGTACAGGAATTCTCAGAATCTTAATCCCAATTCTGATGATAATTCCTGGGAACACCATCAGGGCTGGCCCGGAGCACGAACCAACCACTATTTCTTTGACCTGAACCGCGACTGGACCTGGCAAACCCAGGTTGAAACAGTAAATAGAATAGACCTTTATCAGAAATTCATGCCGCATGTTTATGCTGATTTTCATGAAATGGGAGCTGAATCAACATTTTTCTTCGGACCTGGAGCAGAACCATGGCACGAAGTAATAACACCCTGGCAACATGAGTTTCATGTGATCATGGGACGGGGAAATGCAGCAATGTTTGATGAGAAATTAAAACTCTATTTCACTAAGGAGACTTTCGACCTTTTCTGTCCAAGTTTTGGCGATACCTGGCCCCTTTTTAACGGTGCCGCAGGTTTTACTTTCGAACAGGGCGGTGGCGGATTTGCAGGACTGGCATTGAAACAATCATCCGGAGATACGCTCACTCTTAAAAAAAGGATCGATGGACATTTCACAGCATCGATGGCTACTCTGAAAGTATCATTTGAAAACAGGGAAAAGCTGATATCTGAATTCAACAGTTTCTTCAGGGAGAATGCGGATAATCCTCGATTTAAATACAAATCAATAATAATAAAGGGATCAAATGATAAAAGCAGCCTGAGTGACCTGCTTCAACTTCTTCAAAGGAACCAGATATGCTATACCCTGGCGGGAAATACCGGGAAGAAATACAAAGGATTCGATTATTCTGCAAATGCTGAAGGAGAAACAACCATTGAAAAGGGCGATATTCTTGTAAGTGCTTACCAGCCACAGTCAAGGTTAGTTGAGGTTCTTTTTGAGCCCGACAGCAGGGTCACCGATTCGCTGAGTTATGATCTCACAGCATGGGCTCTGCCATACGCTTATAACATCAAAGCATTTGCCTTGCCAGAAAAGATAATACCAGCTGGTAAAGTACCTGAAAACTCCATTTCCGGAAATAAACCTTTAGACTACAAACCCTATGCCTACCTGGTGAACTTCACAGGCTTTAACGAAATGAAGTTTATTACTGACCTTCAGAAGAAAAATATTAAAGTAAGATATTGTATCAAACCGTTTACATTTTTCGGAACAAACTTTACCAGAGGAAGTTACATAATAGCAGCTGCTGACAACCGTTATTTCTCCGGCAATTTCGATGCAACTGTTGCCGAGGCTGCCGACAGGTTCCATGTAGAGTTGAAACCGGTTACAACCGGGCTTGCCGATAAGGGAAAAGACCTTGGATCAGACTACTCTACACTTATGAAGAAAAAGAAATTAGCCCTGCTTTGCGGAGAAGGAACCTCAGCAGGAGCTGTTGGTGAATTATGGTATTACTTCGAGAGGGAACTTGATTATCCTGTTTCACTGATCAATACATCAAATGTTGACCAGATAGGCCTTAGTGAATATGATGTAATTATCCTTGCTAACGGAAATTACTCTAAACTGAATGATACTATCATCGATTATGTAAAAAGAGGAGGAAGAGTAATTGCACTTGAAAATGCCATATCTATCTTTTCGTCTGAAAAATCCACATCACTTCATAAAGCTGTCGAAACCAGGAACGAGGAGAAAAAAACAACAGAAAGTAAGGAAAAAATTGATGACAATTCGCTATTGAGAAGATATGAGGACGAAAGGCGACATCTGCTTTCAGAGAGATCGGCAGGAAGCATATACCGGGTAAAGATAGACAGCAGCCACCCTTACGCCTTCGGACTGGGTAACGAATGGTTCGTCATGAAAAAAAACTCAGCCTATCCATTCCTGGATAAAGGCAGCAACATAGGATATATATTGGAAAGCGATCCCGTAGCCGGATTTGCAGGCTATAAATTCAGAAAACAAGTTAAAAACACCCTTGTTATCGGCTCTGAGTATTTAGGCAAGGGAGAAGTGATCTACATCACCGAGGATCCCTACTTCAGGGCATTCTGGAAAAGCGGAAGAATACTCCTCTGGAATGTCATTTTCAGGTAATGGTAATAATTTGTTTATGAATAAATGAAAACAGACTCAACGATCCGACTTTTAACGAAATGACTGTTTAATACGGATTTTTCTAATATTTTAAACAATTCATTATTATATCACAAAAATAATAGCCATCAAGGCTGATTTTACAGTCATTCCTTCCATTTTAATAACTTAAACAATAAACTTACATCCTTTTATTTTCCCACCATCTCACAAATATTATTTATATTAATTATAAATTATTGTTATTTTATTAACACTGTTATTTTATTCACATTAAAAATATTATATTTGCATGTTAAAAAACGATTAAGTAATTGATACCTCTGGCAATTTTACTATATAGTTATGATAATCAGTGAGATAGCAAACAAGATAAACGGCCGGATAGTCTGTTGTGAGAACAAAGTGTCAGGTGAGGTGGAATATGCCTTTTCCTCGGATCTAATGAGCGATGTGTTAAAAGTAGAAAAGGAAAATGTTTTGCTGATTACAGGTCTGGCAAATCTTCAGGCAATAAGGACGTCCGAAATGTCTGACATAAATTGTATCGTTTTTGCACGGAACAAAAAAATTAACAGCGATATTATAAAACTCGCAAAAGAGAATGGGATAATCCTAATAGAGAGTCCTTTCTCCGTTTTCCGGATCTCAGGAGAATTATACAAAGCAGGAATTAAGCCGCTCTTTTGAAAATGCAGTACAGGTATAAAATAGCAGGTGGTGATTTTTCAAATGCCGGGTCAGTGGCAAGTTCTGTGAAAAAGACTTTACGTCAACTCAACATTGACCATTACATTTCAAAAAGGGTAGTTATAGCTCTGTATGAAGGAGAGGTGAATGTGGTAGCGCATGCCTTTTCAGGAATAATCGATGTTGATATTGATACTGAAAGAATAAAAATCGTGATAACAGATAAAGGCCCAGGGATACCTGATATTGCAAAAGCAATGGAGGAAGGTTATTCAACAGCCTCGCCCCAGGTCAGGGAAATGGGATTCGGGGCGGGAATGGGTCTTTCGAATATGAAAAAGAACAGCGATTCAATGCAGATTTACAGTGAGCCAGGGCAAGGAACCGTGGTTGAACTGACAACATATCTTAATAAATAATAATGAAGGACAACGATCAGCATAATGAATTTCATCATGCTTTAAAAATGCACGAGCATTTATGCACAGGTTGCACTCATTGCATGATTGTTTGTCCAACAAAAGCCATCCGTATCAGAAACGGCAAGGCAATTATTATTGCCAGCAGATGTGTTGACTGCGGTGAGTGTTACAGGGTCTGCCCTGTATCTGCAATAGGTGTCGAACAGGATGACCTTGTAATGATACTCAAGTTCCCGGTCAGGGTAATCCTGATCCCCAGCGTATTTTTAGGCCAGTTTTCGCATAAGATTCCTTTCGCATCGATCTGCAGGGCGCTTGCCAGAATCGGATTCACCCATGTTTATCTGGTGGAGAATACTGTCGATATGGTGCTGGACTCATACGATGAATATGAAGGGAGAAATGAAAACCGTCCTTTGATATCTTCTTTTTGCCCGGCTGTCGTAAGGCTGGTACAGGTAAGGTTCCCGTCGCTTGTTGAAAATATTATGAAGGTGAATCCACCGATCGATATGTCGGCATTCTATTATAAAGACCATCTAAGGAGTTCTGGCATCCCCGAACAAAACATAGGATTGTTTTATGCAACTCCGTGCGCAGCAAAAATTGCAGCTATTAAAAGTCCCGTCGGGGAAATTGAGTCTGTTGTGACAGGAGTTGTAAACATCAACTTTCTCTATAACAAGGTACGTCAACTCCTTCATAATGATGAGACAACCATTGGATTGCCGGAAACGGACGATCTATTGAGTTCCAGGGGTATATTGTGGAGCCTTACACGCGGGGAATCGGCACATCGTAAAAAACGGTCATTGTCGGTAGATGGTATAAGAAATGTTACCGAGATCCTGGAAAGTGTTGAAAATGAAAAACTTGAAAATATCGATTTCCTGGAATTAAGAGCATGTGATGAAGGATGTGCCGGAGGAATACTCCTGCCAGGTAATCGCTTTGTAACTGTTGAAAGGCTAAGAAAACTTGCATCAGATTATTCACAAAAAGAAACAGACAGCAAAAGAAAACTCTCTGACGGTTTTATCAATCTTAAAGAGCAAAGCTTCCTGGGTAAAATCGAATCGAGGAATATCGAAAAACTCGATGAAAACTTGTTTGCGGCCATGAAGAAGATGAAAAGAAAACGCAGAATAATGTGCTTTCTTCCGGGCTTCGATTGTGCAGCCTGTGGTGCACCCGACTGTCAGACACTTGCAGAAGATGTAGTTAAGGGCTATGGACAACTGTCGCATTGCGTCTTCATGCAGCAGCAGATGGTAAACCAGAAACTTCTGAGCCAGAAAAAAGCATACAGCATTACCGAGGAAGTATGGGGAGCTGACAGACTGAAGAAAAATTGCAATAAAATAGGAGCAGAAGATGAAAACATCTGAAATAGTTAATCGGTTGAATCTTGACATAATTGCCGGAGGTAACGGTATGCAACGGGATGTCACCGGAGGCTATGTATCCGATCTTCTAAGTGACGTTATCGGGCATGCAGCTGAAGGTAACATCTGGATAACGCTGCAAACACATCAGAACATTGTTGCGGTGGCCTCCCTGAAAGAACTGTCCGGAATTATTATTGTAAAGGGCTCAACGCCCGATGCAGATACAATTAAGAGGTGTAACGAAGAGAATATACCCCTGCTGTTAACCGATTTTGATACATTCAGGATCACCGGGGAATTATATAATTTACTTCTAAAATGAAATTATTCCGGGCCGATCTGCATATACACACCTTGCTGTCACCATGCGGCGAATTGAGCATGAGCCCGGTTAATATAATTAATATGGCAATCCGCAAAAAACTTGACATTATAGGAATAAGCGATCATAATACCACAAGGCAGAGCAGCCTTGTCAGAATGCTCGCTGAAAAGAAAGGTTTATTCGTGCTGCGGGGAGCTGAGATAACAACTAGAGAGGAAGTACATTGCCTTGCTTTCTTTGAAGATAATGACACCATCCTCCGCTTTCAGGAATTGCTTGACGAACATCTGCCCAACATACCAAATAATCCACTGCTGTTTGGTGATCAGATTGCCGTCGACGAAAATGAGAACATAATTTATACTGAGAAAAAATTACTGACGAATGCCGTAAATCTGTCGCTTGAGGAACTGGAAGCATGGGTACATGGCAATGAGGGAATTTTTATTCCCGCTCACATCGACAGAATGAAAAACAGTCTTTTCAGCCAGCTCGGATTTCTTCCAGAAAATCTGAAAGCAGATGCACTTGAAGTTTCGAAAAAAAGTTCACCGGATCTTTTCATGAAAAGCCACCCTGAGGTCAGCAACTATACTCTGATTATAAATTCGGATTCCCATTTTCCCGAGTCTATAGGAACAGCTTATAACAATTTCCTGATGGAAAAGGCAACTTTTAAGGAAATTCAAATGGCATTGGCATGTATAAACGGCAGGAAAATATGCTGATATGTTAACACTGGCATTAAATATACTTGATATTGTGCAAAATTCCATAAGAGCCGAGGCGTCGGAGATAGAAATTGGAGTAACTGAATCTGCCACCGGCGACATAATGGAGATTACCGTAAAGGATAACGGTATTGGTATGCCTCATGATCTTTTATCCAGGGTTACGGACCCGTTTGTAACTACGAGAAATAAGAGACGGATTGGACTGGGCATTCCTCTTTTAAAATATCATGCCAACTTGGCCGGCGGAGATCTTATGATTGATTCGCGTGAAGGTTATGGAACTATTGTGAATGTCACACTAAAACTTTCCCATCCCGACAGGCAACCACTTGGCGACTTGGCGGGAATGATGACAATTCTCATGTCGTCCAACCCGGGAATTGACTTTCTTTACACCCACAAAACCGACAGAGGAAAGTACCGTTTTTCATCAAAGGAGGTCAGGCAATATCTTGGCATTGATCACTTCAGCAACTTTTCGCTGCTAACAGATATAAAGGAAATGTTAAATAATAACCTGAGGGATATAGGGGCTTCAGGTTTTAATTAAAGTAAATGATTTATTTCTTTTGAAAATGGCTAACATTAGGATAATTAGAATAATATTATATAACTTAATCAATTTGAATTAACTAAATAATAAGTGAAATGTCACAGATCAAATCTCTCGCCGATCTCAGAAAGAAACGCGAAGAAATCAGGACAGGAATGGATATCAGGATCAAGGCTATTGATCCTGAAAATCATGTTCAGATAAAAGTTGCAATGGCAACATGCGGAATTGCCGCAGGAGCAAAGGGAATAATGGAATTTTTTGTTGAACAACTCGACAGGAGGAATATTCAGGGTGTTGTTACACAGACAGGATGTATGGGTTATTGCTATGCTGAACCTACTGTTGAAATTACTCTTCCGGGAAAGGAACCGGTGGTTTATGGTTATGTCGATCTGAAAAGAGCCGATCAGATTATAGAAAAATACATTAAGGAGGGTGAGCTTATCGACGGCATCATCCCGGTAAATTATGAAACGATAGATTCAAAAGAATAGGAGGATAGCAAATGTCAAAATACAGCATGCATCTTCTGGTATGTGGCGGGACAGGCTGTCATGCTTCTGAAAGCGATGCAATTTTGTGGAATTTAAGGGATGAGCTGGAGGCCAAAGGATTGTCGGATAAAGTCCAGGTGATCCTTACCGGCTGTTTCGGATTTTGTGAAAAAGGTCCCATTGTTAAAGTGATGCCCGACAATACATTCTATGTTCAGGTAAAACCTGATGATGCACAGACAATTGTCGAAGAACACATTATAAAGGGAAGAAAAATTACCAGGCTTCTCTATCATGATCCCACAACAAAAGAACCGATAGGGGATTCAAAACATATGGGATTTTTCAAGAAGCAGCTCAGGATAGTGCTCAGGAACTGCGGATTTATCAACCCTGAGAATATTGACGAGTATATTGCCAGAGACGGGTATGAAGCTCTCGGAAAGGCACTCTCAGAAATGACCCCTGAGCAGGTTATTAAAGTCATAAAGGATTCAGGTCAGAGAGGCCGTGGAGGAGCAGGATTTCCTACAGGATTCAAGTGGGAAATAGCCAGCAGGAACAAGTCTGATCAGAAGTATGTAGTCTGCAACGCCGACGAAGGAGACCCGGGTGCTTTCATGGACAGGTCGGTTCTTGAAGGTGATCCTCATTCGGTCCTTGAGGCAATGGCAATATGCGGTTACAGTATCGGTGCATCACAGGGTCTTATTTACGTACGTGCCGAATATCCTCTTGCAATTCAACGACTGCAGATAGCTATTAAACAGGCACATGAGTACGGACTTCTGGGTAAAAATATTCTTGGAACAGATTTCAGTTTTGACATTACGCTCAGATTCGGCGCAGGCGCATTCGTATGCGGTGAAGAAACGGCACTTATACATTCAATGGAGGGGCTCAGGGGCGAACCTACAATCAAACCCCCATTCCCTGCTGAATCAGGATTCCGTGGAAAACCCACCAATGTGAATAATGTTGAGACTTTTGCTGCAATTCCGGTAATACTGCTTAAAGGTGCAGAATGGTACAGTCGAATCGGAACCGAAAAATCAAAGGGGACCAAAGTGTTCGCCCTTGCCGGCAAAATAAACAATGTGGGCCTGATTGAAGTACCGATGGGAACCACACTCAGGGAAGTCATTTTCGAGATCGGGGGAGGTATAAGAAACGGCAAGAAATTCAAAGCTGTACAGACAGGAGGGCCCTCAGGAGGCTGCCTTACAGAAAAACATCTTGATGTGCCAATCGATTTTGACAATCTTGTGGCTGCCGGATCAATGATGGGCTCTGGAGGGATGATCGTCATGGATGAAGATGACTGCATGGTTTCCGTAGCAAAATATTACCTCGACTTTACAGTTGAAGAATCGTGCGGAAAATGTTCTCCATGCCGTATAGGTAACAAGAGATTGCATGAGCTTCTCAATCATATATGCGAAGGAAAGGGAAATATCAGGGATCTTGACAGATTGCGTAATATGAGCCTGGTTATCAAGGACACATCTCTTTGCGGACTGGGACAGACATCTCCGAATCCGGTCCTGTCGACACTCGATAATTTCATGGATGAGTATATCTCGCATGTGAGGGATAAGAAATGTCCGGCCGGTAAGTGTAAGGATCTAATGGAATATTATATTATTCCTGAAAACTGCGTCGGTTGCACGGCATGTGCAAGGGTATGCCCTGTAAATGCAATATCAGGTGAAAGGAAAGAAATTCATTACATTAATCCTGAGGTCTGCATAAAATGCGGAGCGTGCAAGGAGAAATGTAAGTTTGATGCAATAATTATCAGATAATGGGAAATGTGATGGAAACAGTAAAACTTACTATTGACAATAAGGAAATTGAGGTACCTAAAGGTACTACAATATATAAGGCTGCTAAACAGCTGGGTATAGAGATCCCCACCCTTTGCTACCTCCACCTTGAAGATCTTGACATCGAGAACAAACCGGGAGGATGCCGCATTTGTGTTGCTGAAGTACAGGGCAGGCGTAATCTTGCGCCAACATGCTCTACCAACTGTGAAAACGGAATGGTTGTGAAAACACATACCACCAGAGTACTTAATGCACGTCGTACGGTCATGGAGTTTATTCTTTCCGACCATCCGACTGACTGTCTTGTTTGTCCTAAATCGGGAACTTGCGACCTTCAGAATATGGCTCACCTTCTTGGCATAAGGGAAATTCCTGGTTCAGAATATGCTGAAATGTCGACATATAAATCTGATACCTCCCCATCCATTGTCAGGGATCTCGACAAATGCATAATGTGCAGAAGATGCGAGATGATGTGTAATGAGGTTCAGACTGTCGGGGCATTGTCAGCCGTAAACCGTGGATTCATGGCAGCAGTGGCTCCCGCCTTTGAGCAAAACCTTGAACATTCAACATGCACTTACTGCGGCCAATGTGTCGCCGTATGCCCTACCGGTGCACTAACTGAAGTAGATCATACTCCTGAAGTACTCAGGGCACTCGCCGATCCGACAAAAACAGTAATAGTTCAGACTGCACCGGCCGTACGAGCAGCCCTTGGAGAAGCATTCGGGATGGAGCCGGGTACACTGGTCACAGGTAAAATGGTTGCGGCATTAAGAGTACTCGGATTTGATTATGTCTTCGATACTGACTTTGCAGCTGACCTGACAATCATGGAAGAAGGCACAGAACTTCTTGACAGGATCAAAAGGCACCTTAATGGCGATACCACAGCCAGGCTACCTATACTTACATCGTGCTGCCCCGGCTGGGTTAATTTCTTTGAAGAATATTTCCCTGACCTCAAGGACGTTCCTTCAACTGCCAAATCACCCCAGCAGATGTTCGGGGCAATCGCAAAATCATACTTTGCCCGGAAGATCAATATAGACAGAAAGGATCTGGTTGTAGTCTCAATAATGCCATGCCTTGCAAAAAAATACGAGTGCCAGAGAGATGAATTCTCAATTGACGGGAACAGGGATGTTGACTTTTCGATATCCACCAGAGAGCTGGCTGCATTTATTAAGCAGGCAAATATCGACCTGAACAATCTGCAGGATGAAGAATTCGACGCACCACTCGGCGAATCGACCGGTGCCGGTGTAATTTTTGGTACCACCGGGGGTGTGATTGAAGCCGCATGCAGAACCGCTTATGAGATCTACACAGGCAAAAAGCTTGAAAAAATAGAATTCACCGAGCTCAGAGGGCTTGAAGGTGTCCGCTCAGCTACTATCGATTTCAACGGACTTCCGCTAAATATCGGAATAGCTCACGGCCTTGGAAATGCAAGAAAACTTCTGGATGATGTACGCTCGGGCAAATCACAGTTCCATGCCATTGAGGTTATGGCCTGCCCCGGAGGTTGTATAGGAGGTGGAGGACAACCGGTACACCATGGTAACTCCGAAATAATAAAAGCCCGCGCTGCAGCAATTTATAAGGAAGACAGTAAAAAACCACTGCGCAAGTCGCACGAGAATCCATTTATTATAAAGCTTTACGAAGAGTTTCTTGGTCATCCCAACAGCGAAAAAGCACACCATCTGTTACATACCAGATATTTCGACAAGAAAAAGAAAATCATTGTAAAACAGTAGTATAGAACCTTCATGGTCAATAATAAAATCCATTGCTATGTCAAGTATTAAAATAGAATTAAGACAGGAAGATATCGACAAAATCAAAGAAATATGCGCTTCCTTTAATAAAGATCCGCAGGAACTCATCAATGTCTTACATGGCTGCCAGGAACATTTCGGATACCTTCCGGCAGAAATCCAGGAGGTAATATCCTCTGAGCTGGGTATTCCTGTTGCAAAAATCTACGGAGTTGTTACATTTTATTCGTTCTTTACAATGACTCCAAGGGGAAAACATCCCATAAGCATCTGTATGGGAACAGCATGCTATGTAAGAGGTGCCGAAAAAGTGCTTGAAGAATTCAAAAAAGAACTACATCTTCAGGTGGGGCAAACGACAAAAGACGGTAAATTCTCACTTTCGAGCCTCAGATGCGTCGGCGCCTGCGGACTTGCTCCCGTGGTGCTCGTAGGAGATAAAACCTATGGCAGGGTAGCTCCCGATGATGTTAAGAATATAATCAAGGAATATGATTAGTTTTTCAAATGATTGGTTTTTAGGTTGACAAAGAACCGGGAATCCTTAAGATTCTCGGTTTTTTTTTCACTCTACTTCAAGTATACGATATTATTAGTAACTTTAAAGATCAGAATTTATCATAAAATGAGCTAAAAATGAATCTTCACAATAGGGCATTTTTTTTAAAAACATTAGCATTTCTCCTGTCAGCCATGCTTTTTTCCGGTGCAGTATCTGATCTCCCTGCCCAGGAGAAATCATGCGTTGTCAAACATCCCGCTTTATCGGGAAATTATTCCGGTGACTGTAAAAACGGCTTTGCTGACGGAAGAGGAGTTGCTGAAGGAACTGACAAATATTTTGGTCAGTTCAGAAATGGCATGCCTCATGGCAAGGGAACATACACATGGGCCGACGGTTCTTATTATATAGGCCACTTTCAGAACGGTCTCAAAGAAGGAAAAGGCAAACTTGTAAGAAAGGATTCAAGTATTACCGGCATCTGGAAAGCAGACAGGTACGTTGGGGAAAAACTTGTCCCCCCCTACCAGATCAACAGAAGTGTCAGCATTACACGATCGACATTTAAAAAGCTTGCCGGATCAGGAAACTATATCAGGATCAAATTTACCAGAGGAGGCGTAGAAAATATTGATATTATTGACTTCTCACTTGCTCATGACAGCGGAGAACAATACCGAATCGGACAAAGTTACGGGATTCAGAATTCACAGTTCCCCCTTGGAGTAATAGTAAGATTCAGAGCCTGGAATTATTTCCATTCAGCACAGTTTGAAGCCAATTTTGAATTTACAATTAACGAACCCGCAAACTGGGAGGTCAACGTTTCCTATTAATAGATCCTCTTTTTGTCTTATACCAGAAGAAAGCATCTTTCTGACGCTTTCTTTCATCAGGGCTTTTAGCTACATATACTTTCTTACCTGTGTAAGGATCAAAACCCGTATAATATATAAGTGTTGAAAGTGTCATTGGTGTCGGTGTAAAATCCTGAACCTGCTCAGGTTTTATTCCCAGACTCCTGATCTCCGAAACCAGTTCAGCCATATCATTTTCAGTACACCCCGGATGAGATGATATAAAATATGGAACTATCTCATAATTGAGACCTTGTTCCTTTACTATTCTTTCAAATCTCTCCATTAGCTTCCTAAACAGAATAAAAGGAGCTTTACGCATTAGTCTTAATACCCTTTCTGAGGTATGCTCCGGAGCCACTTTCAAACGACCGGAAACATGATTTACAATAAGCTCCCTGAGATATTCTTCCTCAGGTTTTCCTGCATTCGTGTTCCATTCAGGTAACAGAAGGTCATATCTTACTCCGCTGCCTACAAAGACTTTCTTTATGCTTTTATGGGCATTGACCTTTTTGTAGAGATTTGTCAGCATCTCATGGCTTGTATCAAGATTGGTGCATACTGAAGGCCAGATGCATGATGGTCTTGAACAGCTTACACACATTGATATTTGTTTCCCTTTCATGCCATACATGTTAGCTGACGGCCCTCCAAGATCAGATAAATATCCTCTGAAATCTCTTAGCCCAGAAATGCGCTCTATCTCCCTGAATATTGACTCCTCTGACCGGCTCACAATCTGTTTTCCCTGATGAGATGCTATTGCACAAAAGCTGCACCCTCCAAAGCATCCTCTGTGGATGTTTACTGAGAATTTTATCATTTCATATGCAGGAATGGGACCCTTACCCTCGTATTTTGGATGCGGCAGATACATAAAAGGAAGATCATATATCCTGTCTGCTCCTTCTTCCGTAAGTGGTAAATAAGGAGGATTTACAATTAAGTTTTTCCCACGGTACGGCTCAATAAGCCTGGCTGCTTTCATCCTGTGCGACTCTTTTTCAAAAGCAACGAAATTCTCTGCAAAGAGATGCTTGTCGGCAAGGCATTGCTCATGAGAATGGAGCATTAAATCATCCCATTTTTTGTTGACAGGCAAAGGTGCCTCCGCGTCAATGACAACCGATGTTTGAGGCACAGTAAGCAATGATCTGAACGGCACTCCTTTTTTTAGCAGCCTGACTATTTCTCTGACAGGTTGTTCAGCCATTCCGTACACGAGCATATCTGCACCGCTTGAAATCAGAAATGAAGGCTGGAGTATGTCTTTCCAATAATCATAATGGGTCAGCCTTCTCATCGATGCTTCAATACCTCCAATAATTACAGGAACATCAGGATAAAGCTTCTTCAGAATCCAGGTATAAACCAGTGTAGGATAATCGGGACGAAAACCTGCTTTGCCGCCCGGTGTATATGCATCGTCTGACCTTAACCTTCGGGCTGCAGTATAGTGGTTAACCATAGAATCCATGTTACCGGCAGTAACGCCGAAAAAGAATTTAGGCTTCCCCAGCTTTCTGAAATCCCTCAGATCATCTCTCCAGTTTGGCTGGGGTACAATTGCCACCCTGAATCCTTCATCCTCAATAACTCTGCCAATCACAGATGCACCGAAGGAAGGATGATCAACATAAGCATCTCCGCTGAAAATTATTACATCGGGCTGATCCCATTCCAGCAGTTCTATCTCTTTTCTTGTTACAGGAAGCCAACCTTTTTTCAAATTAACCTGGAAATTGAATTTCAGAAAAGTCCAAATTTAGTATCTTGCTTTGAATATAACATAATGAGACATAAATATTGTTGCTGCCATTATGAATCTGTTATTCAATCGTTTCAATAGAACGATCCTTGAAAGTTCCATTAAGTTCCTTTTCCAGGTTATAATATTGCTTTGCCTTTTTCAATTTGTCTCAGGTCAGCAGAATAGCATCAGACCTAAAATCGGCCTTGCTCTTAGCGGAGGCGGTTCTCTAGGTATGGCACATGTTGGCGTGCTTAAAGTTATGGAGGAAGCAGGCCTGAGGCCCGACCTTATCAGCGGAGTAAGCATGGGAAGCATTGTTGGAGGAATGTATGCTATTGGTTACAGCCCCGACAGCCTTTACCAAATATTCAAAAGCACTGATTGGAATTACATTCTTACGAATAACCTGCCGGAAAATAAAGTAATATTCACCGAGAAGCATAACTTCAGGAACAGCGCAATGTCATTACCTGTTTCCTCAAAAAAGATAAGTCTTCCTTCCGGTCTGATAAACGGCCAGCAGATTGAGAATATGCTCAGCTTTTATGCATGGCCGGCAGCCGGAATAAACAACTTCATGAAGCTTCCGATACCTTTCATGTGCCTTGGTACTGACATAATCACCACCAGCATCGTTGAACTTAAAAAAGGATACCTCCCTGAAGCCATGAGGGCAAGCATGGCAGTCCCTTCAATATTCACCCCGGTAAAAATTGATACAGTCCTCCTGATAGATGGCGGTGTTCTAAGAAATATTGCTGTAAGCGAACTGAAGGAAATGGGTGCAGACATTATTATTGGATCATATACCGGATTCCACCGGTATAAGGAAGAAGAACTGCATTCCGCCGCGGGAATACTTAAGCAGATAGGATTTCTGCAAAGTATGATAGATTACAATGAACAGAAGAAGAAAATTAATATACTCATCGAACCTAACCTTAAAGATTATTCATCAACAGTATTTACCAATGTCGATTCGATTGTGCAAAGAGGCTACAGGGCTGCTTTACCATTCAAGCCATTGTTCCAACGTCTGGCCGATTCCCTCGACCGCCTCGGCAGCCAGAAAACTCCTGAATTCATACTCGACAGACAGTACTATGCATTCGACGAAATAAAGGTCGAAGGAAACAGCATTTATTCTGATGAACAGATCCTGGGCGTCCTCGACATTAATCCTGGTGAACTTATTAACAAACATTACATTACTGAAAGAATTGAACTGTTGTACGGCAAATCATGGTTTGAAAAGGTGAATTACAGGATTGAACCTGCAAATGATTCACTCCGACTTATTATTAACTGCGTCGAAAGGGAAAAAGCTGTTATTTATGGATCAGTACATTATGATAATGCTATCAAATCGGGAATAATTCTTAATGCATCGCTCAAAAATCTCTTTTCTCATAAAAGCACCATTGATATTGATGCTTTTATCGGCCAGTATTTCAGGTTCAGATTAAATGCCATGCAATTCATAGACAAAAACCAGGAGCTTGGATTGTCAATAACATTTAATGCTGATAATACAATAATACCTGCATTGACATACAGAGAAGAAACAGGCCGGTTTTCAAACAGGAACTACAACGGCGGAGTAAGTCTTAACAAGATGATAGGACTGAATGCAATGAGTATCTTCTCAGTAAATATTGAAAGCTTTAATCTTGTTCCCGAATATATATCGAATATTAAACTTCAGAGAACTGCATTTAATTCGTATTCAGTCAATTATCAATATCAGGTAAATACCGTGGATACAAAACACTACCCAAACAGGGGAACAATTTCCAACATTGGAATAAACACATCAAAACTTTTTTCCGGAAGGGTAAAAACATCACAGTATGACAGAATGTATCACAAGGATTTTCCCGAGGATTTCATGTTCAGGAGAAACCTTTCCTTCGCGGGCAATATAAAGCATTACTTCTCTTTAGGAAAGAAAACTACCTTCTCGCTAAAAGCAAGCCTGCTATACACATATCATCCCGATTCAACCATTTCACACAATAGTTATATTTTCATCGGAGGAATAAACAGTACCACAAGGAGATCGGTTCCTATGACAGGCTTTCATGCTAACGAGATTCCGGCAGAGAGTTTCGCCTCAGTAGGATTTGACGGCGATATCGAACTGCTAAGGGATCTTCATCTTGAGATAATGACCGACGCCGGGATTGCACGTGAAGCTCAAATTGAATCAAAACTTACATATTTGGGAGGATTCGGAATCGGAATGGGATACATGTCAATAATCGGACCTATCAGGGCTGGATTTATGTATGGGCTCAGCAGCAGGGAAAGATATTACAATAATTTCAAAGGATTCATCAGTATAGGATTCAATTTCTGACATCATTACGATCTGCCTGAACATCTTGCATTCAACTGGATTCCAGAATATATTATAGTTCATTGCCGGCTGGATAATACGGCCTGATTGTTGTATATTAATTGTCAAAGGGAACTGGACTCTTTAATTGTGACAGGTAATATAATCAATGGAAGCGACCAAAATAATACAGCAGCATAGGCGTCTAAACAAATTAGTTTCCGAAAGACGGATCAAGCAAAGCCTTGATATACTGAAGGATATGATCAGTGTTTCTCTTCTGGGCGATCTGCGTGATGAATACAACAATATAGAAATGACTTACAGGAACATGCTGACATATACCATGGAAGGCATAAATGATCCTGAGCGAGGCAAGATTTACCTGAAACTTATTCAGTCAATTTTGGAACTTTCTGACCGTGCAAAACAGGACATATTGTCACGTTACTCGGGGTGGCATACATACTGGGTAAAACAACAGGCCGAAAAAGAGCAGAAACTTACAGGAAAAACTATTGTTGAAACAGTAGATGATCTGATGTTTAAATCAGAACTTGACGAATGGCTCAGGCTTAGCAATGAAATAAATCCTGATCCTGAGTCACATTTGTCTCTTCAGCATAAGAATCTTATCAAGAATATTTTCAATCATTTATGGCTTACCGATTATTATGGTGAAGCTGAAGAAAGCCTTATCAGAATAATAATGAGCTCTGGTAAATTCAGGTGGTTTGAAGCAAGCCTGTTTATTAGTGCAATAACACTAAGTTCCCTAAGGACGTGGCAACCGGAGAAACTCTTCTTCCTTATTGATTTTTATGAAACTGCTACTGAACAGATAATGGAAAGATCTCTTTCAGGTCTGATACTTATTCTTCACTATTATAACAACAGGGTATCATTATATCCGGAAATAATTCAAAGAATAAAAACTATCAGCAAGAATGACACATTCAGGGAAAGATGCAGAATAATTGTGTTGCAGACTATCAGATCGCGCGAGACAGAGAACCTTAGCAAAAAACTCCACGATGAGATACTTCCGAAAGTAGCCAGGTTAAAACCAAGGATTGAAGAAAAGTTTGACCTTGATAATATCCTGCCAAATGATAAGAATGAGGATAAAAATCCTGACTGGACAGATATGTTCAATGAATCTGAAGAGATCTTCAAAACAATGGAAGAACTCACGAAACTTCAGATGGAAGGAGCTGATGTTTACATGTCGGCTTTTGCCAATCTGAAGCATTTTGATTTCTTCAAGGACTTTCAGAACTGGTTTGCACCTTTCCATCCCGATCATGAGCTGGTAAATGAGATTTTCAGGGATGAGATTCTTGGCAAAGGTACCAATGAACTTGCAGAAGCTCTTTATAAGACTCCTTTTATATGTAATTCCGATAAGTTCTCTCTGCTTCTGAATTTGAAATATCTACCATCATCGCAAAAAGGTATGATGCTTAAGGTATTCAGTATGGAGCTTGATGCCCTGCGACAGAATGAAGAAACCGAATCATCAGTTGATCCATTCAGAAATTTCCGGACCAACGTAACTCAATATCTGCAAGATCTTTACAGATTTTTCAAGTTGTCACCCTATAAAAAGGAGTTTGAGGATCTGTTTACAGGGAAACTTGACATATACAATTCAGAAGTTTTCAGATTGACCTGTAATGCTCCTGAAGCTGAAGCAGGCCTGGCTGATTACTTCTTCAGTAAAAATTACTATTCGGATGCACTGGAGCTCTTTCTTAAGCAATTGAATACCAGGCCTGATGAATCTCAGCTGTATGAAAAGATTGCATTCTGCTACCAGAATACGGACAATTACGAGGATGCTCTCCGATTTTACCAGAGAGCAGAGCTTATAGAGAGAAAAGTATGGACCCTGAAAAAGATCGGACTCTGCCTCAGAAGGCTTGGCAGAAAGGAAGAAGCGTTAGAATACTATCTTGAAGCCGGGGCTATGGATCCGGGTAATATACATACTGCAATTATGACAGGTCACTGTTATCTTGATCTGAATGATTATGAGTCAGCCCTGAAATACTATTTCAAGGTGGAGTATAATGATCCGGGAAACCTCAAAATACTTCGACCTATTGCTTTCTGCTATCTTGCTTTGGGCCGGTTTGACGATTCCGAGAAATATTATGACCGGATGGCTTCAGGGTACCTTAATGCTCATGACTATATTAACAAGGGCCATCTTGCCCTGTGCCGCGGGAAGAAAAAAGAAGCAGCAGATCTATACCTTCTGAGTATTGGAACAAACGAAATCTCACTCGAGGAATTTATCTCTGTATTCGTGGACGATCAGCCTTTACTAGTATCGCTGGGGGTAAATCCTGAGGACCTGCCTATAATCCTCGATTTTGTGGCTTTCTCAGTTGCTCGATGATGTGTCAGATCCAGGGTATTCTTTCTGGCCCTGTGATGGTGTGGCAGAACCCGGCATATCAAACATCCTTGGCTTTGGTAAATAAGAACCGGTGTCATGAGGAAATCTTTCGCCACGGCGCTTGTAACTTGTTGTGTCATCTCTTCTTCTTCTTCTCTCATTACTTATCATTTCCTGCCTTCTCTCATCCAGCTCCCTCAAACGGGCAATCTGTTCCCTGGTAAGCTTTGAATCCATCTCCTTCCTGAATGCCCTGATATTTGACTCCATTTCCCTCCTGAATTTATTCTGGGTCTCACCATTGATCCTGGCATATTTGTCGAGAATCTGTTCAATCTGCTCCCTTTGTTTTTCATCAGGCTGGATTGTCCTGATTATTCCTTCCCTGAAGCGTTCATCAGAAAAATATACTCTTACCGGTTTAAGTCTGTGAAACCTGAGCTGTGCTGAGGTAAGCATTCCTATGAAGAATCCGATTATTAATGTGATAATAACTAAAATCAAAGGTTTCAGTTTCATGATATGATCAATTTCCTGTCAATAAACAAATTATACTTTCATCATGCAGATCTCCAAGCCCCAGAATCGAATCAAATGAAAGTGTGCCCTGGCCCAGGAGCATAGATATCAGCAGAAGGATTATCGCAGCAATGCCTGTCAATGCAACACGGTAAAAGGCCAGCCACATATTAATAAAGAATTCAGAGTCAGCTGGTGGTAAAGATTCTGCTGCCTCCAGTCTTTTCATTATCATTTCCGCAAAATCATCCTTAAACCTGTAAGTAACACCGGCTTCCTCCAGTTCATCTGGAAGTGTACCTGTAGCGGGATCACTTTCCAGTGACATTATTATCATTTTTTTTAATTCGTCAGCCCTCACACGAAAACTCTTTATTAAATTATTCCATATCAAGCATTTTGCCTTATAACTTCGTTGTTTTGTTAAGCGTAATCATACATAATGCCTTCATAAGACTATAATTCCTTCAGAATAGTTCTAAGCTGTCCCTGTGCCCTTGCCAGCCGGGAAAGGACAGTTCCTACAGGCAGATCAAGGATTTCAGCAGTCTCTTTGGTTGAATATCCCTGTAGCAATCTCATAACAACAATTATCCTGAATTTTGGATCGAGCCTGCTTAGTGCCTTGTCGACAAGTTCTTTTGCCTCTGATTTTTGTTCTTCATCACCGCTTGCAAACTCAAGGTTATGCATTTCCTCATTCTCCTTAAATGCAAACATTGATAGAAATCTTTTACGTCGGCGTATCTCATTAATGCTGAAGTTAACAGCCATCTTCTGAATATATGTGGAAAGCTTTGATTCACCTCTGAACGTGGGAAGTGAATTATAAAGCTTTATGAAAACCTCCTGTCCGATATCTTCAGAAATGACCGAATCCCCGAGCATTCCCTTTACAGTACGAGCAACCATATTCTGATAACGGTTTACAATCTCTCCAAATGCCAGTTTATCGCCTTTAACAGACGCTTCAACAAGATCATTGTCATCCCTGTCTTTAAAGGATCCTATGATCATATAATAATTAGACAATTAAAAGAATGCAAATATTCCAATTTGTTAATTTTCATTAACAAAATAATCCTGCAGATAAAAGAAAGAAATTCAGTCATCTTCAGGTCTTCCAGGTTCCCGATTATCATCCTTTACCAGAACCAGATTATAATCGTTGTTGTACCTGATAAGGAAAAGCTTATGGTTCTCAAACCCGTCACTTATTCCTTTTCTTCTGAAATCGAAATCGGTATGGAGCAGGTCAGGATTATGTATCTGCGGGTGCATGATAAAATTCTTACCATAAAGGGCGATTCCGCTCAGAAAATAGTAAGTGATGTCATAACCCTGCCAGGCATAACTCTCCTGTGAAGGTTCCATGTAAAACTTCTTTCTGAAGTGTGAAATGAACCTTTTTACGTCCTCACCTGAATAATCAATCCAATAAGGCGAATAAACCATAACACCAAGGTCGAAGAGGAATTTGGGGTCAATATTACTGAGTTCTCGCATTTCGGGATATCCAAATACCTTTATGTCGAATTTACGTGACAGATTCCTGACCTCCATGACAGACTCACTAATAACCGGAGCACTTTCCGAGGCAATAATAACAATGTTCCCCATTTCTGCCGACAAAGCCTTTGACAATCGCATAACCGAATCGACTCCATACTCAGACCTGCTGTAAAAGGGGATGCTTTTAATCCTAACATTTACGAATGGTTGTTTTCTAGCAATTTCATCCGAAATGAGTTTTTTAAACTGGTTAATATCAACCTGTTCTTCCGGATTTGATGAGTGGACCAATACAATATTATGGCCGGGATAGTCAGCTACTTTTCTTGCAATAGCTCTCTCTACTGCTTTCATTGATGATACTGCCATGAAAAGATTCGGATTGTCCTTAAGTGGAGAACTGCTTAACAACGATACTGGCGACACCACCGGAATCTCCATCTCCCTGGCATAATTTGCCACAATGGAAAGATTCCTTGAATATACCGGACCAATAATGAGGTCCATCCCCGAAAGCGAACCGGATCTTATCAGGCGTTTTATTTCTATGGTATCGTTTCCAACGTCGTAGGTATGGATATTTATATTAAGTCCGATTGATCGTAGAGTATCGGCAGCCAGCAAAATTCCTTCATACATCTCTACAAATTCAATACTTGGCGGATAGATCCAGTCTTCCGGTCTGGAAGTAATTCTATACTCCTTTTTGCCTTTTATGGTTTTAGAGGAATCTGTATCGATTCTGCGGGCATTTTCACGGAGATAAAATGGAAGTAAGACGGCTACATCAATCGAACCGCTCAGGCTATGGATATGTACATATTCTCCAGGTTTAACAAATTGAATGCTTACAGTATCAATAGTTTCTTTTAATGTATCAGCCTGGACTTCTTCAATAATATCTTTTTCTTGCTGTTCCCTTCCCGGAATAATCACATAATCACCTACTTTTGGGAATCGGATGTTTCGATTGGCCTTCCTCAGGTCTCTTAGAGAAACTCCATATTCCCTCGCAATTGAAGAAAGGGTTTCCCCGCTTGAAACTTTGTGCCGGAATTCACTATCGGGAACATCTGATGGAATGGTTTTAACAACTTCAATGTGTTTTCGTGGAATAGCAATTTCAGAGCCGACTGTGATCCTGGTTATATCAAGGCCTGGATTAGCTTCTGTAATATCCTGTTCGGAAACCTGATATTTCCTTGACAGATAATATATTGTCTCTCCCTTATTAAGAATATGGTAAATAAACTTTTCCTCATTATGCATGGTATGCCGGTATGGTACGGGTTGTCCGGCAGGCTCCGGAGAGACGATTTTCACTGGGATCCTCAGACTTGATCCTTCCTTAAGAGCACCGCGAGCAGTAGGATTCTCATGTTCCAGCTGTTCAACAGATATTCCGTATGCCCTCGAGATTGAATATACAGTTTGTCCCTTTTTTACAATATGAATATAATAAGACTCACCTGCGATTATTGCCTTATCCTTCGATCTTTCAACAACAACCTGTGCAGATGAAGGAAATGTTGCAGATAAAAAAATCATTACAGTAAGAACCAGAATCTCTTTTACCGGTATTGATAATAGTTTTTGCCTGAACACCCTCATGAAAATAAATCCTTCGGTCATCCTTTCATGTTATTCGGTTATTATAATTCATGTTTTAACACAGGCTGAATTCTTTCAAAAACCCAGTGCAATTCCTTTCGATTCTTCCTGGCACATCGTTAATGTCGGATGGCTCAAATTTATCACCGGTTATTTTTTCATAAAGTTCAATGTATCTCTCCGAAACCTGATTAACAAATTCATCGGGCATATTGGGGACCTTCTGGCCCTCCTTACCCTGAAATCCATTTTCCATAAGCCATTCCCTTACAAATTCCTTTGAAAGCTGCTTTTGAGGCAGGCCTTTGTCAAAACGATCCTGATATTCATCTGCATAGAAATAACGTGATGAGTCGGGGGTGTTTATCTCATCAATAAGCATAATCTGACCATCCTTGTTTCCAAATTCATATTTTGTATCTACAAGAATCAGACCATGCTCAGCAGCTATTTCAGATCCCCGTATGAATATTTCCATGGTGAATTTTTCAATCAGGTCATATTCTTCCTTTGAGATAAGACCCCTTTTGACAATTTCTGAGGGTGAGATGTCTTCATCATGACTACCATGCTCTGCCTTTGTTGTGGGTGTGATAATTGGTTTAGAAAACTTTTGATGCTCCCTCATACCATCAGGAAGTGTTATTCCACAAATCTCCCTGGAGCCTGACTTGTAGAGTCTCCATGAACTTCCAGTAAGATATGCTCTTACTATCATTTCAACAGGATAAGGTTTGCACTTGTAACCAAATGTTACATTCGGATCAGGGGTTGCAATCTTCCAGTTTGGGACAATATCCGCTGTTGCATCAAGAAATTTTGCTGCAATCTGATTCAATACCTGTCCCTTATAGGGAATACCTTTGGGAAGTACCACATCAAATGCTGAAATTCTATCGGATACAACCATTAGAAGATATTTGTCATCAATATTATAAACATCCCTTACTTTTCCCCTATATATACCCATTTGACCTGGGAAATCAAATTCAGAGTCAATAATTGTCTGTTTCATCATAATATAATTTTGATTTTAAAGGTATGATAGAACCACACATGTTTTATAAAATTATATTTATGAGTGTTTGTGTTTGCAAAACATGTGGGTTTCATAGTTTTTTATTAACTTATAATTAACTTAATGATTACTTGTTATCCTTTCTTTCCAGCGCTGACCTTCTGAATTTTGGCCTTCTGATGGTTATTATAATTAATAATCAGTCTCAATTACCAGTGTTCCTGCTTCCGTTTTCTTCCTGTTCGTATGCTTTTACTATTTTCTTTACCAGCCGGTGCCTGACAATATCCCGTTCGTCAAATCTGATTATTGAAATCCCTTCGATATTTTCAAGTATCTTCATAGCCTGAAGAAGCCCTGACTCATTTTTCTTTGGGAGGTCGATCTGTGTGGTATCGCCTGTCAGTATGAATTTAGAACTTATGCCCATTCGGGTAAGGAACATTTTGAGCTGGCTTACTGTTGCATTCTGTGCCTCGTCAAGTATCACAAAAGCATTTTCCAGCGTACGGCCTCTCATAAATGCAAGTGGGGCGATTTGAATGGTTCCATCTTCGAGCCATGTTTCCAGTTTCTTGAACGGAATCATATCGTGAAGCGCATCGTATAATGGTTGGAGATAAGGGTCAAGCTTTTCCTTCATATCGCCCGGAAGAAAGCCAAGTCTCTCACCGGCTTCTACAGCTGGACGCGTAAGGATTATCTTTTTTACTTCTCTTTCCCGGAGTGCCCTTACAGCCAGGGCTATAGAGGTATAAGTCTTTCCGGTACCAGCAGGACCTTCGGCAATAACCAGATCATTAACCCGGTAATCATTTACCAGTAGCAGTTGGTTTACAGTCCTTGCCCTAACCGGTTTTCCGCTTGTGCCAAAGACTATGACCTGTTCAAAATCACCTGTTGAGGCTGACTTCATGTGCTCTCTGTCAAAAAAATACTTTTCGAGGTCCTGCTCCTCAAGCCTGTGATATTTCCTGTAGTATTCGATCAGTTCATTAAATCTTTCAGCAAAAAATGTAATTTCGATCTCCTCCCCTATGCACTTCAACTCGTTGCCACGGGCAATGATCTTTAGCTTCGGGAAAAAACCACGGATTTTATCAAGCAGTGCATTATTCGCACCATAAAAAATTACAGGATCGATGTCTTCAAGAAAAATTACAACCTCTGTCATTAATTACTAAAATGATAACCTTTTGCCAGAAAAAAGATACACTGAAGCACACAAAAGTAAGCTTATTTTTTCTTTATAAGATTATCTTTGTCCTAAGTTTTTTCCTGATGCCGGTAATTACATTAACAACCGAATGGAGACCAGATGATATTTACAATGGTATCATTAAAGGCAAACTATGCAGCTTATGCCCGGGAGCCACAATAATTGACAATGCTAATTCTATTCCGCCTTTTAATATTTCTCATGCATCATTTGTTGTAAGAAATACATTTCTTAATTATCCATCCGGGTCCATCCATATTATATGCGTTCATTCAGAAGCTGTTAAGGATGAGGAATACTTAGCAGTCAGATCAAAAGGACATTATTTCATAGGTACTGATAACGGGATTTTCTTTCTGATACTCAATTCCGAACCTGACGAAATAGTAAGGATAGATCGTTCCGGATCAAAGGATGAGCTTGATCTTTATGCGAAAACTGCGGCACAAATCTTTTCCGGCAAAGAGCTCTCCCAGATTGGGAGACCGATTGAAAAAATAAGTGAAAGACTACCTATCAGGGCGACACTTGATAAGGATATTATTATTGGGAGCATTATATTCATCGATTCATATGGTAATGCAATATCAAATATTACCAGGGAAATATTCTATCGTGTTTTTAAAGGGAAGGAATTCAGGATTCTGATACAAAGCAATAAGAATTATACTGATCATATATCTGAAACTTATGGTGATGCACCTGCAGGTGAACTGTTGGCCAGATTCAATACACTCGATCTGCTTGAGATCTCTATAAATGGTGAAAATGTATCAGAACTGCTTAGCCTGGATGTGGGCTCCACCATAAGGGTCGATAGTATTCAAAAAGAGGCTCAACCTGATCAGTTGTTTTAAGACTAATGGAAGATGACAGACAAAGAAAAAGCTTGCGCTGAGTTCAATAAACTGCTTGACATCATTGATCAACTTAGGGAAAAATGCCCCTGGGACAGGAAACAGACAAATGAAAGTCTTAGAAAACTGACCATTGAGGAAACCTACGAACTGGCAGATGCAATAATATCGGGAAACGATGATGGCATAAGAAAAGAACTGGGTGACCTTATGCTTCATATTGTATTCTATGCAAAAATAGGCTCAGAGAAGAAATTGTTTTCAATGTCAGATGTACTGGAAGGGATAAATCAGAAACTGATTTACCGGCATCCGCATGTATTTTCTGACATAAAAGTATCTGACTCTTCTGAAGTTGAGAGGAACTGGGAGCATCTGAAGATTAAAGAAGGTCAGTCGGAAAAACCTGTTCTGTCGGGAGTGCCATCTTCTCTTCCGGCGATAGTTAAAGCAAACCGGATCCAGGAAAAAGTAAGAGGTGTGGGCTTTGACTGGGAAAAACGTGAACAGATATGGGATAAGGTTGCTGAGGAACTGAACGAGTTGAAAAATGAAATTGACAATCTTAATCCCCGGGGTATCGAATCAGAGATTGGTGATCTTCTTTTTTCAATAATAAACGCATCAAGGTTGTACGGGATTGATCCGGAAGCTGCCCTTGAAAGAACAAACAGGAAATTCATTAATCGCTTTAATTACCTCGAAAAAGAAACAATTGCAAAGGGTGTTCCTTTGCAAAACTTGAGCCTTGATCAGATGAATGAGATGTGGGAAAAAGCAAAAAAAGAAGATCAGGCAAATATGTAGCTTAGCAACTGATAGATGATTTTGGCAGCCACAAAATCAGGAGCCTTATTGGAGGATACAGGGCAGAGTTCAACAATGTCAAATCCAACAACATTTCTGCTTAAAGCAACATCATGCAAAAAATGCATTATCTCATAATAACAAGGCCCCCCAGGCTCCGGAGTACCTGTCGACGGTATCAGTGAAGGATCAAAAACATCAAGGTCGATCGTTATGTAAACATTTTCTGTCAGCATGCTGATTGCCTTCCGGTAAAGACTCTTATCCCGATAAAGTTCATGAGAAAAGAAAATTCGGTCCATTACAGCATTTTTTCTCTCCTCTGCAGACATACTGCGAATTCCCAGCTGGACTATCGGGGTATACTCTCGTACCCTGGCCATCACACAAGCGTGATTATACCGTGATCCTTCATACTCGTCGCGGAGATCTGAATGTGCATCGAGCTGAAGGACGGTAATCTTATCATATTTCATTGAAAAAGCCTTTACGGCTCCAATGCTGATTGAATGATTTCCCCCAACTATTACCGGAAATTTCTTGTCATCAATAAGTGATAAGACTTTACAGCATACAGCATTAACCAGTTTTTCAGGAGTTGAATCTTCCTTAATGGGAGCAATAGTATGTATACCCTTGAGATGGACCTCTGATGATGTCTCTACATCATAGAACTCAAGATTGACCGATGCCTCCAAAATCGCTTCTGGTCCTTTGTCTGCCCCCCTGATCCATGTGCTGGTCATGTCATAGGGGACAGGCACAATAATTATCTTCGATCGTGAATAGTCATAAATAACTTCATTTCCACCGAAATTCAATCTGCTGATTCCCATTGAATCTATATTTCCGCTTCTTTTTTTCTCTTCATTCCTGCATTTGTTCCGGAATCAGCTTCTTTTTCGGTTTCCGGTTCAACAGAATCAGGTTCTGCATCTTTTTCTGATTCCTTAGGAATAAGAAGATTTTTACGCTGGAGGATATTGTACCATAATACAACTTTCCTTATATCGCTTATATATACCTTTTCTTTTGAATAATCTGGAACAATTGCCTCAAAGTATTTTCTGAGTTGTTCAGGATCCGATTTTGGGTCTATAGCCTCGCCACCATTTTCTTTGGCGAAAATCCTGTCAAACACTTTTTCCAGAGGCAGATCCTCACTTTCGGTGAAAATTGAAATCTCTTCTAGTGAGCTTACGCGTGCAGAACTAAAAGCACTGCTTCTCTTACCTGTTTCAATATGCTCAACGATCATTGAGTTCTTTCCCTGAGCGATAAACTTAAAAAGACCCTGCTGGCCTGAGATCGCTACAATATCTTTTAAAATCATAAAGCTTCGTATTTGGCAAATTTAATCTCATTTTTTATGAATATTCCCGTTCTGCAAATATACACTAAACAATATTTCTTTCTTTCTTGATCCTTTCGTATGCTTCATTTACCTTTTTGAACTTCTCCTCGGCAGTTTTTCTGAATTCCTCTCCAAGATGACTCACCTTGTCGGGATGGTATTTCAAAGCCATCTTCCTGTAAGCCTTCTTAACCTCCTCATCTGTGGCCGTTGACTCAATCTCCAGAATTTTGTAAGCAGAGTCAGTTTCAGGCACGAACATATTTTTTATTGAAGTGAAATCAGAGAAATTAATACCCAGGTAACCTGACATTTTTTCAATTGCCTCAAGTTCAGCAGCATGGACTGTAGCATCTGATACTGAAATGTTAAAAAGAAGATGAACAAGCTGAAGCCGGGATGAATAATCCATATTCCTGCTGATCTGAAAGCATACATCTTTTACCGGTATATCCTGTTTTAGAATATCCCTTAGCATCATTAGTGCCTCACGGGATGATTCAGGACCAAATTGCCTGAGAAAGAATTGTTTGACATAATCAAGCTCGGCTTTTACAACCTTCCCGTCGGCCTTCATCATTGCGGCGATTAGTACAAGAAGGCTTATCCCAAAATCTCCCCGTGCTGTTTTCTGAACAGGCTGTGAATATGTTGTTGTTGATACAGTAGTACTATCGACCATCGAACCTACCAGGAATCCAAGAAGTGCTCCGATAGGGCCGCCCATTACGAAACCAAGGCCCCCCCCTATCCATTTTGCAAACCTGCCCATAACCAGTTACTTTTTAAGAGAATTAATGATTTCCTCATGAACCTTGAGAATTGCAGGTAAAATCAGATCATTTTCAGAATTATAGATAACGTAATCAGAGTTTCTGACCCTCGTATCATCATCTGTCTGATTATTAATGCGTTCCAATATCTGTTGCCTTGTGAGCTTGTTCCCCCGCAGCATCCTTTCTATCCTTTCTTCCATCGGAGTCACAATGGTAAGAACTCTGTCAACAAGCTTTGAGGCACCACTTTCAAAAAGAATTGCAGCCTCCATTATTACATAAGGTGCTGTCTGTTTGGCCGACCAGGCGATAAAACTTTCAAATACAACCGGGTGAACTATTGAATTAACCTTAGATAGAAGGGTTTTGTCATTGAATATCATACTTGCAAGTTCAGCTCTGTCAAGCAGTCCGTTCTGATACATATCCCTTCCCACAGCTGAATTTATGTTGTTTTTTACCGACGGATTGTTATCCATTATTAACCTGGCTTCGAAATCAGCCGAAAAAACAGGTATCCCTAGTATGTTAAATACCTTGCATACAGTCGTTTTACCGCTTCCTATTCCTCCGGTAACCCCTAACTTGAAAACAGAGTCAGATGGTTTTTTCATTTTGTTTTTTTCTCTATCAGAAAATCCACATCCGCGGGAGTAATTCTCAGTGAAGTTAAGAAAGGAGGAACATTACGGATTTCCAATGGAATCCGATCAGCCGACCTTAAGTTAACTTTACTTATGTCGAGAATCACTTCACAAGGTATTTCAGAAAGTTTCTTAAAATCATTTACAGCAACAAGACCCCTTACTTTTACAACGTCTGGAAAGATTTTAATATCAATAGAATCAGGTTGATTAAGGATTTTTACATGAACAGTAAGCTCTGCCTCGGTAAATTGTTCCACCGGTATTGTTATTAAAACCTTCCGGGCGGAAACAGACATGTGATCAGGCAAATCCAGGTTTATGTTCTTTTTTAAGGTCTCACTTACCCCGGTATACTTTCTGTATTTTGTTCTTATAAATGATATAGTGTCCAGTATTCTCTTAGGTCCTGAAATCTTTACGCAGTCAGGTTCAATACGTATTCCGCCCTTTATGAAATACTGCCTGTCTGTGATTACTTCTACGGATGATACTACTGGTACCTTTTTAGCAACTAATCGATCAAATTTAAAGAAGAGGGTGTCAGGTCTTACATATAGGATCTGACATTCTGATCTGAGATCATTTTTCAGTTTTGGAATAATTGTAGACGTTTTGAGATAATAGCTTAGGTCCCTGCTTCCGGGAACACGCCTGTAACTGAGTGTCGAAATGTCAAGAATTGCAGGTGCCCTGTTGCCTGATAATTTCAGTTTCAGGATTTCGTAACCGGGGCCTTTAAGGTAAAGGCTCAACCGCGATGGTAGTTCCTCAGCAAGCACCCTTTCTTTAGGAAAGTTGATATAACGAACAGGATATCTGATCTCCGTTTCGATCTCCTTGCCAAGCGAATTAAGGTACCAGAAAACAAAAGACAACAAGAGAAAGAAACCAAAAACAAAATAATCCCTGTCGATTCTGCTTATTCCCTTGCCTGCCTGTTTTCTAAGCCATATCCCTAATTTGTCACTCACCCAGCAGATTTATGATGGTTAATTTTATTCTCCGGAAGTTGTATCCTTTAGCAGTGCACTTTTGTCAACCTTAAGTTTAAGATCCCCTCCTACCTCAAGCATTACGTAATTGTCTTTTACCTCAGATATCTTCCCGTAGATTCCTCCGGTTGTTACGACCCTGTCACCTTTCTTAAGAGAATTCCTGTAATTATTCATTTCTTTCTGTTTTTTCATCTGAGGCCTGATCATGAAAAAATAGAACACCACAAAAACAAGAAGAAGAGGAAGAAATGTGACAAGGGCATTGCTCTGTCCGGTTGTACCGCCGGCGGGCTGACCCATTAAAAACAAAAAAGCCAGATTGCTCATAATTTTAATTTATTGATTATTGGTTAAAAAAAGTTTTAAATCTTATTTTTTATTGTTCCTCTGAACCACTTCAGCGGATATTTTCAGAATCACTACCGGTGTTTTGGAGTTTGAATGAACCGTTATGCTCTTGGTCTGTTTCCCGCTTCTTCCCGAAGTGTTAAAAGCCACCTCCAGAGTACCATGGCCGCCTGGACCAATAGGCTTGGAATCATACTTGGTAACTGTACATCCGCAACTTGTTGAAGTTGAATTGAGTACCAGGGAGCCGGTACCTTTGTTCTCAAAAGAAAAGACATAAGCCACCTTTTCACCCTCTGTCACTTTTCCAAAATCATGTTCGTACTTGCTGAAAACTAATTCAGCTTCCCCTGTCTGCGATGAGATTTCCCCATTAGCAGCTTTTCCCCTGTCATGATTACAACCTGTCAGAAACAGAATTAATAAAGCCAGTGATATAAACCTTCTCATTGCCATTATAAAAATTCAGCTCATTTAGTTTTTGTAACAATTTCTTCACCCACCAAACCCCTCCCCGACTTATTAAAAAGGCCCTTTTCTCTTATCTCCTTTACTATATTGTCGAGAATACCATTGACAAATGTACTGCTTTTTGAGGTACAATAATATTTTGCTATTTCAATATACTCGTTAAGTGTAACCTTGACAGGAATCTCAGGAAACTCAAGAATTTCCGTTATTGCCAGCTGCATAACAATGATGTCCATCAGAGCAATTCGTTCAACCTCCCAGTTTGTTGTATTATTGTCAATCAGTTCTGTACACTCCTGTGTATGAAGAACCGCCTTTCGGAAAAGGAGCTTTACAAACTCTTCATCTTCCTTGTTCTTGAACAGCGGCATGAGTTGAGTATCCTCTCCCGACTCAGGTCTGAATTTCTTTAGAGTTTTTTCGATCATCATGACAACATACTCGGTATCATCATTCCAATAAATACTTTGCTCCTCAAAATTCGCCTCAAGATCTTCCGAAGCTGCAAATAGCTCTGTAATAAGGCTTGTAATGAATTTTCTGTCATTTGAATAATTGTGTTCATCGGAAGCCATATATGACTCATATTTCTTCCATGTGATCATCTTATTATACATAAGCCTTGGTATATGCGGATAATTCGACCAAGACAGTTTCCTTGATGACACATAATCATTTAATGCCTTGTTTGTTCGTAGCTGGGCAATAACCTTGTTATCAATAAATCTTCTTTTCGGATTAAGGTCCTCAGGTGTAGGCATCCTTTTCTGAAGCGCCTGGTCTATTTTATCCGATGCAACATCGGCCACTTCAAGAACAAGCAGCAGGAGAAGGTGGTAGAGATCATAGGTCTTGTTTATGCTGAACAAAAGCTCCTTCTCGGCCTGTTCAAGATTTCCATCCTCTCTCCTGTTAAATGCATACAAAGCCATCATGGCTTTGATTCGCAAAAGTCTTCTGCTTATCATCAGTAAAGAACCTCGAATTTGTGCTGCAAAATTAAGCTTTTTCCACTTCCTTCAAAACAACATTTTTAAAATAAGATACAACTTAAGGTGCTTGTTTTATATTTAAAAAATATTTTTACTTTTGACAAAGATAACACCAGCCTAACCTAAACTGATGCAGAAATGGAAGAAGAAGCCGGAATTAAGGAAGCTATTATTGGTACTGAAGAAAAAACTGTCAAGGAAGAAATCTATACCAAGGTTGTAAGAGCAGGAAAGAGAACCTATTTTTTTGATGTCAAAGCTACGAGAAAAGAAGACTATTATCTGACAATTACAGAAAGCAAAAAGAGGCTCGGGAAAGAGGGTAAAGTATTTTACGAAAAGCACAAAATATTCCTTTACAAGGAGGATTTTGAAAAGTTTACCGAAGGCCTTAAAGATGCTGTAAACTTTATCGACAACGGCCATGATGAATCATTGAAAAATGACCCACAGCCTGAGGATGATACAAAACAGGAAGCAAAAAGCCTTTCATCAAAAGAGTTTACCAACATCGAATTTGACGATCTTGGATTAAAATAAAGAAGTATCATTCTGAATGCCTGACTATATCCTGTTAATATTCGCTGTTATTCTGATGATCCTTGGAATAATTGGCTGTCTTGTGCCGGTACTCCCGGGTCCTCCCCTCAGCTATCTGGGAATGATACTACTGCATTTCTCAAAGTTCGCTGATTTCTCGTCTAAAATCCTCATAGCACTGGCAATAATTGCAGTACTTGTAACATTACTCGACTATGTCGTGCCTGTATGGGGAACAAAGCGGTTCGGTGGCTCAAAATACGGAACCCGTGGTGCTACCGTTGGCCTTATCATTGGATTGTTCCTTGGACCGCTTGGAATAATAATCGGACCTTTTATCGGTGCCTTTGTGGGAGAACTAATTTTTAAGGATGACATTAAATATGCACTTAAAGCGGGATTCGGAAGCCTTCTTGGATTCCTTACAGGTATCGGCCTCAAACTTGCTGCTTCATTTATTATGACGTTTTACTTCGTTAAAGAACTTATCTCCTGATTCTCATAATAAAATCAATACACTAAATTTACCACAAAACCAGGATTGAAGTCAGAAGATATTCTTAAAGAGATTTACAAGGGTGCAGTAAATAACACATAACATGCATTATTGATTCCACTTTTTTCGGCTGAAAGGCACCAGCCCTTACTCCTCAACCAACTAATGTCGCAACCATAACTGCTTTGATTGTATGAAGTCTGTTCTCAGCTTCATCAAAAACCACTGAATGGGCCGACTCAAAAACATCCTCAGTTACTTCCATTCCATTCAGGCCAAATTTCCTGAAGATCTCCTCTCCCACCTTTGTTTCAAGGTTATGGAAAGCGGGTAGACAGTGAAGAAATTTAACATTGGGATTTCCTGTCTTTGCGATCACTTCCATATTTACCTGGTATGACCTTAACATATTTATCCTTTCTTCCCAGACTGAGTCGGGTTCCCCCATAGATACCCAAACGTCGGTATAAAGAAAATCGACATCTTTTACAGCTTTATCAAGATCATCGGTGATCATTATTTTTGCCCCTGTCTTATTTGCAACAATCCTGCATTGATCAACAAGATCCTTTCCCTGCTGGAATTGAGGAGGTGCTGCAGTTCTGAAATCCATCCCCATTTTTGAAGCTCCGGCAAGAAGTGAATTGCCCATATTGTAACGTGCATCACCCAGATAGCATAAAGATATTTGATTAAGAGGCTTGTTGCTATGTTCCGACATGGTCAAAAGATCAGCAAGTACCTGCGTTGGATGAAATTCATTTGTAAGACCATTCCACACAGGGACTCCGGCATATTCAGAAAGCTCTTCAACAATCCTTTGCCCGAATCCTCTGTATTCAATTCCATCATACATCCTTCCAAGTACCCTGGCGGTATCTTTCATCGATTCCTTCTGTCCTATCTGAGAACCGGTCGGACCAAGGTATGTAACATTTGCCCCCTGATCAAAAGCTGCAACCTCAAAAGCACATCTTGTACGTGTGGATGTCTTTTCAAAAATAAGGGCAATATTCTTCCCCTTAAGATATTGTTTCTCAGTGCCTGATTTTTTGGCCTTTTTCAACTCAGCTGCAAGATCAAGCAGATACTGTATTTCTTCCGTTTCAAAATCAAGTAATTTGAGAAAGCTGCGGTTACGAAAACTAACTGGCATGTCTGTATTTGTTAATCGATTATTATAAAGTCGAATGGTTGATAATCTGAAGGTGGTAAAAGTAGTTTTTTTTCATCAAATTTGAATAATTTAAAACAAGAGTATTTTCACATTAAAAAAAGAAGTCGGATAGATGTAAGATGCGGCCGGATAACTGAAAGCCGTTTGTTTCTTTGTATAGAAGGTTACGGTTAGGAAAATTTACATAATTTGTTTCATCATAATATAATTTTGATTTTAAAGGTATGACGGAACCTCCATGTAGTTGATTATTATATTATTTTGTTTGTGCATGCAAATACATGGAGATTTCATAAAGATTCGGATAGTCTCCCTTCAAATGCAGTACTCACTCTTCATATTCCATTGTTATCTTCGACCCGTATTTCTTATCAGCCAGTTTGAATGCCTCTGTGATAACACTCATCCTGCCTCCGTTCCTGATAAAGTTAAGGCAAGCCTCAACTTTCGGAGCCATGCTGCCTTTGGCAAACTGACCTTCGTTAAGATATTTCAGCGCATCATTATAATTAAGGAATTCTTTTATTTCCTGGTCAGCTTTGCGGTAATTGATATAAATATAAGGTACATCGGTCAGTATGTAAAATTCATCTGCCTTTATGAGTGATGCAAGTAGAGAAGAAGCAAGGTCCTTGTCGATTACCGCCTCGGCCGGACGAACATCATTTTTTTCATCTATGTAAACCGGGACACCTCCGCCTCCTGCTGCAATAACTATGTTACCTTCGCAGGCAAGTTTTCTTATTATTTCCTTGTTCATTATGTCACGTGGCAAAGGTGATGGAACGACCCTTCTGAATCCCCCGACAGATTTGATCTCTTCCCTGAAAATCCAACCTTTCCTTAAAGACAGATCTTCAGCTTCCTCCTTGGTATATATCTTTCCTATACGTTTCTGGGGATCATTGAATGCAGGATCGTTAATATCTACAATTACCTGGGTGACTATGCACACAACATTCTTTTTTATGCCATTCCTGTTAAGAACATTTCTGAACATTCTTTCTATCATGTACCCTATTCCACCCTGACTGTCTGCAACACAAATATCAACAGGCATTTGCGCAATATTATACATTTGTTCCCCTGCATCATTCCTCATCAGAATGTTCCCAACCTGAGGCCCGTTCCCATGAGTAATCACAAGATCATAACCTTCATTGATAAGAAAAACAAGGTTTTCAAGAGTCTGAGTTGTGTTCTCCTCCTGTTCATCTATTGTACCTCTCTGGTCTCCCCTTAAAAGAGCATTTCCTCCAAGGGCTACAACTGCAAGTTTCCTGCCCATATCTATCAAACTTTTTATTAACCTTCAGATAATCAAAGATCGTAAAGCTATTAAATAAAGATCAAAAGCATTAGGACACATGTAAAATCAACTAGTTTATAAACATGTTTAATAACATATTTTCTGACAAATTTTTATATTTGACACGATCAGGAATAATAATAAAAAAAATTGGTTACATTTATGAGCTTAATTCAGATCAGGGCGTGATCAGGTACGGATATATTTTTCTTATTTTCATTACCTCAATATTTGCCAGCTCTTCATGCAAAGAGAACGGAGAAAATTACATAGACCAGGGCGAAATTCATTACAATGTAGAATACCCTGAAAATTCATCCTCCCTGCCAGTAGAGTTTTTACCAAAAACAATGATTGTCTATTTTAAAGATGATAAAGTACTTTTTGAACTACTGTCCCCTTTTGGCAACTCGGGAATTACGAATCTGACCAACCCATCAAAGGAAATCTACGATACATATTTCAGCCTGTTTACAATGAAATATTACTATCCGTCAAAACCTGGAGAAACATACCCTGGTTTTGAGTCAATGGAGGGGATGCATATACAGGAGACCTCAAAAACGGCAGTGATATGTGGACTTCAGTGCAGAAATGCCGAAGTAAGTTTACCGTCAAATCCCGGTAAAAAATACAGTATCTGGTATACTAATGAAATTCCAATTAAGAATCCAAATGCTTCAACGCCTTACGCTGAAATTGATGGTGTTCTCATGAGTTTCTTCTATCTGATGGGAGATTCAGAATTCCGTTTTGTGGCAACAAATGTATACAAAAAGGAGATTAAAGATGATATATTTGAAAGAAGGTCGAGGTTCAGCCAGGTCTCTAAAAAGGACCTGATAAAGGTTATCAGCAAAATGGTGAACCTGTGAAGGCTCTCTTATCATGAAACCCACATGTTTTGCAAGAACAAACACTCATAAATGTAATTTTATAAAACATGTGTGGTTCCATCATACCTTTAAAATCAAAATTATATTATGATGAAAAATAATGCAGATCATTGATTCTTTTTTCATTTAGTCTTTGTTTCCTGAGCCATATAGTATCTAAAGAAATTCTGTGATTCATTTTTCATTTTCTCATCCTTATTGTCCTTAATCTCTGATAGCTCAAATTTATTACCTTTGTGATGCTTTTCAGGTAAATATGGTTGTGACACTGCCATATACCCTGTTAATATAGAATCTGAAATGAAAAAGGAGAAGGAAGAATCAGCCGCAAAGAACGGTAGAAATAAGAGTAAACACGGCTCTTTCATCACTGATGAGAGAGTTAAATTTGTTATGGGGATACTTATAACCGGCTTTGCTTTTTATTTGCTGCTTGCTTGCATATCCTATCTGATATGGTGGAAAACAGACCTTAGTCTTTCTGATTCACAGGTAATTTCAGAACCTGATATTAAAGTAAAGAACTGGTCGGGCAAAAGCGGTCATTTTCTGGCTAAGATGATTATAGGATTCGGTTTTGGTTACGGAGCTTTTTTCATACCAATAATTATCGGTGTTATTGGTTTATACCTGCTTAATTTTCCTAAAATCAACCTTTTAAGACTTGTCACGAAATTTACTCTGGCGGCTATTTTATTGTCACTTTTAATGGGTTTCATTTTCGGAAATGCAGGAGGTTATCTTTATGCCGGACCTGGAGGAGCTCAGGGTTATAAAATTACTCTGTGGTTGAATTCATTTGCAGGAAAGACAGGGACAGCCATTTTTCTTGTTATTTTAACCCTCGCATACCTGATATTTGCACTTAAATTCAAACCGGAAACATTTACTCAAAAGATCCCTTCAAGGATAAAAAACGTAATCCCTGTAATCAGTTATGGCAGAACATCAGATAATAATAACGGGAATGATGAAATGTCTGAAGGTCAGGACAAAATTGATGGAAAAATCGACAATGACGGTTCTGCTTCAGAAATAGATTCTGATCGGAATTCATATTCCATTCACAGACCTGGACTCGATGAGTACGATTCGGGATACTCACAGAAAGGATCAATAATACATGAGGTAGACAAAGACGCAAAACCGGAAAGCGTAGAGGGCGATGGTCATCCTGAAATAAAAAGACCTGCGGTTACCGGCATTCTTACTGATGAAGAAGTACAGAAGATAATGGAAAACTATGATCCGAGGCTTGATCTTTCACGGTATAAGTTCCCTCCTGTTTCAATTTTAAAAGAATATAAAAGTTCAACTGACGCGGATGACAGTGAAGTCCTTGAAAACAAAGACATAATAACAAGAACACTTGCTGATCATAAAATAAATATCAGGCATAAGACTGCAACGGTTGGTCCCACAGTTACCCTTTATGAAATTGTTCCGGAAAGCGGAGTTAAAATTTCACGGATCAAATCACTTGAAAACGATATAGCTCTTAATCTTTCAGCACTGGGAATAAGGATTATTGCACCTATTCCAGGACGAGGCACAGTAGGCATAGAGGTACCGAACAAAAATCCAAAAATCGTTTCCATGCGTTCACTAATAACTTCAAGGGCCTTTCAGGAAACGAAATTTGATCTGGCTCTCGCGCTCGGAAGGACCATAACAAACGATCCTTACATTGTTGATCTGACTAAAATGCCGCACCTGCTTGTTGCAGGAGCTACCGGACAGGGAAAATCAGTAGGAATAAATGCTATAATCACCTCTATTCTTTATAAAAAGCATCCGGCTGAAGTTAAATTTGTGCTTATTGATCCTAAGAGGGTTGAACTTCCTCTATATGCCAAGATTGAACGCCATTTTCTGGCAAAGCTCCCAGGAGACGAAGATGCAATAATTACCGACACACAGAAAGTAATAAATACCCTCAAATCACTAACCTTCGAAATGGACAACAGGCTTGAGCTTCTCAAGGAGGCTCAGTCGCGAAATATTAAGGAATATAATGAGAAATTCATTTCGAGAAGGCTTAATCCTGAAAAAGGGCACAGATACCTTCCTTATATTGTTCTTATTATTGATGAGTTTGCCGATCTTATCATGACAGCAGGCAGAGAGATTGAGCCGCCTATAGGAAGGCTCGCCCAACTTGCAAGGGCTGTAGGGATACACCTGATAATATCAACCCAGAGACCCTCAACCAATATTATTACGGGATTTATAAAAGCCAACTTCCCGACAAGGATAGCATTCAGGGTATTCTCATCCATCGATTCACGAACTATTATCGATGCAACCGGTGCTGACAGGCTGGTTGGACGGGGAGATATGCTGGTTTCATCAGGCGCTGAGTCGGTTAGGGTTCAATGTGCCTTTATAGATACTCCGGAAATAGAAGAACTGACAGAATTTATCGGATCACAGCAGGGATATCCCGATGCCATGCATCTGCCAGAATATATCGACGACAGTGAAACCGGGCCACAAGAGATTGATCTTCGAAAGCGAGACCCGATGTTTGATGAAGCTGCAAGGCTCGTGGTCCAGCATCAGCAGGGATCTACCTCACTGATCCAGAGAAAGTTGTCGATAGGGTACAACAGGGCAGGAAGAATAATTGATCAGCTTGAAGCTGCTTCCATCGTCGGTCCCTTTGAAGGAAGCAAGGCCAGAGAAGTGCTGGTCTCTGATTTCATGCATTTGGAACAGATTTTGAAGAGCCTGGATTAAACCATTTATGATGAGTAGAAACTTATTAATTACTTTTCTGCTGTTTTTCATCAGCATTCTTGGATTTTCACAGAATGATCCCGCCGCTATTGCTGTACTTGACAGGTTTTCCGCAAAAGCTCTGAATGCTCCCTCTGTGTCGATGGAATTTAACCTCCTCACGGAAAACCAGGTTGACAATACCCGAAGTTCCATCAGAGGCTCTGTTATTATTGCAGGAGACAAATACAAGCTGGATCTTGAAGATAATATTATCTGGTACAACGGAGTTACATCATGGAACTTCCTTCCGGCAGAGAACGAAGTCACAATAACAAATCCTCAAAAGGTAGATGACTCTTTCCAAAGCCGCCCTTCGCTTATCTTTACATGGTACAAAAAAGGTTATAAATCAAGGCTTCTTGAGGAAAGAACCGATTCATATCTTATCGATCTTTATCCTGAAGACCTTAATAGTGATCATGTAAGGATAAGGCTGAAAATTGGAAAGCCTGTGCTGGATCTAAAAAACCTTGAATATAAATACAAAAATGGAGTAAACGTAATCGTTGATGTGATCTCATACGATCTGAAGAAAAATCCTGACAGCACAACATTTGTTTTTGAGCCCGGTAAACACAAGGGAGTAGAGATCATCGACATGCGATGAAAAAGTCCCGACTATCTCTCTGGATAGACAATCCTTGCATGATAAATATTCGAAAGACGCTTTACAAAGACTCTTTTAATATCTGTTATATCTTTGAATGTAAGGGGCGTCTCTGAAAAAAGTCCATCCTGTTCCTGAAGATATATTATCCTGTCCACAAGATCACTGATCTTTTCTTCTGTATATACCTGAAGAGTACGTGATGATGCCTCAACTGCATCAGCCATCATAACGATAGCTGTTTCTTTGGAAAAGGGTTTCGGACCAGAATATGAGAAATCCTTTTGCATGTCAAATCGTTTAGGATTTTCATCCAGGAATTTTTTGTAGAAGTAATATGCTACAGAAGTCCCATGGTGGGTCTGGATAAAATCAATAATCTGGGAAGGGAGCTTATATTTGCGGGCAAGTTCAACACCTTCCTTTACATGATCTATGATTATTCTAGCGCTTTTTATCGGATCAAGCTTGTCGTGAGGGCTGAAACCTTCCGACTGATTCTCAATAAAGTACTCCGATTTTACAATTTTACCGATGTCATGATAAAGCGCTCCAGTCCTTGCAAGAAGATTATTTGCCCCTATCTCCCTTGCGGCTTCCTCAGCCAGATTCGCTACCTGCAACGAATGCTGGAACGATCCGGGAGCTTCCTCAGAGAGCTTGCGAAGAAGAGGTTGGTTAGTATCAGACAGTTCGAAAAGGGTCGCATCAGAAAGGAATCTGAATGTCTTTTCGAAAACAAAAATGAGTGGATATGATAGCAGTAGTAAAACTCCATTTCCTGCAAACCATATGTAATTACGCCACCTCATGTTCTCAAGGCTCCCCTCCTGCATTACCCCAATACCGAAGTAAACAACCGAGTATGCTAAAAAAACCATGAATGCAGTGAAAAACAGCTTAGCCCTCCTGTTAATGTTCGTCAGTGAAAATATTACTATTACACCCGCCAGATAACTGATAAAAACGAACTCGAAGGAGTTTGGTACTATGAATCCAGCCAGCATAATGGCAATGAGATAAACAAAAAGAGCGAGCCTCGAATCGTAAAATGTTCTGATCAGTATGGGAATTATCGCCATGGGAACAAGGAAAACTACATCGGAAGGCGCATAAAGCATCAGCCTTATGATAGCAATGAAAAGAAGTATTATCAGGATTATGAAAAATGTCTTATGAGTTGAGCTGAGTACATCAAACCTGAAATTGTACATGAAAAGGTAAAGTGCAATATAGCATGAGCATACAAGTATAAGTCTTCCAAGCACCACAAGCCACCGGTCGTACATCCCAAGTCTTCTCTCCGATTCGTCCCTGAGCGATTCAAGAATCAGGAATTTTGAATCATTTACTATTTCTCCACGGCTGATTATCAGCTCACCCTCCTGTATCATTCCCCTGCTGGGACTTATTTCATTTAACATCCTTTCTTTTACAGCTGAGGAGGTTTGTGAATCGTAGATCAGATTGGGTTTGATGAAATTGTAAAAAGCTACAACTTCAAGGAAATCTCGAACCGGAAAGACTGAACTCTTTCCATAGTTTTCTATCATTTCTTTTCTCTTTTGCTCAGCAGCCTGATAAGCAGTCTTTTGCAGGTAGAATGAAGTAAACGGCTTTTTTTCCGCGATCTTGCCATTTATAATTGTTACTTCTTTGAAACTTTGCCCATACGCACCACCAATTGCGTCAGTTTCCAGTATCCCTTTCCAATAGATCTCCGTTATTATTGTGATCAGTTCATGGAATATCTTATTCTTCAGAGCTGCCGGCAAAGGTTTGTGAGATAATTCATAATCATCCATAAGACTATTCAGATACTTTTCAAAATTACTGATTTCACGCGACGATATTTCATTGTCTGTCCTGAAGTAAGGCGTGAAATTTCTCAATAAACTGTCACGCTCCTTTGAAATTACCGCAGCTGATTTCAGTACCGGAAAATCCCATGGAGCAATGAGTGAAGCATTCAGCCACGGCTTACCCTTTTGAAACTCATACCTGAATTTGCCTTCACGCGGAGAGATGATTACGACTATAATAGCACTGGCAATAAAGAATGCCAGATGATAAAGATACTTCCTGTTTGGTTTTATTTCAGGAGCCCTTCGTGAATCAGCCATCACCTGCTTATTAAAGATTTAACTGATAATCAAAGGCAAAAATATTATTTTTTCATGAACCCTCCGCCTTAATAATGATTTTAAACCCTTCAGTCGTCTTTATCACATGAACCATTAATTTGCTAATTTTGAGAAAAACCTGACCAAATGGAAAAATTTATCTGTGAGAATGTCTTTGTCCCTCTGCGTTCATCTCCCTCACACAAATCGGAAATGCTCAGCCAGGTGTTATTCGGAGAAAAATATACAATTCTCGACAGTGCCGGACACTGGTATAAAATCAAGACTTGCTTTGACGACTACGCCGGCTGGATTGATAAGGATCATCTTCATCATTCTGCAGATACAGATGGTTCAAGGGGATATGTGATCTCCAGATCATTGCCGTGCTATAAACCTGACAAGACACGAATCGTGCTCGAACCGGGCTGTGAAATATACTATCCTGATTTTGACAGGAAGACATTTCGTATAGCGGGTAAAATTTATACAGCCGGTGATGAACTGAACGAAAACATTATAAAAAATGAAATGCCTATTCCTGACACTGCCATGAGATTTCTTAACAGTCCATATTTATGGGGAGGCAGAATACCTTCAGGCATTGATTGCTCCGGGTTTACCCAACTGGTTTATAAGCTAATGGGAATAGCTATACCACGCGACAGCCGGAAGCAGATGGAAAAGGGAGAAACCATTGGATTCCTTGAAGAATCAAGAGCCGGAGATCTTGCTTTCTTCGATGACGAAAGAGGGACAATAACACATGTAGGGCTTATTCTTGCGAGAGGCCTTATTATCCATTCATCGGGCAGAGTAAAAATAGATATCATCGATCAGCAGGGAATTTTCAGAAATGACACTGGCAGATACTCTCATCATCTCAGAATCATAAAACGGATATTGCACTAAATAATCACGCAAATAATACTCTATATGAAAAGAAGAGATTTTGTTGCCAATCTGGTAATTGCAGGGGGAGCATATACCATCGGAACGGGATGTCGCAGAAAGATAGAGCCGCCCCCGGTTCTGTCAGGCAAAGAATCAGGTAGTGATGAAGCCGAGGCAGGGAAATTCATCACTGAACCCTCCAGGAAGATCCCTGTGCTTGCTGAGACAGACGTACTCGTAATAGGAGGAGGTCCTGCAGGAACAGCCGCAGCAATTGCTGCAAGCAGGGCAGGTGCCGGCACCGTCCTCGTGGAAAGGTATAACCACCTTGGCGGTTTATGGACGGGGGGACTCGTTCTTCCCCTTCTTTCCACACATGCTGTCGACAGAAAAAAAAGAAGAAAACAGGTCATATTCGGAATCGGTGGTGAAATGGCTTCAAAGCTGCGCGACCTCGGGATGTCAATAAATGAAGTCAACCCTGTTGTTGACCCTGAAGCTGCAAAATATGTCCTCGAAGAAATGATTCGAGAATCAGGGGTTAAAATGCTTTATCATACATGGGCATCAAATGTTATCATGGACAGAAACCTGATTAAGGGAGTATGCGTTGAAAGCAAATCGGGAAGGCAGGCCATATTGGCTAAAGTAGTGATTGACTGTACGGGCGATGGCGACATTTTTCATCTGGCAGGTGATGGTTATGATGTCATGAATTATGCCATCGGTCTTGTTCACAGGCTTGGCAATACAGACAGAATAGATAAAAGTAAACCTGGATACGTTGACCTTGATACAGGAGGACCCACACCATTGCCCGGAGTGAACTGGGTCAATATGTGGGGAAAAGAAAACCAGGATGCACTTGACGTTGAGAACCTCTCTGCACTTCAAATGGACTACCGCAGGGAAATATGGGAAAGAGTTCAGAAATTAAGGCAGACACCCGGATATGAGGAAGTATTTCTCCTTGACACTGCTTCCCAGCTTGGGATTAGAATGTCAAGAATACTTGACGGAGAATACAGACTTACTCTCGAAGACACAATGACATTCAGATCATTCAGGGATGTAATAGGTATAAGCGGAGCATGGACCACAATGATTTACAAAGGGAAAAAAGTACCAACAGAAGAACGGCCCTATTGGCAGATCCCATACCGGTCGCTCATACCCCGCAAAACAGACAATCTCCTGGTGGCAGGAAGATGCTTCTGCTTTGAACGTGAACTGGTCGAAGATACCCGTATCATAGGGACCTGTCTTATTACGGGGCACGGCGCCGGGGCTGCTGCTGCAATTGCGGTAAAGGATAACGAACTCCCCAGAAATATCAGTACCATAAAACTTCGAAACCTGCTTAAACAACAGGGTGCCTGGCTTGGATGAAGATCCCTCCCAAAATATCAGGATTAAGAACAATTTCGGCGGTGGTGGCATTAATCCTGGCACTGCCCCTGCCCTTCCTGAAGGTTTTTACCGGGCTTCATTTATGGCTCAGCCCTTTCGTAATGCTGAATTCTGCAATAACTCTCAGATCTTTTGCCTTTCTGAACATTGCTGCACTGCTGATCCTCATTCCCGTAATAATCCACAAAAGATGGTTCTGCACAAATCTTTGTCCTGCAGGCTGGTGCCTTGATATCACTTCAAAAATAACCAGGTGTAAAAAATACACCTATGACAGGATAACTGAAATCGGGAGATGGATTGCCGTAGTCTCTCTCGCTGCTGCAATTGCAGGAATACCTCTCTTCATTTTTCTTGATCCCATATCGCTGTTTAACAGTTTTTTCGCCCTCGTAGCAGTAAAATTCAAGGTGATAGTATTCATAGCACTTTCGGGATTTATATTGATTCTTGTAATCAATTTTTTTCTGCCCGGATTATGGTGCAGGAAGCTTTGTCCCCTGGGCGGATTGCAGATGATTGCGTATGATATGAGATCACATTTCTCAAAAGATAACGGTAAAAGGAATGAAGAAAATGACATTTCTTTTAAATCCGGAAGGCGCTATGCAATTATGTCTGTAGCCGGGCTGATTGCTGGTTTTTCGATCCGGAAATTCATCGGCTATGTCCCGGAAGATGCAATTTTGCCTCCTGCAGCCTTAAAACCCGAATTATTCAATAGTCTATGCTGTCGGTGTGGAAGCTGCATAAAAGCATGTCCCACTAAAATCATTGCATTTAATACCACTCCCGATAATCTGTTATCATTTATGACACCTGAAGTGGAATTTGGACCAGGGTATTGCCTTGAACAATGTAATCTGTGCAGCAGAGTATGCCCGACAGGGGCCATTGCTCTTTTTGATCCGGATGCAAAAAGCCAGCTTTTTATGGGTAGTGCAGTAATAACACTCCCAGACTGCAGGCTACAGAATAATTCAGAATGCAACAAATGCAGGGCATCCTGTAAATATGAGGCCATTGAGTTTTATCACGCTTCCGGTTATCTTGACATGTATCCTGTTGTTGATGAAAACAAGTGTGTAGGATGCGGGGCCTGCATGGTTGCTTGTCCTGAAAACTGTATAAGAATCCTTCCGCTTCCAGCTCAGGCATAAAAAAAAGGAGGCTGGTTAGTTGACAGCCTCCTCTTTCAGATTATATGTTTAAATCTAAAATTCAGTACCACCTGCCCACCATGTCTTGTTTGTAAAGACATTGATGTTCGGTATGTTTGCAGAATTGGAAGCAAATTCAGATGTAGCATAGGGGAACCTCCAGACAAAACCAGTAGTGGCATTGTTAGGATTATTCAGTGTCAGGAATGAAGGCTCTCTCCTGTAGTCGTTATAAGCTTCAATTGCTTCAAACTCATAGAAGGCGATATATTTCTGCGTGAGTATCTCCTTGAGTTCATTTCCCTCAATAAGCAAAGGAATGACGCTGGCGGTGAAGTAAGCATTGGCATCGTCTTCGGTCAGTCCGTGCCATAAGAAATTGGCTGCTATAGCCTGTTGAAGTGATGTCTGCCAGGTTGCATCGCCAGTCCTGAATTTTGCTTCAGCTTCGATGAATTTGAGTTCATGGTAAGTCATCATTGGCGTTGGGGCTGTACGTCCGTTTGCCGTCAGTTTTGAAGTTGAATAAATACCACCCTGCGACTCCGTGGCTGTACCATTTGGAGCAGGATTGTACACTTCTCCTACCTGAAGGAAATATACAGGGATCCTTGGATCGTTGCGGGCCTCCATAATGTTGAACAATGTCTGGCTCACTGAGAGGTGCGTCCTGTCGGCAAGGAACTGATACCAGGGATTTTCCCCGGTGGCTGTAGCTTCATATTTTGCAAACACAAAATTATCAGCATTGCTGGTAAAACCGTTTGGTATTGCTGCAAGGGCTTTTGTTGCTGAAGCAGGATCAACTTTTGAAAGTCTCAGACTATAACGTGCCTTCAGTGAGTTGGCAGCTTTGATCCATTTTGATTTTGCAGTAGCTGCAGAACCCCCGTAAATATAGTCGCCTACAACCGAAATATTTGTAGCAGCATTTATTGATGCAATTCCATCATCGAGGTATTGCATGATCTTTGGATAGATTGTTGACTGCTTATCATATCGTGGTTGCAGGATTTCGGCTCCCTTGATTGCTTCTGACCATGGCACTTCACCCCACATATCAGTTAACACTGCAAGGTTATATGCAGTAAGTATCTGGGCAATTCCACGTGCGTAAAGATTATCCTCATCACCTGTTGATGGATCTGTCTTCTTGATCATGTCGTCAAGTACCATCAGGTTGTCATAAATGGCATTCCAACTATTGTTGAACAATGTGGAAGCAGTCTGGCCAACGCGTTTATCAGCCTGAGCCGATTGGGCCCATGTACCAGCACTATGTTCAATATAGACGGTTGCATACCATGCGATATCGGTTCCTGTAGTTGAAAATGCTGAATTAAGGATCACATCCGGAAGCTCGCTCTGAGCACTCATTGTAAGTGCATTGTTCACGTCCCTGTTTATCAGATCCATCAGTTCTTCACTGCATGAAGTCATGATCAGTGTAGCTAAAGCTATGAACAGTATTTTGAATGTTTTCATATGCTAATGAATTATTGTTCTTTAGTTAAAATGTCAGATTAAGGGTGACACCATAGGATGTCGTCTGCGGCAGAGACATGTAGTCAAATCCCATCTGACCGTTACCCATACCCTGTGATGTTTCAGGATCTACGTTAGGAAGTGTTGACCAGAGGAGGAAATTACGCCCGATAAGGCTGATTGATGCACCTTTCATCTTTATCGGGGCAACAATTTTCCTCGGAAGAGTTATATTAAGGGCAACTTCCCTAAGTTTGAAATATGAATTCTCATACACGTTCATCTCATCAATAGATCCCATCACGTCATTGTAGAAATCAGGATAAGCCCAGATATCATCGGGTCCTCCGCGTGTAATATTGTTCACAGCTCCCGTTGTAGCAAGCACTCCGACTCCCTTGGCATTCTGCATGTCTTTATACTGGAACGGGGTTGTCCGGTCTTCAGTATATGCTGCAGCACCATAGAGTGCCATCAGACGGTTGGTACCTGAATAAATGTCACCACCCTGTTTCCAGTCGAACTGGGCTGAAAGACTTATCCATTTATATGACAGCGTATTTGTGAATGACATAATAAAATCGGGGGATACGTCGCCAATTTTACCTGATCCTCCCGACATTGGCATTCCATAATAGTAACTTTCGGGGTCATCATCAATAAGGATATTGCCTTTATCATCCCGGGCCATCATTTCTCCATAGATTGTAGGATATGTCTGACCTGCAAATGCAGCAACATAAGGTGTGGTAAATCCAACAAGACCAACGCTTTCAATACCTTCAGCAAGCGATACAACTTCATTCTTTATCTTGGTGAAGTTCACGTTGATATTCCACTCAAAGTTGGGTGTTCTTACCGGTGATACATAAAAAACAAGCTCATGAGCCTTGGAAGTCATCTCTCCGGCATTTGTCACAAATGAACTGTAACCTGTCGATCCAGCCATTGGAACATCGAAGATTTGATCCGTTGCATTCTGATAAGAATATGTATAGTCGATACCTATTCTGTTGTCAAGGAACTTAAGTTCGATTCCGGCCTCCCAGTTCCTTGTATTCTGAGGTTTCAGGTTGGGGTCATAAAGAGTAGAATTGGGTCTGAATCCGGATACTCCTCCGAGGGGATAAACTATCCCGTCAGAGAGGTAACCGCTGCTTGCACCGCCCAGATAGTATATCTTCTCATTATAAGTACCAGCCTGTCCCACCTGGGCAACTGATCCGCGTATCTTACCGTAGGGAAGGATCTTATTGCCTTTCAGTGCAGGCAGTTCAGTGAACACAAAGCCAAGAGAAACTGAAGGATAGAAGAATGAGCGCGCACCATGAGGCATGCTTGAAACAATGTCATACCTTCCTGTACCATTCAGATATAACATGTTTTTATAAGATAATGCAAGGTTACCATAGGTACCAACTGTTCTTCCTCTGCCTTTTGACTCGTCGGCAGTCTGAGTTGTGGTATTTGACATGTTCTGCCATCCGGGGACAGTGAAACCTGACCCTGTCATCGTCCAGCTTCTGCTCATGGAATTGGTGAACTCATTGCCAACAATCACCATAAGATTAAGATCATCAGTAATGTTCTTGTTAAATGTGACATTCAGAAGAGAGTTGAAAACTGATCTGTTTATGCCATAGTTATTTATACGTCCGCCTGTTGGAGATATATAATCAAAAACGGGGTCGGCTGGGGTGGGATAATTGGCTCCTGTAGGCATATACTGCCCGGTTGCGGTACTTCCCTTTTCATATACATTTTCATTATCAGTAGCATATGTGTCAACACCAACCTGATACCTAACATTAAGCCATGAAATGGGATCGTATTCAAGGTATGAGTTTCCAAAAAACCTTCTGGTCCTTTCAATGAACTTGTTGTTTTCGAGAGCCCACCTTGGATTTTCACCCACTGCACCTCTTCTGTAAGAAATCTGCCTGTACTGGCCAAGAGGGCCTTCCTGGTGATATGGTGTTCCCATCAGATCAAATGATGCAGGGGCACCGTATACCGTGAACAGCCAGCTGTCATTTCCAGATGGAAGCTTCCTGAGTTTAACATCCGAATAGTTGCCAGAGAATCCTGCTTTCCACTTGTCACCGAGGTTAACGGTTCCGGAAGCATTGGCAATATATCTTTTCATCCCTGAGTTGTCAACTATTGCATCCTGATTTGTTGAGCTTAATCCCATCATGTAATTACCAAGTGCAGTTGCATTGCTAATGTTCACACCGTTATACCAGGTTCCTCCTTTTTTGAAGAAATTCTTTGCATTGTTATATGCGACCGGGCTTACCCAGAGTCCCTTGTAAGGATCGAACCATTTGCCAGGATTGCCCTGTGCGTTTCCTCCGTAGGTTGGAATATCGGGCAGATCAGCAATTCTGGGCCCCCATGAATAACTATAGGCTGGATAAAAATCCTCATAATATCCCTGGGCCCATGTCTGCTGAACATCAGGTAGTACTGCAATCTTATCCATAGTATAGGAAGAGGTCACATTTACAGTTGGGATCCCTTTTGATGCTGATTTACCGCTCTTGGTGGTAATGACGATAACACCATTTGATGCACGCATTCCATAAAGAGCAGCTGCAGCCTGACCTTTAAGAACATCAATCGATTCAATGTTGTTGGGGTCGATATCAAGAGACCTTGCTGATGAATAAGAGCCTGTAACGCCCTGACCATAGTCAGCGTTACTGACAATAGGCATCCCGTCAACAACATAGAGAGGCTGGTTATTGTCAGAGAAGGAACGGGCGCCTCTGATAAGTATAGTTGAAGGAGCACCTGGCATACCAGAAGACTGCCTTACTTCAACACCTGCCAGCTTACCTGACAGTCCGGTACCAAGGTTTGGGTTAGCAGCCCGGGCAATTTCTTTAGAAGATATATCCTGAACTGCATATCCAAGAGATTTCTTCTCACGTGATATACCCATTGCAGTTACAACAACTTCATCCAGACCTACGAGGTCCTCCTGAAGAACCGCGTCGATCCTTGATCTCCCCTCAATGGCTACCTCAAGAGTTTTCATCCCTATAAAGCTGAAAACAAGAGTAGCAGCTCTCTGAGGTACTGTAAGGTTGTAGGTTCCATCAGCGCCTGTCAGAGTTCCCAGGGTGGATCCCTTAACAGTAACTGAAACACCAGGTATCGGAAGGCCATCCTCCTGGCCTGTGACCGTACCAGAAATCTGCACTGTCTGGCTCATAACAAGAGTTCCTGTTAGTAGTAACAGTGAAAAAATCATAAGGATTTTTTTCATAAAATACTAAGTTTAGGTTAAAAATCGTGGTGCAAATATATCTAAAAAATTACTATAGCAAAATCCAACAGGTGTTTTTTCGGTTTTTTAACGATTAAATCACAAAATATCTATCACTTACTAAAAAAGAATATGTATCGGTTACGATCCCATATCTGTATTGGTAAAACTGATTACAGACACCTAACTATCTAAAAAAGGCTTGCTGCAAGTTCAACAATTGATTGTTCCTCCTCCGATGCTTTTTCTTCAATAAAAAGACTCCTTTTAACTAGATCATCAGCAAAAAATCTGTCTTTCAATCGTGAAGTATTGATTCTTACATTAAGGCAGGCTCCCCTGATACAGGCTCTTAATGCTATTGCACCAACGGCAGCATCGGTTACTGACTGGGGATTTCCTTTCGATACCATTTCCCTGACCAGATCAAAGCCTGAAAGAGCTGTTTCCATTACTCTGAACGGTACAAGTGAAGCTTTCTTCGTTGCCTTCTCAACAGCTTCCTCACGGACTCTTACCTCACTTTCATTTCTTACCGGCATCCTATATGCTTCAATTATCATTTTGAAGGCCTCGGTATCTTCATCCACAAGATCCAGGAGACTGGTCTGGATGAGCTTGCCTCTCTCTGCCCATTCCGAGAATTCCTTCCACCTTTTGTCCCATCCTCTCTTATGACTCGACAAATTTGCCACCATCGTCCCCAGTGCGGCCCCGAGAGAACCTATATAAGCCGATACAGATCCACCACCTGGTGCAGGTGATTCGGAAGCCGTTTCATTCATAAATTCATACAGGCTCATTGCAATGAGTTTTTTTCTGTTCTTTTCCCTAATTACATATTCTATGATCTTCTCTTCAGGATCAAACTTTTGGATTTCATTCAGCCCCATTGATCTCACTGCAATTTTGATAAGTTCCTCATCAGAGACACCTGCAGAACGTTGCTGCTTTTCAAGGAAATAACGCCCTGCATCAAGTACTGCCTTCAGCGGGATCAATCCTACAAGCTCTGAACCTGTGACTCTTACTCCCCGGGCTTCTGCCTTTCTGCATACTTCATCGAAAGCAACATGAACAGGGGTTTCAGACAGATTGGTCAGGTTCATCGAGATCTGTGCTATTCCATATTCTTCAATGTACCATCCAATTGCCTTAACACCTTTAAGTGTACCGGGCACATTTATTGTTTCTCCCTTTTCAGTCTTTATATCCCTGCCTTTTTCACGGACATCAAATGCTATGGCATTGGCCCGCCGGGTGGAAGTGGTATTAAGGTTTACATTGAAAGCAACCAGAAAATCCCTTGCTCCAACTGCTGTGGCTCCAGATTTCTTATTAAAAACAGCGGGACCAAAATCAGGTTTCCATTCCGGATCTGCAAGTTTAAGTGGCAATCCTTCGTATTCTCCTGATCTGCAGTTGGCAAGATTCCTTCTCTTATCAGTAAATGCGGCATGTTCATAACAGTAAACCGGGATCCCCAGCTCATCTCCTATCCTTTTTGCCAGCCTACGCGCATAAACTGCCGTTTCTTCCATTGTAATTCCTGATACCGGAACCAGCGGACAGACATCTGTGGCACCCATCCTTGGGTGTTCCCCATGATGCTTGGACATGTCGATAAGCTCCGCAGCTTTCCTGACAGCTCTGAAGGCAGCTTCTATAACCTGATCAGGTTCTCCGACAAAGGTTACTACCGTGCGGTTGGTATCTCTGCCGGGATCTGTATCAAGCAACTTTATACCGTCAACTGATTCAATCTCGTCCGTGATTTGTTTAATGACCCCCATATCCCTGCCTTCGCTGAAATTCGGAACGCATTCGATAATTTTTCTGTCCATTGTTTAGATTGCTCCGTTTTTATTACTTAATTCCCTTATAACTTCTCTGAAAACTGATATTCACTCTCATTTCTCTGTGAAATCTTCATCTAAGATATTATTTGTCCTTTAAGAATAATTGTATCTATCAGATCACTTCCAAATGCATACGGAAAGAATTCAAACGACGGCATTTCCTTTGTAATAAATAAATTAGCAACTTTCCCTCTGCTAATTGATCCATGTGTACCGGAAATCCCCATCGCATAGGCTGTGTTGACTGTTACTGCATTGACCACCTCTACAGGCAGCATCTTTAGCTTCATGCAGCCCAGCGACATAATTAGCTTCATATTTCCTGATGGAGATGATCCGGGATTGTAATCGGACGCAAGCGCAACAGGAAGTCCTGCATCAATCATCCTGCGTGCCGGAGGATCGGGCAGACCTAGGAAAAGTGCCGAACCGGGAAGAAGCGTTGGCATTGTCCCGGTATTCAGTAATGCCTCTATCTCTGAATCTCCCGATCTTTCGAGGTGATCGACCGAAAGAGCTTCATATCTTACACCTGTCTGAACTCCACCCGAATAGTCCAGTTCGTTCGCGTGTAATTTTGGTATAAGGCCATACTTTAAGCCGGCCATAAGAATCCTTTCCGTCTCGTCAACAGAAAAGAAACCTGTGTCGCAGAATACATCAATAAAGTCGGCCAGCCCTTCGGAAGCAACGAGAGGAATCATCTCGTTAATAATAAGATCTATATATCCTTCCCTGTCATCTTTGTACTCGTAAGGCAATGCATGGGCTCCCAGAAAGGTAGATCTGATCTCTAATGGGAATGATTCCCTTAACCTCCGTATAACCCGTAACATTTTAAGTTCGTCTTCGGTATTCAATCCATAACCGCTTTTTATCTCTACTGCACCTGTACCCTGCCTGATGATCTCTTTTATCCTTACTGAGGACTGGTTAAACAGCTCATCCTCCGGTGTATTGTGCAGCAACCTGGCTGAATTTAGTATCCCGCCGCCATGCCGGGCAATTTCTTCATATGATAATCCCCTTATCCTGTCGGAAAACTCGTGTTCACGGCTTCCAGCATAAACCAGGTGGGTATGGGAATCGCAGAAGGATGGAAAGACATATTTCCCTGTGGCATCAATGATGATCAATTCATCCGATTGCCCGTTCAATAAATCTTGTTCAATTCCTGTCATCATGCCGTAATCGCTTATCAATCCATTATCGCACAGTACAAACGCATTATCAATTGAATTCAGCTCCGACATCTCTTTTCCCGACACCATAAGCTTCTGTTCATCGCAGGTCTGGATAAGACTTTTTATATTTGTTATCAATAGCGCCACTCTGAAAATAATTCTATTTATAGTTGCCTAAGGTAGCAAATAATGAAAAAAATGCTTATGATTTTCATTTTTCTTTATCTTTAGCGCTGTTTACCAAACCTGTAACATATATGAAAAAGACCTTTGCCCTCATACTGATTCTTCTTTCAGCATTTGCTGTTTCAGGGCAGGAGAAGAAAGTAAAAACAGGCTGGAAGTTCGGTGGCGCCCTTCCGGCAGTATCCTATGACTCCAACCTGGGATTCCAGTACGGAGCTCTTTTTGAGTTCTTTAACTATGGAGATCCGAGCGTCTATCCTGAATACTACGATCATACATATACAGAGGTTTCAAGATTTACCAAAGGAAGTGGAATCTACCGATTTATGTATGAGACAAATCATCTTATTCCGGGAGTGGAATGGATGAGCGATCTAAGCTATCTGCCTGATCTGGCAAATCATTTCTATGGTTTCAATGGTTATGAATCGGTATTTAATAAAGATTGGATGGATGAAGAATCATCCTTATATAAAAGTGCCATGTTCTACCGATTCAGAAGGGATCAGTTCCGGTTCAAAAACGATTTTATCGGAAAACTTGCCGGGGATAATCTGAAATGGAGTGCAGGATTTGCAATTAATAATTTCAATGTTAGCTCGGTCGATATCGACAAGCTTAACAAGGGCAAAAAAGAAGAGAAAAAGCTGCCATCGCTTTCAGATGAACCCGGGCTGTTTGAATTATACCGCGACTCACTTGGGATAATTAACGATAATGAAGCCGATGGCGGATGGGTAAACACCTTAAGGGTCGGCCTGGTATGGGACAGCAGGGACAACAGGCCAAATCCCATGAAAGGCATCTGGACCGAAATGGGCATAGAGATATCGCCGAAATTTATGGGTAACGACTGGGGATTTTCCAAGTTCTATGTAACACACAGGCAGTATTTTACCCTTATTGAGAACGATCTCTCACTGGCATACAGGATCGGGTACCAGACAACCCTCTCGGGAGATGTCCCTTTCTTTTATCAGTCGCAGGTAATTACCTACAGACTTACAGGATATTCAAGTGAGGGGCTGGGCGGTTCGAGCACAATGAGAGGAGTGCTTAAAAACCGTATCGTAGGTGATGCATTTGTTCTCGGAAATGTTGAGCTCCGCTGGAAACCTGTATATTTTAAATTCCTGAAACAGGATTGTTATCTGGGCCTGAACCTTTTCTATGACCTTGGTATGGTAACAAGAGAAATACAGCTCCCTGATAATATATGGAGTACATTCAAAAACAAAATGTCAGAGTATACCTTCGGGGATTTCTTTAAACCAGGTGATGAGAAGCTTCATCATTGTGCCGGGATAAGCATAATGCCTGTGATGAACCAGAATTTTGTTGTGGCTGTTGACATTGGAAAATCCTTTAATCCCCAGGATGGCAATATAGGCTTTGCTATCGGATTAAATTACCTGTTCTAGGCAATAAGCCAAGAGACTTACACAGATTAACATAAAGTCTGCACAGAACTTTATTTGGTCTTACAGAGTCTGAAAAAGTATCTACAAAAGACTCTGCAACGGGTATTGCAGAATACTCGGTAACCTTATTAAAATCCTTTTAGCAGATAACCCAGTGCAACTCCAAGATAGTTACCACATATCCATCCTATCACTCCCACGGTAATACCAGTAACTATTACATCCTTGTTCTTAAGGGCAGCAGCAATAACAGGCACGAACGGGGGTGAATAAATAAATGCAGTGGTGGTAATCAGATAGTCGTCGGCATTGACCCTGAATAATTTGGAAAGTAATAAATGAAGTATCAAAGATCCAAAATATGCATATGTTACATATCCTAAGAGTCCAAGAAATCCTATGCTGAATATAGTTTTAAGATCAGCCATTGAGGCAAATGCAAAGGAAAAAACCAGTATAAAATACATTCCCAGCTGGAAAGTTTTCTCAATTCTGTTGATCCAGGGAATCAGTGACGCAAGAATGCCGAAGGTAGTAATAAGAAGTATCGCAGCCGGTTGAAAAGCAGTTTCTGGCAGGAGCATTGCAAGGCCAGCTGAGACAACTGAAATAAGCACTGAAATTCCCATTGCCTTTAGCAAAGGAACCAATCTTCCTTTCTTGAAAAAACCGGAAAAATCCTCAAAGCTTTGTGCCTCCTCAACAGCTTTTTCTGCATCTACAACATCTCCGGTATGTTTGAATGGTGGCAGAATAGCCCTGAAAAATCTGGGGCCGACAGTAATAAAGAAAAAAATTGTAATGGCTCCAATCACTATGTCATAAGTGTTTGTAATAAGGAAAAGACTGGGATCTACATCGAGTGCAAAACTAAGAGATGCCATATTGGGAGTTCCACCCGTGTATACTCCCGTAAGCATGCCTGCAACTTTCCAGCTTTCAGGAACAATTTCCCTGAACATAAAAAACCCTGAGACTATAATAGCCATTATTGAAATGATGGCAAGAAACATACTTAAGAAGCCTGTCTTTGCGTATTTCAGCCATTTTCTGATGTTAAGTGAAAACAAAAGCAATGGGAAGGCAAGAGGTATTGCAATAGTTGTCAGCAGATCCTGGGTTCTACGGATGGAATTCACAAAAACATCATCTTCAGTTATTGATCCTGATGCAAGGAGTACTTCCATTTTTGAGTCTGACAATGCCTGATCCCCGCGTAGTTCAAGATAATAGTTCTGACTTCCTGAAGGAAGTATTCCAGATGTCCCAAGTAGCAATCCAAATGCATATGCTATTACTATTGAACCGAGTTTTTTCAGAACGTTCCAGCGTCTGCACATGTAAATTATTACAAGAGGGAAAGTAAAATATACTATGATAAGAGTAATCAGTTTTATCATACGACAGGTGTTTAGGTGTATCCAAATATAGAAAAAGCGACTTACAAACATGTAAATCGCCTGAAAAATAGGTATTTATACTTATCTACTTATCGTTGCAGTCACACTCTTCGAAGCTTTTCTTATACTGCTCGATTGCTTTAAGGCTCATTCCCATACTGGAGAATCCCCCGTCATGGTAAAGATTCTGCATCGTGACTTTGCGTGTAAGATCGGAAAAGAGGGCAACGCAGTAATCTGCACATTCTTCAGCCGTGGCATTTCCAAGAGGAGACATTCTTTCCGAGAAATCAACAAGCGAATCAAATCCATGAATACCGCTTCCTGCAGTTGTTGGAGTTGGTGATTGTGATATGGTGTTAATCCTGACTTTTCTGTCACGTCCATAAATGTACCCGAACGATCTGGCTATCGATTCCAAGAGGGCTTTTGCATCACCCATGTCATTGTAACCTGTAAGGGTACGCTGTGCCGCAACATACGAAAGGGCAACGACCGAACCCCATTCGTTTATTGCATCGTATTTGTATGCTGTCTGAAGAATTCTGTGAAAACTGAGTGCTGAAATATCAAATGTCTTCAGCATATTCTCATAATTTGTCTGCTCATATGGGATATCCTTCCTGACATTAGGTGACATGCCTATTGAGTGAAGTATAAAGTCAAATTTTCCTCCGAAATACTTCATGCTCTCAGAGATAAGATTGTCGATATCCCTCATGCTTGTGGCATCAGCCGTAATGACCTTTGCACCTGTTATCCCGGCCAGTTCGTGTATTGTACCCATTCTCACGGCTACCGGTGAATTGGTAATAATCAACTCTGCTCCGTGTTTCCATGCCTTTAGAGCAACCTGCCAGGCAATCGATTTTTCATTGAGAGCACCGAAAATAATACCTTTCTTACCATTTAATAGACCTTCATACATTTTCACCAATCATTTACAATAACATTTTTATTTGCCTCTGCCCGCATTGATGAGTTCCCTGGCGTTTTTTACCGCCGTATCTGTAACTTCACTTCCGCTGAGCAACCTTGCAACTTCAAGGATCCTTTCATCAGCTGATAACAATCTGATACGGGTAATTGTTGAATTACCATCATCCTCTTTGTATACATGATAATGTTTTGTCCCCCTTGAGGCGACCTGTGGTAGATGAGTTATATTAATCACCTGCATATAATTACCCATTCCTGAAAGGATCTGTCCAACCTTATCTGCGACCTCTCCGGAGACTCCAGAGTCAATCTCATCAAAAATAATAGTTGGCAGGCTGCTGTTTCGTGTCATCAATGATTTAAGGCTGAGCATAACTCTTGAGAGTTCTCCTCCTGATGCAATACGGGCAATATCCTCTGGCTCAGTCTGCCTGTTTGCAGAGAACAAGAAATCAGCGCCATCCCTCCCTGTAGAGTTGAATTCATCAAACCGCGACATTGATATCCTGAATCGTGCATTAGGCATGCCAAGTTGCCTTAGCATCTCTGTCACCCTGGTCTCAATTAAGGGAAGAGCCTTCTGTCTCTTTTCCGACAATTCGTCAGCAATTGCTGTAATCAAATTTTTGGTTTCAGAAAGATTCTTTTCAATCTCCTCTAATTTTTCATCGGTTGATGCAATTGATCTTAGTTTGTTTTCAATCTCTTCTTTCCGGGTGATAAGCTCATCAATATCTTTTGCCCGGTGTTTCTGCATAAGGGAGTAAAGATGGTCAAGCCTGTCATTCACAGCATTAAGTTTTAAGGGATCGGCATCTATCTTTGCTGCAATCTTTTCGACTTCCCCTGCAAGATCATCAAGTTCAATTAAAGCAGATTCTAATCTCGAAACCAGACCTTCACCTTCATGTATAAATGATTTTATCCGTGTTAGAAGGTTCTTTGCCTCTTTGAGTTTTATAATTATGAGGCCCTCTTCATCGTAAAACAGCCGGGACACACCCGAGAGTGCCGAGATAATTTCCTCTGCATGAGTCAATATTTCCTGTTCCTTTTCCAGATCTGCCTGCTCACCTCTTCTCAGTTGAGCCTGTTCAAGTTGAGAAAGCTGAAACCGGTAGTATTCAATGTCGGCCTTGTTTCTATCCGATTTGTCTTTAAGAAAACTGTACTCCTTTCGTAGTTTCTGATAGGTCGAAAATATACTCCGGTAACGCTCTTTAACAGATCCAAGTGATGCGAAGGAATCAATTATGCTTAACTGGAAACTGTTGTCCTTCAGCATAAGGGTCTGATGCTGGGAATGGATATCAATAAGCTTGTCGCCCAATTCCTTCATTATGCCGAGGGTGACAGGTGTGTCATTTATAAAAGCTCTTGATTTGCCTGCGGAATTGATTTCTCTTCGTAAAATAGCTACAGGATCATAGTCAAGATCATGAGATATAAAAAACTCTTCAAGTTCATAATCTGCAATTTTGAAAGTGCCTTCCACCACGCACTTTTCATTCATATCGAGCAGTACTGATGTGTCTGCTCTTGATCCAAGGATTAGAGACAATGCACCGAGAAGAATTGATTTCCCGGCGCCGGTTTCACCTGTAATTATTGTCAGTCCATTATCAAGTCTTAGATCGAGCTCCTTGATAAGGGCATAATTGCTAACAGAAAGTCGTACAAGCATAACCGTCTCCTATGGTTGATTTGCAGCGAGAATTTTCTGGTATTTTGCCTTGTTCCCGGGGTCAATTTCATTAAGGATCTCTACAACTCTGCCTTTCTCTTCAGCAAATGCACTTGAGAAAATATTAACCAACTCATCTGACTTTGACTCCATAATAATTTGTAGCAGATACATATACGGATCAGGTCTGTTTCTGTATACTTCCTGCAGGAGCCTTAGACTTTCCACAATGTTTGTTCTTGCTTCTGAAGCATTAGATTCCATCCTGTCGAGGCCATTCCTGTCATATTCGTAAATAAACCTCCTCACACCTTTATATTCATTGTCAAGAAGATTCTTAACGAGCCAGTATCTGTTCCTGTTTCGTGATCCGTCATATGGCTTCCATCCCGGATCCGGAGCGTTCTGTGCATTGGTTACAATCTTTTCAGCAATCTGAAAAAACTCCGTTCCTCCTTCAGGAGAGAAAGAATCATAATCAAAACCAAGAATAATATATGAATAAAACGCCAGAACCGAAACCAGGCTGGACCTGTATGAATTAGGGTCAAACTCCAGAGGTTGGAATTCAACATATCTGAATTGCAGATTATTGTCGACGAAATTCAGCATTGTAGAGTTGTAAGTTGTATTGTAAACCGGGCGACGTAACTGCACCTGGATCGTTCCCCTGAATTCATCGGCCGACAGTTGTTCAGTCAGGTTTATGAGAAGATTGCAGTCAATCCTCTCAGCATAACTGAAAACATGATTGGTCCATACTGAGTTATTCATGAATTCATAAATGTCGCGCTGCATGGTTTCAAAGACCTGACGATTAGAACCCTGGATCTTCTGTGCTGAGATCTGGACGTTGCAGTTGAGTTCCTGTGACAATAACATTCCCTGATAATTTATCAGAATTACTGCCAGGAAAAAGAGTACACTGGAAAACTGTCTCATAAGTTCTGATTTTTCAGCATTGCAACGATCTTGTCTAATATGTCCCTTGCAGCTTCATTTTTTGATTTCAATTCAAATTTATCAATAAAATTGTTTTTGTCAATAATGGTTATGCGGTTGGTGTCATGACCAAAGCCCGAATTTTTGTCCCTTAATGAATTAAGTATTATCAGGTCGAGGTTTTTCCTGCGGAGTTTCTCCTTCGCATTTTCAATTTCATTGTCGGTTTCAAGGGCAAAGCCGGCGACAATTTGCTTTTCAGTTTTTGTCCTTCCCAGGATTGATGCGATGTCTTCGGTACGGTTAAGTTTAATGATCATTTCTCCCGCTCCTCTCTTCAGTTTCTTTTCAGAAATTTCTGATGGAGCATAGTCGGCAACTGCTGCGGCAAGAATTGCAATGTCAGATTCTGGAAACCTGGTAATACATTCTTCAGCCATTGATCGGGCTGTTGTGACATTTACTACACTTATTGACCTGTGTTTTGGCCGCAGGTCTACCGGACCAAGGACCAGCACGACATCAGCACCATATTCGTAAGCGGCGTCAGCTATTGCAATTCCCATCTTACCAGACGAATGGTTGCTTATATAACGTACAGGATCTATTGGTTCCTGCGTCGGACCGGCATTAATCAGGATGCGCCTTCCTGTAAGAGGCTTTTTTTTTTAAAAAAGTCCTTTAATTCATTTATGATTTCCTCAGGATCAGCCATCCTGCCTTTTCCTGAGAGACCGCTCGCAAGTTCACCTTCAGGAGAATCGAGTACATGATTACCATAGGAGGAAAGTATCTCGAGGTTCTTTTTCACAGCAGGGTGATTCAACATATCCATATCCATTGAAGGGGCGATGAAAACAGGACATCTTGCTGAGAGATATGTTGCCAGTAAAAGATTATCCGCGATGCCGTTCGCCATTTTTGAGATTGTATTGGCTGTTGCAGGTGCAATCAAAAACAGGTCGGCCCACATTCCAAGTTCAATATGACTGTTCCATATTCCGTTTTCCGGTGAAAAAAAACTGTCTGATACCGGATTCTTTGACAATGTGGCAAGTGTAAGAGGTGTAATAAAATCTTTGGCACGATCTGTCATGACTACCTTTACTTCGCATCCTTCCTTAACCAGAAGGCGTACGATTGTTGCTGTCTTGTAGGCTGCAATACCACCGCTGACCCCGATCAGTATTTTCCTGCCGTTGAGCATCAAATGCTATAATTTATTCCTGGATACTGTTGATTCAGGATTTCTGTAAAATATTTTACCTTCCTCAAGTTCCTGAAGGGCAATTAAGGTTGGCTTGGGAAGACGTTCATAGAATTTTGAGATCTCAATTTGTTCGCGATTCTCAAATACTTCTTCCAGATTATCGGTATATGATGCAAATTCCTCAAGTTTTTTATTAAGTTCCTGCTTCATTTCTACTGCAATCTGATTAGCTCTCCTTGAGACAATAATTACAGTTTCATAAATATTGCCCGTATCCCTGATAAGCATATCGAGATTCCTGGTTACCGTTGTTACTGGAGCTGCTGATTTTCTGTAATCCATATTTATTGCTGATTATTGGCTAGATTTTCAATATTTTTTATTTTCAGGAATTTGGTTGTTTCCTGATATATCCTCCTCACCTCCCGTGAGTACCTGCTTTGCGGATACTCTTCCATGAATGAAAAATAATCATCGAGTGCAGCCTGGTATCGCTCAGTCTGTTTCACTGTGAAACTGTTCACAGCATAAAGGTATGTGGAATTCAGCTTTAGAAACATCATTTCCTCTCTGTATTTTGAAGAAGAGAACTCCTTAAGGCTGTTCGAAAGTGCTGTTATAGCAGCCTTGTACTCTTTCATATCATAATAGAGCCTCGCATTAAGATAGGATTTTTCAACAAGCCTTTCCTGAAGCTCATCAATGTACTTACGGGCTTCTTCAACTTTAGGGCTGTAAGGGAATTTGTTTATAAACACATTGAATCCTTCAATGGAGTTTTTCGAACTTTGCTGATCAAGCTGTGCTCTTGGTGCCAGATTATAGTCACATAATGCACCAAGAAATGTGGCTTCCTCCGCATATTGCCCGTAAGGGTATTGTTCTACCAGCGATTTGTACAATGATCCGGCTATTTCGTATTGTTTCATACCATAATAGCTTTGTGCATTGAGCCAGTTTAATTCCTCAGCTTCGCTCGTAGCCCTGAAACGCGGGATTACCTGGCCAAGCAGTTCTGATGCTCTTACATATTGAGCCTGAGCATAATACTCACGAGCCTTGGTCTTTTTCAGTTCATAATCGGTACTCTTCAGGAGTTTCTCATATTCCCCACAAGAACTGACAAGCAATGAGACCAGAAATAATATAAATAATCGATAATTCATCGTGGAAAATGTTGCGCAAAATTACTGTTTTTTTTAAATATTGTAGTGTTGATCCAAAATTAAAACTGTTGTTCAACCACCGTATGAATGTTTTTACAGGCATGATACTTAATCTGCAGCCCCTTGGGTGCATATTTCATTATTACGGAATATAATCTTAGTCCCGGTATGGCAGAAAACAAATTAGGTATAAATAGGTATCACTCATACTGTCATAAATGTGTAAATTTGGGCAATTTTTTAAAAAAGCTTAATTAGATGGATATATTTGAAAAGATCAGATTGAACAGGGGCGCGCTGGGCCAGTACTCAGATGTTGCAGACGGTTATTTTACATTTCCCAAGCTTGAAGGGGAAATTGCACCTCGTATGAAATTCCGCGGAAAAGAAGTCCTGACCTGGAGCCTCAACAATTACCTTGGGCTGGCCAACAATCCCGAAGTAAGGAAAGCTGATGCAGAATATGCTGAAAAATACGGTCTTGCCTATCCTATGGGAGCCAGGATGATGTCGGGGCAAACCACCAGTCACGAGAAATTTGAGAGAATGGCTGCAGAGTTCGAAATGAAAGAAGCTGCCTACCTTCTGAACTACGGCTACCAGGGGATGGTTTCAATTATTGATTCACTTGTCGACAGGCATGATGTAATAGTTTATGATTCCGAATCCCATGCATGCATTATGGACGGACTGAGACTTCATTTCGGTAAACGCTTTGTATTTCCACATAATGACATTGCCAGCTGTGAGAAACAGCTTCAGAGGGCAGAAAAATTGACGGAAGGATCGGGAGGAGGAATTCTTGTCATAACCGAGGGTGTTTTTGGAATGGCAGGAGATCTCGGCAAGCTTGACAAAATTGCAGAACTGAAAAAGAAATACAATTTCAGGTTCCTTGTGGATGATGCTCATGGATTCGGTACTATGGGTGCCAACGGAAGAGGAACAGGCGAACATTTTGGAGTTCAGGATCAGATTGATGTGTATTTTGCAACATTTGCAAAATCGATGGCAGGAATTGGTGGTTTTGTCGCCAGTACCCGGGAAGTAATAAATTATCTCAGATATAACCTTCGCTCTCAGATTTATGCCAAGTCCCTTCCCATGGCAATGACACTTGGTGCAATAAAAAGGCTTGAACTGATTCAGTCGCATCCTGAATACCGGGAGAAGCTATGGACCATTGTAAATGCATTGCAGAAAGGTTTAAGGGAAGCAGGCCTTGACCTCGGAAGGACAGAATCTCCTGTAACCCCTGTATTTATTAAAGGAGGCATTACCCAGGTTACACAGCTCATTTATGATCTGAGGGAAAACTACAATATATTTTGCTCAGTAGTAATTTATCCTGTAGTTCCTCGCGATGTTGTTATGTTGCGCCTTATTCCCACAGCTGTCCATACCATGGAGGATGTTGAATATACTGTCAAAGCCTTCAGGGAAATAAAAAGGAAAATCGACAACGATGAATATCCGCATGAGATGGCAGATTTCAACAAGTAAGATCTTCTCTTTAAGTCACCGGTCAACCGGTTGTTAATATTTTGATTCATAAAATAATTCTTTAATTTCAATTAATATTATCTGATTAACTGCTTACAAACAGAGGCTTTTACAATAATCTTCTTACATACCTGAATCTTATCTCTGTCCATCCGAAAGTGTCATATATACTGGCTACCTGTCGATGAAGAGTAATAAGTTGTCTTATTTTCTGACCATATATGTTTCTGCAAAAATGAACTTTTTTTTCTCTGAAAGGTTTATTCCGTATTACACCCTCAGAAAACAGTTTAAACGGGCAGAATGAGATGTCTGAAAATACAAATGGAAGATAAAGAGAGAACTGATCAGAATATGATCCTCAAGGGATATAATACGCTACTTTATTTTACAGGAAGCATGATAATGTATGAACCATCAGAAGAATGTGTTACCGACTTTTTTTCTGGCAGATTACTGAATACCCTACCAATAAAGAGCAGAAATCCCCGATTTATAGAGGCTGCTGCGCTCCTCAGGAATGCATGCTATGATAAAACCACATGTAGAAATATGCTGAAACAGGATTTCAATAGGTTATTTTCAGGTTCTCTGATGGCACCTCCCCTTAAGTCAATTTACCTTAATAACTCCATTTATCCTGAGAAAGAAAGTGTCAGCGATTTTTATAATTCCTACGGATGGAAATACAGGTCAAAATACAATTTTCCTGATGACAATCTGGGAATTGAATTACTATTTCTTACCCTGTTGACGGACAAGTATATGTCTTTTGATGATGATGCATGCAGGAATGAAATGGGGAAAGAGATTATAAGGTTTATTGAGAAGCATATACTTTCTTGGATATCAGGATGGAACGACCTTATGCAGGAAAAAGCTGCAACACTGTGCTACAAGGGTATTGCTTCGCTTCTTTATGCCTGCGTTGAAGATATTTATTCACTAATGAAGGTAGAAACATCTGACATGCATCTGTTTTCGAACCTCAAAAATTAGGATTTAAAAAGGCGTTGATGGCGCCCATATAATGTTCATCCCATCCTTCACAAATTTCATCATAAACCTCATCGGGGATGTTTGAATGCTCAACGTCAACAACCGATCTTTCCCTTTCTGGTTTAATACTGATAACAACAATCGATTTTACAGGATGCTCTCCGAAATACCACTCCTGAACGATTTTCCTGTCAGTCAGGAATTCGAGGTTTCGTCCGGTAATATCCCCGTCCCATAATGAAAATTCAGACCCAGGTTCGGTTGACATTACTGCCGGATAGCCTGTCCACAGACTAATGGTAAAGGGATTTGTAAGTGCTGCAAACACATCAGAAGGAGCGGCACTTATTACATAAGTCTTTTTAAATGTTTTCATCGGGCGATTTTTCTTTTTCAGCCATGATGTATTTCAATCATCTCTGCAAGATATCGTTCGGCATCAATTGCTGCCATACATCCTGTGCCTGCTGCAGTTACTGCCTGACGATAAACCGGATCCTGGACGTCGCCGGCGGCAAAAACACCAGGAACATTTGTCCGTGTTGATCCGGGGATAGTTTTAATATATCCTGTTTCGTTGGTTTCGAGATATTTCCTGAAGATTTCCGAATTTGGCGTATGGCCTATTGCAAGGAAGAAACCGTCAATTTTAATTTTTACAATCTCTTCTTCAGGGGTACCTTTTCGTCTTACAAGAACTGCGCCTTCCACTCCGTTTTCCCCATAAAGATCAACTGCCTGGTGTTCCCACAATACTTCTATGTTAGGAGTATTGAGAACCCTTGCCTGCATGGCTTTTGATGCCCGTAGAACGTTTCTTCTTACAATAAGATAAACCTTATTGCATAACCCTGCCAGATAGGTTGCCTCCTCAGCTGCGGTATCGCCCCCACCGACGACTGCTACATCCTTGCCCCTGTAAAAAAAACCATCACAGGTTGCACATGCTGACACACCCATACCTGCATATCGTGTTTCTGCATCTATTCCGAGGTACTTTGCAGTGGCGCCTGTTGCAATAATTACTGTTGATGCTTCAATTTCAGTATTGCCATCAATTATAACTTTAAGCGGTTTTGCTGAGAAATCAACCCCTGTGGCAAGACCAAAACGTATATCAGTACCAAATTTTTCAGCCTGCCTTTTCATTTCTTCCATCATTACCGGACCCGTTATCCCATCGGGATACCCCGGGAAATTCTCGACCTCCGTAGTTGTTGTAAGTTGTCCCCCCATTTGCATTCCGGTATAAAGTACAGGTTTCAGGTTTGCCCTGGCTGCATAGATGGCTGCAGTGTAACCAGCCGGACCTGATCCCAGAATAAGGCATTTCACTCTTTCAACCCGTTTTATCATCAGGTCGTTTTCTTCACTATTAAGCGCAACAGGCTTGAAAAGTTCCATATTTCACTAATTTCTTTTCTGCAAATTTAATATAACCCATCATTTTGCATCAGTGACTTTAATCACAAAAATTAATGGGAAAATTCAAAAATATTGGTAGTTAAACCATGAGCCATCTCTATAATATGTTGTCGAATGCAAATCAATTTCACAAAAACGGTTATTCGACGTCAGGGAATGTGGTACTACTTGAAATCTAATACTACATGATTATCTGAGATACTTCTAATTCTCGCACATACATTGGTATCATTTTTTACTGGTGGTTCGCTCACTTCTCTAATATTATTCATTTCAAGAAACCTTTTTAAAGATTCCGTTGATTCAAATCTCACTGATAATGTTTTCCGGCCTGTACCTTTTACTATTAAAGCCGAGTAATCTTTTAGTCCGTTAAAACAATCTTCAAGTTCAGGTGATCCATTAATTATCCCAAGTTTCCCCTTTACAAAAATCAGATTATTTTTAGGGTTCATATCTCCCGTATCAGGAATAAAAGAAAGGAAATTGATCTTTTTATCCTCAATTTTACCGGCAATTATCCTTCCGATTCTTATTGATATTGAACTGTCTGCAGCGGATCCGGACCTGTTAATAATGTTTATGTAGTACGATCCCTTACAAATCTGAAGCTGGTATTTATTCTGACAGGTAAAATCTGAAATATCAGGAGAGGACAGGCACCTGGATTTTGATACTGAATATATGCCAAAGGCAGCTTCGGGGTTTGCCATTCGGAAAATTTCCGTTTTATACCTACCTCCCATATATTCAATCTCAGATGTGGATACAAACTCGAAACCATATTCAAGATAAAGTTCAGCACCTCCATTGATATATCCAAAAAGGGAAGGACCATTGTATGTACGTGAGGAGATGATTTTTGCGCCAGGCAGATCACCTTTTTCAAGATATGGAAATCCATCAGGCTCCTGTGATATAATTATTTTACAGCAGCTAAGGAATATTAATTTAAAGCACAGAATCTTATTCATAACATTATACTAATTCATATTCACTCAATTGCTGACTGCAGGTTTCATTCGAAGATTATAAAATATGAAATTCAATCACCGTCTGGAAATCAGGAGTAAATTAACAGCAGTAAGCAAGATCAGATCATTTCATGGACTCTGAGGTCAATAAGATTTTTATCTGAAATCCCAAGTCCGAGAGAGGAAGCCATCGAAAGGAATGTAAGTGTTCCCGGGGCAGGCGATTTAAGAAGACCTTCTGCTATTCTTCGCTCAGCAATAATATCGTATGCAATCCTGTCCATTGCAACAGGATCGGACGAAACCAGCAGAGTATTATAATTGCATATAAACTGCGGATTTGCCCCCGGTCCACCATTGAAACACCCTCTTAAACCGTCTGTGATATTAAGCACAACCTTATCTCGCAGGGGTGAGAAAGCACATACTTCCGCACAGGTTTCGTTCCATAGTTTTTCGTGTAGTCTGCCGGTATTGGAAATCGAACCAAAGGCCAGGTTTTTCATTGCATTGGTAATCGAATTTCCAGCATTTTTAAGGATCGGTATATTTATTATCTTATCAACCTCTCTGGTCACAATCTTTGAAAAAAAGGAATACTTGCCACCATTGATCATATAGGGCATTGTTTCAGCATCATATACTCCCTCAACGTCTGCCCAGTAATACCATTCCCTGTCAATATTGTCTTCAGAATAGTATCTTCCGTTTTTATTCATAAAAGAGCCATTTTCATCCTGAACCTCGGTACCTTTAATCACAATTCCCGGATAATTAACCTGTGAAAAACCGGCCTCTTTGAGCTCCATATCTCTTCTGTCCCAGATTATAATATCGTTCAGTGCTATTCCGCATTCCTTCAGTTGCCGTATAACAGACTTAACCACCGCATGGCTTGTTGAAAGCAGCTTTCCTCCTATGGGGTTTACCTTAAGACCTATTTTTTCCCCCGGTTGTACAAATGTGAGCCATGCTTCTCTTACATTTTTATACCCTGTCAGGTCAGTAATTGCTTCGCTCAGCATGGTATAAGCTTCTGCTTCAACCGGTTCGTTGTTAATTACTGAATTGTTGTTTTTAACAAGCACAACTTTGCCGGGGTATTTTCCCGGCATTGAATTGCCGTTCCTTGCAACTTTCAATGCGTCGATGACATTAGTTGAAGGTTTCATATCTGGCTTATCCTGATAGTCTGCAAACAGAGACACGGGACCTGCAGCGATGATTGCACTGCCTGCACCAGCTAAACTGAAAAACTTTCTGCGGTTAAGTTTAATTCCCATCCTTGGTTTTTTTGGATAATACTTTTGAAACATGATCAAATATATAGTAAAAAATGTTGCAGAAGTATAAACCTTATAAATGATTTAATAATCCTCTTTGCAGAATCAGATTTGTTGATTAATTTTGCGGTTGTTTTTCGGTGTGTGGCGCAGTTGTCTGGCGCATGGCGCTGTGGCTCCAGGGTCGTCACCCTCCGAGGCAGATTGTTTGAGATAAAAAGAAAATCGGGGTTTGGCGCAATTGGCTAGCGTATGGCGCTGTAGCGCCAGGGTCGT
>CAZTJT010000011.1:0-23949 GCA_964613785.1 uncultured Rikenellaceae bacterium
GTCTTCCGTCTTCCGTCTTCCGTCTTCGGTCTTCCGTCTTCGGTCTTATAAAAACCCACCCCTGGCCACTCCACCACAAATCTCCCCTGCAGCCTGGCTCCTCCCTGAAATTGTCCACCGGATAATTTCTTAACGGTCGGCCCCCCAGGAGGGGATCTGCTTGCGTCACCGGTCTTCGGTCTTCCTCCTTCGCCAAGGTTACAGAGGACAGATCTGTCTTCGGTCCTTTACTGCCCCGTACGCTTCAGCTTGATGCCACCATTTTCTTACACCCAGGTGCAGAATCAACAATGTTTACGGACACCCCGGTCTTGTTTTATTCACATAATTTACGTATATTTGTATTCTTTATTACATATATTACGCTATTATATGAAATCAAGATCATTAAAATCGGTTATTTTAAACAAAAGTCAGCATTTTTCAGGCAGAATAATTATTCTTACAGGAGCACGTCAGACAGGCAAGACAACCCTTGCCAGAAAAACATTTCCGGAAATGAAATACATACCGGCCGACGATCCGGTTATGATAGATCAATATACATCTCTTTCTGCTCCTCAATGGAATGATTATTATCCCCACGCAATCCTCGATGAGGTGCAGAAAGCTCCTACTTTGATTGAAACCATAAAATCAGTATATGACCAGTATGATGAAACTAACTATATCCTTACAGGATCAAGTCAGCTCCTGCTTCTTAATAAAGTAAGGGAAAGCCTTGCCGGCCGATGCATAATATTTGAACTATACCCGCTTACCATCCCTGAACTTATCACAAACGACTGGGATGATGAGATCAGACTCTCGTTGTTTCAACAATTATTGTTAAATGAATCTCTTCCTGACCTGCTGCCTTCATTCTTATTGTATCCTGATCATTCAGTGCGTGAAAACAGCTTCAGGTATTATATCACCAATGGAGGATACCCGGCACTTATAAAGACAAAAATGAAAGATGAGGAAAGATTTGAATGGCTCACGAATTTTATAAGGACTTATCTTGAACGTGATGTAAGGGATCTGGCAGACTTCAGATCACTTGAACCGTTTGTTAAGATTCAGAGATTGACCTCATTAATGACCGGTAACCTGCTCAATTTTTCAGAACTTGCAAGAGATGCCGGAATTACGGCAAACACAGCAAGACGTTTCATCAGTTATCTTGAAATAAGCTACCAGGCAATATTACTTCAGCCCTGGAGCCGTAACAAATTTAAAAGGCTTGTTAAAAGCCCTAAAATCCACTACCTTGATCCGGGTGTTCAGAAGGCAATCGTACAGAAAAGAGGCATTCCTACCGGAAATGAATTTGAAAGCGCTGTTATAGCTGAACTTTATAAGCAAATGAAGAGTATTCAATACCCCGGGTCATTTTACCATTTGCATACTGCCGATGGCCGTGAAGTCGACCTTCTGATTGAGACAGAGAAAGGGTATTATGCATTTGAGATCAAAATTACCGGAAGGGCAGGCGAACCAGATACCAGGCATCTGAGAAGCCTTGAACAAATCCTCGATAAACCCCTTCTCAAATCTTTTCTCCTTACTAATGATCCGTTGATCCACTCTTTAAAGGGTAATATTCTTGCAATCCCGGCAGCAATGTTCCTGAGCTAAGCCCTTTTGCCTGAAAAGGAAGTTATTACACTCCCAACCTTTTGCATTGTTCTTAGGTCTACGGCCTTATAAAAACCCACCCCTCCCACCACAATCTCCCCTGCAATCTGGCTCCTCGCTTAAATGATCCACCGGATCATTTCTTTACGCTCGGCCCCCCGGGAGGGGAACTGCTTCTGTCTTCGGTCTTCGGTCTTCCGTCTTAGGTCTTCCGTCTTAAAAAACCCCTTCCTCACCCCGGCATTGACTACTATCTGATTTCTTCATAAATTTGATGTAAGTAGTTTATTAAATACTAATTGAAATTCAAACCCATGAAAAGAATTGCAATCTTCATGATCTCAATCCTGGTGATTTCCTGCACCGGGAAAAAAGAGAAGGAAATCGAAAAATACTCTATCAGCCAGCTCCATAAGAATATACGAATCAGCGGCGGTACATTCTCTGCCGATGACAGCAAAATCCTGTTCAGCAGCAATGAAACCGGTATCTATAACGTATTCGAAATAAATATCCGCGACAGATCAAAGAAACAGGTCACAAATTCAACCTCCGAATCCTGTTTTGCCCTTGATTATGCCGGAAATACCGGACAAATACTCTATTCTTCCGACAAAGGAGGAAACGAGAATGATCATATCTTCCTCCTTAATGAAGATGGCTCTGTAACCGACCTTACTCCCGGAGATAACGTAAAGGCTTCATTCGCCGGGTGGAGCAAGGACAGGAATACCATGTTCTTCATGTCGAACAAAAGGGATCCCCGTTTTTTTGATCTTTATAAAATGAATACCGGCGACTGGAAGGAGGAAATGATCTATAAGAACACGGAGGGCTATGAATTTGCGGGCAGTACCCGCGACAGGAGCATCATCGCCCTCACCAGACCGATAACAACCAGCGAATCGAAATTGTATTTGTACGACGTTACATCCCGAAAAATTTCGGAGGTATCGGAACCTGACAAACCTGGACTTTATTCCGGATCAGGATTCAGCGATGACAAAAAATATTTCTTCTATACTACCGATGCCGGAAGCGAATTCTCATATCTTGTAAGCTATGAGACAGAAACGGGAACCCGACGGGTAATCTATGAGACAGACTGGGATGTTATGGGAGGATGGTTAAGCGAGAATGACAGATACAGGATAATCCTGATAAACGAGGATGCAAGGAATGTCATAAAAATATTCGATCTCTCAACAAACGAAGAAGTCACCTATCCCGAAATCCCGGGAACAGATATTGTGAACGTGAATATTTCAGACAGTGAAAAATACCTTCTGTTGACCCTGGGCAGTTCAAAGACATCCGGCGATCTATATTTATGGGAGATCGGTTCTGCAGAACCTGTAAGACTGACCTCAACAATGAACCCGGATATTGATCCCGCTTACCTTGTAAATGCCGAAGTTGTCCGCTTTAAATCATTTGACGGTCTTGAAATACCCGCAATATTCTACAAGCCTCTGACGGCTTCGAAGAAAAACAAGGTGCCTGCCCTGGTATCGGTCCATGGCGGCCCAGGAGGCCAGTCGAGGGTGGGATACAATCCGCGTACACAATACCTCGTCAATCATGGATATGCTGTGCTGGCAGTAAACAACAGGGGTAGCAGCGGCTATGGAAAAAGCTTCTTTAAGATGGACGACCAAAATCATGGCGACAAGGACCTCAAAGACTGTATCTGGGGCAAGAAATGGCTTCAGAGCCTTGACTTTATCGACAGCACCAGAATCGGTATAATTGGAGGCAGTTACGGAGGATTTATGACAATGGCTGCTATGACCTTTCATCCCGACGAGTTCATGGTAGGAGTAAATTTCTTCGGTGTCACAAACTGGCTCCGGACGCTCAAATCCATACCTCCCTACTGGGAGTCATTCCGCAAAGCCCTGTACAACGAAATGGGTGATCCCTTTACGGCAGATTCCGTGAGATTGTACAATATCTCTCCTCTTTTCCATGCCGGAAATATCAGAAACCCCGTCATGGTACTGCAGGGAGCCAACGATCCGAGAGTGCTGCAGGTTGAATCGGATGAAATAGTCGCAGCAATAAGGGCAAATGAGGTTCCCGTTGAATATATAATCTTCCCCGACGAAGGTCACGGATTTCTGAAGAAAGAGAATGAAATAAAGGGAGACTCCCTTATCTTGGTATTTCTCGACAGGTTTCTGAAAAACGCAGCCGTGTTCTGATCCATTTTCAGGTCATCAGCACGGGCGATCTTAATATAGCAGCCTACCACTGGTAACCCTGTATCTCCAGGTTTGTGAGGCCCAGGCTTCTTGCATGACTGACGGCATCGGAATATTCAGCCCGTGTAATTCTGCGTGATATTTCCGGAAAGTCAGATGCCTTATACATTGGGCTGTACTGCGACATGATATTAACAAATGTATCTTTCGGCAGGTTTTCCGAAATCCAGTCAAGCACTTCCCTTGTCCCGCTTACATTATTCGGCATCACAAGGTGCCGGATCATGAGTCCCCGGTACATAAGTCCGTCAGGTGCAGGTTTTGCCACTCCAACCTGACAGTGCATTTCCAACAGGGCCTGTTTAGTAACATCGGGATATGATCCTGCTCCCGAAGAGTATTTTGATGCCATATTGCTATCGGAATACTTGAAATCGGGAAGATAGATATCAACCACTCCGTCGAGAATCTTAAGGATCTCAATTCTCTCCCATCCGCAGGTATTGTAAACAAGAGGTACTTTAAGCCCCCTGGATGCTGCTTTGTCGAGAGCAAGCAGTATATGAGCGGAATAATGCGTGGGAGTAACGATATTTATGTTGGGGCATCCTATTTTCTGAAGCGACAGCATCATATTGGTAAGCTGGTCGATACTTCGGGGAACGCCATCACCACCCTGGCTGGTCTCCCAGTTAATGCAGAAAACACATCGCAGGCTGCAGTTGGACATGAAAACAGTACCCGATCCTCCTTTCCCTACCAATGGTTTTTCCTCCCCGAAATGAGGATGAAATGATGAGATCTCCATCTGAGAATTTGAACCACAGATCCCTCTTTCTCCTTTAAGCCTGTCTGTGCCACAAATCCGCGGGCATAATTCACAGCTCTCCATCATTGCCCACAATCGTTCACCTCGCCTTTTAAGTTCTCCGCTTCTGTGCAGCTTTAAATATGAGGGCTCAAAAACTGAATTGGACTTTCTTGTGCTTCTGTTCATAAAATAACTTATATCAGGAACTACCCCGGCAAAAGCAGTGTAAAATAATGACTTTATAATCCCCCTTCTTGTAACCATTCCCTGTTGTAATAAACCTGAAATTTTTCCACAAATAAGATACCAAAAAATTCGCAAAAATCAAACATTCAATCGTTAATCGCGAGTGGCTACAATGAATCACCGGTAAATATTACAGTTTGCAACTATCTTCTGTCCTCCCGGAAAACATTTAATATTTATCCTGGCTTCTTTTTCTCATTATATCGGGACACCTTTTTTCCTAACTTGCAGGAAATTTAATACCATGCTATTATCTTCCTGCGGATTGAAATGCGACGAGTGTGAATATTTTAACACCACCTGTACCGGATGCATCGACGTAAAGGGTTCAACTTTCTGGGCAAAGGAAATGATGCCCGGAAAAACATGTCCTTTGTATGACTGTGCCGTGAACCGGAAAAACCTTCAGAATTGCGGTGGCTGCAGTGAACTTCCCTGCAAGCTGTTCTACGACATGAAGGACCCGAAATCTACTGAAGAAGAACATCTGAAATCGATAATTGAAAGGAGCGCCCTGCTCAGGGCAAACTAAAATCATAATTTTTCATATATTCTGTCTATCATGAAACGGATTATTTTGATCTTCCTATGGATTTCATTCCCTTTATACCTTATATCCCAGAACGAGCCATTATGGCTGAGGTACCCTTCAATATCACCCGACGGCAAAAAGATCGCTTTCACATATCAGGGCGATATCTATGTGGTGCAGTCATCAGGAGGTACTGCTGCCCCTGTCACTTTTCATCAGGGACATGACTTCATGCCGGTATGGAGCCGTGATGGCAGGCAGATCGCCTTTGCATCGGACAGGTACGGGAATTTTGACGTATTCACTGTCGCAGCAGAAGGGGGAGAGCCGGTGAGGCTTACATGGCATTCCGCAAATGAATATCCTTACTCCTTTACTTCCGACAACATGCGGGTTATTTTCGGTGGTACCAGGCTCGATGCTGCAAGCCACAGGCAGTATCCCGCCGAATACCAGCCTGAAGTATATACAGTACCTGTTTCGGGCGGCAGGGTTGACCAGCTGTGGACGATACCAGGTGAAGATATAAAGAGCTCCCGGGACGGGAACCTGCTGATCTACCACGACAAAAAAGGAGGGGAAAATGCCTGGAGAAAACACCACAATTCATCTGTAGCCCGCGATATATGGCTGTGGGAACGCTCCGGCGACAGGCATGAAATGATCACATCATTCAGTGGCGAGGACCGTAATCCGGTTTTCTCTCCTGATGAGAAATCGATTTATTACCTGAGCGAAGAAAGCGGAAGCTTCAATATTCACTCCCTATTACTGTCAGACCCGTCTCAAAAAAAGCAGGTCACTTTTTTCAAGGGAAATCCGGTCAGGTTTCTCAGTACATCTGATGAAGGATTATTATGCTTTGGATACGACGGATCAGTATATACAATGAGACCGGGAAGCGAACCTGAAAAGGTAAGGATTACAATAAATACAGCCGGAAAAAGCAATAATGAACAGGTACTTCAGGTAAGCGGTAACGTGAGGGAAATGGCCGTATCGCCCGACGGAAAGGAGGTTGCGTTCATTGTCAGGGGTGAGGTGTTCGTTTCATCAGCCGACGGAGGGATGACAAAGCGTATTACAAATACTCCTGAGGAAGAAAGGTTTGTCAAATTTTCACCTACTGGCGATACTCTGATTTATTCCAGCGAAAGGGGTGGCAAATGGAAGATCTTCATGACAAGGATTGTAAGAAAGGAAGAACCATATTTCTATGCCTCAACCCTGCTTAAGGAAGATCTTCTTATTAAAAATGATCACGACTGCTACCAGTCCGAAATTTCACCCGACGGAAAGGAAATCGCATACATTGAGGACCGCCGGTCACTGAAAGTTTATAATATCCGGTCAGGACTTACGCGTACCCTGCTTACACCCGACGACATAATCTATATGTCGGATGGTGATCAGTATTTCCAGTGGAGTCCCGACGGTAAATGGATCCTTGCCGAATACTCTCCCATTATGTCGAACTCAGAGGTAGCCCTGATACCTGCCGGCGGAAAAGAAAAGCTTATAAACCTTACCCGCAGCGGTTACAACGACTACCGCCCGGTGTGGGCGAACAAGGGTAAACAGGTATTATGGTTCAGCGACAGGGACGGGTTGAGAAGTTATGCCAACAGCGGCAACAGGCAGGCCGATGTTTACTCGATGTTCCTGACCCGCGATGCCTGGGATCGTTTCCGCCTGAGCAAAGAAGAATATGCACTTATCAAGGAGATCGAGGAAAAGGAAAAAGAGAAGGAGAAAAAAGAGAAGGCTAAGGAGAGTGATAACAAAAAGAAGAAGACACCTGAAGTAAAGAAGGATACTTCGCTTGTCATCGATTTTGAAGGTATTTATGACAGGAAATCGCGTCTTACGATCCATTCATCATCGCTCAGCGATGCAGTTCTTTCGAAGGATGGAGAAAAACTCTACTATCTGGCCCGGTTTGAAAAGGGGCTGAATCTCTGGAGCACCAATCTGCGAACCAAAGAGACTAAAATGGAGCTCGCCCTTGATGCAAGGTCGGCAAGGATGCAATGGGACAGAGAGATGAAAAGCCTTTTTCTGCTTGCCGACGGTAAAATATTCAAAATCAATCCGGAAGGATGGAAAAAAGAATCTGTTTCATTCAGCGGTGAGCTCACAATTGACCTTAATGCCGAGAGGGAAAGCATGTTCAATCATGTATGGCTGAGGACAAAGGCAATGTTCTATACCTCCACCTTCCATGGTGCCCCGTGGGATCTCCTTTATGCGGAATATAAAAAGTTCCTGCCTTTTATTAGCAACGGATATGAGTTTTCCGAGATGCTGTCAGAAATGCTGGGTGAACTGAATGTTTCGCATTCGGGATCGAGATATAACACCAGCACGCCAGGAGATGACAATACCGCCTCACTCGGGATATTCATCGATTATAAATACGCCGGTAAGGGAATCCTAATCGATGAAGTGATCAAATGGGGCCCTCTTGATAAAGCTTCATTCAAAATAACATCGGGAATGATCATCGAGCAGATCGACGGGGATACAATTAAACCGGATCGCGACCTTGCATCATATCTGAACCGCAAAGCCGATAAATTCACTCTGCTTACTGTATTTGATCCTGCAACAAATACCCGGCAGAACATTTCAATGAAACCTGTCACGAGAAGTGAGGAGAATGCTCTGCTTTACAGGAGATGGGTACAGAAGAACCAGGATGAGGTCGACAAAACGGGAAATGGCGAGCTGGGCTATGTCCATGTGCCGGGAATGTCGGACGGACCCTACCGCACCGTTTATGAAGAGATGATGGGCAAGTACTCGGACCGCAAAGGTGTCATTGTCGACACCCGGTTCAACAATGGTGGCGATCTTGTTTCAGACCTGACGATGTTCTTTACAGGGAAAAAATATCTTGAATATGCCACAGAAAGACGCGTTGTCGGCTATGAACCCAATTTCCGCTGGACCGGTCCCACCGTTGCAATGTTTAACGAGGCAAACTACAGCGACGGACACTGTTTCGCATGCGGGTACAAGGAGCTGGGAATAGGTTCGACCATTGGTATGCCTGTTCCGGGTACATGCAGTTTCGCCGGCTGGGAAATGCTGCAGGACGGAACGACCATATGGGGTGCCGTACCCGTCAGCACCAAAGACATCAATGGCCGCTGGCTTGAAAATGTTGAAACAGTCCCCGACGTGCAGGTGAAGAATGAACCCGGAATTATAAGCAGCGGTCGCGACCAGCAGCTTGAGAGGGCTGTCAGTGAACTGATGAAGGCAGTAAAGTAATCCAGGTATTGTTCAGGCTGAGATCTGCCTGGGCTTGATAGCAGGCTCAACCTCTGTTTCGAAGGGTTCAATGTTACTGAGACCGATAAGCAGAAGAAATTTTTTCCCGGCCCATCTGTAAAACAGGTCATCGGGCAGCATCAGTTTTTCCTGGTTCCTGATAATCAGCTCATACGATTCTTCCCTGCTCAGGCGCCGTGATTGAAAGACATCTTCAGCAACAGCCCTTGCCCTGATCTCTTTATTACCTCCGTTATAGGCAAAATAAAGCATGTCACCTTCTGCGATCTCCCAGTGAGGCTCATCGGTTTCATCAAATCCCTGGATTATCATTGTTTTGAGACCGCTTAAAATCTCTTCGATTTCTTTCCAGGTCTCTTCGAGAAAAATCAAATGATCCATTTTATTCCTCTGTTTTAATTCAGGCAGTGCAGTATTCGGGAAATATCTCAGTATTGCCCGGATTGATCTAGGTTTGTATTAAAGACTGTTAAAAAGTAAAAATGTTACAGAAACCTCGAAGATTCTTCTATGTTTATAAGATAAAAATTTCCCCGATGACTATTATTGTTGGTGACAAGCCCTGACAGACAACTGATTATGCCCTGCAACAAAATGTTACCTTCTCCTTGTGGAAGCAATCCTGTATCCTGTCAGGAAAGCCAATTTCGATACTTTTTCCATCTTGCCGAAATCAATTTTTTCAACATCGTCGCCCGGGGCGTGAAGATCGGCATGAATGCCTGAATGAAAGAATATCCAGGGGACCCCTTTGGTTGAAAGGCTTGCATGATCACTGCTTCCAAACTCCAGATTCTTTCCAATGTCGAGGATTGACAACCCGGTTTCCCGGGCACTTCTACGCAACAGTTTCTTAAATTTTTCTTTTACGTTATCTGAATAAAGTAGTACTTCACCCGGCCTGGTTACATTATGCCTGGTCCCGAAAAATTCGCCCGTATCAGCAGGGGTAATGCTTCTTCCAATCATATCGAGATTGATATTCATAATTGTCTTGTTCATCGGAATGACTGGATGGTCAGAATAATATCCTGACCCCAGAAGCCCCTTTTCTTCGCCATTCACCCATGCAAAAACTATTGACCTCAAGGGTTTTTTTTTCAGGTTTAGAAAAGCTTCAGCAATTTCAAGCAGGCCTGCCGTTCCCGAGGCATTGTCATCAGCTCCGTTAAGAATATCACCCTCCGGGGTTATGCCGGAATGATCAAAATGTGCGGTGTAGATCACACATTCATTTTTCAGCACAGGATCAGAACCCTCGATCATTCCCACAACGTTTGATGCAGTGTATTCGCGCTTCTCAGACAGGATATCGATAGTAACCCTTACCCCGTCAATGACTGATGAACAGGGCGTCTTTTCATTGTCAATTTTATCCTGGAGCTGCCGCAGGGACGATCCTGTTGATGAAAGCAGGATATCTGCAGTTTTCTCAGAAATAAAGTAAATGCCTGCAGGGGCTTCCTGTTCCTGGTCATCTTTCAGGGATGCCTGCTCCCTATCGTCGAAATAGCGTGCCAGTCCTGATTCCCATGGATCGGAATAGCCGTTTTTCGGATCATATACCATAAGAACCCCTTTCGGGCCCCTCATGAAAACAGACATCAGCTTCATAGCCTCGACCATCTCATCAAAGATATATTTGCTTTCGCTGCCTGATGTATCTACAAGAACAGGGTTACGGGTCATTATAAGAACGATCCTGTCTTTCAGGTCCACATCCTTCAGATCGCTGTATCCGGACTTTGAATCTTCGTAGCCATAACCAACAAATACAAGCTCGCCTGATATCTCAGGTACATCGGGACCGCTCATTATGGTGATAACCGAATCGGTTGAAAAGATGTTGCCGCCGTAGCCGGAAGAAAGGCTCAGGCTGGTTTTCAGGACCCGTTTTGATTTCAGATCAAACTGCTGAAGATAGCGGCTGTTTTCATAGGGCGGTTTAAGGCCTATTTTCCGCTTGTTGCTTTCAAGGTATAAGGCCGCGATGTCATTGGTATGGGTACCTGTCTCCCGTCCCTGCAGCTCATCGCCGGCAAGGAAATCCATGTATGACCTGAGGTCTTCCTGATCAATATATCTTAGTGCTTCCGCCTGTCCTGCTGAACTCAGGTAAACAAAAAGAAAAAAATACAGAAGTAGTGTTAATCTTTTCACAGTAATGACATTAGCTATGTTAAACAATTCCTGAAACAATATTCAGCTCCTTAAGAGCTGACAACTGGTAGTTCCCTTCTTAACCCCGGCTGCACCGAGGTTATTCGTATGATGCTCTTTCAGAGCAACCTGTTAATAGGGAGAAGCCACCTAGTTTAAACTGCCTTCTCTTAAAGCCTGCTGCAATCACATGGATTGTCAATAAATTTGTAATATTAGGCAATTAAACCATAAGCTACAATAACTACAAACCATAACAGCTGAAAATGATTGATATCCAGACCCTTTACCAGGAAGCAATTAGGTTTGCGGGAAACAGGCACCTTGAGAATAACCAGACCGTAAAGGGGACCCGGCTCCCCTACGTTGTCCACCTCAGCAATGTTGCAATGGAGATATTTGTGGCAGCCATGCACACTCCCGTTTTTGACCTTGGATTTGCAATCCAGGTTGCATTACTTCATGATACCCTGGAAGATACTTCCACAACATTTACCGAGCTAACCAAAAGATTCGGTGAAGATATTGCCGTTGCAGTCCTCGCACTGTCAAAGAACGATAAGCTTCCAAAGGAAAAGCAGATACCCGACAGTCTTGAAAGGATTAAAGGGCTTCGGAAGGAAGTCTATGCGGTAAAACTTGCTGACAGGATAACAAACCTTCAGCCTCCTCCTTCTGACTGGGACAGGGTCACCCTGATCAGATACCGGGACGATTCGAGGCTGATACTCGAGGCAATGAAGGAAGGAAACCGGTACCTGGCAGAGAGGCTCAGCACGAAAATTGAAGAGTATTCAAAATACATTCACTGACAGCAATCCGGCTGGTTCATGCAAACCGGTAAAATATTTCAAAACCCTGACTAAACAATTTTTTTTTGCCGGGAAGCCATCATGAAAATAGCGTCACAGAACAGGACCGGCGAAAGACTGACCTTCCAAAAGGCCAGCCCCCGGTGCGAAGATTAATTCTTTTTCACTGCGGACCCGATAAAATAGCTTTTAGGTTTAAAGATCTTTTCGAACAATTCTCTGTCTCCTGCTGAAAAATACAATGAAGGATTCTGGCTCGAGTTATATATAAACTCCTTACCGCCAGATCGCCTGTAGCATTTAATCAAGATGCTGAGCAGGTTATTGCCCTCAATATGAATCTGATAATCGGGAGATGATCCGGGAACAAACCCATCACTGAAATCTTCACCATTAAGGTAACTTAACGAGTTCAGATACTGCTCGGTCTTCAAAGAATCAGCAGATTGCCCGTCTGCATTCCATAAGGAATCTTTTCTTTCCAGAATAAAACTGCTGTCGGCTGGTAATGTAAAAGTTATCTTTGTGATTTCCGACTTACTACATCTGAGAAGTGTCTTATCTCTCCAGTCGTTAAATCCTCCACCAAAAGATAATGATAAGAATCCGTCAACCGAATAGATTCTGTCTTCATCTGTAAGCCGTACGTAGGAAGTGCCTGCAAAATTATTCTGCCTCGGTGAATATGGGTTAGCGGCAACCTGTCTGTATGAGAATTTGCCTATCATTATATCAGCCAGAATCTTTCCTTTTTTGTCAAGGAATTTAATCCTGGTTGCTAGGGAGTCGGTAAGTTCATAGTTTTTCCATTCCGAACTGCTGACTGCCGCAAGGCTCTGCGGTTTAATATCAAGTATTTCCGTGAAAATATTTGATACCGCATTTTTTCTGGGTGTTGTAATAATATCATTCTGCTTCACCTTCCACCCGGCCTTTTCCCTGATAAATTCAAACTCATTTCCATCCACAGTTTTGGGTTTGATGACTATTCTCACCACTGATGCAGTATCAAATTCCACGAGGTTTTCTTTGAGAGTTGATCTTTGTTTTGGGATTTTTATTACAACCGTCAGCAGTAGTATTGCCAGCAATCCGGTCAATATCAGAAAAAGCTTTTTGTTGTCATATCTTTTATTCATAACTCACCTCCATTCTTTTGATCCTTTTATTACGATTGACCTGCATTCTGAATAATCCGTAAATAATTACAAGTATTATAGGCAGAAGGAAATTCAGCCATTTCAGAAGCGATCTTGTTCCCTCAGAAAGCTCCCTTACTGGACGGGATGTAACTTCCTTTGTTCGAAGATCTATCAGTCCGGTATCGTCTGAGAGCCAGTCGACAGAATTGACAACAAGGTTTATATTATCCTTCGGAAGCTGTACTCCTCTCTGAGAGCCGGTAATTGCAAAATCGCCGTCAGAAACCAGCATTATTTTGGAATCGGTGTTACCTGAAAGCCTCCCTTCAAGGATACCAGCAACAGCAAGGCCCGACAAGGGAAAATCTCTCTCCGACCATTGCCGTTGAATATCAAAATAGAGTGGAGCTCTTTCCGTTCCCGATTTTTCGGAAGTAAAAGCAACCGGGGTGAATTTCTTCGTGCTGTCGCCTGAAAAAGTAATGGGGCTTGCAAACTGCAGGATTACCGATTCAAGTCCTTTTGTGGCGGGATTGTCTGCAAACCTTGTGATGACAGGAAGATAAGGGAAGGAAACCTGTGTTGACATTATGAAATTACCCTGTTGCTGCTGAACATTAACGCTTCCGCAGTTTGCATCAATCACAAAATTGTCGGAAATAGTCAGGCCCTTTTTCATCAACCAGTCTTCAAGTCCGGTGTAAAGGGACCTGCCCGTTGCGGTCTGAAAATCTCCTTCAACCCTGTTGAGTGCAATAAAAATATTACCGCCTCTTGCCAGGAAATTGTCAAGTTTTGCAAGATGCGACGGGGGAATAGTATCGTTAGGTCTGATAATGGCAATGGTCCTGTATTCTGAAGGTATCTCTGCAGTATCGGTCAGTGTGTAGGTACTTACTGAATATAATATTTTCAGCTCGTTGTAGACCTGAGAAAGTTCGTATAACGGAGGTTCGCCATGACCCTGAATAATTGCAACTGCAGGTTTGTTCACAACAGAAAGTTTTTTTATTGCTGTTGACAAACCATATTCCATTGCTGCACCGGGCTGAAAGAAAGGGATTACATCTTTCATATCCCCAATTGAAACAACTGCTCCCATATAGGCTTTCTGCTGTTTTACCTGGTCCTTTTCCCGAACATTGATCATCACAGGCTGGATGCCGCTGCTGACGGCTTCCGACTCCAGTTTCTCATTCTCATTGGGATTGACGAATTTATAGACTACCATTCCGTCGGACCTTCGGTTATATTCAACAAGCATATCCTTCAGGCTTTCTGAGACATTACCTATGTTGGGAGGAAGGTCCTTTGAAAAATAGGCGGTTATGGTGACAGGTTTCTCAAGATTCCTGAGAATATTGCGGGTGGCCTTGCTTAATGTGTATTCTTTCCCTTCTGTAAGATCGAGCCTGAAACTGTAGTTTTCAGACAATATATTAATTACCAGTACTATGCCTGCCACCAGGGCAATTGTTGAAGATATTTTAGCCGTCTTGTTCATTTTTAAAAGAGTAAATGATGATACCTTCGTGGTAAACTATCTGTATGCATTCCTTTTTGATAATGATACTTCAGTGAGGAACAGGGCAATGAAAATTATCGATCCGAAGTAGATTATGTCTTTGGTGTCGACAACCCCGCGTGCAAGACTTTCAAAATGGACTGACATGCTCAGGCTGTTTATTATCTGGCCTGCAAGTCCTTTCATACCTGATGAGATCACCCCAAAAATTATGTGGAAAAATAGTCCTATAAACAATGCCGAAAGGAATGCAACTATCTGATTGCTTGTCAGACTGCTGGTAAAAATCCCTATACCTGCATAGGCAGCGCTGATAAGTATAAGGGCAAGGTAACCACAGAAGGTACCTCCTGCATCAAGGTTTCCGATCCTTGAGATTGTAATAACGTAAGGCAGCGTAAATGCCAGGGCTATGGCAACAAGGATAAGCGAAGCCAGGTATTTTCCAAGTATCACCTGCCGGTCGGTGACGGGTTTTGTAAGCAGCATCTCGATGGTGCCGGTCTTTTTCTCTTCGGCAAGCAGCCTCATTGTCAGTGCCGGGATAAAGAAAAATAGCGTCCAGTAGGAAATGCCGAAGAACGAACGCAGGCTTGCCTGACCCGTCATAAAAATATCGGCACCGGATATCCATGTAAAAAATCCGGTGAATCCCAAAAAAAGGACGATCATGATGATCGCAACAAGCGAATCAAAGAATGAGCTTAGCTCGCGCCTTGTAATTGTCCATATTGTATTCATAAATAATGTGCTTTTAATTCATAGTAAGTTCCCTGAAGATATCTTCAAGTTTTGTTTCATGGGGTGTCATCTCAGTAAGCACCCATTTCTTGCTGACACACAGATTGAAGATCTCGCGTTTCGCAGATTCGGCCCTGCAATGAACCTCGAAACGGTTCATGTGTCTGTCGGAAAAATCGACCATTGAGACCGTTTTTATCTCCCTCAACGATTTAAAGATCTGGTCAGGATCCCCGTCTTCGATCCTTACTTTCACTATATCTGATCCCTGAGCTTGTTTTCTCAGGTTTTCGGGAGTGCCGTCAGCCACGAGCCTCCCCTTGTTGATGATGAAGATCCTGTCGCATGTCGCTTCAACTTCAGGAAGGATATGCGTACTTAGAATAACTGTTTTTTCACGCCCAAGCTCTTTAATTAGCTTTCTGATCTCAACTATCTGATTAGGGTCGAGGCCCGAAGTAGGCTCATCGAGGATGAGGATCTCCGGATCATGGATCATGGCCTGTGCAAGTCCAACTCTCTGCCTGTATCCCTTGGAAAGTTCCCCGATCTTTTTGTGTTTCTCCCTGTCAAGTCCGGTGATCCTGACCATTTCGGCAACCCTTCTGCCGATACTCTCTTTTTCGATATTGTGCAGCCTAGCACAGAATTCAAGATAATCCATCACAGGCATTTCCTGATAAAGAGGATTGTTCTCAGGCAGGTATCCGATGTGCTTCTTTATTGCCAGGGGATCATCTTCCAAAAGCCTGCCGCCGATAAAAACCTTACCTTCATCAGCCGAAATAAAATTTGTGATAATCTTCATGGTTGTTGTCTTTCCGGCACCATTTGGCCCGAGAAAGCCCAGAATCTCTCCAGTAGATACCTTCAGGGAAATGTTATCGACCGCTTTTTGGTTTCCGAACCTTTTTGTCAGATTCTCAATAACAATATCCATATGCTTATTATTAAAATGATTATGATCAGAAAAAACGGGATGAAATTATTTGAAAGCATAAAAAAATGAAAATAGTGAATTGTTAAATTTTTGTTAAAAACAGCTGGGGCTTGATAATCGTGCAATCATGCGATCGTGCAATCATGCAGTCGTGCAATCATGCAGTCGTGTCTGAGATCCACGAAGATCCAGACCGTAGCACCGGAACAGTCATGTCTGAGCCCTGCGAAGATCGATTCAGGATTTATTATTTCGATTTTATGTATTATATTTCCAATCAATAAATAAGACAGAAATATGGAAAATTTTGAATTTTATAACCCGGTCAGGATATTTTTCGGCAAAGGCCAGATCTCAAAGATTTCGACACAGATACCTGCAGGCAGCAGGGTGATGCTTCTCTACGGAGGGGGCAGCATTTTCAGGAATGGTGTTCATGAGCAGGTAACGGAGGCCCTCAAAAGATTCGATGTGACTGAATTCGGGGGGATAGAGCCAAATCCCACATATGAAACCTGTATGAAGGCCGTTGAGGTGATAAAGGAGAAAAATATTGATTTCCTTCTTGCGGCCGGAGGTGGTTCGGTCATTGATGCGACAAAATTCATAGGCGCGGCGGTAAAATATTCATTTGGCGATCCGTGGAACATCCTGGCAAAAAAAGGACCAGTGACAGGATCATTACCCTTCGGTACGATCCTTACCCTTCCGGCCACTGGATCGGAGATGAACAAAAATTCGGTGATCAGCCGTAAATCGACTACCGAGAAGCTGGCTTTCAGCTCGCCTTTTTCATTTCCTAAATTCTCTGTACTGCTTCCCGATGCGGCAGGCACGCTACCGCCCAACCAGGTTGCAAACGGTATCGTTGACGCTTTTGTCCATGTCCTGGAACAATACCTCACCTATCCGGTAAATGCTCCGGTACAGGACAGGTTTGCAGAGGCGATCCTGATCACGCTTATTGAGGAAGGTCCGAAGGTTTATGCACATCCCGATGATTATGAGGCCATGTCGAACCTTATGTGGAGCGCCACTATGGCCCTGAACGGGCTTATTTCATGCGGTGTCCCCGGCGACTGGTCGGTGCATGACATTGGTCATGAGCTTACGGCTTTCCATGGGATTGATCATGCACGCACGCTGGCGATCGTTCAGCCGGGGCTCTGGAAAGCGCTTAGGGAGGAAAAGAAGGAAAAGCTGCTGCAGTACGGCGAGAGGGTATGGAACATAAAGGAGGGTACTGAAGATGAAAGGATTGACGCCGCAATCGGGAAGACGGTGGATTTCTTCGAGTCGCTGGGCATCAGTACCAGGCTCGGCGATTACGGAGTCGGAACGGATACCATCGACAGGATCGTTTCGAGATTTGAGGAAAGGAAGAATCTTGCCCTTGGTGACCGGGGGCTGACCACGCTGGAGGTCATAAGAAAGGCGCTGGAATATCAATTGTAGGATTATACACACCAAACAGGTCGCACCTACGGTGCTACAAACAGGTCGCGTCTACGACGCTAAAAACATGCCGCTCCTGCGGAGCTACAGACAGGACGCGTCTATGACGCTGCAATTCTGTAATGGCCTATGCTTTCATAACACAAAATACGCCCATCATTGATCCGGCAATCCCAGCCGCGTAGCGGCGTCCTGCTTATAGATTCGAGGTATACCCCCAGATTCATCGTTAGCACCATAGGTGCGACCTGTGTGTAGCACCGTAGGTGCGACCTGTGTGTAGCCGCGCAGCGGCGACATGTTTGAGCAAGTATTGCCCAGATTTGTTAGATCCGGAAATCACAGACAATTAAATTTGCTCAAAAATGTACCATTGCCGAAATTTTAATCCGGAGGTAATCAAATTCTGGCCCCGGGACATTTTAATTTAGCTGAAAAAATCTCTCTGTCATGGCAAATACATACACTCAGATTTACCTTCAGCTGGTATTTTCTCCTATGAGGCATGAAAATACCATCCCGATTAAGCATAAAGAAGAATTACATAAATACACCACCGGGATCATACAAAAAAGGAATCATAAACTACTGGCAATTAATTTCATGCATGATCATGTTCATATACTGATTGGATATAATCCATCCCAGTCATTGCCGGATCTGTTGCGTGATATCAAAGCCAATACCGCAAAATTCATCAATGAAAAAAAGTGGCTGCCAGGTAATTTTCAATGGCAGAAAGGGTATGGGGCATTCTCATACAGCTGTTCACATATTGATAACGTAATCAAGTATATCAATGAGCAGGAAGCTCACCACAGTAAGACAACATTCAGGGAAGAATATCTTAATATCCTCGAGAAATATGAAGTTGATTACGATGCTAAATACCTGTTTGAATGGCTTGATTAACATGTCGCACCTGCGGTGCTACAAACAGGTCGCGTCTACGACGCTAAAAACATGCCGCTCCTGCGGAGCTACAGACAGGACGCGTCTATGACGCTGCAATTCTGTAATGGCCTATGCTTTCATAACACAAAATACGCCCATCATTGATCCGGCAATCCCAGCCGCGTAGCGGCGTCCTGCTTATAGATTCGAGGTATACCCCCAGATTCATCGTTAGCACCGTAGGTGCGACCTGTGTGTAGCGCCATAGGCGCGACCTGTGTGTAGCACCATAGGTGCGACCTGTTTGTAGCACCATAGGTGCGACCTGTTTGTAGCACCGTAGGTGCGACCTGTGTGTAGCCGCATAGCGGCGTCATATTGATCAAAGAAAAATATTTCAATAATGAACCAAACAAAAGGGTGCCCTTTTGAGACACCCTTGATATTCATGATTAAATTATCTTGATCTTACTTGCAAGGAACCACTACTCCCACATCCAAATGAACACCGTAGAACTTGTTAACTGGAACGGTTATGCTGCCTGTTGTTGATCCAGGTTCGATCCTTGTTTTCCATGCAAATAGTCCGGGAGCAGGATTAGATTTTGGAGGTGTTGTTGCATAATCCTGAACCTTAAGGTTGTTATCGTACAATGGATCAGCCTTGTCGTATGAGAAAATAGCTCCGGTCAAATTAATTTTTATGGTTACCATTCCATTTACTGGAGCACTAAACGTTGCAGTACCTACCTCAATTGTTTGTCCTGCATAGAGTTTGACTGTTTTTGCTGCTCCGTAATAAGCAACATATGTTGCCCAGTTACCCTTTGTAACATAACGAGTTCCTGCAGCCCAGGCTGTTTCTTCCTTATAGCACTTGTCCGGTTCATTGTAGCAGAAAGTGGCATGACTGATTCCATAAGGCTTGCCACTATTAGGATTTGTTGGTGTGGTTACCCCTGTACCACTATACTGAGGTGTGGAATAGCAATATACATTTGCAACTGTACCACCTTTAACAATCAGGCATGACACAGGCCAGACTGATGTCCAGTCGAAACTGTAGCCATCATCATTAGTTATGGTAATTATGTTTCCACCATCAACTGGATATGACCCTTCATAGGTTGGACCTTCCCAATTATCAAACTTATAGTGAAAATCAGCATCGCAGCAGGCAACCTGTCCGCATTCAAAAGTTGCATTGCCTGATTGCCATGGATCCACTAAAGTTGGAACAGTAGAACTAATGACAACTGTCTCAGTTGCTTGAAATTCAGTTGAAGTTGAGTTAAGGTCTTCATTTAAATCACATGACCCAAAAGCGAATACCATAACCAGCATCGCCAACAAGTAGTTAATTTCTTCATAATTTTAATTGGTTTTTAGCTTGACTCAATTTATTTTCGGTCAAATATATTTATCTTTTTACATATATGCAATACTGTAGTGTCAAATTAACAACAGATTTATATTTTAAACTCATATAACTTTGACGAAATAAACATTTTTATTGACGAAAAAACATTTTTATTTGACGAACGGAAATATTTTGGATACTTTTAATTTCTTATGGCAAAACCTGATTCCTGTTTGAAATTTTCAAATTTCACTGACTATAACCGGATAATATCTGCTATGTGAAGGTTTGACATTTAAGAAATTTAAAAATCATTTTTTTAGTAATTGTTTAATCCGCGATGCACATGTACAAACACAAAATACATTTATGTTTATCGAACCGGAATAATGCAGATATTCATCGCCCGGCCGTTTTCCGACAGCATCGCTGACTGGATGATTATCCGTGTCCCATCGGGACTGAACGCCGGATGAGGATGATCGGCTGCCGTTGCTTTGTGGCCAGCCGACAACAGTTTCATCTCGCGCGTGCGGCGGTCAATAAGATATATGTTCCTGTCAAAATCATCCCCGGCAGCCCATCTGCCGTCGGTAGAGCCGTGAACATGCCACAGGCCGCTCCCTGAAGGCGTCTGACCGGCAATTATCATCTCCCCGGTCCTGATATTAATGATCCCCATTCCTGTCGGCTTTTCGCGAGTACCTGACGGTCCCCAGTCCTGCCCTAGAAAAGTATCAGCAGCATTTTCTGGTTTTTTTCCTGTTTTATCCACTACTGCCCTCAGGGCACCTGCCGGCCTGTGACCCATAATCGCAAATGCCACCTCATCCTTTGTTATCACCGCTTCATGTGTAACCCATTCGTATTCCGATTCGGGATAGAGCGGCCTTAGCCCTGTGCCGTCCGACCTTACCGTCCAGGTGCGCTGCGGTGCCTTTCCGCCCGTTTCCCAGCAGAAGACTATTTCGCCCGGCACCCATGGATTGGCCTGGATATGTCCCACCTGGAAAGGAAGGGCAGCCACAAACCTGATCTCCCTGGTCTTTATATTGATGCTGCTGATTCCTGTCGGTCCCGCGCCCATGTTAAGCGGTCCGTAATTGGGTTCAATCACGGTACCCGGAGCAATATGTTTTGAAGCTTCGGCCTTTCCCACCCTGAAATAGATCCATTCCCCGCCGGCATCGAGCGCCATATCTCCGCCAGCTTCCATTTCCGCAGGGATCGTGCCGCACACTTTCTGATATTCTCTCTCTTCTTTAACGTTGCCCGATTCACTGTCGGCCAGAAGCTTTTCGAGGTCAACCTCTACGATCTGCACGGGTCCGCCGTGTGTTTGTCCGGGCTGCCGGAGGGTCATCCTCATGAAATAGAGTTTCATCGAACAGGCGGACACATCCACCACACCCATATAGCTGCCCTCGGTTACCTGAACGATGTCGCCTGTCTCTTCGTTTACGGCAAGTGTTTCGCCCGGGACCCGGTTTGAACGAAATATGATCCATTTCCCGTCGGATGTCCATTGCCGGTGCGTATGGTAGAGCCTGTGGTCGCCTGCAGGGGTGCTTGTGAGGAATGTCAGCTGAGCCCCGGTGACCGGATCTGTCACTGTCTTCTTTTCAGATGGGAAACGCCTGCCGATCTGTGCAGCAACAGATGTGGCAAGCAATAAAAGAATTGCAAATGACAGAAATGGTTTGCGGAATGACAGTTGTTTCATTAGAGTATGTGATAATGTGTCAATTTACCCACCCCTGGCCCTGCAGGCCGGCTCCTAACTAAATCACGCCAATGGCGTTATTCTTTAGGCTCAGCCCTCCTATCAGCTTTGCATGAACTCACCCCTAAATCCCCTCTCTGCTCCGTAAAGAGGGGACTTGGGCCCCCTACGGGACGAAGCTCCCCCTTCTATATGCAATAGAGAAGGGGGCTGGGGGGATGAGTTCATGCAGGTAAGGGAGGGGATTTGTTTCCTTCATCGGTCATCGGTCACCGGTCATCATACAATCTTCTTATACTTTATCCTCACTGGCGTTGTATCCGCAACGCGCTTTTTATAGTTCTCCTCATACTCTGAGTAGTCTCCTTCAAACCATACAACCTTCGATTCTCCTTCAAAGGCAAGGATATGCGTTGCAACCCTGTCGAGGAACCACCTGTCGTGCGATATTATCACGGCACAGCCTGCAAAATTCTCAAGCCCTTCTTCGAGGGCTCTCAGTGTATATACGTCGATGTCGTTGGTGGGCTCGTCGAGCAGCAGGACGTTCGCGCCCGACTTGAGCGTCATGGCCAGATGAAGCCTGTTCCGTTCGCCGCCGGAAAGGAGGCCGCATTTCTTTTCCTGGTCGGCACCGGTGAAGTTAAACCTCGACACGTAGGCTCTGGCGTTCACAAGCCTGTTTCCCACCATCACATCGTTCTGCCCTCCCGAGATCACTTCATATACGGTTTTCATCGGATCAATTTCGGTATGCGCCTGGTCGACATATCCGAGCACCACTGTCTCCCCGGTCTCAAATGATCCGGAGGTTGGCTTCTCCTGCCCCATTATCATCCGGAAGAGAGTTGTTTTTCCCGCCCCGTTCGGACCGATGACGCCAACTATCCCGTTGGGGGGAAGATTGAATTCGAGGTTCTCAAAAAGCAGCTTGTCACCGAAGGATTTTGCCACATTCTTTGCAACGATCACCTTGTCGCCTAGCCTCGGACCATTGGGAATGAATATCTCAAGCTTCTCCTCCTTGGCCTTCACATCCTGGTTGAGCAGGCTTTCGTATGCTCCCAGACGGGCTTTTGATTTTGCATGGCGCGCCTTTGGCGACATCCTCACCCATTCCAGCTCTCTTTCAAGGATCTTTCTTCTTTTGACATTCCCCTTTTCTTCAACCTCCAGCCTTCTGGCTTTCTGTTCGAGCCATGATGAATAGTTGCCTTTCCACGGGATCCCCTCTCCCCTGTCGAGCTCAAGAATCCATCCTGCCACATTGTCGAGGAAATACCTGTCGTGTGTGATGCAGATAACTGTTCCGTGATACTGTTTCAAGGTTGTTTCAAGCCATTGGACCGATTCAGCGTCGAGATGGTTTGTGGGTTCATCCAGGAGAAGTATATCGGGCTGACTGAGAAGGAGCCTGCAGAGTGCGACCCGTCTTCTTTCGCCACCGGAGAGGATATCCACTTTCGTGCTGCTGTCGGGGCATCTGAGGGCATCCATTGCCCGTTCAAGCCTGTGATCGATGTTCCACCCGTCGTGGTAATCTATTTTTTCCTGCAGTTCAGCCTGCCTGTCCATAAGCTTCTGCATCCTGTCCGGATCCTCGTATACCTCCGGATTGCCGAAGCTTTCGTTGATGGTCTCATACTCCTTTACCAGGTCGGCAATCTCCTTTATCCCTTCCTCCACAACTTCGCGCACCGTACGCTGCTCATCAAGCAGCGGATCCTGGGCCAGGTGGCCGACTGAATATCCGGGTAGGAAGGTTATCTCACCCTGGTATTCCTTTTCGATACCTGCAATGATCCTGAGAAGTGTTGATTTTCCCGATCCGTTCAGCCCGATGATGCCGATTTTGGCACCGAGGAAGAAGGATAGTGAGATGTCCTTCAGGACCTGGCGGTGGGGCGGAAATGTTTTCCCCACGCGGTACATTGAAAATATTATCTTGTTGTCGTCAGCCATGTTAAGAATTTTGACGACAATTTAGCAAAAAAACATGGTCATCGGTCTTATATCTATTTTAGCCCATAATTACACTAAATAACATTGGCTACCCTGTTTTAGCTTACCCCCCAATCCCCCCTAAAGGGGGGCCAAATCATTATAGTACTGTCAGTTAACCTCCCTTTAGGGGGGCCAGGGGGGTCCGGTCTTCCAGCTTTAAGAACCCACCCCTGGCCCCTCCACCACAATTCTCCCCTGCAATCTGGCTCTCTCGCTAAAATGATCCACCGGATCATTTCTATACGCTCGTCCCCCAAGGAGGGGATTTGCTTCGGTCTCCGGTCTCTGCCCTCCCGTCTATTGATTACCCCCCACACCCCCTCTTGTCTCTTGATTACCCCCCAATCCCCCCTAAAGGGGGGCCAAATCATTATAGTACTGTCAGTTAACCCCCCTTTAGGGGGGCCAGGGGGGTAAACCAGGCTGGGGGCCAGGGGTTAAACCAGGCATTGGGGTCAGGTCCGTCTTAACAAAAAAAGGAGT
>CAZTJT010000011.1:24049-131040 GCA_964613785.1 uncultured Rikenellaceae bacterium
GGCCAGGGGTTAAACCAGGCATTGGGGTCAGGTCCGTCTTAACAAAAAAAGGAGTCTTATAAGAGGTCTTTTAAGACTCCTTATAAGACTCCTTATTTTATCCTCATCAGTCTGGTCTGCTGATATTTACGGATGTTATCCCGCTTCAGGTCTGAATAATTTTATTGTCTCATCCTGCAGAAGGACCCAGAGGGTATAAACTCCCAGAAGGGTTCCGATCGGGATATTAAGGCATCCGAGTGCTGCCACCACAATTATCAGGTACCGTGCCCATGGCTGATAGGACAAGAGGCCTATGCCGCCGGTTATTCCCAGGATTGACAAAAATCCTACGAGGATGGGAAGGCTGATTGACAGAAAACCAAGTACCATGCTTGGTATTTCCTCATTTTCAACAAATCCTTTTGCGAAATTCAGGGCGAAGAATATGGCAATTGCCCCGATTAGACCAAGTATCCCAAAACCGATATGGATTGCTCCCACAACGGTCACATGCTTTTTCATCTTTGAAGCTTCCATGACTTTTTCTTTTAAGTCGATTATGTTTTCATTCCTTGATAAGGACAATTGTTTTATCAAATTGTTGCATTAATTTACTTAATAATTTATAAAATTGAGCGTTTTTATTCAAATTTACGATTAATGCAGAATATTCAGTTTAAATAGTGTGGAGCATGAAATTAAGAACTCTTTGCGGTGCGATTTTCCTGGCAATGGCTTTCATTTTAACCTCTTGTGAAGAACTTTCGGGCTGCAAGATTTGCAGGCAGGTAACCTACGTTAACGGAATAGTTGAGCAGGAGAGCAGGGAGACGGAATACTGCGGTGCAGAACTTATTGCAATTGAAGCCACGGCCGATATAGTTTCTGGCAATACTAGGATAGCCTGGGAATGCAGGTAAATCAGCTTTGCAATACATTAGTCAAGTAGCCTTCGAAGGTTCTATTCTTCTTATCAACTCGACTTCGCTCTGGCAAGAATAAATCATTCATAAAAAGTCCTTAAACATCATAGACCTGCTGCATTTCGGAAGTCATGAAAAAATCTGCCTCCTAAATGCAATTATGTTTAGGAAATCTCATTTCGGGGCATTAAATTTGTTAATAATTTGTTGAAAATTGCACTCTCTATTTAGTTAGTCATTTGTATCTTGTTGTAGCTTTACGGTGGTCAAAACAGCTTAAGCAATGTCTTTGAATTTCAGTAGCTTAGAATTACGCGGCAAAACAATTGTGGTTGTCGAGGACGATGTGCCATCGCTAAGGTACTATGAAACACTTATTCTCAGTTCTGGAGCAAATGTAGTAAAGCTTCGTACAGGAAAGGATTTCATCGACTACATAAGCAAAAATGATTCGAAAATTGATCTTGTGATTATGGATTTTCTCATTCCTCTCATTAATGGTATCGATTGCACCAGGATATTCAGGAAAGGGAGGAAGAATGTACCGGTTTTAATGATTACGGCATATTCATCAGAGCAGTCGAAAGCTGATGCTTTTATTGCCGGGTGCAATGAATATATTCTGAAACCTGTCTATCCCGACGCAATTTATACTCTTCTTGAAAAGTACCTGAAACAGGATGTCAGGGCAACTGTTAACAATCTTTCCTGATCTTTATTCCGAGCTTATTCCTTCCTTTGACGAGTATTCTGCAAAGTAATTTCCGATTCTGTCCTGAATCTCTTTCCCTAGTTCGGGCCTGCCGTTTGTTATGCAGAATCCTGCAACCTTTGAGGAATATTGAATGGCTGACTGGATCTCATAGTCAGCCGAACTGATCACATACGGATTCTGCTTGAGGAAATAATCGAGACGTGCATAGTAATATTCACTCAGATCCCTTGCCATTTTTTCAGCCTTGTCTGCTGCTCCGGCCAGGAAGGCCGCTTCAATAAGGTCGGGATAATAAGGATCATAAGGGAATTTGTCGGGAGGAAGAACCTCAAGGCAGCGATCAACTACTCCGACAGCAAGTTCCTTTTTGCCTATCGATGCAAGTTCTTTGGCCAGCCTGGCATAGCCTAGTCTGGCTTTTACCACCATAAGTGTTCGTATATGGTTGTAATCGAGGTTAACATTTCTGTCGTTTGCTCCTCCCCACACAAATTTGTTCATGATATTATTGTAAAGAATATCCGGATCGATCCTTCCGTAATCAACCCAGCTCCTGTTTTCTGACTTTATCGGCACCAGTCTGTATGCCAGACCCTCATACTGAAAGTATTCCTCAAGGCCGAGCGCATCGTCATGATAACCTGTAACAAAATAGATTGGGCGCTCCCAGTTGTTATGAGCGAGAATATCCATAACAATAAGCTGGCTTTTTAGAATAGAGTTTCTTGTCAGTTTTATATCGATAAATGGTACAATCTTGTCGGCATCTTCCGGTTTTACGGTGCCTGATGCAAGCACCTTTTCCCGGTCAACTGGTATCCTTATTGTGCGTGCCGGTATTATGTCGAGCAGTTCAGTAGCAGATACCTGAACTTTGGTTGCCTTGTTATCGCTTTTGACAAAATCGATCACGGTCTTGATATCAACAGGGTCTTTAGTCTTTTCAACTATGAATACCTGATTGTTGATGCCGTCATAGTATTTCTGAACCGGAAGGGTTACAGGGAGGGGATCTGACTCGTATGTCTTCCACTTCATCTGGTTAATGTACCAGTCGGTATTTAGAAGCATAAGATTACAGACACGGATATCAGTTCTTTTTCCTTCCACCTCCTGTGCATACCAGAGAGGAAAGGTGTCGTTATCGCCATTTGTAAAGAGGATGGCATTCTCCGCGCACGAATTAAGGTAATTGAAGGCTACGTCCCGTGCAAGGTAACGTCCCGATCTGTCATGATCGTCCCAGTTTTCGGAGGCCATTACTGCCGGGACAGCCAGCAGGCAGATTATTCCGCTCAGCGGGGCAGCGATCTTTTCTCCCATGATCTTCCGGAAAGCCTCAAAAATTGCCAGGACCCCCAGGCCAATCCAGACTGCAAAGAAGTAAAATGAGCCTGCATATGCATAATCACGCTCCCTTGGCTGGTTGGGGTATTGGTTTAAGTAAAACACAATTGCCACTCCGGTCATCAGAAACAGAAGTAATATGACGCTCCAGTTTTTTGTATCACGGTTCAGCTGGTAAAAGATCCCGATTACGCCAAGTATGAAGGGAAGCAGGAAATATTTGTTTCTGGATGTATCTTCTTTCATCCCCGGAGGCAGGTCTGAAGTTCCGACTCTTGGCTCGTCGAGGAATTTTATACCGGTAATCCAGTTTCCGTTAATGGCACCGCCGGTACCCTGCGTGTCATTCTGTTTACCTGAAAAATTCCAGAGGAAATATCTGAAGTACATATACCCGAACTGATAGGTAAACATAAACCTGAGGTTCTCGCTGAATTTTGGCTTCCTGACAATTTCTTTTTCACCCGATCTGGATGTCACCGATATTGGAATACCCTTAATTCTGCCCCATTCGTTGTATATGCGGGCATGGTCGGACTGGTCGCTCCACATTCTTGGGAAGAGAGTAATAAACCTGGGATCGTGTATTGTCTCCAGATTATAGGCTGTTATTTTGTACTTGCCATTCTCAAAGGCATATTTGGGCTTACCATCCTTATAGTCAATTATCGGAGCATTGAAATAAGGACCCCTGAAGAGCGGTCTCTGCCCGTATTGTTCCCTGTTGAGAAAATAAAGCAGACTAAAGGGATTGTCGGGCTGGTTCTCATTGAGGGGAGTACGTGCAGATGATCTAATAACTATTATGGCATTTGAAGAATAGCCGATCATTATCACCATTACTGCGGTCAGAATGGTGTTCAGCACAATCCTGTTCCTGCCAGAAAGATACCAAGCAAGGAGAGTTACTGCAGCAAGGACAATTATATTGAGAAAGGCAGAGCCTGAAATAACCCATATTCCGGAAAGAAGAAGAGCTCCTGATGCAAATAATGAAATTTTCGCCCTGTCACTTGAGATGAGTGTCATTCTTACTGCAAAAATGAATACGACTGCCATGAGGATGAAATGGAAAATCATTCCGCTGTTGGGTGGTAATCCCAGGGTGTTTACGAAGAAAAGGTCAAGTTTTGAGGATATTGTGACAACTCCCGGCATGATACCGTACATGAGTAGTGATAACAATATCACAGAAATACCCAGAGAGATCATGAATCCTTTCCATGAGAATTCATATTTCCTGAAATAATAAACCAGTACAATTGCAGGAAGGGCAAGCAGGTTGAGAAGATGCACTCCTATTGAGAGACCCATTAGAAAAGCAATCAGTATTATCCATCTGTCGGCATAAGGTTCATCCGCAACATCCTCCCATTTCAGAATTGCCCAGAATACCACAGCGGTGAACAGGGAAGAGGTGGCATATACTTCACCCTCAACAGCCGAGAACCAGAATGAGTCGGAAAATGTGAATGCCAGTGCGCCGACAGCACCTGCAGCCATAACTGCCATTATCCTGCCCGGAGTGAAATCATTATCGTTACCTATAATGATCTTCCTTGCAAGATGGGTTATCGTCCAGAAAAGAAAAAGGATCGTAAATGCACTTGTAAGTGCCGACATGGCATTTACCATAGCTGCGACGTTCGATACATTTCCTCCGGCAAAAAGGGTAAAAAATCTGGCCATTACCATGAACACAGGATTTCCGGGAGGATGCCCGATCTCGAGCTTGTACGATGATGCAATAAATTCACCGCAGTCCCATAAGCTGGCTGTGGGTTCAATAGTCATCAGGTATGTGAACGCAGAGACGGCAAAGATCACCCAACCGGTGATATTATTGATTGTTTTGTAACTTTTCATGTTATGAAATGTGTTTTGCACTGGTAAATTACCATTCGGAACAGACGACGAAATTAGTTAAAATTTTCCATCTGAAACCTTTTGAAGGTTCACTCGCATATTTTACTATTTTTGAGCAAACTATTCCGGATGAAGTCGGCCCGAACAATTTTAACCATAAGCTTCCTTTTGGCGTCAGTGCTTGTCTCAGCACAGTATTATCAAACGGGTCAGGATCCGGCTTCGCTCAGATGGATGCAGATAAAGACCGACAAGTTCAGGGTGATATATCCTGAGAGCTACGGGAAAGAGGGGGTAGAATTTACCCGGGCTCTCGATAATGCATATTCAAGGCTGATGCTGCATTATCCTGAAATGAAATTCAGGATTCCGGTCATAATTCACAATTATACAACTACCTCGAACGGTTATGTGGCCTGGGCTCCAAGCAGGATGGAGATCTACCCTACACCTGAACAGAATTCGATACCACTTGATTCGAAAATGCAGCTTGCCATACATGAGCTTACTCACGTGCTTCAGATGAAATCGCTCGACAGGGGTTTTACAAGGGCCATGTCGGTCATCGCCGGCCAACAGGTGCCAGGTATTGTGGCGTCACTTGTGCCTTTATGGTTCCTTGAAGGGGATGCAGTCTTTTCGGAAACTTTCCTTACAAATTCTGGCAGAGGAAGAGCCCCTTCCTTCCAAAAACCTCTTAAGGCACTGGTGCTGGAGAAGGGTAAAATGTACAGTTACGACAAGATTGTTAACGGATCTTTCAGGGATTACGTACCGAATCATTATCATACAGGTTACCAGATGATGACCTGGTCGTATGCACGGTATGATTCAACTCTCTGGAAGAAGGCTCTTCGCCTTACCGCTAACATACCTTTCACGGTTAACCCTGTCAACTTCAGCCTGAGGGCAAATGCATCGCTTACAAAAAAAAGGCTCTTCAGGGAGACCTTCGATACCCTTAAAACCATTTGGAAAGCTGAGGACTCTTCATCTGAATCCATTGAATATGATGTGGTAAATCCTCCGAAAAAGAAGAAATACATTAATTATTATTCGCCCCAGCAGGCAGGCAGGGACAGCATTATTGCCATCAGGACATCCCTTTATTCCCCCCCTGCATTTGTGCTTATCAGTCCTTCGGAAAAGAAGGAAAAGAAGATCCACACTCCGGGTTATGTTTATCCCTGGGTCATTTCATACGGCAAAGGCAGAATTGTGTGGGTTGAGACCCGTTCTGATCCCCGGTGGGATAACAGGTCATGGTCTGTAATAAAGATCCTCGATCTCAAATCAGGAAAATCAAGGCAGTTGTCAGGTAAAACACGTTATATGGCTGCTGCGATCTCGCCCGACGGGACACGTATTGGTGCCATCAGATATTCAGTATCCCAGAAGTGTGACCTGGTGATCATCGATCCTGAAGACGGAAAAATCATTGAAGAAATCGGCCCCCCGGTTAATGTGTCGCTTCAAAAACCACAATGGGATGAAAAGGGCAGAATAGTCTCGTTCATCTTCCTTACAGGAGAGGGAGAGGGTATTATTTCATGCGACATTGGCAATCACATATGGGAAGTTCATTTAAATGCCTCAGCCACCGACCTTCAGTCCTCGTTTATAAGAAATGATTCTCTTTTCTTCATCAGTTCGGCCTCGGGAACAGACGATGCATATCTGAAGACAAGCGACGGGAAGATAAGCAGGCTCACCAGATCGAGGTTCGGGGTAAGCGATCTGAATATAAGCGGAAACAGAATGATTTTCGCCGACTATTCATCTGCCGGGAACGATATATGCCAGACTGCTATAAGCAGCGGGGAGCCTGAAAACAGGCAGTTCGACGAAAATCCATCCTATCTGATAAACAGGTTCAGGCAATATGAAGAAGAGACAAAAAATGACTCAGAGAAATCTTATATGCCGGTGCCTTACAGGAAGTGGAAAAATCTTTTCAGATTCCACAGCTGGATGCCTTTTTATGCTGATCTTGATGAGGTGACATCCGATCCGTCTACCGCAATAAAACCCGGAATCACGCTTATGACGCAGAACAACCTTAGTACCCTTATATCCACCCTTGGCTATGAATATTCGGATGAAAGAAACCAATTTCACGCCAGAATAAATTGGCTGGGCTGGTATCCGGCATTTGAGTCAAGGATCGATTACGGATACAGGCCAATCGTTGAAAAACTCAATGAACAGGTACCAAATCCGGCCGGTTATACGCAGGGAATTTCAGCTGCAAACACCATTTACCTGCCTCTGTATTTCCAGGGAGGGACATTTTCAAAATATCTCCGGATATCAGCGTCGGATATGTATGTTAATGACCATATTTTCCTTAAAAACAAAGGATATTACGACGTGGCGCAGAATCAGCTTACCGGAAGGATATTCTTTGCCAATCAGTACAGGTCGGCAGTCAGGGATATTTATCCCAGATGGATGCAGATAATAGATTTAAGTTATACGGCTTATCCTTTCGACAGGGAGATATACGGTGACCTTGCCACTTTGAGAACTGCCTTTTATTTCCCGGGGATCTTCAGGAACAACGGTTTCAGGATCCGGATAGAGGCTGAACAACAGAATCCCGAGTGGTTCCTCCTCAGGAACAAGATTAACTTCTCGCGAGGTTATGAAGATATAATTTCAAAGAAAATCGGCTTCCTGTCAGCAGATTATTTCATGCCGCTGTTCTATCCCGACTTTAACATTTCAAGCTTTCTCTACCTGAAGAGGATCAGAACCAGTTTCTTCTATGACTATACGAGGGGTACCGGAAATTATACCCTTACGGATAGTGAAAGCGGGAGGAGCTGGATATATAATGACGGGACAGAGTCGTTCAGATCGTTTGGCGTTCAAATGCTATCCGATATTTTCATTCTCCGGATACCTTATATGGTTTCTGCAGGTGCGGAAGCAACCTGGCATGAACTGGGATCCTTTCCCGAGATCAAATTCCTGCTGAATATAGATATTTACGGGATGAATATAGGAAGGGGCAGGCTGAAGGTACCAAACCTTTAAAGCTGAACCGCTGTTGATTTAATAAGCTCCCAGGCCGTTTTAACATGTTCAAATGTCACATTTGTCTGTCCTGTTACCATCCTGAGTGTATAAAGGCCGTCAATGACTGTGTGGGTGAGGTATATTTTACCGGTGTCGTTAAGTTTATGATTAAGGGTTTCATTCATTTTGTTTATCTCCGCGTCTGATTTACCTTCAGGCCTGAAACGAAAGCAGACAACATTTAGTACTACCGGAGCAGCCAATTCAAAACCGGGTTCTTCAGATATCATCTCCGAAAGTGCTGCTGCAAACCTGATATGGTTCCTGATTTTTTCCTGCAATCCTTCCACACCGTACATCCTTATCACACTCCACAGCTTCAGGGCTCTGAACCTTCTGCCAAGCGGGACGCCCCAGTCGCGGTAATCGTTTACCATCCCCCTGGTACGTGTTTTCAGATATTCTGGCAGAATCTCGAATGTTTTTATGAGTAGTGCCGGATGTTTCACAAAAAAGGCAGAACAGTCGAAATTAGTGAACATCCATTTATGAGGATTGAAAACCAGTGAATCGACATATTCTCTTCCGTCGAGCATCCATTGAAATTCGGGCAGAATAAGGGCCGTTCCGCCCATTGCGGCATCAACATGGAGCCATATGTCGTTTTGTGAGCAGATCTCTCCTATGGCCCTTAAAGGGTCGACAGCGGTGGTTCCTGTTGTTCCAAGGGTTGCAATGGCACAGCACGGGATGAAGCCATTATGGATATCATTAAGCACTGCTTCCCTAAGCTTTGTTGCATCCATTGAAAAATCGGATTTTACAGGTACCTTAACCAGGTTCTTTCTGCCAATTCCGCTTATCTTCACTGCTTTTTCAATTGAAGAATGGGTCTGTTCCGAACAGTAAACCCTCAGTTGGCCTACATTTGACGCCCCTTCATTGTTTATCCTGAAGCCGGTTGCCTTTTCTCTCGCAGTCAGAATAGCTGCCAGGGTTGATGTCGAAGCGGTATCCTGAATCACTCCCTCGAAAACGGAAGGGAGACCGATAAGATCCCTCAGCCATATCATCATCTTTTCCTCAAGTTCGGTTGCAGCAGGTGATGTCTCCCATATCATGCACTGTGTGCTTAGGGTGGATATAATCATTTCTGCCAGTATTGAAGGGGGGCTGGTATTGGCCGGGAAATAGGCAAAAAAGTTAGGGCTTTGCCAGTGAGTTATTCCCGGCATAATTATTTCCTCCAGATCCTTCATGAATGCACTGAAAGATTCAGGTTGTGAAGGGGGCACCGAAGGAATCCGGCTGAAAATATCTCCTGGCTTTACCTGTGATTTGACAGGATAGCTTTCCACATTTTCCATATAGCCGGCCATCCATTCTACCAGCTCATGGGCGTGTTTCCGGAATTCTTCGGGTGTCATTAATTATCTGCTATTCAACCGACTCTGCTAAAAGTATAATCCTGTTCATCTTTACTTCGATCACACCGCTGTCTATTTCGTAAAGTATTTCCCTGTCGTTGAGATCTATTATTCTTACAGTTCCCTTTTCGAGGGTTGAAACAATTGGGGCATGATCCTTCAATACCTGGAAAGACCCTTTTTTACCGGGAACCCTTACCGATTTGATCTCATCTTCATATACTTTCCTGTCGGGAGTGATGATTTCGATTTTCATCTGCGTTTAATTTATTAATGGTCAGAATGAAAAGCCATGAAAAAAATATTCATCCCGGTTGGTGTTATTCGCATCATGGTTTTTTAATCTTATAATCGTTGCCGGTTTCTGGTTTAGGACTTGTTAATCAATTAACAATAACAAGCTTTTAAAAACCATTTTATTTAGACTGTGCCAGGATTTTTTCACCTTTCTCTATTGCGTCCTCAATGGTTCCTACAAGCATGAAAGCTGATTCGGGATACTGGTCTACTTTCCCATCGAGGATCATATTGAATCCTTTTATTGTATCCTCTATTGACACCAGCGCTCCCTTTATTCCGGTAAACTGTTCAGCCACGTGGAATGGCTGTGAAAGGAATCTCTGGACTCTTCGGGCCCTGTGAACAACAAGCTTGTCTTCTTCTGACAGCTCATCCATTCCAAGGATTGCTATAATATCCTGGAGTTCGTTATATCTCTGCAGCAGCTCCTTGACCCTCTGAGCACAGTTATAATGTGCCTCCCCAACGATATCGGCAGTAAGAATTCTTGAGGTTGAGTCGAGAGGATCGACTGCCGGATAGATACCAAGTTCAGAGATTTTACGGCTAAGTACGGTGGTGGCATCGAGGTGAGCGAAGGTTGTTGCCGGAGCGGGGTCGGTAAGGTCGTCGGCAGGCACATAAACTGCCTGCACTGAAGTGATTGACCCGTGGCGGGTGGATGTGATCCTTTCCTGCATTATCCCCATTTCAGTGGCCAGGGTAGGCTGATAGCCCACGGCTGACGGCATTCGTCCAAGAAGGGCTGAAACTTCCGATCCTGCCTGCGTAAAACGGAACACGTTGTCCATGAAGAACAGAATATCTCTTCCGCCGCTCTTACCGTCACCATCCCTGAAATGTTCGGCAACTGAAAGACCTGATAATGCAACTCTTGCTCTTGCTCCGGGAGGTTCGTTCATCTGACCGAAAACAAGGGCCAGTTTTGATTCCTTTAGGGCATCCCGGTCAACTTTTGAGAGGTCCCATCCACCTGAATTCATATTCTCCAGGAAATCCTTTCCATAAGTGATAACACCTGCTTCAAGCATTTCCCTGAGAAGGTCATTGCCTTCCCTTGTTCTTTCACCCACTCCTGCAAATACTGAAAGACCTGAATAGGCTTTTGCAATATTGTTTATAAGCTCAAGTATAACGACTGTCTTCCCAACACCAGCTCCGCCGAAGAGGCCGATTTTTCCTCCCTTTGAGTAGGGCTCAATAAGGTCTATGACTTTTATACCCGTATAGAGAACCTCTTTTTCGGTGGAAAGGTCATCATACTTTGGAGGTTTCCTGTGAATGGGATATCCTCCTTTCTTATCAAGCTTTCCTATACCGTCAATAGCTTCACCGGTAACGTTCATCAGACGCCCTCTGATTTGTTCCCCTATCGGCATTGTGATGGGTGATCCGGTAGCGACAACCTCCATACCACGGCGCAATCCATCAGTAGAGTCCATGGCTATTGTCCTTACAGTATTTTCACCTATATGCTGCTGACATTCAACAATCAATGTTGATCCGTCATTTCTTTTTATCTCGAGTGCATCGTAAATGTCAGGCATTTCAAGGCCTTGTCTTTCAAATGATACATCAACCACCGGTCCGATAATCTGGCTGATCTTTCCTATATTCTTTGCCATAAATCCGATTTTTATTAAAAGAGGTTCAAAGTTAATTATTTATATTGTTAAACAATCTCTGTTTTACCGTTATACGATCAGTGATCACGTCCCATGAGGGATTTCGTCACCTGTATAAGTTCCTGTTTTCTTTCTGCCGGTACACCGGTCCTATCCAGAAAGTCAAGTGCTTTTTTTAAATAGCTGTTAGCAAGGTTTTCGGTGATCGTCTTAATATTGAGCTGATCGTATATTTCAAGAACATTTCTGATTTTTGATTCAGGATCAGTGTTTTCGGCAAGGTATTCACCCTGGAGTCTTCTTCGTTGTTCTGATGTTCCGGTTTCCATTGCCTTGACATAGAGAAATGTCTTTTTACTTGCCATGATATCCCCGCCAGAGATTTTACCGAAAACCTTTGTGTCGCCATATACGTCGAGGAGATCATCCTGGATCTGGAATGCCAGTCCGAGATTCAATCCAAATTCATGAAGCAGTTCAGTGTTTTTCTCGTCAGCTCCTCCGAAGAGTGCACCAATCCTTACCGATGCAGCTATAAGAGAGGCTGTCTTAAGTTCAATCATTCTGAGATATTCATCATTCGACACTATGGCAGCTTTTTCATAATCCATATCAAGCTGCTGACCTATGCACACTTCAATGGCAGCCTTGTTGAATACCCTGAAAACCTTCTGGAAAATTGCAGGAGGCGATTGCAGGAAACAGTCATTAACGATAAAAGCCATTACATCACCTGATATAATCGCCTGGTTAACACTCCATTTACTATGGACAGTAGCAAATCCCCGTCTGACACTGGCTTTATCCATTATGTCGTCATGCACGAGTGTAAAATTATGGAAGACCTCAAGTCCTGTAGCAGGAATAACAGCTTCATCAATCTTGTCGCTGAAGAGATTGCACGACATGAGCGCCAGCACAGGTCGCAATCTCTTTCCTCCTATTGACAAAATGTACTTAACAGGGTCAATCAGGCGGTCCGACTCCGTATTGTAAGCCAGGTTTATGAGCGCAGTGTTAATAATTTTTATCAGACCGGAGTGATTGTACATGATTCTTAAGACAATCCTGATTAATATAAGTGATTCTTTAACCTTTCAAAGCTTCCGCACCGCTTACCACCTCAAGGATTTGATTTGTAATTGCTGCCTGCCTTGCCTTGTTATACTGCAGGGTTAGTTCGCGTATCATGGTTGTAGCATTATCGGTAGCCTTGTGCATAGCAGTCATTCTGGCGCCGTTTTCTGCAACATACGAATCGAGAACAGCTTTATAAAACTGTATCTTAAGGGATTTTGGGATTAACTCTTTAATGATTTCTTCCTTGTCGGGTTCATAGATGTAATCGACAGGTAAAGTGCCTGTTTTCTCGATGGAAGAAGGTTCCACAGGAAGGAAAACTTCATTTGTCAGTATTTGAACAGCGGCATTTTTAAAATGGTTATAGATAATTTCAACTCTGTCGTATTCTCCTTTCACGAAGCTTTCCATCACCTTCTCGGCGGTTATGGCGCACTTTTCAAAGGTCAGCTCATTTAGCATGTCGTTGTTCTCTCCGGCTATCGGCATCTTTTGTTTTCTGAGAAAATCATATCCCTTTTTGCCGATGGCAAGAAATCTCACGTTTCCGCTGCTGAACTGATCACAATATTTTTCAACTGCTAATCTTCTCGCTTCTTTGAAGGCATTCGAATTGAATGCACCGCACAGGCCTCTGTTTGAAGTAACCACCACAATGAGAATTCTGCGTGGTTCCGATACTCTTCCGTAAACATTTTCAATTTCCGCATCAGCAAGGCTCTGAGAAAGATTTACAAGTATTTCATGAAGCTTGCTGGCATATGGCCTTAGCCTTACAATTTTATCCTGAGCCTTTCTGAGTTTGGCAGCCGAAACCATCTTCATTGCTGAAGTAATCTGCCTGGTTGACTTTACGGATGATATCCTGATCCTTATAGCTTTTAAGTTCGCCATTCAAGATTATTTTGTAAAAACTGATCCTTTTTTTTCAGGGTTTATATTTGGCTGCAATATCGCTGGTAACTTTTTTAAGCACATCGGTGATCTGGCTGGTCAGGACTCCTTCCTTGAGATTGTCGAGAATATCACGGTGTTTCAATTCGAGATATTCCAGATATTCGGTTTCAAATTCCTTTACCTTGTTCACCGGGACATCCTTTAGCAGTCCCATAGTACCGCAATAGATTATTGCAATTTGTTTTTCAACGGGCATTGGAGAATATTGACCCTGTTTAAGTATTTCAACGTTCTTGGCGCCTTTATTCAGTATTGCAAGAGTTGCGGCATCAAGGTCGGAACCAAATTTTGAAAAGGCTTCAAGTTCGCGGTATTGAGCCTGATCAACCTTTAGGGTACCGGCGATCTTTTTCATGGCTTTGATCTGGGCATTACCTCCTACCCTTGAAACCGAGATACCCACGTTGATAGCCGGTCTCACCCCAGAATTGAATAGTGCTGATTCAAGAAAGATCTGCCCGTCAGTAATTGAGATGACATTTGTCGGGATGTAAGCTGAAACGTCTCCTGCCTGGGTTTCGATTATGGGAAGTGCGGTGAGAGAACCTCCTCCTTTTACCATGTGACGTATTGATTCTGGGAGATCGTTCATATTCTTTGCAACTTCATCCGATTCGATGATCTTGGCGGCACGTTCGAGCAGCCTTGAATGAAGGTAGAACACATCGCCCGGGTATGCTTCACGTCCCGGCGGGCGGCGAAGCAGCAGAGAGACCTCCCGGTAAGATACTGCCTGTTTAGAAAGATCGTCATATATGATCAGTGCATCTCTTCCTGTGTCGCGGAAAAATTCACCGATGGCTGCCCCTGCAAACGGTGCATAGAACTGCGATGCAGCGGGGTCGGAGGCTGTTGCAAGAACAATAACAGTATATTCAAGGGCCCCGTTCTCCTCGAGTATCTTTGCAATATTTGCCACCGTTGATCCTTTCTGTCCGACTGCAACATAAATGCAGTAGACTGGTTTGCCTTCCTCAAAATTACTCCTCTGATTTATTATGGTGTCAATGGCAATTGCTGTCTTGCCGGTCTGTCTGTCTCCAATTATGAGCTCACGTTGTCCGCGTCCGATGGGGATCATTGCATCTATAGCTTTTATTCCCGTCTGAAGTGGCTGTTTCACAGGCTGCCTGAAAATTACACCCGGAGCTTTTCTTTCGAATGGCATTTCAAAAAGCTCCCCTTCAATGGGTCCTTTTCCGTCAAGAGGTTGGCCGGTAGGTGATATCACCCTTCCAAGCAATCCCTCCCCAACTCCTATTGAAGCTATACGGCCGGTCCTTTTTACGATATCACCTTCATTGACTTCTTCTGTTGGGCCAAGTAATACGGCTCCGATATTATCTTCCTCGAGGTTAAGCACAATGGCTTCAATGCCGTTTTCAAACTGTATAAGCTCATTTGATTCGGCATTCGACAAACCATATATACGTGCAATACCATCTCCTACCTCAAGGACCGTCCCTACTTCTTCAAGTTCTACTCCGGTCTGAATACCCTCCAGCTGTTGTCTGAGAATTTTTGAAACTTCTCCTGGTTTAATATTTGCCATGTTGATTGCGCTTAAAAATCTTAATATTATTAAAATAGTGGTCTGAATGTATTGGTTGTAAGTTCTTTTCTTATCTTCTTAAGTTTGCTCCTGACACTTGCGTCGATATAGTGATCCTCTACTTTGAGAATGAATCCGCCAATAATGTTTTCATCAACATTTTCTTTCAGATCAACCCTGGTTTTGAATATTGAAGCTATCAGATCGGCCACCTGCCTGCTGATCTCCGGGGAGACTTTTACTGCAGTGGTCAATATTGATTCTGTGATCCCCTCATGCTTCTTGGTCTCATAATGGAATACCCGGGCGATGGATGGAAGGTATTTTTCTCTTCCGTTCCTGACCACCAGGTCAATCATGGAAAGGGATAATTTATGCAATGAACTGCCAAAAATCCCGTGAAGTATTTCGGATTTTTTTGACGGCATTATAATAGGACTAGAGAGTACTTCCTTTATTTCCGAAGTGTTACACACCTCACTTATAAGTAACATATCCTCGTTTATCCTGCCGAGGATTTTTTTTTCGAGGGCTGACTGAAACAAAGCCTTTGAGTACCTTACTGAAATCTTGCTTTCGTTCATTACCGGAAAAAGATGTATTAATTCCTGTTCAAATTTATCTCACTGAGATAAGTTTCAATGAGTTTTTGCTGTTCGCCAGTCTGCTTTAGTCTCTCACCCAGGAGTTTGGATGCAATTTCAATTGATAGGTTGGCAACCTGTTCCTTGATGTCGGCAAGTGCAATTGCTTTTTCTCTCTCTATTCCTGCCCTTGCCTTTTCAACAATCTTTTCTGCTTCTTCGGAGGCTTTTCCCTTGGCTTCGGCTATAAGTTTATCGCGAACATCGCGGGCTTCTCTAAGAATGGTTTCACGCTCTTCCCTTGCTTTTTTCAGAATAGCTTCATTATCGCTCTGAAGTTTTGCCATCTCCTTTCTTGCCTTTTCGGCAGATGCAAGTGAGCCCTTGATCATCTCGTCGCGTGCCTTTACGGCACTTAGTATGGGTTTCCAGGCAAAACGCCTCAGTATGAGAAAGAAAAGCAGGAATATTACTGTTGTCCAGAAGACCAGACCGATAGCCGGAGAGACCAGACTGTTCATTAACAATACCATGTTTTTAAATTTAAAGGTTCATTAAAAGGAGAGACTGCAACCAACCGTTGCAGTCCTCCGGTTTTTTTAAGCAATAAGAGCCACCACTATTGCGAATAATGCAGCTCCTTCGATAAGTGCTGCTGCAATGATCATGGCTGTCTGTATTTTCGAAGTGGCTTCCGGCTGACGGGCTATTGCATCCATTGCCGATCCACCAATTCTTCCGATACCGAGTCCTGCACCTATAACTGCAAGACCTGCTCCTACTGCTGCCATTGTACCTGTCATAATAACTGGTTTTTTAATTAAACAATAAAACTAATGATGTTCTTCCTGCACTGCCAGACTGATAAACAGGGCTGACAAGAGGGTAAAAACATATGCCTGAAGGAATGCCACAAGAAGCTCGAGACAGTCCATAAAAATCACAAATGCTATTGAGACCGGAGCTACTGCCAGAGACTTGAAGATGAAGATAAGGCAGACAAGACTCAGTACGATGATGTGACCTGCCGTAATATTTGCAAAGAGTCGGATCATCAGTGCAAAGGGTTTTGAAAAAATACCTATGATCTCAACGGGTATCATCACCGGCAGAAGCCAGAAAGGAACGCCCGGAGTGGCAAATATATGCTTCCAGTAGTTCCTGTTGCCGCTGAACTGGGTAATGAAGAAAGTAAAAAGAGCCAGTATAAGGGTGACTGCAATATTTCCCGTCACATTGGCTCCGAATGGGGGCGGGAACGGAATAAGTCCCATAATGTTATTTATAAGTATGAAAAAAAAGACCGTCAGCAGATAAGGCATGTATTTCTCATACTTATGTTCACCTATGTTTGAAATTGCAATATCGTCCCTTACGAACAGGATAATAGGTTCGAGAAAACTCTGTATACCTCTGGGATGACTTATTCCTGTTCTTTTGTATGAACGTGAAAGTGAGAGGAAAAGCCACAGTCCGATGAGTGCTGCGAACATCATTCCAAGTACTGATTTTGTGATTGAAAAATCAAGAGGAATGTGCTCTTCGTCAACAGTACCGGTTTCACCGACCCTGACGATCCTTCCCTTAAGCGGACCTTCTTCTTCAATCCTGTAGCCTTTATATTCGTGCCCGTGAGCAAGTCTTTTGGAGCTAAAAACATCTATCCCGTTTCCTCTGGAATAGACAATCACCGGAAGATATAAAGCAACATGTTCGCCATTTTTCCTGGTCAGTATATGCCATTCGTGAGAATCTGCAATATGTTCAAGAATAAATGAACTTGCGTTAAATTCTTCTCCGGCTTCTGCAGGTGAATGTTCCTCGGCTGCCTTGGTTAATAGCGGGAACAACAACAACAGAAAAATAAACAGAATACCTTTAAAAAATTGCATTTCAGGTTCAATATTGTTTTATAAAGACTTGTTTTTCAGTGTATTCAACATTAGGTATATTGAAAACAGAGAGAACGCTAAATATAGTACAAAAAATAATATAAGAGAGGAGGCAGAATTTTTTTTGGCAATAAAAAACCAGTAAAGGGCTAAAACCATTTCCATAAGCATCTTGATGCTTATTGACGCAATCAGATATATTGTACTTGCGGAAGGCTCCTTTGCCAGTCCTCTGATAAAAACAGCAAGAATGGTCAGATTTATAGCAAAAAAGCACAGGATAAGTATCGAGAGGTCGGATTTGGAAGCCGGGATTTTTGCAAAGGCAATTGAAAGATACCCTGCAACAAAAAGAAGGCAGCTCAGCAAGATTAATCTCAGGATTGTCTTTGTAAAAGTCACCAGAGAATTTAGAATTATTTGATAAAATCCTTTATGGAGGTATAGATACCTCCAAATACTCCCAGAAGTGACAGGATTATTGTAAATACAGGGGTTTCAAGGTTGAAAAACTTGTCAAGCCTGGTGCCGCTCCATGTCATTACAAGTATTATAATAATCATCTGAAATGCCATGCCGGAATAGCGGCCAAAATCCTGTAATCCCTTATTTCCCGGTTTTTTCTCCTTCTCGTCCGATTTCTTTTGATTTTGTGAAAGATGCATTTTCATTATCTTCACTTTCACTCATTTTGCAATTCCCAGTAAATTTCGCGCCCGGTTCTATTGAAAGTTTAAATGTAATAATATCCCCAACGATTTTTGAAGCGGTTTTCAGCGTAAGCAATTGTCCGACGCTGATCTTACCTTCCACCGCTCCGGAAACTTCTGAATTCCTGCATATCACTTCGCCTTTAACCTTTCCGGTAGGGCCGATCACAACCTTCCCTTTTGTGTTGAGGTTTCCGGTTAAAAGGCCGTCAATCCTGATATCACCATTAGATTTTACATCCCCGGTTATTTCTGTTCCATTGCTGATAAGATTAATCGTCGTGTTGTCAGTTTCGTTGTATTTTCCCATTTTTCCCAGAATTATATTGACAAACATAATAACTCACAAATATAAAAACTATTGCAGAAAAAAAATAAAATGAATGATATGATGATCTGATGTTTGATTAACGATTTTAAAATGGCAGTTTAAAGAAAGAGAGGCGGGGAAAATCATAAAAACAGTTTGTAAATTCACCTCACGATACTCTTAGTGAAGCGGATTCATTACCAACAGCATTTATAAAGATCCTTATTGAGGAAGCGGGGTAAAAAGAACTCTTAATAGAGTCTCAGAAAGATTATTATGCGGTCGGGGAATAGTCTTTACGGCATTATTCAGGGTCGTAGGCCCACCTTAGATATAGTGAACCCCAGGTAAATCCTCCGCCGAAAGCGGCAAGAATCAGCTTGTCACCTTTCTTCAGCTTTTTCTCATATTCCCACAGGCAAAGAGGAATGGTAGCTGCGGTAGTGTTTCCGTAATTTTCGATGTTTACCATTACTTTTTCAGGAGGCAGTCCCATTCTTCGTCCTGTTGCATCGATAATTCTAAGGTTGGCCTGATGAGGGACAAGCCATGCAATATCTTCCGATTTCAGGTTGTTTCTTTCCATTATCTCTGCTGCAACATCAGCCATATTAACAACGGCGAATTTGAACACGCTTTGTCCTTCCTGATAGATAAAATGCTCACGGGCATCAACCGTTTCATGAGAAGCCGGCCTGACTGAACCTCCTGCCTTCATATGCAGGAATTTTCTTCCTGAGCCGTCAACACGGAAGATATAGTCAATAATTCCGTAATCATCTGTACGGGGCTCAAGGAGGACTGCACCTGCTGCATCACCGAAAAGCGGGCATGTGGTTCGGTCAGTATAATCGGTTATTGACGACATTTTATCAGCACCTACGACAATTACTTTTTTAAATCTTCCGGTTTCAATGTAGGCAGCGGCTGTTTGCAGGGCAAAAAGAAAGCCTGAGCATGCTGCACTGATGTCAAAACTGAATGCGTTTTTTATACCGGTTTTGTCGGAGATAATGTTTGCGGTAGCAGGAAAAAGCATGTCGGGAGTTATGGTTGCACAAATAAGCAGGTCAACCTCTTCAGGTGAAGTGTTTGTTTTTTCAAGGAGACCCGCAACAGCTTTTTCGCCAAGGTCGGAAGTACCCAGTCCTTCGCCTTTGAGAATTCTTCTCTCCCTGATTCCGACGCGTTGCATTATCCATTCGTCGGAAGTATCGACCATTCTGGAAAGTTCAAAGTTGGTAAGTCTGTATTCAGGAACCCACGCATGAATTCCTGTGATGACAGCCCGTACTTTTCCCATATTTAAATAGCTTCAAGTATCTTCTGGGCAAGATTGGCTTTGACAACCGCCTTTGTCTGAAGAATCATGTTCATTATAGCTTTTCTCTTCGATATGCCATGACCGATAACAACATTGGCATTAATTCCAACAACCGGCGTACCGCCGATATTTTCAAAATTCAGCCGGTCTATAAAAGGATGACTGATTTTCAGCTTTTCAGAAATTGAATAAAAAGCTTCAGCCTGTTTCAGAATAATATTACCCACGAAACCATCACAGATCAGCACATCCGTGATGTTTTCATGGAAGAGGGTGTTACCTTCAACGTTTCCGCTGAAGTTAATTCCGGGATAATCTTTCATGAGTTCATATGCAGCCTTCACAGCCGGTGTGCCCTTGGTCTCTTCCTCGCCAATATTGAGCAATCCTACTGTCGGATTTTGTTTGCCCAGGACAAATTTTGCATACAGGCTTCCAAGGATTGCATACTGAAGAAGTACATCGGGCTTGCAGTCGGGATTCAGTCCGACATCAAGAATGACGGAGTCCCGTCCGTCAATACATGGCAGGATAGTGGCAAGTGCAGGTCTGAAAACTCCGGGTATAACATTGACCGTATAGCTTGCTCCTACAAGCATTGCGCCAGTATTGCCCGCACTGCAAAATCCGTCGAGCAATCCCTTATTGAGCATTTCATATCCAACTGCTATGCTGGAATCCCTTTTCTGTGAAAAGGCTTTGGCAGGATGGTCGCCCATCCCTATCACCTGGGATGTATGGACTATTAGAAATGAAGCAGGGTCTGCGTTCATTTCCCTAAGTTTTTTCAATATTCCGGGCTCATCGCCAAGCAGAACAAGCGTATCACCTTCGGTAAAATGCTGAATGGAGTCAACTGCACCTTCAATTACTGCTTCAGGTGCATAATCTCCACCCATCACATCAAGGCCTATTTTCATCCCCTAGCTTTTTGATTCAGATCAGGCCGTGGCTTTTTTCTCTACAGCCGGTTTACCTCTGTAATAACCGCATTCGGGGCAGACCCTATGATATTGAACGGATGATCCGCAGTTTGAGCAGGAGCCAATAGTGGGAGGTGTTGCCTTGAAATGTGTTCTGCGTTTATCCCTTCTGGCTTTGGAGTGTTTTCTTTTCGGATGTGCCATTTTATTTTACTTTAATTGTTGTTCATTAGCTTTTTTAATTCATCCCACCTTGGATCAATCCTGACTTCTTCATCCACAAGGTGTTCCTTTAATCTGCTTAGCATTTCCGGATTGCACCTGCTGTTACCTTTTTCATCATCAGGATGAATCCTCTGGATGGGAAGGGCTAGATGAATGTATTCATAAAAAAACTGTTTCATGTCAAGCTCATGTTCATCGTGAGTCACTGTAATTATATCGGGATCCGTGTAATCGGCAGTTTTCCCGAATTTTATCAGCAGCGTGTTCTCGCAGCTCACTCCTTCATCAAACATTTCAAGACAATGATCGCAGCATATCTTTACCGTTCCATTGATCTTAACAACCATCTCTATCAGGGAAGAGCTCCTTACAGTTTCAACCACTGCAGTAAGGTTACCTTCCTTTATTTCTGATTCTTCAAATTGTTCGAAGAAGCTGTTGCCTATATTAAAATCAAAAGAGTGATATCCTACCTTTAATCCTGCTATTGGTATCAGATACAATCCGGACATCTCTTTAAATTTTGGTTTGCAAAAATATAAATCCTTCGCCAATTAAAAAAATTATCAACAAAAATGTAACAAAAATTGCTTTAACTGTTTGTTTACCGATTGTTTAGGTTCATTCGCCGATTTTTGCTAACATGTTCCGTTCATGGACTATTATTTTTAATCCGGAAAACAGGAATGTCATGAAAAACAAAGATCGTTTATTACATGGGCACAGGGAACACCATCCGCAAATCGGTTTCGGACTCTTCCTTATCACGCTGGGGCTTGCCCTGCTTGTAGCAACCAATGATCTGCTCAACCTTGGAGATATCAAGGAATATTTTACCTGGGAAACAGCTATGGTTTTTATTGGCGTTTTGCTAATTCTGAACCTTCAGTTCACAGGAGGTCTGCTTCTGGCAGCAGGAGGAGTCTGGTTTTTGATGGACCATATCGATTATGAAATGCCGGAAATCATTAAAACTATTTACTGGCCATCAGTGATTATCCTCATTGGTCTTGGCTTTATCATTTCGTCTTTTTTTAAAAGAAAGGAAAAAAGTAACTAATTTAATCCCAATAAATTTAATGCTATGGAAACAAATGATGATTTTAAGGATCTCCGGCGCCGGCCGCATGAGCATCATCTGTCAAACAACAGAGTAATTATAGGTGTAGTGCTGGTTCTGGCCGGTCTGTTTCTTGTAATCAGAAATACAGGATTTTTCCCGGATTTCATTGATGATGTGATATTCAGCTGGCAGATGCTGCTTATAGTAATAGGCCTGGTGATGACATTGGGGGCTTCTGAAAAAACAGCAGGCATAATTGTAATGGCTGTCGGCGGATTCTTTATGATACCTTTGCTCTTCAGAGAGACCTTCCATATGTACAATATGTTCTGGCCGGCTGTCTTTATAATAGTTGGAATAATTTTTATTACAACCAAAAGGAGAGGATGGGGCGCAGCTACTTCAAAAGGAGTTACCGGAGATGATTATGTGGATTATGTCAATGTGTTCAGCGGTGGGGAAAGGCAGATCATCTCCCAGAACTTTCAGGGAGGCAAAATATCTGCTGTATTCGGGGGGATCGAGCTCGATCTCACAAAAGCAAGGCTTGCACCCGGAGTGTCGGTACTTGAAATAGCATGCGTATTTGGTGGAGCTACAATCATCGTTCCCGACGACTGGTTTGTTACAATCGAGGTTACACCGGTTCTTGGCGGATTCAGTGATTCACGAAAGCTTACTCCCGGAAGGACCGTGGACAAGGAAAAGCATCTTCTAATAAAAGGAGCCGTGGTTTTTGGCGGCGGAGAAATAAAAAGCTACTAGCCGGATATTGATGAGACATCCAGTACTCTCAGACAGGGTTAGATTGATAGTATGGTGGCTGGTCTGGCTTATTATTTCGGCAGGCCAGCTGCTCATTTATTATTTCGCTTATGGTGAGGCTACAGTAATTTTTATCCCCGACGGAATAATCTCAATGGTCGTATTTTCGGGTATCGGAATATCACTCTGGTACCCTTTCAGGTTTATAAATGCAGGGAAGTCAACAATGATGGCGATTGCGGGAAATGTTGTCATCAGTGGAATTCTGTCGGTAACCCTCTGGATCATAATAACAAAATATTCAATTCCACTGTTCCTTTCTGAGAATAACGACTTTGAGACCTACTGGAAGGCAACATTCCCCTACAGGGTAGGTAATGGAGGATTCATATACGGATTGATTATCCTGGCTTATTACCTTTTTGTATCACTTTATAATCTTTCTGAGAAAAATGCAAGGGAAGCACGTCTCGAGACCCTTGTAAGGGATACTGAACTTAAAATGCTGAGATCACAGATCAACCCGCATTTTCTTTTTAACAGCCTGAATTCAATCAGTTCATTAACGATAACCAATCCCGACAAAGCAAGGGAAATGGTAATAAAACTATCAGAATTCATGAGATACTCCCTTTCAAAAAAGGATGAGCAGCCCGTATCTCTTCGCAGTGAGCTTGAAAATCTAAGGTTGTATCTCGAGATTGAGAAAATCCGTTTTGGTGACAAGCTTTCAACAGAGGAGGAGATTGATGAGAATTGCCTCGACATAAAAATGCCCGTGATGCTGCTTCAACCTCTTTATGAAAATGCGGTTAAACACGGGGTGTATGAGAGCACAGAAAGCGTCAGGATTAAAACAAGAGTAAGCTGCAAAGACGGTTTCGTGGAAATCATCATCAGCAACAACTATGATACAGTCCCTTCAGCAGTAAAAGGTACAGGGACCGGCCTAATGAATGTTACACGAAGACTCAAACTTTTCTATGGCAACCAGGCATCAATTAAAACCTATAAGGAAAATGGCATTTTTTCAGTTTCACTTTTTCTGCCGTCAGGCGGTCAGAATCCTGAGAAATAAATAATTTTGTGTCATTATTTACTTTTATTTCCCCTTGATTGAACTGGCGAGGCTGTTTTAGAGGGGAATGCCAATATACCATGGAAAAGATCAGGACCGTGATAATTGATGACGAAGCGCCAGCCAGAGAAATAATCAGGCACTATCTTAAGGAACTGGAAGACATTGAAGTTATAGGTGAATGCAGTGACGGCTTCAGCGGCCTGAAAACAATCACATCGCTTAAACCCGATCTGGTTTTTCTCGATATTCAAATGCCGAGATTAACTGGAATAGAACTTGTTGAGGTAATGACTGAAAAGCCTGAAATAATTTTTACCACAGCTTACGACCATTATGCAATAAGAGCTTTTGAACTTAATGCTGTCGACTATCTTCTAAAACCATTCCCCAAACCTCGTTTTCTCGAAGCAGTAAAAAAAGCAACTTCTAAGATCAGATCAGGATCAGGTAACAGTGAACCGGCCAGCCGGCTTTTGTTAAAAAGACCTGATCCCGAATCTCCTGTAAACAGGATAGTGGTGCGAAAGGGAAATGCAATAAATCTTATCCCAGTCGAACAAATAAGGTATGTGGAAGCCCAGGATGATTATGTTATGATCTATCACATTTCAGGTAAAGCCCTTAAGCAGCAGACGATGAAATATTATGAAGATAACCTGCCAAAAAAGGATTTCGTCAGAATCCACAGGTCATATATCGTGAAGGTTGAAGAAATTAAAAGTATAGAGCCCTACGGAAAAGACAATCATATTGCCATACTTCAATCGGGCGATAAACTACCTGTCAGTCGTGCAGGATTCAGGAATCTGAAGGAGGAGCTTAATTTTTAATTGCGGATTGGCGATTTCGGATTAATGATTGAGGACATGAGTTCTGAGGATTGGTAATGCAATCACCTGAATATGAATTAATGGCAGTTCACCGATAAAAGTAATCTGCAATTTACTTAAGCCTGCTGCATGTCTTATTTGATCCTGGGGTTTTGTATTTTTTGAATCTGAATAATGGAACCGGATCATATCCATGGGTGCCTCCCGGCCTGCAACGCAATATCCTGTTGGCAGCCATCAACGATCCGGCAAGGGGACCGTGCAGCCTCAGAGCATCAAGCGCATACTGGCTGCATGTGGGTATATGACGGCACGTTGGCCGGAGCAACGGAGAAATTGAATACCTGTAAAACAAAACAGGGAGGGAGAGTATACCTGCAAAAATATTTCCAGCTTTTTTTGCCATTGAACAAAGATAACGATTGACATGTTACATCATTTGAGTAATTACCAATTAAATGACTAATTTTACCGAACTGACAAAATGGCCAGTTCTGTATTAAAAATAGATCTGGCAGGACTTTTGAAGAAATATTTACCAAAACAATACTTAAAAACATTATAGTTTTTGAACATTGAACTATTAAAAAATTAAACATTAAACTATATAACTATGGAAATGCAGCACGCAAACTTGAATATTTGGTTGATATTCGGCGTTTTTATGATTCTCAGCTGGATAGTGAGCTCGGTTCTTAAATCGAAATTCAGAAAATATTCTAAAATACCTGTCGACAACGGAATGACGGGACGGGAAGTAGCTGAAAGAATGCTGCGTGACAATGGAATTTATGATGTTAAAGTAGGATGTGTACAGGGCGAACTGTCGGATCATTATAATCCGGACAGGAAAACCATTAACCTGAGTCAGGAGGTTTACAATGGCAGAAGTATTGCTGCTGCCGCAGTGGCAGCACATGAAACAGGTCATGCGGTTCAGCATGCAACAGCATATGCATGGCTTGGTTTCAGATCGAAACTTGTACCTCCCGTAAGTTTTGCCTCGAAATGGGTACAATGGATCCTTCTGGCGGGAGTATTACTGGTAAACACCTTCCCTGCTCTTCTTCTTACAGGAATCGTTCTGTTCGGACTTACAACCCTGTTCAGTTTTGTGACACTCCCTGTTGAGGTCAATGCCAGTCAGAGAGCTCTGGCATGGCTTTCCAATTCCGGAATAACCTCGATGATGAATCATGACAAGGCACAGGATGCATTAAAGTGGGCTGCCTATACATACGTAGTGGCAGCATTAGGATCGCTTGCCACACTGCTTTACTATATTATGATATTCACAGGAAGCAGCAGAGACTGAGAGAAGAATTTATCTGCCTTCGCTATCAAGCAGAGATGTTTTTTTATGGATTATCCACAGGATCAGCCATATGAATCCTGCAGGTAATGAAATTAACAACCACATGCGAGTAACATAAATTCTTCCGGAAAGGAAGTAGTTCCTGAAAATGTCGAGGGTGAGAAAAATCAGAAAAATGTTTACGAAGCTATTATACTCTCTTTTAAGGACAGATTTGAGGGAAAATGTCATTTCAGGTTTTTTGAAATAGCTGAAGCGGGGTATAACCGCTTTAACTTTCTCAGACCATTCATCATATAAGTCGCCGAATTTACGTCTCAGATATTGTTCTTCTGCAAACATTATTCTCTCATAGTATAACCAGTAAATCATCAGGAATAGAATTACGAAAACCGGAGTTCTTACAAAAAGGACCGGCCCCAGCCACATGAAGAAATTACCTGCATACAAAGGATGCCTGATCACCGAATAAATTCCTGTTGTATTGAGTTCATCGGCAATCTGCCCTGCTGAGGTATTTCTACCTGAAGTGTTACGTGGAGCAAAACCGACAGTATAAACCCGGATAGCTTCACCAAAAATGCTTACACCCAGAAAAATCAGTTCCTCTGCAGCGTCGAATAAAATTGCCTGCCGGTTTGTAAGATACAGAACTAAGATACCCATGGCAATCAGTGCCAATGGAAGCCAGCTTCTTCTCTTAAAAAGCCAGTTCCCGCTTTTTTCAAATTCATGGACAAGGGCCATCAGAGTGAATTAAGGAATTTTGATGGCTCAAAAGTAGGAAAATTTCAGAAACTGTACTTGAAACGTAAAAATCCGAGATTGATCCTGTTTCTGTATCCTGCCATGACAGCATCGAAATGCTGCCATATAATTGAGAAATCCACATTTTCTGCAAGGGAATAGTCGAGTGAAGGGCCGGCATAGTAACCGTCGAGATCGGGAAACCACATTGAGGAAACTGACAGGTTGAGCATCGGAGTTACTGCCCAGGTGAATTGCCCAAATGCCGAAAATTTTGAAAAAGCCAGGTCCTTAGAAGAAAGATCGCCGCCCACAAAAGAATAGAAATCAATGAAGCCAAGGGGATTATTACTATACATAAGCTGAATCTGGGCCATTGAATTGTTCTTAAACACTTTGTCTATTCCTGCTGTAACCAGTAATGTGCCTTCACTTCCGGGAAACGCCTCATACTGCTGAAACCATGAACCTTCACCCCTGAAGGAGAGGCTTCCTATGGATCCTGACCAGCCGGCTCCGATAACAACATCCTCACTGTTTACCAAACCGGCGAGGAACTGAAAGTCGTATCCGAATTTGTTGAACCTGTATAAACCTGCTATTGTAAGGTCATTTTCACTGTCGACCTTTGCCGCCAGCTCTGCAGCCGAGGATGAGGATGGAAAATACTGCAGCCTTACGGCGTCGCTGCCGGGCCTTTCGACATAATCAAAATCAAAAAAGGAATACGCATTGAAAATGTCATTCGGATTCCAGACAAGAGACTGGCCCCAGTTTATTCGCTGGCGTCCTAGGGTAACCTGAAATCTTTTATAATTATAATCGATCCATAGCCTGTCTATCCTGCTGTTGAGGTAAATGGACTGTTCCTGAATAATGTTCCACGACATATCAACCACCCCCGGATCTGTTCCTATTAAACTTGTATAAGTTGTCCCGAGCATCGATAAGTCACCCGTAAACAATCTGTTCCTCAATTCTGCGGCAACAGTAAAATGGTCATTCAGATATCCTTTGAAATTTATCCTGTTATGAAACAGGTTCTCATTGGCAATGGGCCCTGAAAGCGAATCAAAAATGACCGTCTGGATGGTTGAAAAGTATCCATTCAGATCTATCTTCTTCTCTTTTTCCTGCGAAAAGGATAAATAAGGAACAAGTATTAACGTAAGGAACAGAATTGACCTCCTATGCATCACCTGATGGTTTTTGTTCATGTTTGATATCTGAAACAACCTTTCCGTCTTCAAGGGTAATTACCCTTCTGGCCATTTTTACGACCCTGGGATCATGGGTCGAAAATATAAAAGTTATTTTTTCCTCAAGGTTCAGTTTTTCCATTATTTCAAGAAGTGTTGTTGCAGACTTTGAATCGAGGTTGGCAGTGGGTTCATCTGCCAGGATGAATTTGGGTTTTGATGCCAGTGCTCTTGCGACTGCAACCCTTTGCTGCTGGCCTCCTGAAAGTTTTGCTGGCCGGCTGTTTATTCTGTCGCTCAGACCCACAGCATTTAACAGCTCCATTGTTCGATTATTTCTTTTGTTTTCAGGCCATTTTTGCAGTGTCATAATGAATTCAACATTTTCTTTGGCTGTCAGTACGGGAATAAGATTATATGATTGAAAAACGAATCCAATATTGAAGAGTCTGAAATCTATCAGCTGAGAAGGTTTAAGCTTCGACAGATTGGTGCCACCAATAATTATTTCACCTGACGTTGGCATGTCCAGCCCCCCTATAAGGTTAAGCAGTGTAGTCTTTCCTGAACCTGACGGACCGACAATCGCAGCAAATTCACCTTCCTCGAAATCGAGGGTCACATCATTGACAGCCTGAACCTTCACCTCTGAGGAGTTGTAAATTTTATGTACATTTCTTAATTCCAGGACTTTCATATTTTTTAATTTATAATTTTTACATTTTTGAATTCGGAGTGACTTCGCCGAGCTCATCTTACGGTTCGGTTTCAGAAGGCAGATATTGGATTTTAACAAATCCACATCCGAATTAACTTCATTCAATTCTGAGTGCCTCAACCGGAATAAGTCTCAAAGCTTTTCGTGCCGGCCATAATGAGGAAATAATTGCGGTAGCTATTACCATTATCGTGGTCAACACAAAAAATTCAGGAGTAACCACAGGATATACCCTTGCAGCAAATCCGATAGCTTCAAATCCTTCACCCCAGCTGGAAAAATGGATCCCGGTTTTACCAAGGGCGGCAGTGATTGCCAATCCCGAAAATATTCCGGACAAGGCTCCGACAACAGTAAGAAAAACAGTTTCGAGCATGATCATACTAAATACTTTCCTGCGGTTCATTCCTATAGCCATCAGCATACCCAGCTCTTTGGTCCTTTCCAATATTGCCATCAGCATCGTGTTGATGATACCAAATGCAAGTGCCAGCATTATTATTCCTATAAAAATAAAGTAATAAAAAAGCATAAAATCATTCATCATTGCAGCATCAGGTGCCAGCTCCTTCCATGTCCTGACTGAATTATCGCCCGGAACCTTTTTCAGTTTTTCCTTAATAATGTCAGCATCATCAATATTATTAAGTAAAATGGCAATCTCATGAGTGAGAATTTCATTGCCTCCGTACAGATCTGCCAGTTCTCCTGTATTTACAAAAACAGAGACCTGATCAAAACCTGTGTTTGATGTTTTATAGATCCCGCATACTCTGAATATTCCCTGGATCGGATTTCCCTGCCTGTCCGAAATAGTGATCTGTACCTTGTTCCTGAGCCTGTAATCAAGGGCACCGTCGGTTAGCAGAAGACCATATCTGTTCAATTCCTTCATGCTAAATTCCTTCTGCAATGCTTCCCTGAAATCTTTGGGTGATCTGAATCGGATATCTTTAAGTGTTTCAAGTTTAACAAGAATGGCTGCCGGTATTTTTTCTTTCCTTAGTTTTTCAATTACACTATCGGTAACGATGAATTGTTTCAGCTTCAGTAATTCGGCAGTTTTGTCGCTGATCAGTATTTCTCCTGATCGTCGGTTATCAAGATAATCTCCTGCGCCAGGTACAATTTCTTTATAAATCCCGGTTACCTTTTTCTCTTTTTCAGGATCGATGCCATAAATAATCACACCGGTATTTGACCATGGAGTATTTGCCATGGCAATTATTTTTGTTCTGTATACCCAGGCAGAAACCTCTTTAAGGGAATCGATGGCACTGCTGATTTTATCCAGATTTTCTACTGTAAGATCTATCTCTTCATTTCTGATGTAATTGCTGTTATGAATCTGAATATGCGACACTTCATTATTTATAGCACCATTGAGACGCTGTCTGGTCCAGCCTTCCATAATTCCAACAAGAAGTACTCCGGCAATAATTCCAAGTGTTACAGCGACTATTACAACCAGGCTTCTCTTTTTATTCCGCCATACATTCTTCCATGCGATTAACCATATCATAGTTGTTGATTTTTAACCTTTCAGGGCTTCAATTTCTTTAAGTCCGCCTATTTTGCGTAATGGATAAAGTGTTGCCAGCAATACCATAATTGCAACTACCACAGCCTGCCAATAAAAATAGGGGCCGATCGAGGCAGTGGGCATTACAGCATCCCAACCCCAGTCTTCCATTGTGATGGCCAGATCTCCTGTCAGCATAATCGGATGATAATGGAAGTACAGGATCAGCGGAATGCTGGCCAGCAATCCGCATGCAAGACCAATAGCACCCAGCAGCAGCATTTCCATAGTGACAATCCTTTTCAGTTTCTTTTTCTGCATTCCTATCGATACAAGAACTCCAAATTCCTTTTTTCTCTCGGAAACCATCATCAAAACAGTTCCGAATATGCCAAAAAAGATAATGAAATAAAGAATTCCAAGCATTGCCTGTCCGCTCTGACTGTCACCCTGTATCTGCTGATACAGTATCGGATTAAGCTCATACCATGTTTTCGTTGTCGTGTTATCATCACGAAGGATTGAGTTAATTGCGGATTTTGATGCTTTTATGATTCTGTTTGACTTATCTGTAAGGTTGATAACTAGCGAGGTTATTTTACCTTCAGCATCAAAGAATTTCTGTGCTGCAGGTATTGTCATAATTATCAATCTGTTGTCTATGTCGGGTGAAGGCATCTTTATTATTCCCCTTACAGGGAAAATTCCGGTGGCAGAAACTCCATGATACCCCTGACCCATCAGAATCACCGAATCTCCAATTGCAACCTTAAGATAGCTTGCAAGGCGGTCAGAAACAAGGACCCCAGTGTCATCATCTGTAAGATATCCATTGGGTTCTTCCGAAAATTTAAGAATTTCCTGCAACCAGCGTTCATTCTCTTCATCGGACAGTCCCATTTCAAGCTTAACCCTGGCAATTGATGAATAAGATCTGCCAAGATTTTTATTCACAGTTTCAAGAACCTTATCCGGCATGGCAGCTTCATCCCTCAGGTGCTTTATAACCTCTTCAGTGATCCTGTATTTTACAAGTTTGTTTTGCGGATCCGAAAAGTTCCTTTCTTTTGCGGGGTCAATCCCCATGACAACTACACCCTTTGTTTGCATACCGCTTGAAGCAAGAGTGAAAGACTCAATGTGAGGAGTAACGGAAACAACATTATAAATATCAGAAATTGCAGACACAATCGAGTCACTATAATCGAATGAATAATCTATTGATGGATTATCCTGATATTTCAGATGCTGCACCTGCAGATGACCCGTAAATGATTCGATGAAATTATTAATCATGTGATCATAGGAGCCAAGCTGGTATGATCTCATTACAACTGCAAAAAAAACCGCAAAGAAAACAGATGCTGATGTAATAATTGTCCGGCGCCTGTTCCTCCAGAGATTTCTCCACGCTATTTTAAATTCCTCTTTCATGATAATATTTCTTGAGTCAACGTACCCTTTTCATATTCTGCTGGGAAAAAAAACTATCCTCGACAGGTAAATTGAACTTAATATTACGGATTTCAAGAATGGTTTTATTTTCGGGATCATCTTCCGGAACAAGTACAATTTTTGTTGTAATAGTCCTTCCATCCATGATCTTGATATCAGATGCCGTTTCGGTCCTTACCAAATAACCATCCTCATCATATAATTCTGCTTTTAAAACAAGATAGTCTTTCTTTTCGATCCATCTTATCTGTTTGCCCCAAACTATTGAAGCATCAGGTTTTGCCGTCATCTTAATTTTGTAGCAGAGAAAGCCGTCAACATTCTCTTCACCAATAATCTCATGCTCATAATCATTTACCAGTGATGATTCCCTTAAAATATCATCGTTTGTATAGTCTGACCCCATCCACCCCTGCGACATCATCGAAGGAGGCAGCTTTATAAGCCTGTTTATCGAAGGGTTCCAGCTCCACATTTCAGAACCTCTTTTAAGAAATGCCTGTCCTGCTTCCTTGGGAGGAGCAGTAATAAGAGCCAGGGCATAATCCCTGCCAAGACTCCAGCTCTTGATCTCAATTGTCCTTTTCCATGCAGGACGGATGATTGTCATAGACATTACGCTGTAACTGCTCTTCTCTCCATTGAAATTTTCATCAGCCTTTCTGATAATATCAGTTGCGCTTAGCCCCTGTGAAAAGACAGAATCAGAAACAAATGCCAGAATCATCATTAAGAGAGGAAATTTTATACTATGTTTCATTTCTGGTTATTTAAACATTTCAATTATCCTGTTAATTACTTTCTCATGACTTTCATTGTCATCTTCCAGATAGATTACAGTCAGAGCCAGGCCTTTAAGAGTTAATATGAACAGATTTAATTCAATCAGCGGATCATAATCAATCCCCATTCTTTCCTTCTTTCTGATGAAATAGTCCCTTATGGTCTTGATTATCTGTCCTGCCTGCTGATCCGGATTATCTGATAAATATATGCTGCTGATAGAATCTGATCCTACAAATGACTTAAGAAAGTGATCCCTTACCTCCTTCTGCATCATTAGCTGAATCAACAAACGCCAGAATGTACGCTTCTCCTTTAGCATAATACTTATTTTTCGTATGAAGAATTCAAATTCCTCTTCGGAAAGATAACCGTCCCTGTTAATATCAAAATAGCTGTAAACTTCAGCAATTGATTTGCTGATAATTGATCTGAGCAAATCTTCCTTACTTTTAAAATAATTGTACATCAAGCCTTTTGATATATCTGCACGATCTGCAATCTGGCTGATTGTTGTAGAATGATAACCTTCATTTGCAAAGAAAAACAGGGCAGTATCCATTATCAGTGCCCTTTTCTCCTCCCTTATCTCTTCATATTGCCTGGGTGTTCTTGGTGACATTTTTGACTAAATGCTCATTCAATAACTAACCTTAAAAACAATCATTTATGGTTGAACGGTTAGTCAAAGATAAAACATGGTTTTTAATGAAACAAGAAATTTTCAATATTTTTTCACTAGTGTCCGACTAAAAGTATGAGATTCTTTAAGAAGCCTGACCATAAATGATAAGATATCAGTACCGTCCGATTACCTACATGTCGCTCTCCGCAGAGCGGGGCAGGCTTTTCGGAGCTGAATAGCCTTGGGGAGGTGCAATACCTCCGGTGCAACCGGAGGTTATTCACATCCTTCTCCTTCAGAGAAGCGATCGGTTGAAGGATGCTCTTTCAGAGCATGTATCTGCCAGAATGATGAATGAAGCGGGGCGTTGGCATGAGGGGATCTCCTTATTATAATTAAGATTTAATCTCGATTGAATATCCTCTGCCCGGAAGGAATGGTTTCTAACATTACCATGTTGTTATTGTTTTGCATATATTATTTGCTGCATATCAATATTTAAGATATTGTTTTACAATAATTATTCGTGTATAATGGTTTTTAAGGAGTATTTCTTCCTTATAATTTCTGAAGATGCTTTTTATAGACCACTCCCTGCGTAAGGCAGTGTGGTTGTACCAAAAGTGATTTTAATTGCTGTTTTTTCTTTGGCGATCTTTGTTTCAACCTTTTTTATACGTGATTTCATGATTTATTTCTAACCACGAAGGAACTGAAGGAAATACAAGGGTGCACAAAGGACTTTTGCCAAAGTATAGCGAATAATCCTTATAAGTCTTATCTTTATATCCTGACTTGCTATACCATCAACAATCATGAAATACTTAAAGTTTTACACAAATCTGTTTATCATATTTATTGTATTTTCAGCCTACGGTCAGGATGAGAAAGAAAAACTTCTCTACATTGAAACAGGTATTGATTTCATCAGTTGCGATCCTCCACGGAAAGAATATATAAGGGCTGATGTTGATCAGTTCTCGCCTGATTATTTAACAACCAGTGTGAGAGGATTGCTTTATAAGAATTACTTCAGCATCAAGGCGGAAAAGAAAATACTAAATAACAAGCTAGGCCTGACTGGCGGAATAAGATTTACTTCGATGGCTTCTACCCTTGGCAAGGTTTCATACTGGACAGGTAACCCAGATTTCTTTTACCTCCTTTTCAGGCAGGAGAACACAAGAACCGAATACCTGAAAGTGAGGGAAATAAAACAGTTAACCGGATACATGGGAATACCTCTTGAGGTCAGAATTTATCCTTACACACCAAGGAGATTCAATGTTTATTATAAAATCGGAACCGATTTCAATTTCAAGATATATTCCACTACAAATGCCAAATTTTTTAACGATGAAATGGAAGTTTTTGAAGATGAAGTGACAAAAGTAATTGAAAAACCCTGGGCATTTTATTCATCACTTAATCTTGGAGCAGGTTTTAGAATTGGCCGGGAAGAAAGACCGGGGGTCAATATTGAAATCCTTATTCCTGTCACCATAATTAAGGGAAGCAGGGAAGGACTTGTTAGTCCGCAAGGTGGCGTAGGGATTGCTTTAAATACCAGAATACCATTTTAATTAGACTTCAATGAAAAGAACGAAATATTTTTTCTATGCAGCATTCATCATTGCCTTCGCAACCGGATGCAGTAAGGAATTTGAACTTAAGAGATCTATTTTCATACCTGATCCTGTTTTCCAGGATTTGCCGGCTTATACTGAATGGGGTTACAATACTTTCGGTGCCTTTTATGAGAGGCATTTGTTTCTTTACAGCGAACAGGAAATCCCCGCCAAAATAATATGCACCGGAGGAATAACTTCATTTGTTCTCAAGGGCCAGAAAAACAGTTACGGGTATTATTACTGGGATAACATGAAGGAGATGACCCTTACATTCAGAATCCCTGATATCCAGCCAGCAACATATTCAGATCTTACGATCCTCAACAAAATGAAAATTGACCTCAGCAGCCAGGAAGGGCTTGTAAAATTATTCATGGATGGCGAATTCCTTGAACCAAAAATATTAAACGGAGAGATTGAATTTAAAAGGGTTCAGCAACTTTTTGTGGATACAAAAGAGACAGAGGTCATCCTTTCGGGAGTTTTTTCTTTTCAGGCGCTTGTAAAAGGAGAACCTGTCAGCCTTACGGAAGGCCGGTTTGATGTAGGTATCTGGCAGGATAATTTCTTTAGTTACTGATCGATCCTGCTCTTAAAACTGAATCCGTGGAAATTGCATTGGCCACTGTACAGATATGTGTATTATCAATCAATCATAAATACGTATTTGTCAGTTTGATAATATTTGCAGGGACGGGAACGTTTATAATGGAAAGATTTTTAATTTTAACAGGTTGTATCTAAAATATTCTTCAGATGGCAAGTCTCAGACTTATGTTGGGCTGGATTCCCTCAACATCTAAAATTGAACAGGCAGAAAAGGCGCTTGTTGCAGAATATGAAAAATTACAGGCGTTCACAAAATCTGATCTTCTGGCTCAGTATACCAGTCTAAAAGACAAAGTGACATCCAATGAATTCATCCGGAAAAAGAAGGAGATTGAGGCTCTTCAGTACAGGAATTCTGATGAGTACATAAAGGAAAAAGAGTATCTTACTCTGCAGAAGGCAAAGGATATAGTTTTATATTTTAAAACTGCTGCTGGTCCAGTGATAAAAAGATTCAGGGACCTTGACGGCTCTCAGAAAATAAGGGATTTCGAATCTCTTGAGAGTTTTATCAAATCCAATGCCTTCAGGATGAAACAAAAGATGAAACCCATAACATTTAAGGATACTGACGAATACCGTAAGTTCCTTGAATATAAATCCCTCCGATCCGATCCCGAGATAAAGGCATATCAAAAGGCATTGGCAAAAGGTGAGGCTGTTAAATCAAAGGCAGTTGAGAAATTCGAGGAGCTGGCCGCTTATATTAAGTCGCCTGATTTCCTTGCGAAAAAGAATATGAGACCTATAACATTCAAAGATACAGAAGAGTATAAAAAGCTTCTTGAATACCAGCGACTGAAGAACAGTCCTGAAATCAGGGAATATTACAAATTCAAATCATCCAGAGAATATGCAAATTTTCTAAACACTGAAGGATCGTCAAGACTGGCACGGTATAATGAGCTCAGGGAATATGTAGCAACCCCTGAATTCAGGGAAAGGAAAAATTATCTGCTCGATAAAAAGAGATTTGAGAAAACTGACATGTTCAGGGATATCAAAGAATTCGAAAAGCTTCAGAGAAATGAAGATATTCTTTGGTATTTCAAAGTGAAGGATTCCAATAAGTTCGATGTACTGAAGGCAAGAACCCTTACTTTTGCTGACGAATTTGAAGGGGATAGACTTGACACGGATAAATGGCTGACAAATTATTACTGGGGAGACAAGTTGTTGAAAGACAGGTATTCTGTTGAGGGAGATCTACAGGTATACACTGAAAGGGAAAACTTTGAAGTCCGCAACAGCCTTCTTAAGATTCATACGAAACCTCAGCGAATAACAGGCAAAGTATGGTCTCCGGATCTTGGATTCAGAACAAAGGAGTTCAGTTATACTTCAGGACTTATTAACACAGGTATCAGCTTTCGCCAGAAATACGGAATTTTCACAGCCAAAATAAAACTTGGAAACCCTGAGGCCAGGAATACTTTCTGGATGCTTGCCGATAAAATAACTCCTCATATTGATGTATGCCGCACTTCAGGAGGCAAGGTGTGGGCCGATTACTCGCCATCAACCGACAAGAAAATAAAAACCTCAGCCGGATCGCGGTATGCCCGTGACTTTTTTATCTATTCACTTGAATGGACCAGCGAAAAGCTTATCTGGAAAATTAATGGGGAAGAGTTTTTCCGACAGACCGGGGATATTCCGCAAGTACCAATGTATGTAATTCTCTCAGGCGGTACTGAAAAACCCATTAGTGGAATGACCACCATGGAAATCGATTGGGTAAGAATTTACCAGTTCAGTTAAATATCAAATAATTAGCAAAAAAGAAACGCAATACGTCATTGTATTGCGTTTCTTTTTTCTAATATTAATGTAACTATCACGGTTTCCATCCGTCTTTATCCTGTAATAACGTTTATGACTGTAAAGGAATATAACAAATCTGTTGAGGAATATTCTGATTATGTGTATCGCTTCATAGTTGCCAGTATCAGGGATGAAGACAGGGCTTATGACATAGTACAGGATACCTATGAAAGATTATGGCGGAATGTGTTGGAGGTTAGTTATACCGTTGTGAAATCATGGTTGTTCACAACTGCATATCATGCAATGATCGACATGATCAGGAAGGAAAGCAGGATGTCGTCAATTGAAGAAAATAATGGTTATGAACTAATTGAGGAATCACAATATTCCGATCTGAATGAGATACTCCATATTGCTTTGGAACGTCTGCCTGAAATACAGAAATCACTGATTCTTTTACGAGATTACGAAGGATACAGCTACAGGGAGATAGGAAATATCACAGGTCTTACGGAAGCGCAGGTCAAGATCAATATCTACAGGGGCAGGGTGGCTTTGAAGAATTTTATCAGAAAAATTGAGACGGTATTATGAAAATAAAGCCTGACAGATCAGATTACGAAATATGGTTCACTGACTGGCTTGATGGCAGGCTCAACCGCGAACAGGCTGAAGTTTTTTTTGCTTTCCTGAAACAGAATCCCAATCTGTATGAAGAACTTAATGACCTTAAACTGATTCATCTTGAGCCACCTGAAATTACTTACTCAAGAAAAGAGACTCTTAGAAGGTCTATTCTAGATCATAATGATGAACAGTTTGATAATCTTTGTATTGCAAGCCTTGAAAATGATCTTACAACCAGGGAGCAGGAAGAGCTCGATTTTATTGTCAGTCTTGATGAAAACAAAAGGAAGAACTATGAACTGATAAAGAAACTTAAGCTTAGACCCGCGACTGTTATTTTCAGTGGAAAGGAAAGTGTTAAAAAATTAACAGCAGGACATAGAATTTTCAATTATTCTCTTGCCGGCTTGGGCACGGCTGCCACCCTGGCACTGCTTATCACATTTTATCTTTTCTTTAAATCTGCTCGTATGGAAAAGATGTTATCCACTTCATTAGCTGCCGACACACTACTTATCGAACTAAGTGCCGGATTGTCAGCAATAACAGATCAGGCTGTCGTTGAAAAATCGTCACCAATCCATGCAGCCTATTCAAAAATGCCTGAAAAAGAAAATGCGACAGGGGGAATTTTATCGGATAATGAACTAAAGGAAGTAAATACAGAATCGACTGATATTATTAATGTTATCATCAGGGAAAGGCCCCCGGATCTGCTGGTTGTTAAGATGCCTGAAATATCGGTTTATGGTCTTAATTCCGGCAAATTCCTACTCAGACAATTTAATCCTTCGAATGCAGTACCTGATTACCAGGATCAGAGAAGCAATGTAGATCGATTCCTGGCAAAAATCTTTCATGAGATCATAATGAATGACACAATGTCGGGTAACAGGCCGGTAAAATCTTATGACCTGGCAATAGCAGGGATTACAGGCATCAACAAACTACTTGGCTGGGAAATGGCTCTTGAGAAAAAGGTTGATAAAAATGGTGAAATCCGTTCATATTATTTCTCTTCCAGGATCCTGAAAATCAATACCCCTGCAAAAAAACCCATAAATGAACTGTAACTTATTGACATGACTGTCCGTCACAACACTGAAACACTAAATAGAAATAACATGAAAAAGTTCATATTTATATTCCCGTCTATATTGATTTTCTTTCAGTCGTTTGGCCTTAATACTCATTATGCCGGAATAGCAGTTAGCAGGCAGGTGAACTTATCTGATACGGTTGAAAATACCATTATTATCGTAGGTAATAATCTTATCCGGCTTGAACAGAATGATTCGTCAGTTACTGTAAGAATGGGCAATAAAGGGATCAGTATTCTCGAATCACTTGAAGGTAAGAAGGTTGATTTTGAAAAATATGATTCAGAGCCATTGTACTCTAAAGAAGATTCAGAACATTATCGCGATGATGATGATGACCGCAGTTACTTTATGAAGGCAAAGCATTTCAGGGGTCATCTGGCCGGATTTGAAGCTGGTTTCAATAATTTTGTTCACGCAGGATCAATGGTACTTCCCGCTCAGATTGATTACATGTCGCTTGAAACGAACAGTTCCTGCTCATTCAATGTTAATTTTTCACAAATTAATATCGGTTTGTGCAGATATTCAGGCATAGTTGCAGGTATTGGTCTTAACTGGAACAATTACAGATTCAAAAATCTCAACAGCATTGCTATTAATGAAGAAGGAATAGTCACAGGCATATCAGCATCTTCATCTGCTCCTGTAAAGAGATCAAAATTCTCAACTCTGTACCTTAATGTACCTGTATTGTTTGAGATCCAGGTTCCTGCCGGCTACAGTAACAGCCTCAATATTGCTGCGGGTGTTGTTGGTGGGATAAAGCTGAATGCCTGGACAAAAGTTGTATTAAAGGATGGGGAAAAGTCGCGCGTGAATGGTGATTATAATCTGAACCTTCTCAGGGGAGGTGTTACCGGCCGGGTAGGATACAGGAATTTTATGATCTATGGTACTTATTACCTTACCCCATGGTTCCAGGAGAATAAAGGTCCGGAAGGTCTGAACATAGAGCCTTTTGAAATAGGGCTTGCATTTACATTCAACGATTAAAAAGCTTTTATCAAAAACAAATCTCCGGTTTTAATTCCAGTCGTCATTTTTTTGTATCTTCCCGTTTATGTCTTATATTAATCCCATTGGGAAAGGACGATGCCGGAATCTATATTATCACCCCGTGAAATAAGGCGTTATTCAAGGCAGATAATGCTTCCTGAAACAGGTGAAGAGGGCCAGGTAAAACTTAAAATGGCGAAAGTTTTGGTAATTGGCGCCGGTGGACTCGGATGTCCGGTACTTCAATACCTGGCAGCAGCAGGCGTCGGTAAAATTGCAATAGCCGATTTTGACCTGGTTGATGAAGCTAATCTTCAGCGTCAGGTACTTTACGGATCTGATGACCTTGGTAAACTTAAATCGATCATCGCAGCCAAACGACTCAACCAGTTAAATTGTCTCATCAACACTGTTGTGATCAACCTCAGAATTGATGCATCCAACTCCCTTTCCATTCTCAGGGATTATGACATAATTGTTGATGCAACCGATAATTACAGGACAAGGTATATTGTCAGTGATTCATGTGTTATCCTGAACAAACCGATGGTACATGGAGCGATTTACAAACATGAGGGCCAGGTGTCAGTATTCAACTATATGGGAGGGCCGACGTACAGATGCTATAATCCTTCATCCTCAGGGGAATTCAGAAATCCTCTGCCAGCTGAGACTGGTCTTCTTGGTGTACTGCCTGGCATTGCCGGTACTATCATGGCAAATGAAGTAATAAAAATAATTACAGGATATGGTGAAGTTCTTTCAGGGAAAATTTTGATATTCAATATCATGAATAACAGATTTGAGATTTTCAAAATAACAGCAAACCCTGAAAACCAAATGCTGACAAAGTTGCACGAGAATTATTAGCTTATCCGGCAGTTATATGTTTTCAAGCTTGCGTTAACATTGCACAACCAATAAAATATAAATCACTATGAGACTCTTACTGATCAGTAATTCAACAAATCCGGGAGAACCTTATCTTGAATATCCGAAAAACAGGATCATGGAGTTTCTTGGCCGGCAGCATGTTAAAGCACTTTTTATTCCATTTGCTGCTGTGACTTTTTCGTATGATGATTACGAAAAGAAGGTTCAGGAAAGATTCAGGGAAATCGGGCATGATGTAATCTCAATCCATCACTACTCCGATCCAGTAAAGGCGGTAATGAATGCTCCTGCACTAGTTGTTGGAGGGGGCAACACCTGGATGCTTCTTAAGCTGCTAAGGGAAAACAGGCTGATTGAGCCGGTAAGAAGAAAAGTTCTTGCAGGAACTCCTTATGTGGGCTGGAGTGCAGGTTCAAATGTCGCCTGTCCGACAATACGTACAACCAATGATATGCCAATAGTGAGACCATCTTCATTCAAAGCATTCAGTCTTATCACGTTTCAGATAAATCCGCATTATTTTGATACAAACCCCGAAGGACATGCCGGAGAAACACGCGAGCAAAGGATCGAGGAATTCATAACAGCCAATCCGGGGATTTGGGTTGTGGGTTTGAGGGAAGGAACCATGCTGCATATAAAAGACAAAAGTGTGACTCTGATCGGACCAAGAAAAGCCAGGATTTTCAGAAAGGATAACATTCCGCTTGAGTTGGGCGAATCAGATGACTTATCATTCCTGCTGAGATAAATCAATCTTGGTACAAATAATTTAACTTTGTCCTCCGTTAATAATACCGGCTGGGGTTGATATTCTTTTGTCAGATGAAATTTCTAAAAAAGAAACTTAAGATAGCTGGGCTACTTATCTTATCGTCAGTAGTTGTATTATTTGCCTTATCCCTTGCTTTGCAGGACAGGGTAGCAGGAGTCATAATCGAAACCCTCAACAGAAATATTTCGACAAAAATTGAAATCGGATCATATCGTCTTTCCCTGTTAAAAAAGTTCCCGAAAGCTTTCTTCGAGCTTAAAAATATTGTTGTTTATTCTTCGCCTGATTTTAATCGAAAAGAATTCAAGGGAATAAATACCGATACCCTCCTTGCTGCAGAAGCTGCATCAGTTGACTTTAAAATGATCGATTTGCTGCGGGGCGTTTATACCTTCAAAACTATTACCGTCAGGTCGGGAAATCTTAATCTCTATACTGATTCAACTGGAAAGTACAATTACAGCTTTACCAAAAAGGTTATTGATGATTATGAAGGCAGGGTGCGGTTGAATCTTGAAAGGATAAACATAGCAGATGTGAGGTTATTGTATCATGACTTAAGAGTTGACCTGATAATCAGATGCATATTAACTAACGGACGTCTTAAGAGCAGGATCAGGGGCAGCAATATTGATTTCGATGGCAACTCAGAAGTTCTTTTTAACAGTATCAGCCTTGGTAAAACATCCTTCAATCACCATTTTCTTGCCCGCATGGACGTCGGACTTAATAAGAATGATAAGGGAATATTTTTCAGAAAAAGCGTGATGAGCTTTGACAAGCAGGACATAAAATTGACGGGATTCATTTCTGAGGATAATTATCTCGACCTGAGCATAAGTGGTAAACAAATTGATATTTCTAGGGCATTCCATTATTTATCAGACAACTACAGAAATTTGTTCACCGAATACAGACCTTCAGGAGTACTTGATCTTGATTGCCGGATAAAAGGTAAATCATCCCGGTTGGAAGATCCCCACTATGATATTTCACTATCAGTTAAAGACGGAGGATTACAACGGACCAGGTCTGACCTGGGGATTAGTAAACTTCGGTTTGATGCTTCAATTACTAATGGAATTAAAAACCGTAAGGAAACCGGCAAGCTGAATATCAGCAATTTCACAGCCGGAATTGGTTCATCCGTTTTAAATGGCTCATTTTCAGCTTCAGATTTTTCCCGGCCTAACGCTGACCTTAAATTAAAAGGCGTGTTCGTCCCGTCGGAATTCAGGGAATTGTTTCGGATAGAAAGCCTGGGAAGCAGCAGCGGATTCATAGATCTTGACATCAACCTTTCAGGTTTAATGGAACGAAAAGACCATTACAGCTTTTATGACCTTTCAGAACTCAATTCCCGGTCGGAAATCGGTTTCAGGTCATTCGGGATCGAGCTTACCGGAAGGAATATCAGCCTTAAAAACGCCAACGGGAAATTGACGGTTACGGGAGCTGCATCAGCCGAGAAGCTTGATTTTATTCTGAACGATCAGATTTTTAGTTTATCAGGTAGAATAGAAAATCTTCCGAAGTGGCTGGCTGGAAAACCGGTTAACCTTACAGGCAATGTCTCTGTTTATTCACCATGTATTAAACCAGAACTTTTTTTCAATGATTCAGGATCAAAGGATGAAAAAGAAAAAGCCTCAGCACCTCTTTTCCTGCCCCGTGATATACTGGTTGACCTGAACATAAATCTCGATACTCTCAAATACAAAAAGTTTGATGCTGTTAACCTTAGCGGACAAGTAAGCTTCAAACCGGGCATGCTTAACTTCAGATCAGTAAGGTTTGCTTCACAGAATGGCACTGTGACTGGAAACGGGCTTGTGGTACAGAACAGAAACAAGTCCTTTATCGGAAGGGGAAGTTTCAGTGTTAACAAGGTTGATGTTAAGAAATCATTCACGTCATTCAATAATTTCGGACAAAATTTCATAAAGGCCGAAAATATTACCGGTTCACTATCAGGGGCAATAACCCTGGTTTTACCTGTCGACTCGATGCTTAATCCGGATATGAGATCACTTGTTGCCGAGGGTAAATACAGTCTGACTGATGGTGCTCTTATTGATTTTGACCCGGTAAAAGCCCTGTCAAAATTCATTTCACTTTCAGAGCTTGAGAACATTAAATTTGCCAGACTTGATAATGATTTTTTTATTCGGAACAATTATTTTTACGTACCGATGATGCAAATAAGATCATCAGCCGTCGATCTGTCAGTAAATGGCAAGCACAGTTTTGACAATGATTATGAGTACCATGTGGAGATGTTGCTTTCTGAAATCCTGAGCAGGAAAGCAAGGAAAACCAGAAAAATATCGTCTGAGTTTGGGGAGGTTGAAGATGACGGGCTTGGAAGAACTCTCATTTTTCTGAAACTTACCGGAAAAGGAGAAAATGTAGATGTTTCGTATGACATGAAAGCAGCCGGCAGCAAGATCAGGAACGACATACGGAATGAGCGTCAGTTGCTTAAGAACCTCCTGAATGAAGAATACGGAATGTATCCAGCCCAGGGTGATCCGTCAGGTAAAGTTCAGAACTCTAAGCCCAGGTTCAGGATAACATGGGAAGGTACTGAAACCACAACTTCAGAGCAGGAATCTTCTTCAGAAAAAAAAGAAGGAGGAATCAGGAAGATTTTTCGAAAGAAATAGTGTTATTTTACATTAAAGATTTTCTGATTTGAATATTTACGTGAACAGAAGCAGATGGAAGGTTTTTTTGTTCCTTTTTGCAATTCTTCTCGGAGTTGGATCGCTTATTTACACCCAGTCGCTTGTTAAAAGCCTTAAGGACGAGGAGCGTAAGAAGGTTCAGATGTGGGCTGAAGCAACACGTCTGATAAACTCTGCCGACTCTACCCAGAATCTTGAATTTCTCTTTTCCATAATTGAAAACAACAATACTGTACCAGTAATTTTGACTGACGGACATGATAATATAATTGCGGTAAGGAATATTGACCAGGGTAAAGGAGAAGGTTCCGGTCATCTCGGTACAAGCATTGAAAGAATGAAATCGGAGAATGATCCGATAATAATTGATCTGGGCGGTGGCTTTGTAAACCGTATATATTACAAGGACAGCATCATTCTTACACAGCTGATTTATTATCCCTATGTTCAACTTGGGCTGATAATAATGTTCATCCTTGTCTCTTACCAGGCTCTCAGCTCATCGAGAAAGGCGGAACAGAACAGGGTATGGGTGGGTATGTCTAAAGAGACTGCACATCAGCTTGGCACTCCTACCACATCACTTTCCGGCTGGATAGAAATATTACAGAATGATTATCCAGAAATTCAGGTTACAAAGGAGCTGGCGCTTGATGTTAAACGCCTTGAGAAGGTGACAGAAAGGTTTTCAAAAATCGGGTCAAAACCTGACCTATCAGAGGAGAATATTATTAGTTTAGTCCAGAATTCAGTCGACTATCTAAAATCAAGGTCATCAAACAAGGTATTATTTGTTCTGACATTTTCACCGGATGAAGAAATAGTTGCTCCCGTAAATCCTGCCCTTTTTGAATGGGTGATCGAGAATGTGTGTAAAAACGCCATTGATGCCATTGAAGGTAGCGGGGAGGTTACCGTCAGGGTGACGGAAGATGATAAATATGCCATCATAGATATATCTGATACCGGGAAAGGGATTCCAAAGAGTGCTTACAAGAAAATATTCAATCCCGGTTATACCACAAAGAAAAGAGGATGGGGGTTGGGTCTCTCACTTTCCAAAAGGATCATTGATGAGTATCACCACGGAAAGATCTTTGTAAAAAGCTCTGAAATCGGCAAAGGTTCGTGCATAAGGATCATGATGAGAAAGAGCAAGGATTAGAATTCCCTCAAAATCTGAAGAAACCGTCGATGGATCGCAAGGAAATTGAGATAATGGCTCCGGCAGGATCGTATGAATCTCTTGCTGCAGCAATACAGGGTGGTGCAGATTCTGTTTATTTTGGCACCGAACAGCTGAATATGAGGGCAGCATCATCAGTGAATTTTTCGCTCAACGATCTCAGGCAAATTGCTACTATCTGCAGGGATAACAATTTGAAGAGCTATCTAACAGTAAACGTTGTCGTTTACGACCAGGAGCTTGACCAGATGCGCAGGATAATTGATTCAGCGGTTGAAAGCGGCATTACCGCAATAATTGCTTCTGATCTGTCGGCAATTGATTACGCCTTCAGATCAGGAATGGAAGTTCATCTTTCGACTCAGCTTAACATTACAAATACAGAAGCGCTTAAGTTTTATTCAAAATGGGCTGATGTAGTTGTTCTTGCCCGTGAACTGAACCTGGATCAGGTTAGGGAAATCCATTACAATATAATAAAACAGGATATCAGAGGACCGAAGGGAGAACCTGTAAAGATAGAAATGTTCGTCCACGGTGCCCTTTGTATGGCTATTTCAGGGAAATGCTACCTCAGCCTGCACGAGAATAACAAATCGGCCAATCGTGGAGAATGTTATCAGACATGCCGGAAATCTTACATTGTAACAGAAAAGGAATCAGGATATCAGCTTGAAATCGATAATGAGTATATTATGTCACCTAAAGACCTGTGCACCATAGGTTTCGCCGACAAAATTATTGATGCTGGCGTAAGGGTTTTCAAGATCGAGGGCAGGGCGAGATCGCCTGAATATGTAAGAATTGTTTCGTCATGTTATAATGAGGCGGTTAATTCAGTGCTTGACGGTACATATGGTAGCGAGAAGATTAAAATATGGATGGAAAAGCTGTCAACTGTTTTCAATCGGGGTTTCTGGGATGGATATTACCTGGGGCGTAAGCTTGGTGAATGGAATTCCAGCTACGGTTCGAGTGCTACAAGGAAGAAGATTTACCTTGGAAAGATCACCAACTACTATACAAAGGCAAATGTTGCGGAAATAAAGCTTGAAAACGGAGATCTTGAAAGGGGTGATCTACTACTTATTACAGGTCCGACAACAGGGGTTATTGAGTATAAGGTTGATGAAATCCGAGTTGATCTCAGGATTACGGCGAAAGCCCTCAGGGGTGAATTCTGTTCAGTTAAAATATCCGAGTACCTGAGAAGGTCTGATAAGGTTTACAAATGGGTTGATACTGCAAGGTCGAAATCCGTTGTGAATCAATAGTCATAAAAGCGTTTTGATGCATCGAGGATTTTTGCAGAATTGATTCTGATATCATCTGTATCTGATTCAATATAGATAATTTTATCGGCAGGCTTCTTTTTCAGGCCATACAAGTAAGCCTTATCATAGTACCTAAGAATTATTTCTGCAGCTTTGGCAAAATCTCCCTTTTTTATAGAATCTATGGCTTCCATGGAATTATCACCACCCAGTCGTCTGGATATTTTCTTAATGGAAAAAATAAGATCTTCCGCCGGATATTCCGCATATTCACCAATCAGCCTCCGAAGACGGATATTAAAATCCAATAGAAGTACAATAACCGGGTTCTTTTGCATGTTAAAGTAAAATTCGTCTGGCATGAAAACGGTTCCAATATTTTTGCTTTCATCTTCCACCCAGAGAGGTTTGTTGCTGTTTATCTTTTTCCATTGTTCATATAAAAGGTTTGCAAAGTATTCGGTGGTGGGCTGGGGAATCTGACCGAGCGAACCAAATGCTGAACCTTTGTGATTTGCTAGTCCTTCAAGATCTATTACCTGTTCCCCTGAATCTCCCAGGTATCTTATAATTTCTGTTTTTCCGCTTCCTGTAAGACCACCCAGAATTATCATTTTCTTATTCGCAGTAAAGCTGGAAAGTATATGCTGTCTGTATGCCTTATACCCGCCTTCAAGGATATCCGCATCTATACCTGCAAGTGAGAAGAGCCAGGCCATAACTTCCGATCGCATGCCTCCTCTCCAGCAATGGACAAGCAATCTGCCGGCAGTTGAGATCTCAAGCGCTTTTTTAAGCTTGGTATGAAATGATGGTCCCGATAACTTTAGTCCTTCAAGTATTGCTTCATTGCGCCCGTATTCTTTATATTTTGTGCCGACTGTTTTTCTCTGATCATCATCAAAAAGAGGAATGTTGTAAGCTCCAGGAATATGCCCTGAAATATATTCTGAAGGAGACCTGACATCCACCACAGGGATACAATAAGCCATTTCAAGAAACTGATTGATATCGAGTTTTTGCCTTAAATAAAAAGTCATTTCCGTAAAATGATGTTCATTGTTCTCTTACTCATGACCCAGGTAAGGAACATGCAAATGTAATATCAGTTTTTGAAGAAATGTTTCTTGAAAAATTTCCTGAGGTCATCAATACGAACTGGTTTTGGTATAAATTCCTTTATTCCTGCCAATTCTGCCTTCCTTCGTGAATCGGGGAGATTGTCGGCAGTGAATGCCACTATTAGCAGCGAACTGTCATATTCAAGTATTTTCTGTGCAGATTCAAATCCATCCATTTCAGGCATCAGAAGATCCATGAAAATAACATCATATCTTCTGGTTTTGGCCTGGATCAGACCGGTAAAACCATCATCAGCAAAATCAAAGGAATATCCCAGGCTCTTGAGCATTGTACCAATTACTTTCTGATTCATTTTATTATCCTCCACAACCAGGATCCTGATATTACTACCTGCAGGATCACTGTGTCTGCCAACAGATTGTTTTTCTATTTCACTGAAATTAGTTTTGATTGTCTCATAAAGTTCCCTGATCTCAAAAGGTTTGACTATATAATGATCAACTCCGATGTTTATGCACTTAAGCAGATTTCCACTGGCATCGTTTGAGCTGATTATCATTATTATGAAAAGAGGCGACAGATTGTTGTCCCACAGATCTTTCGCAACTTCAAACCCATTGAATTCAGCGTCATCGAGAATTACTACAAAGTGATATCTTTTATCGGCAAATGACAAATTTGCATTCAACTGACCAATGGTTGATTTCTGATAAGTTGTAACGGTTATTGTAAGGCCTAGCTTATGCAGAGAATTAAGGGTTTCCTCATCCTTGGTATTGCTACCGGTTATCACCAGTGTTCTGATATCATTAAAAGTGGCTACATCATCAAAATGAAGGTTTTTAATAATTGTTACATTTAAGTGAAGTGATATCGTAAAACTCAGCCTTACTCCTTTTTCTCCGTCGAGGCCTGAAGGACTTTCTGCATTGAAATCACCTCCCATCAGTTCTATGAGCTGTCTTGCAAGAATGGTCCCAAATCCTGATCCGTCATCTTCCTGGTGAACTTTTGATTCAATGTTGACGTAATCACCGAATATTTTTTTAAGGGTAGCCTTATTAAAATTTCTACCTGTATCCTCCAGCACAAAACGTAATATTATTAAATTATTAAGTTTTTCAGCAAGGCTGCATTTCAGGTTTATCTGTCCGTTTGCCGTGTTACTGACAGAATGATTCAACAAATTTGTAAGAACCTGCCTGAGCCTGAAAGGATCCCCGATCATTTTATCGGGTACATCCTCATCGACAAAACAATTGATTTTTACTAGTTTTTCATTGGTATTTGTTCTTGCCAGATCATAGCAGTACAGAATTTCCTCTCTGAGGTTGAACGGGATCTCATCCAGGATCATTTTACCTGATTCGATTTTTGAAAAATCAAGAATATCATCAACAATTTTAAGCAGCACCAGCGCAGACTGCCTCATCAGATTCACAATATCCATGGTTTCAGCAGAGAGGTTATGTTTCACCAGAAGATCTGACATTCCTATGATTCCGTTAAGGGGAGTTCTTAATTCATAGCTCATCCTGGCCAGGAATTCCGACTTTGCAGTATTTGCTTTTGCAGCCTGTTTTCTTGCCGACTCCATCATGGTAACATCAATAAGGATCTCAAGTTCTGCAGCTTCTCCCTGATAAGTAACCGGTATTGTATTCCTGAAAAGAATTAGTTCACCTATCTCTTTTCTGATAATGACAAATTGATCGGGGCTGAAAGTCCCTCCAAGATTTTTGGAGAAATAGTTAGATTCATCAGTAGATGTGTTTTCGGGATAAATCCTGCCTTTCATCTCATTTTCATCATTGTATGAAAACTGTTCTGCTGCAGCTTTGTTTGCCAGCATTATTTCTCTGTTAGTGTTATAGATGACTATTCCTGCCGGCATTTTTTCGATCATTCTGAACAACATTTCTTCCGAGGCTTTAAGTTTGTTTATCTGCTCCATAAGTGAATTTATATACGTACGGAAGAACCAGGCAATACTAAGTATCAGCATAATTGCCAGAAGGACCATTATCAGGGAATTTCTTAAGATATAGTTCTTGAATATATCTGCAGGAGCTGAAAATATAAGGCATAAGTCCCGTTGAAGGAGTTGCGTCGAATAGAACGATGAGACTATTTCTCTGGTTTTGTTATCAAAGGTATATGAATGAATGATGTTGTCGGATGCTCCCATTGTCATCATTTGCGAGAGCCTTTCAATCTGAGAATATTTCCTCTTTCCATCAGAATTATCATAGATAACTGAACCGGAATCGCTTATCACCCATTGCCACTGATAATCCCTTGTATTGAGTCCGGAAAACAATTCGCTGAAATATTTTTGAAAGTCGACTGAGACAACGAAATTGGCTATTGGCTTGTCGTTTTTCAAAACCGGGAGATAATACTCATAACCCCTTGGGCCTTTAATCAGTTCTTCTCTTGACAGGATCTTTTCCTGAACATGGAGAATGAAATTCTGAACGAGCCAGTTGTTTCCGGTCTCATCCTTTTTCAGAGTGAACTCGTTTTTGTTATTGTCATAGAGCTTGATTCCTGTGATAAGAGTTTCATACTTTGAAAAGAAGAGTTTGATTTTTTCTTCGGTCTTTGTTCTCTGCACAGGATCGGTGAAAAACATAGAATTATCTTCAGAGAAAATGATCTGATTAAGATCACTAATAAATTCATAGTTGATTTTGTCGACTGTTGCACCGGCAATTTTAGCTTCTCTGTCAAGAAGATTTGTGATATAGGTTATCTGATTATTGTACAGGCTCTTATAAAACAATGCCCCTGCAAGTACAATTAGACAGAGAGCTGCAATTATCACATATGTTATCCTTTTCATTTCCAAATATTGTCCGGCAGGCGGAATATAAAAGATTTATTTTCCTTATCATATCTTCAGCGGTATTTGGAATTGTCATCAGCCAGGATATTGCGGTAGCTTCTATATCTTAGAAAATCAATTTCTCCACTGTCAACTGCTTCCCTGACGGCACATTCCGGCTCGTCAATGTGAAGGCAGTTATAAAACTTGCAATCTTTTGATTTTCTGAATATCTCAGGGAAAAAATGATATATTTCATTTTTTTCCATGTTGGTGATACCGAATCCTCTCAACCCAGGCGTATCAATTGCAAAACCGCCAAATGGTAAACGGTACATTTCGGGGAAAGTTGTAATATGCTTCCCCTGTTTGTGAAAATCTGATATTTCTTCCGTTTTGAGGTTAAGGAGTGGATCGATCCGGTTAAGGAGGGTTGTTTTGCCTACTCCCGAATTACCGGAAATAAGGCTTATTTTGTCTTTCATTGCTTCAATCAGATCCTCAAAGCCTGATCCGTCTTGAAGCGAAAGTTTATGGCAGGGGTACCCTATATTTGTGTAAACACTTATAAGGTGTCCCAACCGGTCAAGTTCTTCTGCTTCATACAGATCAGTCTTATTGAAAATCAGTCTTGCAGGAATCCGATATGCTTCAGCTGTAATAAGGAACCTGTCAATAAATTCTACTGGTGTCTGAGGAAAGACAATCGTTATCATCAGAAGGACCTGGTCAATATTTGCTGCAATTATCTGCGACTGTTTTGAGAGATTCGATGCTTTTCGCAGGATATAGTTTTTCCTCTCGAGAAGGTCTGTAATAAATCCGTTACCGGAACTGTCTGAAATCTCAACTTTAACATTATCACCAACGGCAACAGGATTAGTGTTTTTAAGCTGATTTACACGAAGTTTACCCCTGAGCAAACACTCAACAATTTTCCCTGAAGCCAGGAGTACCTTATAACGGCTTCCTACAGATTTGATTACCTTTCCTGTTTCCAATTGATTATGTTTTCATTATGTATAATTAATAAGTCAGTGGATTATGATTTAATATTGCAAGGCCATAGCTTTCAGAAAACCAGAACTCCCGCAACTTTTCAATAAACCAAAGCTGCATCGGGAACTAAGGAAATCTGGAATGGAAGATCACTTTAACTCTGTGCATATCAGTGGCTTTTCTGTGAGTTCAGATTCAGGTTCCCTGCAAGTGCACAAAGCCCTTCCGCTAAATCACGAATTCATTTCAGAAAGGTGCACAGTCAGTTATCGGAAGCCATTAAAAGGAATGGCTTCATTTCGAAACTGTGATAGAATGGTCTTAGCCTTTCAGTATTATAATGTTCTGAAACCTTAACGATTTTCTTTGATGATGTGACCACATCAATCGGAACATTATCATACCTTCCGTTTTTAAGTACAACAATCCTTCCATGCATTCCCTTTAGAATTAGGTCGAGCGCCAGGTTACCATAGGCCATAGGGACGATAGAATCCAGGGCATCGGGATCTCCGCCTCTTACCATATAACCCAGTTTTTGGTTGATGATATTGATTGTTTTTCCGTTATTGTATTTTGAAGAAAGCTCTTTTAGCTTTTCTGAAACAAGATCACCTATACCTCCAAGTTTTGCATGTCCGTAGGCATCTTTCTCAGTACCTGCAAAAATCATCTCGCCTCCTTTGAACATTGCGCCTTCTGATACAAGGACAACGGAATATTTGCTTGGATTATGGTTTCTGTCTTCAACAAGCAATTTTGTCAGCAATTCAATATCAAATTCATATTCAGGGATAACACATCTGTTGGCCGCGCCCGCCATAGTGGGCAACATTGCTGTGAAACCTGCATATCTTCCGAATACTTCAAGGACAAGAAGTCTCTCATGTGAACCTGCCGAAGTTCTCAGGCTGTTTGTCATCTGAATGGTCCTTGTGACGCATGTACTGAATCCGATACAATAATCGGTTCCGGGAACATCATTGTCCATTGTCTTGGGTATTGCCACTACCTTAACCCCTTTTTTGTAAAGATGAACACCGTAACTAAGGGTATCATCACCTCCTATTGGGATCAGATAATCAACACCAAGCCATTCGAGGTTCTTTATTACTTCGGGTGTAAGGTCATTAACATCGTTATTGTATGTATCTTTAAGATGTTCCGGAACAGTTTCTCTCGCCATATGACTTGGCCTTGTACGAGAAGTATGAAGGAAAGTGCCGCCGGTACGACCTGCCTTGTTAACGATATCATCGGTAAGAATCTGATAGCAATTGCTGTTGTCAGCCTTTTGATCCCTTATCAGTTCCGTTATGCCTGCCCATCCCCTGCGAAGGCCTATGACTTTGTATCCTTCCCTGTTTGCACGGATTGTAACCGCCCTTATCGCAGGATTAAGTCCGGGAACATCACCACCTCCTGTAAGAATAGCAATAATCCCCTTTGTTGTCTTGATGTTTGCCATGATCTTCTGCTTTTTATTTGATACCATTTTTATGTTTTTTTGAGGACTCTAAAGTAAAGTATTTTAGTGTTTTTCCAAAAAAGAATTTGTGTCGCCGGAATGAAAAAAAAACCAATTCTTTCATCATAATATAATTTTGATTTTAAAGGTATGATGGAACCACACATGTTTTATAAAATTATATTTATGAGTGTTTGTGTTTGCAAAACATGTGGGTTTCATAACAGGTTTAATCATTCTCTAAGCTCAATCAAATCATTTACTAACGTATCACAAATTCTCTATCCTTTAAAATTCCACCTCTGGTAGAGTAGAAACTCGCTCTGCCTTTTAATTCCTTTCTGTTATAAAGCCTAATAATAAATTCTTTGCCTGATGTTTTTCCGCCATTAATGAATGGTATGGTTGCTGATATTTTGAATATCTGAAGATTATTTTCATCGTCATAATCTTTATTCCTATCCCTATCGTGCCGATCTGCTTTTTTTTCTTCTATGATCCTGAATCCGGGTTTGTCTGACACAGTGCCTGTAGTGTCAAATTCAATTTCAATCCTGTCTTCCCTCACAATTTTGACAAGCTGTGCCTGACGAAGTGCAGTAGGCAGTTTACCATTGTTTCTGATGCTTATAGTCAGTTTATAATCAGTTGAATCTGTTTTATACGATTTAATCTTTTTTATCTCAATATTATCCCAGTCAACTTCAGGAAGATGTTTTATCATTTCGAGATTAAAAAGGGCCTGGTTTCTTATCCATTCTTCGAGATATGCGGCAGGAGGGTTCTGGATAAAAAACTTCAGATCAAATCCTCCTATTTCAATATCTCCGTAAACGGGATGTTTTAACGGTTTCCATTCAATAAATCCTTGTCCGTTGTTTTTTTCGTCATCCCATAATAGCATATCTATCTGGTTAGTATCACCGTCATTGTTGTAATCCCTGAAGCGGGCGCTGTTCCAGATCTCATCACCATACCATATTGCTCCATAAAACCAGTATCCAAAATCAGGTCCGTGTCCAAAGAGTGGATTTCCTGAGCCATAATCATTATAAACGTCTCCGGCCTTTTTATATCCGGTTATGCTTTTACCGATGGCATCGAATTTCCTGTACCATTCAAGATCTTCGGGATACATTCTTTCTTCTGAAGGGGAAGTTGAAGGGGGCCTAAGGTGCATCGGAACGCTCGTGTCCATGGAATTTATTACCGAAATGTTAGGATGTTTCAGCAGAAATTCGACGACTGATCTTGTTTCAGTTTCACTCAGCGGATACTCGCCCGCCCCGCTTTGTGTAAAACCACGGCCTGTTTCCTCTGATACCGGTCTCCAGTTCTCCGGATAGTTCCTGTGAAGATCCAGTCCTCCTATGCCATCTTCATTTATCTTGCCGTCGCCATCGTTGTCGATACCTTCCGTTGAAGTAAGATATGTCCCCTCTCCTGCTTTTACTCTTTTCATTATCTTTCCCGTACTATCGGCAGGATCGAATGACATGTTTCCCTTTTTTTCGTCTTTCCATCTCATGGTAAGGATCATTCCGTCGCCGTCAAGATCATCCGGAGGATCTTCGTCGAGCAGTCCGTCATTATCATTATCAACCGGCCTTGTCGAGCTTCGGTTGTTTTGTGCAGTATGCATATACAGGTTATGACCATCGGGATTGTTTACAGGCCTCAGATAAATAGTTTTGTTATCTATTAACCGGGTTATTACCGGATCTTTTCCATATCCGGTAATCAGATGTCGGGCAAGCCACATAACACATTCCGATCCTGTGACCTCTCCGCTGTGCCTGCCTCCTTCAATAAAGGCTGCAGGCTTTTCTGTATCTTTTCCTTTTTTCTTGTTTGTCAGTGTAATCTGCATCACTGATCTTCCTTCAAAACTTTTTCCCGTCTCATACAGATCAATAATTTCGGGGTATTCTCTGGCCCATTTTTCCAGCCAGTAATATATTACATCAGATGAATGATAAACATTAAAACCGAGTGAATCGGCCGGTATATACTGGACCTGACTAAATCTGATCGCGGGAAAATAGCTGATTCCGTGTCTGAAACCCGAAAGCTTGTAAATTTTCGCTATGGAATCATCTGATGTGGTCAGTTGGGTCCGAGCAGGTTGTCCAGAAAGAAGAACAGGAATCGTAAAAAGAACAGGGAGGAAATATTTGTACATAGTTTCTATTATCTGCTGTTTATCAGGTATGGTTATAAACCACGGAATTATTTCCGTAAAGTAATGGTCAGCCTCTTTTTGAAATAATTTCCAGCTTATCGATATCAACTATTTCAATTGTTTTGCCAAAAATCCTGATTATCCCGTCTTTTTTGAAATCTGACATTGTCCTTATTACATTAGCTGTACTCATTCCGATATAATCAGCTATCTCTTTGCGGGATACCGGGATATCAAAAATCCTTGATTTATAGATCTCTTTTGTGAAATAAAGCAATACATAGGCAACTCTTCCTGCAAGGTTCTTCTGACGGATATCAAGTGTCTGACTTATTATTTTATCATTTATTGCAGAAAGTTTAGTCATAAGATTTATTGCAAATTGTCCGTTTTTGTGAGATAATTCCTTTATAAAATCAAGCTTCACACTGCATACAATTGATTCTTCGAGTGCAGAAACTGAATATCTATATCTCTCTTCAGAGAAAATGCTCATGTTACTTACAAACTCAAAGGGGCGTGTAATTGTAATAACCTGTTCATCACCGTTGACAGACCGCCTGAAAAGCTTGACAAGTCCAGATTTAAGGTATTTAAAGTCTGTTATTTTTTCACCTTCATGGTTAATGATCTCGCCTTTGTGGAAATGTTTTTCCTCTTTGATTTCACACAGCTGTTGTATGCTTTGGTCATCAAGACTGGCAAATACCACCTCTCGGAAATCACATTTTTCACACTCGCAGGGTCTGTTTTTTTGGGACACGCTGTAAATTTTTAGCAAAGTTATTATTTTCCGGTTTATATTTTTTACAGGCAATTTGTTTTATTGAGTATCTTAGGCGGTATCGCCTGAAAAAATATATCTGATGCATTAATAAATTTAAGTTAAATGATTTACAAGACTGATTATCATATACATTCCTTATTCAGTGATGGCAGGGCTGCTCCGGAGGATTATTTAATCCCTGCACTCAAAGCAGGATTGAATGAAATAGGATTTTCGGAACATCTTACACTGTTTGTTGAAGATACCGGCTGGAGCATGAATGACAAAAAAGCCGGCATCTATTTGAAACATATGAAAGGATTTGTTGAAAAGACGCAGGAGATCACGGTAAGAACGGGCCTTGAAGTTGATTTCTTGCAGGGAAGAGAAAAAGAAATTCATTCATTCCTGAAAAACATAGATATAGATTATGCAATAGGTTCGGTTCATTATCTCGGAGAAACCACGGTTGATAACGGACCTGAATTTTACAACGGCAAAAATATCGACAGACTGTATGAAGATTATTTTGAACAGGTAATTGCTGCAGCAGCGTCAGGTCTTTTTGACATCATAGCACACTGCGATCTGATTCGAATTTATGGTTTCAGGCCCTCATTTGATCTCGAGCCCTGGTATAGAAAACTTGCCGAGAGCTTTAAAATGCATGATGTGGCACTTGAAATCAACACAAACGGGAGAAACAGACCTATTGCTGATTTTTATCCTGACAGGAAGTATGTCAGTATTTTTCGTGAGGAAGGAGTGCCGGTATGCGTAAACTCGGATGCACATATGCCTTCAAGGGTAGCACAATACTTTGATGAAGCATATGATCTGCTAAGAAATGCCGGATACACTGAAATGGCTGTTTTCAGGAACAGGGAAAGGTATATGATACCTTTTTTTTAAAGAATGATCCTTAGTGCAGAATATGTCTGACAGGTTTAAGGAGGACCAGTTTTACTGGGCCGATAAGTCCCGACTTTATAAGTGGTACCTTTGCCCATGGAACCTGGACATTATTCAGTCCTTTAATGTTGGTAGTGGTTATATTTGTTTTTGTGTATTTTCCCCCTGTTACCGCATCTCCAGTAAGTCTGTTTGACCAGGTATTTGCCACTTCAATTTTTAAAGTGTTATTGCCTGCTTTCAGAATATCAGTTACATCAAACCTGTTTGGTTCGCACCATGCTATTCCCAGGTTAACATCGTTAAGCCATGCCTCTCCAACTTTGGAAACAGTTCCCAGGTCAATGAAAATCCTGTAATCTTTGTCAAAATTGAGATATGGATCATACTGAAAGGTCTTTTCATATGTTACATTTCCGGAGAAATATTTTATGCCAGGATCTCCCGATTCAGTCCAGGATATCAGTTCAGGTAAAATTACTTTTTCAGGAGCACCCCATCCTGACGGAAAGCTGAGCTCCCATGCTCCGTTAAGGAACTGTGTTTTTGTATTGTAGTTTATTTCTATTGTGCCTTTACTGCCTTTTAGGGAATATTTTCCGTCTTCAAGAATCAATACTCCGTCTTTTATAAATTGAAGAGGGGGAGGATTCTTACCTTCCATTGCTATGCCGGTGAAATGAACTGGTTCCTGCCCTTTCCTGAAAACAATGATACATGTACCATAAGGAGCCAGGGTAATTGGAATAGTTATGTGCCTTGAATTCTGTTCATAAATCCATACAGGTATTATTTCTCCCGTTACCGGATTCCAGTACTCGGGAATTCTTTTCTGCTGCCTGAAATCGCAATTTCTCGATATCCAATTGTCTGTTGTATTTCTTAAAAAGTATAAATCAGTTTCTCCCCTGACATAATGAATATAATCGATGGTAGACAGGTCTTTGTCATTATAATCCAGATCAGGGGGTATGCCGAGTGAAATCAGGGACCTGGCTACCGAGGAGCCAGTTATTATTGCACCCTCCTGAACAAGTTCATTCATTTTTTTCATCAACTCAGGATCGGTATCCATATTTTCATCATATGCCATTACAGAAAACTGTGCTCCGGATGGAAGGATCAGCTTTCCATTTTTCACATCAAGCCTTTTAAGCATTTCCGCGTTAATCACCTCGTAATCATAACCTGGTCCTGCAGAGAATCGGCTGTTCTTCGGTCCGGTGTAGTTGGGAATGTCATCTCCGTAAAAATAGAGCACATCGGCAAAAAAATCTGATCCCTGTAAAATGGCGCTTATACGGGAAAGGTAGTCGGTGAATGGCTTTATCTTTGCCCACCATACGCGTTTATCATTAAAATGGGTACCTGCATGGTAAGCAATTCCGGGGTATCCGGTCCCATTGGGATTATGGCTGAATCCATGGATCACCACCCGGTTCATTCCTTCACAGAAAGCTCTGTCGCCATAAGGTTTTATGTCGAAAGGTCCTTCCTGCCAATGCTGAAAGCTTGAAAAAGACTCTTCCTCAACAATTCCGCGTACGTAAATGTGTGACGCTGCAGCCACCTCCTTTACAACCCTTAGTATATCAATTCCTTCGCTGTTGAAATAGGTGTGGTTGACCCAGAATTCTCCTCTTGGAATATCGAGTGTACCGAGCGACTTAAGCGGTTCGACGGGAACATTGTGAAGAGGCAATCCCGGACCACCTGACTCTGAATTAATTTTTAGCCCGAATCTATGCGACACCTCGGAGGCTTTCCTGTAGAAATTGTTTATCATCAGAGCCGACAGAGTCTTTCTTAAATCTTTCCTGAAGTTTTCAAGTTTTTCAGGATCATAAAAATCGTGGTTGAAGAACGAAGGAAGGAATTTTATCAGGCTATATCCGTTAAGCTTCATGAACTCATCCGGAAGAGATGGCGTCCATACATTTCCAGTCACCTCATAACTTGCAAGGTAAAGACTTTTAAGGGCGCATTTTTCAATATCACCAACCGTACTTTTAATTCTGTCGATGACGTGCATAAAGTGTGTCTCAGTTGCTATCGAATCAAAATGGTCGATTATAGGTCCGGCAGAATGCGCGCTAGGTAATTTTAACTGCTCACCTGAATTAGAGCAGATAAATCTGTAGATATCCCATTCACCCGAGGGCACCGACCACTGTAAAAATTCCTGCTCTATATTAAAAAATCGGGTTACATCTAAAATATCCGCCGTATCGATTTTATTTTTCACATAACCAGCAGGTACTGCAATAACTGCTATCTCTCTGTACCATTCCGGTTTTCCCGTTGAGTAGTTAATTTTGATGTCGGGTTTTGCCCCTCCTGATTTCCGAATTTCGGGAAAAGGCAGTTTAATATTTCTTGGCATATTGGGCGTAATCCTGAATATGGAACAATAGATTGATTTTGCTGAATGCTCCGGACTGATCCAGCTCCCCCCTGCATTCCAGCTGCTTGCCATATTAAGGCCCACTTCCATCCCGTATTTTCCGGCTTCATCTATGGCTAGTTTTATGGCCTGTAATGATTCATCGCTAAGAAAAGCAGGGCCGGGTTTAATCATCGTGTTGCTTGCCGGGACCCCGATTTCAAAAATATCAAAGCCTGAAATACCTGCATTCTTCATTGCAGCAATTTCTTCTTTTATCCTTTCATTATCGGTATTGCCATTGAGCCACCACCAGTATACCTTTGGTCTGGCATTAAGAGGCGGATTGTTGAAGTCATTGCGGAGACTTTCATACGAACTTCCAAACTGTGCATTAATGGGTTCCAGGATTATTGAAAACCCAAGAATAAGTAATGTCAACCATTTTTTCATTTTCGGGTCTTATTTTAAGTGTCTGTTTTTTGTTGACAGACAGAAACATGTTCTTTTATCAATTCATAAAACAAAATCCCCTGATTTTAATTCTTTCTACAGATATAATATTTCTGATAATCATTATCCGGCAATTATTGCTGATTCTATATTCAGATATTCTGCAATCTTGCTGATTGTGGCAGCATGATGACCCACTCCAAGGGCAAAATGATGTGTGGGGCCTTCTTTTATCCAGCGCTGGAGGAATGTTCTTATATCAGGCATAAAAAAGCCTCTCGTATTTGTGTTACCCGTTGCAGGGATGGGTCCGCAGACTGATTCACCTTCAGCCAATATGAATTTGAATCTTCCGTCAAATGTGGTATTAACTGACAGCAGGGTGATTGGGCCTTCCTTTATCCTGAATTCCACACCGGCGCCAAAACCTGGTTTTCCATGAAATTTTTTCAGGCTGCGTAAAACCGGTTTATCCGCCGCAATGGCTATATTGTGGGGTCCGTCGTGACCGACCAGTATAAATCCTTCATTGAAATCGGCAGGATGGAATTCTGCAAAACTTCCGCCAAAACCCAGTCTGTCCATAATAAAAAGGGCAATCAGTGTTTTAAGATCAGATTCACCACACATAGGAAATCCGTTTGAAATAAGGATTGAATTGCCAACGGCTAGATTTGACATTAAAAGTCTTTCATCACTTCCTTCCGGGCCATCATAATAATATGCCAGTCCTTTAAGCTTTTTCTCTTCAATAAAGTTCCGAAGGGCCATATAGATTCTTGCAGATGTCTCCAGATCGCTATCCCTGAGTTTTAGGGAAATTGGATCTGCAACTGGATCGGGAGTATCAAAGAATTCGAGAATAATGTTTTTACCAATGGCAATTTGTTCATCAGTAATATGATGGTAGAAATTTAAAAGTTCATTTGCTTCCAGTTCAGTTACATGGCAGCCAAAAGCCGATGTCAGCATTGTGATATCAGTGTGCATATCCAGCATGGAGTTCAAAGGATGGCCTATATGTCCCAGGTGAGCGTTCTTAAGTCCATGAAGAACATTTCCTATCCTGCAGAATTCCTCTATCCTTATGTCAGCATCAGGATCATCATGAAGCGTGCCAATGATCGCTTCCGGTACTTTTTTCCCCATACGTACCGCAGCTGATGCAAATTCAGGAAGTGCACAGATATCATCATTTGAAAGCTGCATGAATGTTGAAGCATTGGCATAATCCAAAGCTTTCAGGGGCTGAAGGGCAATAAGAACTATCGGGATATTTAGGGTTTTTATTATAATTCCGAAGGTTCCGGATGTTGCATAGGTTAACATTACACAAAATACCAAGTCTGGGCCGGCCGACTCAATTTTCCGGAGTACCTCATAGGCTTTCATGGGATTATCTACCATTCCAAAATCGATGACTCTTACATTGTTTCGTGATATCTTTCTAAGAATAATTCTATATTTATCCATGAGCTTCTCCAGAAGCCCCTCAAATTGTTCCCAATATTTATCATATCCTACCCCGAATACGCATATTACGGGGAAATCGGATGAAACTGAGTCAGCTGGTGAATTTTTCATTTTCACATATAATTAGTTATTATTGAATAGGCTTTGGGGAAACATGTATTTTTAAATTCGATGAGTTCACCTGGAAAAATATTGAATATTAATTATCATTTTCTTTTGCTACTGCGTTCAATCATTAGGGTTTTATTGCTTTTTATCACGTAGATGTATGTAAGAATCTCCCCCGAGTGGTTCTATACGGGGAATGAATATCATAAAGATCATGAAAGCAACCGGATACATCAGTCCTGAGTATAACCAAAGGGGGTTATAAGAAAAATTTGTTACAATAAGCCCAATAATCGGATTAATTAACAGGGCTGATATTGCTCCTGCGCTGCCTGAAAATCCTATAACTGTAGAAGCAGATGATTTCCCGAAAATGTCTGTAATTGAGGTAATATAATTTGTAATCCAGAGTCCGTGAGCAAAAAATACAGTGCACATTATTACAATAACCATAGTGGGAGTAGCCGCATATTTTACAAAAATGGCTGCGAGTGTCAATAAAGCAGCAAATCCCATTATTGCTTTTCTGGAAAGGTTCAGCCTGGAGGTTTTACGGTAAAGAAGGTCTGAAATCCAGCCTCCCAGCATATTTGATATTCCCATGGCAAGAAAGGGTATCCATGCAATACGTCCAACATCAGTAATGCTCACTCCCCTCACCTCATTCAGATATTTGGGGATCCAGAACATATAAAAGTAGAATATCGGATCAAGGATAAATCTTATGAGAATAAAAATCCATGATTCTTTTGTTTTAAACAGACTACCCGGATTGTTTCTACGGTATTTGTTTATTTCATTTTGTTCGGTAAGTGATTTATTGTTTGTATGATCATAATTACCCGGATTTTTAGGAAAAAATAGCCAGGCGATAACCCACAGAAAACCGATAACACCTGTTATTATGAAAACACCCCTCCATCCTGTCAGGCCTATCAGATATACGCACAGAGGGGGAGCTGCCACGGCACCGAGTGCTGAACCACCGATTGCAATTCCGTTTGCCAGTGCCTGCCTTTTTTTAGGAACCCATTCCACGACTGCTTTCACAGCACCGGGGAATGCCCCTCCCTCTCCAAGTCCGAGAAAAAAACGAAATATTCCGAAGTGCAGCGCGTTGTTTGCCAGACTGTGAAACATTGAGGCCAGTGACCATATACCTACTGAAAATGCAAGGCCCAGACGGCTTCCATATCTGTCTATAAGAATACCCCCTAATGTAAACATAATAGCATAGCTTACAAGAAATCCTGCATTAATGAATCCGTATTCTACATCTGAGACCGAAAAATCCTGTTTGATCCTTATGATAGAAATTGAAAGCACCTGTCTGTCAAGAAAACTGAGAGCAGTAGCGATGAAAGCCATAAAGACAATCATTACCGGAACAATATTTTGCTTTTGTTTCAGCAAAGGAATTCTGTTTAATGATTCAGGCGGGCAGTGCTGTATAAAGAAGGGTCGCTGCCAAGACCAGTCATTTATTCATTAAAAATTAAACATATGTTCGATAAAGATTTTAATCCCTATGATTATCAGGATTAATCCCCCGATAAGTTCAGCATTTCTTCCAAAATGGTCGCCCGCAGATTTTCCTATCCTTATCGCCGTCATAGAAGCAAGGAATGTTACAATACCAATAATCAGGGCAGAATACCAAATACGTATATTCAACAACGCAAAGCTTATTCCGACTGCAAATGCATCAATACTGGTTCCTACCGCTATTGTGATTATTGTAACAGGGTGCCGGTAGTCTCTAGGTTCATTATTCTTATCAGACCTCAATCCTTCAATAATCATCTTTATTCCAAGAAAAGACAGAAGAATCAATGCCACCCAGTGGTCAGCCGCTTTGAAAATATCGCTAATTAAGGAGCCCAGGAAATATCCTGCCACCAACAGGCCTGACTGGAAAATCGCCAGAACCACAGCAACAGGCACTGCCTGCCTGAACAGGATTTTATTCCTCACAACCCCAAGGGAAAGCGAAACAGCAAACGTATCAAACGACAGCCCAAGAGCCACTGCTACGATTGTTATAAAATCCATCCCGATGAAATAATTCCGTAAATATAGCATAATTCAGTTTCAACGGAATTCATCAGATAGTATATTTGACCGGTCCTATATCACGGATATAATAAGAATTAATAATACACCAAAACATAAATAATCTTGACAACCCATAATAAAAATGAGAGTAGTAATTCAGAGGGTAAGCAGAGCTTCAGTAACAATAAGGGGAATAAAGAAATCTGAGATAGGATCGGGTCTTCTCGTGCTTTTAGGTATTGAAGAAGAAGACAATGAAGCTGACACCGACTGGATGGTCAATAAGATCGTCCGGTTAAGGATTTTCAATGATAGTGATGGGGTGATGAACCTTTCTGTTACTGATACTGGCGGAAGCATTATGGTAATCAGTCAGTTTACCCTTCACGCAAAAACAAAAAAGGGAAACCGCCCTTCTTACATTAAAGCAGCTCCTCCAGAAAAAGCGGTCCCCCTTTACAACAACTTTATCAGGAAAATTTCTGAGTTACTGGGAAAAGAAGCTGCTACTGGAGAGTTCGGTGCAATGATGGAGGTGGAGCTTGTCAACGATGGCCCGGTAACAATAATAATAGATACCAAAGCCAGGGAATAACAATACTGAATTTCTTTTTTGAGTTTATGCATCAAAACACTGAAAAAAATAACGACAAAGAGCTTAAAAAAGCTGTATTGATCGTAACTGCCTTTGCTGCCTTTTTGACACCTTTCCTGGGTTCATCAGTAAATCTTGCCCTGCCATCAATTGGAAAGGAGCTGAATATCAATGCAATAGGATTAAGCTGGGTAATAAGCAGCTTCATTTTGTCATCAGCAATATTTCTTATTCCATTTGGCAGGCTTGCTGATATTTTAGGAAGGAAAAAGGTATTTACCGGTTGATTAACATTATTCACTCTATCGACATTTGTAATCATTTTTTCAAAAAGCCTTACTTTTCTGATATTTATGAGGATTGTACAGGGGATATCCAGTGCCATGATTTTCGGAACAAGTCTTGCGATAATTACTTCTGTTTTTGCACCCGGAGAAAGAGGCAGGGCAATGGGAATCAACATAACTGCTGTATATCTTGGACTTTCGGCAGGTCCGGTGATAGGAGGATTTCTTACCCAGTACCTGGGATGGCGCAGTATTTTTGCCTTTCTTGCGCCTTTTGGATTAGCTTCTCTCGCTCTAGTAAAAATGAAGATCAAAGCTGAATGGGCTGACTCGCAGACTGAGGAATTTGATAAAACCGGTTCATTGCTTTATGCAGTATCATTGTTTTCCATAATATACGGTTTTTCAAAGCTTCATTCAGTTACAGGATGGATTTTCTTATCTGCCGGATTTATGGTTTCAGCATTGTTTTTTCTGTATGAGAAAAGAACAGATAATCCGGTTTTTGATATTCGCCTGATGTTGAGTAACAGAGTTTTTGCCTTTTCCGGAATAGCTGCACTTATCCATTATTCAGCAACATCGGCAATTGGATTTTTTATCAGTATTTACCTGCAGTATTTAAAGGGTTTTGATGCCCGGTCTGCAGGATTCATCATGATTTCACAGCCTGTGATGATGGCTCTGCTTTCTCCCCTTGCAGGAAAGCTGTCAGACAAATATAACCCGGGGATCATTGCTTCATATGGCATGGGGCTTACCGCAGCCGGCCTGATAATACTATGTTTTATAAATGAAAACAGTCCGTTGATAATAATTATCAGCCTGCTAATGATAATGGGCGTTGGGTTTGGGCTGTTTAGCTCTCCCAATTCAAATGCCATAATGAGTTCTGTAATGAAGAATCATTTTGGTGTTGCATCGGGAGTTGTCGGAACAATGAGAATGGTTGGGCAGATGTTAAGCATGGGAATTGCCATGATGTTGATTTCCCTGTATCTTGGAAAAGAACAGATTAATCCTTCCAATTATTCGGGACTTCTATCTGCTATGAGAACCGGATTCGTTATATTTTCCATATTGTCGATAATGGGAATTTTTGCTTCACTTGCCAGAAACAATGGTTTTACTGAAAAAAGAATAAACTGATGAGCCATCGAGATTATCAGTTTATATCTCCCGGCAGTCCCTGCGTTCCGGAATCAAGAACAAATTTCCATGATCCATCATCCTGCCTGATCCAGATTGTTACATAAGTACCCCGGGAAACCTGGTTTGTTGACTTCAGGCAATTAGTCCATACCCCATATGTATAACCCATTTCTCCACCGGCAGAGATTTTTTCATAGGATGGCTCCCAGCTCAGAACAAATGAAGAGTCACTTTTACCTGAATAATACTCTTCAAGGGCGTTTTTCCCCACGGAGGGAAATGCACCGTCTCGAAGAATGACACCATCTTCGGCTATAAAGGAAAGAAAAGCTCTGAACATACCTTCTTTTACCGAAAGTGCCGAAAAATCACGGTCGGTTTTGAGGAGTATTCCATCCGAATAGTTTTTATCGCTTTTTGTACAACTTAAAATGATGGTTAAGTTAATTATGAAAACAAAAAGCATTAAATTGAACCCGTTCTTTTTATTCATTTACGTGAAAAGATTTAAGTCTGATTAATTGTATGACAAAGTTATATCAAAAGCTTATCAAATTATGTCCTTCGGAAAATGAGATAAGAAAAGGACTCAAAAAGGTCGATGCACTGATTTCTGAACCATATGATAAACATCTTCTGATGAATATCCTCAACGTGATCGATCTGACAAGTCTTAACACAACTGATAACAAAAGCCAGATAATTCACCTTACCGGGAAAGTTAACAGCTTCTCAGGCAGATTCTCAAACATACCAAATGTTGCTGCGATTTGTGTGTATCCGAATTTTGTTCCTGTGGTAAAAGAAAAGCTAACAGTAAAGAATGTTAAAATAGCCTCCGTTGCAGCAGGTTTTCCCGCTTCACAGACATTCAGGAGTCTGAAGGTTACTGAGTGCAAAATGGTTGTCGAAGCTGGGGCAGATGAGATTGACGTTGTTCTTCCGGTGGGCCCATTCCTTGGAAATGATTTTGCAATTGTAGCAGACGAGATAAGGGAACTTAAAGAGGCTGTGGGAGACAAGGTTCTGAAGGTGATCGTTGAATCAGGCCTTCTTTCTGACTATGAGCAGATATTCAAGGCTTCGATGATAGCAATGGATGCCGGTGCAGATTTTATAAAAACCTCAACAGGTAAGACCAGTGTATCTGCCACACCTGAAGCTGCATTTGTAATGTGCAAGGCTATTCTTGACTTCTACGCTGAAACAGGAATAAAGGTCGGATTCAAAGCTGCCGGAGGAATAGCAACAACGACTGATGCTGTAACCTATTATAATATTGTCGGTACCTGTCTCGGACAGGAATGGCTTTCAAAAAAACTCTTCAGGATAGGCGCAAGCAGGCTGGCAAATAACATCCTGACTGATATCAGCGGAACAAAGAATGATTATTTCTGAAAACCTGTATAACCTGAGCCGGATAATTTTCAGGTATTTATAGCTATTTTTGTGGCGTATTCCGCAAATAGTGAATGAATAAAAGCCTTAATATACAGGATACTATCGGAACCAGGCTGGTAATCCGTATTGACCCAGGGGGCCTACTTTCCGATTCAGTATTCAAAAAAATGGATTTAGCACCGGGGTATCTGAAAGCTGCTGATTCATCCCTCATACAAAAAAAGGTAAAGGCCCCGGAAAGGGTTTTAATAACCGATACAATTTCTGTTTGCGGCAGGAACAGTATTGCAGACGTAACGTTCTATGAGCCAGATATTTTAAAAGAAATCAGATATTATCCGGCAGGAAGGATTGGGTACGATCGGGAAAAAGAATACAAATCACATGAGAATAATTCTTCAAATACCATCCTAATCTTAAACCTTAAGGATGGAGAGAAAGTTCCTTCAAACATTCAAAACACTGATATAGTCATTGTCCTGATCTTCATTTCAGCATTCTTATTTCTCTATGCCCGCTCCACAATGAGAAATTTTGTTTCCGATATCAGGCGGTTTTTCTTTTTCAGAGGAATAAATGAATCAGCATCGCGGGATATAAGCACTCTGTTCAGCTGGCAATCAACCCTTCTGAATTTTATCTCATTCCTTATTATTGCCCTATTTGCATTTGCCTCTGTGGCTTACTACGGATTGAAGCCACCAGGGATGTACTCTTCTTTGCTTATTTTGTTGATGTTTGCCATAGTTGTTTTCGCCATTACGATGCGTCATTTTATATGTGTGACAACTGGAAACCTCAGCGGTAATTCTGATGTATTCAACGAATATCTTGTTAATGTTTATAATTCATACCGCTTCAGTGCAATTATCTTATTTATCCTGATTATACTAATGAACTACACCTTTTTGCTTCCAGTAAGGCAGAGTCTAATAGCGGGTTTTGTAACATTGGCAATCATATACTTTTTTCGAATTACCAGATTGTTATTGATTTTTATAAGACGTGATATTTCAATTTTATATTTGATTTTGTACCTTTGTGCCCTGGAAATTTTACCTGTTTTGATTTTAATAAGGTATTTTGAAGGGCTTGTTTAACGGTAGGAAGTGTTAATTTTCAAGTAGAAACTTAATCTGTAAGGAATTGAAAATTAGAAAGATATTGGTTTCGCAGCCAGAACCTAACAATCCGAAATCTCCATATTTCGACCTGGCCAAAAAATATAATCTTAAAATTGATTTTAAGCCTTTTATTACCGTTGAAGGTATATCAGCAAAAGATTTTCGCCAACAAAAAATCAACATTCTGGATTATAATGCAGTAATTTTTACAAGCAAGACTGGCATAGATCATTTTTTCAGGATATGCAATGAACTCAGGATTGTGGTTCCGGATACTATGAAATACTTTTGCATAACTGAAAATGTTGCATTTTACCTGCAGAAATACATTGTTTACAGAAAGAGGAAGATTTTTCATGGCAAGGCGAAATTTCAGGATCTTATTGACGTGATCATCAAGCACAGGGATTCCAATTTTTTTGTGCCTCTGTCCGAACCGCATAATGCTGAAATACCCGATCTTCTTGATAAGAATGGTATAAAATATACTATTGGTACATTGTACAAAACAATAAGCAGCCATTTTTCAAATATCAACGAATTCGATTACGATATTCTGGTATTTTACAGCCCTTCGGGAATAAAATCATTGAAGGAGAATTTTCCTGATTTTGTACAGGGCGACATTAAAATTGCTGCTTTTGGTCCAACTACAGCTTGCGCAGTTGTACAGGAAGGTCTGAGGCTCGACATCAATGCACCCAATCCGAAAGCACCTTCAATGACAATGGCACTAGACGATTTTCTCAAGGAGTACAACCGGAACAACAGGTAACCTGTAAAATATTATTTGCCATTATCATTCAATAAAAATGACAGGAAGGAGATAAACCTGTCAGATAATACCGATATGACTGAAGAAAGGCAAACATTCAATAAGGATGAAAGGCTTTGCAGGATAAAGTTGATTTCTAAGATATTCGAGAATGGAAATATATTCTATACAAATCTTTTCAAGGTGACATGGATTAAGTGCGATGGAGAATTCAAATCACCTGCCCAGATAGCAATAAGCGTTCCCAAGAAAAATGTACGCCTGGCTGTCACAAGGAATCTGATAAAACGCAGAATAAGGGAATCATACCGTAAAAGTAAATGGAAGCTGTATGAGGTTTTAAAAAAAGAGAATGTACAGGTGGCATTTGTGGTGATATTCAGAAAAAAGAGTGTACCTGATTACAATTCAGTCAATGTTTCCGTAGCCGAAATGATTAATATTTTGTGTCGCAATGCAACATTATTGAGGGAATAATGTTAATGAAATCATAATTATTTAGATATCAGATCAAAGAGATGAAATTAATGTTAATTTCGCCATTCCAGTTTTAAGATATATTGAATGAAAAAATTTCTTTCAGCCAGGGTGATAATACTGGTCGTTCTCTTTCTGACAGCCGGTATAAGTGTTGGATTTCTTGCATCGCAGGAATCGAGAGATTTCAGGATTGCAAAGAATCTTGATATTTTTCTTTCTCTTTTCAGGGAGCTCAATACATTTTATGTGGATGAAATCAATCCTGATAAATTCATTAAATCAGGCATTGACAACATGCTTAAGACACTTGATCCGTATACGGTGTTTTATCCTGAATCTGAAGGTGATGAGGTAGCCTTTATGACGACCGGCAAATACGGAGGAATAGGTTCTCTGGTAAGAGGCGGTGGTGATTATGTTGTTATTTCACAGGTTTATAAGGGATTTCCTGCTGACCTTGCGGGAATCAGGCCAGGGGATCTATTAAAGAAAGTTGACGGGATATCTCTTAAAGGTCTTCCGACCGAAAAGGTTAGTGACAAGCTGAAAGGTAATCCAGGTACTACTGTAATGCTTACAATAGAAAGGAACGGAGAGGAAAAAACCATTGCCGTAAAAAGGGAAAGAATTATGGTACCACCTGTTCCGTACTACGGAATGATTGATTCCCGAACAGGATATATAAGGTTTACAAATTTCACTGAAAATTGTTCTGATGCTGTTAAAAACGCTCTTATCTCACTTAAGAAGAACAATCCCGAACAGATAATTCTTGATCTGCGTAGTAATCCTGGAGGGCTGCTGAGCGAAGCTGTTGAAATTGTCAATCTTTTTATCGGTCCTGGTAAGGAGGTTGTTTCGACCAAAGGTAAGGTAAAGCAGTTCGACGAAGTTTTCAAAACCACGAAACAGGCTGTTGATGAGAAAATCCCTCTTGCGGTGCTCATCAACCGTTCGTCAGCTTCGGCTTCTGAAATTGTTGCAGGAGCAATACAGGACCTTGACAGAGGAGTCATTGTGGGACAGAGATCTTTTGGTAAAGGCTTAGTTCAAATAACCCGTCCGTTAAGTTACAATTCTCAGCTTAAGCTCACCACGGCAAAATATTACATCCCCAGCGGCAGATGCATCCAAGCCCGTGATTTTTCCAATCCCAATGAGGATGGAAGCGTGGGAATAATACCTGATTCTCTTATCTCAGAGTTCAGGACCTCAAATGGGAGGATCGTAAAAGACGGAGGAGGGATCGCCCCAGATGTGGAGGTTGTTCCCAGCCCTTTAAGCCAGATATCTGCCGAACTTTACGTAAGGAACCTTATTTTTGATTTTGCCACTAAATATTATTGGTCTCATCCCGGGCCTGTTACCCTTGAACAGTTCTCACTCACTGATCAGGATTATTCTGATTTTATCACCTTCCTTAAAAATCGTAATTTTAATTATCGGACAGAAACTGAAGGATCGCTGAATGAGCTACTGATAAATGCAAAAAAAGAGAAATACTATGAACTCCATAAAGATCTTTTTTCAAAGCTGGAGAAAGAACTTGGACACACGCTTGAAAATGATCTTATGACATTCAGGAAAGAGATTACCGGACTTCTTGAAGACGAAATTATTGGGAGGTATCTGTACGAGGAAGGGTCAATTGCCTGGAGCCTTAAAAATGATGAACAGGTGCTTAGAGCTGTTGACATCCTAAATCAGAATGAAAAATATAAATCAATACTTCAGGGAAAGGAAGGATCAATACTTATAACTACAAGTGTTAAAAATAATGCCGTAAAGAAATTGTTATATGCTGGCCCTGAAGATCAGGATAATCTCTAAACCTTTAATCATTCTGTCTCCATTTTCCCGAGTCATCGTCATATAGTTCTTTTTTCCAGACAGGCAGCTTTTGCTTTATCAACTCAACAGCCTTTGTGCAGGCATTCAAGGCCTGCTGTCTGTGTCCTGCAGAGACCAGCACCATAAGTGAAATCTCTCCCACCTTTACCAGACCCCTGGAGTGAATAATTTCGAAAATCCTTACATCGTCAAACTCCGAAAGGATTGTCTTATTGATTTTATTTGCTTCCATGATCACCATTTCCTCATAAGCTGAATACTCTATGGCTTTCACAAACCTGCCTTCAACCTGATCCCTGCGAACCTGTCCAAGAAACAGGACATGAGCTCCAGTATCCTGACTACTGCTGCATCCGTCAATTATTTCAGCCATCAGCTCCGGCTTGAGGGGTCCGTCAACTAATCTCATATTTATTAATAATTTAAATATTTATTCTTTTCAACTATCCCCCGGCAAAGGGAGGAAGGCATGCAATTTCATCTCCGTCATGCAGAACAGGTCCAGTGCCTATTAAGTCTTTAATCTCCCTGTTGACTGCAATCCGGAAATTATAATTGAAGATACCCGGAAAATCATCTTCAATCCTGTGCCTCAAATCATCATATGAACTTATTCCATTATAGATCTTGGCTGACATGCCTGTGACCTCTGAAAGTACACCAAAAAATAAAACGCTTATTTCCACGATCACACCTGATAATTTAGTCTTACAGCAGAAATTTAATATCTTTTTTGAAAATTTAAATCAGTATAATTATTGATTGCAACAAAATTTATTTTAAAATGGGGAGGCAGTTTCATTATCAATGTGCTTCCAGCCAGTTTTTGCCTGTACCCCAGTCTACTTTAAGGGGAATATCAAGCTTTACGGCATTAGTCATCTCATATATCACCATATCCCTGAGTTTATCAAGTTCATTGGGAACAACTTCGAAAATAAGCTCATCATGAACCTGAAGGATCATTTTCGATGCATATTGTTCAGCTTTTAGTTTTTGATGAATCCTTACCATTGCAACTTTTATTATGTCGGCTGCACTGCCCTGTATGGGTGCATTAATTGCATTCCTTTCGGCATTACCTCTTACAACCTGGTTCCGGGAGTGAATATCACGGAGATAGCGTCGTCTTCCGAACATGGTTGTAACATAACCTTTCTCACGTGCTTTTTTTATACTCTCTTCCATATACCTCTTTACCCCCGGATAAGAGTTGAAATAACCGTCTATAAGTTCTTTTGCTTCTTTCCTCCCTATGGTGAGCCTTTCTGAGAGACCGAATGCGGAAATACCGTAAATAATCCCAAAATTTGCTGTTTTTGCTCTGCTGCGCATTTCCCTTGTCACCTCACTGATATCAACTCCGAATATTTTTGCAGCAGTTGCTGCATGAATATCGCTTCCAGAGAGAAAGTCATCGATCATGCCTTTATCTTTGCTCAGATGTGCCATCAGTCTAAGCTCAATTTGTGAATAATCGGCTGAAAGAAAAATATTTCCATCCTCAGGGACAAATGCCTTCCTTATTTCTCTTCCCCTTTCATCTCTAACCGGAATATTCTGCAAGTTTGGATTGTCGGAACTTAGTCTGCCGGTCGATGCCACAGTTTGTCTGAAAGAGGTATGGATCCTACCTGTTTTTTTGTCAACCATTTGAGGGAGCGGCTCAAGATATGTAGATAGCAGTTTCTTTAGTCCCCTGTATTCAAGCACTTTATTAATAATAGGATGTCTTCCTGCAAGCCGTTGAAGAATTTCCTCATTTGTTACGAACTGATTTGTTTTTGTAACCCTTGCTTTGTCATCAAGCTTCATCCTGAGAAAAAGTATTTCGCCCAGTTGTTTTGGTGAGGAGATATTGAATTCTGTTCCAGCAAGGGCAAAGATTTCTTTCTCCAGAGAAATGATCTCTTCCCTGAGTTCAGAGGAAATTGACCTGAGATCTTCCTGATTGAGCTTTACCCCGTTACGTTCCATATCAGCAAGAACCCTAATTAGAGGCATTTCTATGTTTTCTGCCAGTTCTGTAAGCCCTTCTGATTTCAGTTTCGGTAAGAATATCTCTTTGAGCTGCCAAGTTACATCTGCATCTTCAACGGCATATTCTTTTATTTTTTCAATATCAACTGATCTCATATTTTTCTGGTAGACCCCTTTCTCGCCAATAAGCGATTCAATATGAACTGGCCTGTAAGAAAGGTAGATTTCCGCCAGCAGGTTCATATTATGCCTCATGTCAGGCTCCAGAAGGTAATGTGCTATCATCGTATCAAAAAGTGGGCCTTTAACCTCTATCCCGTAATTAGCAAGTACCTGAATATCAAATTTTATGTTTTGTCCGATCTTCATTATCCTGCTGTTTTCAAAAAGAGGTTGCATTATCTTAAGCTTGGTCATTGTTTCTTGTTGTGATTCAGGGAAATACACCAGATAACCCTTCCCTTTGCTCCATGATAATGCAACAGCCACAATCTCCGAATCAAAAGGATTGATGCTTGTGGTTTCAGTGTCGAAACAGAACTCGTTAAGTTGAAGTGCCTTATTAACAAGTTCTTTCAATTCATTTTCACCTTCAATCAGAATATATTCATGATCAGTGTTGTCAATTGATCGGATTTCACGTTCAGTATTAACCTGGTTATCGCCAAAAAGAGTCCCCTGTGATGGTCCTGCAGTCTGCCCTTGCGTGCTGCTTTGAGAATATGAAGAAACATCCTTGTCAATCCCATTAAGAATCTCGGCAGCAAGAGTCCGGAATTCAAGTTCTTCAAAAAGTGCTTTCAGTTTGTTTTTGTCAGGGACTTCGGCAACAAGATCATTTTCAACAAGCTCGACAGGGGCGTTAATATCTATTGTAGCGAGTTTTTTTGACAATTCAATCTGAGGAATATTGTTTTCTATTATTTCCTTAAGTTTTCCTTTTAGCCTGTCGGTATTCCTGAAAAGCTCCTCAACTGTGCCATACTCTGAGATCAGTTTCATTGCTGTTTTGGGTCCGACTCCGGGTGCGCCGGGAATGTTGTCGGCCGTGTCGCCCATTAATGCAAGTATGTCGATAACTTGTATGGGTTTGTCTACTGAAAACTCCCGTTTAACTTCATCAATTCCCCATTGAACAGATTCATTTCCGGCTCTGGAAGGTTTATACATAAAAACTGTATCCGTAACCAGCTGTGCGAAATCTTTATCAGGGGTCATCATATAGGTTGTAAAGCCAGCTTCCGAGGCTTTCCTTGCCAGTGTACCAATCACATCATCTGCTTCATATCCGGGACATTCGATTACCGGTATTTTGTATGCATCCAGCAATCTTCTGATATATGGTACTGATGCTTTAATATCTTCCGGGGTTTCGTCGCGTGTTGCTTTATATTCTTTATACATTTCATGTCTGAAAGTTGGCCCGGGAGTGTCAAAAACAACTGCAATATGCGTTGGTTTTTGTTTTTGAAGGACCTCTCTTAAGGTAAGCAGAAAACCGAATACTGCTGAAGTGTTCATCCCTTTTGAAGTGACTCGTGGGTTCTTAATGAATGCATAATAGGCGCGGAAGATCAGCGCATAGGCATCAAGCAGAAAGAGTTTCCTTGTTTGACTATTCGTCATATTTCAATTATTCATTATCAGTTGAGTACCATTCTGCGTAAGAGGTAGCTGTTTCATATAGCTTAAGGCTGTGAAGCCTTATATTGTCGGGTAGCTGTTTTTTAATCCTAAAGGCAAAATCTATTACAAGGTTTTCGCATGTAGGTTGATAATTAACGCTTATAACATTGCCGAACATTTTACTGAAAGCTTCAGCTTTACCGGTTTCCAGATTTGAAGGAATTGCAGCAGCATGATCGAAAAAATTAATTATCTCATTCATTACTATCCTTTTCAGGTCGGTGAAGTCCATCACCATTCCGTTCTTGGGATTCTTTGAATCATTTACTGGAATTCCGGCTACCGTTACAAACAGCCTGTAGGAATGGCCATGAACATTTCTGCATGGACCATCATATTCTGATAGAACATGCGACATTTCGAAGGTGAATTCCTTTGTTATTCTTACAATCTGATTCATTTTTTCTGAATGAAAAGACTTTACAAATTTAACCAACTTATATTAAAATAGTTTTGTATGAAGCGACTGTTATGCATGTAAATAAGGAATATTTAACATATTATTGAAAAGATGCAATTAAATTATGCATCTTTGCAGTTCTTTTAACAAAGTTCACATTATATGGATGAAAATTCTGTCCGGCTTACATTTCCTGCCCTTTTCAATAATACGGTCAAAAGATTTGGAAATTGTAATGCTTATGCTTTTACTGGAGAGAAGCCCAGGAGTTACAATGAATCCTCCAGAGAAATAAATGCCTTGATTTCCATGCTTGAAAAGCTAGATGTCAGGCCAGGTGATAAGGTTGCAATACTCAGTAATAACATGCCTAACTGGAGTTCGGCTTACTTCTCAATCACTTTCATGGGAGCTGTTGCAGTACCTTTACTGCCCGACTTTTCACCAGTCGAGATTGCTAATGTACTTAGTCATTCAGAGGCAAAAGGTATATTTGTTTCATCGTTGCTTCTGGCGAAGATAGAGGGATTCAGGGCGCCAGAATTTGCTTTTGCAGTTAATATTGAGAATTATTCTGTCATATTCTCGGAAGACTCATCCTGTACTTTCAACCCGGAAGCCATTCCCTTAAGAAATTACGATGTGAAAGAAGATGATCTGGCGTCCATAATTTACACATCAGGCACTACCGGCAGATCGAAAGGAGTGATGCTTACACACAGGAACATTTCTTTCAATGCTATGAAGGGCAGGGTAATACAACCTATCGATGAAAACGACAGGTTTTTATCTGTTCTGCCGCTTTCACATACTTATGAAAATACTCTTGGGTTAATATTACCCATGCTTGCCGGTGCCTGTGTCTATTATTTAAGGAAACCTGCAACACCATCGGTTCTTTTACCTGCCCTTCAGGAAGTCAGGCCAACGATGATGCTGACTGTTCCCCTGATAATGGAAAAGATTTATTTCAATAAAATACTACCTTCTTTCAGGGAAAAACAAATTCTTAAACTACTCTACAAGGTCCCGTTTTTCAGAAAGAAGCTTAATGCAGTTGCCGGAAAAAAGCTAAGAAAGACTTTTGGAGGTGAGCTTAAGTTTTATGGTATAGGGGGTGCGAAGCTTAACAGGGCTGTTGAGAAGTTCCTTATTGAAGCCAGATTTCCATATGCAATCGGATACGGGCTTACAGAAACGGCTCCTCTGCTTGCAGGTGCAAATCCTTCAAAATCGGTATTTGATTCCACAGGTCCGGCTATTGAGGGAATAGAGTTGAAAATAAATGATCCCGACAAAAAGACAGGAGAAGGTGAGATCTGGGCAAGAGGGCCGAATGTTATGAAGGGATATTACAAAGACCCTGAACTGACCAGTGAAGTACTTACTCCTGACGGATGGTTTAAAACAGGCGATCTTGGATCGTTTGATAAAAGCCATAATCTTTACATAAAAGGTCGTTTGAAAAACATGATACTCGGTGCCAGTGGTGAAAACATTTATCCTGAAGAAATTGAATCTTTGATCAATAATTTCAGATTTGTTGTTGAATCGCTTGTGATTCAGCAAAAAGGTAAGCTTGTTGCACTGGTCCACCTCAACCTTGAGGAGCTGGAAAAGAAATACAAGAGCCTGAAACAGGATATGGCTCGCCAGTACGAGGACAAAAAATCAGAAATTCTTTCTGAAATAAAGGAACATGTAAATTCTCAAGTAAATAAATTCAGCCAGATCAACAAGGTGGTACTTCAGCCGGTCCCTTTCCAGAAAACCGCAACATTAAAGATTAAGAGATTTCTGTATTCCTGATCCCTGTCGGGCACTTTACAACTATTTGTATTAATTGTATTAATAAAAAGAAAAAAACCGCCTTAGCATAGAACGCTAAGACGGATTATTTCTTAAGGGAAAAGATTTATTTCATCGCTTCTGAATATTTTTTGCTCACCTCATCCCAGTTGACAACATTCCAGAAAGCCTCAACATATTCCGGTCTCCTGTTCTGATATTTAAGATAATATGCATGCTCCCATACATCAAGTGCAAGAATTGGAGTACCCTTTATTGGCGAAACATCCATCAAAGGGTTGTCCTGATTGGGAGTGCTTCCCACTGCAAGTTTCTTATCAGAAGTAACATACAACCATGCCCAGCCGCTTCCGAATCGAGTTTTTGCGGAATTACTGAATGCTTCTCTGAATTTGTCAAAAGATCCGAAGGTTTTGTTAAGGGCATCCATAAGTTCGGCAGAAGGTTTTCCTGATTTTGGTGAAAGAATGTTCCAGAAAAAGACGTGGTTATAAAAACCTCCGCCATTGTTTCTGACAGCATCGCCCGCTTCAGAAACCTTTTCAAAAATCTCATAAATGGTTTTACTATCATACTTGGTGTCTTTGATAGCAGTAACAAAATTATTGAAGTATGCACGGTGATGCTTATCATAGTGTATTTCCATTGTTCGTGCATCAATGTATGGCTCCAAAGCGTCGTAGGCATACGGCAAAGCAGGGAATACATGAATATCAAATTTTTCCATAGCAGCATTTTTTAAGTTTTCAGGAGATGATGAAAATGATTCTGATAAAATCATTAGTGCAATTATCCCCAGACTGATTTTTTTCATAATGTTTTTATGTTCCATTTTAGTTTAATTTGATGGTTAAACAAACAAATTTTGATATTGTTCAGTCAGATGATTTTTTTTCGGTACAATTATTGTTAACACCAACAGAAGATACATATTTCTTTGGTTTTTTATGCTATCTGATGATTGTTTTATACTTTAAAATTAGTTTTGGCGTTATTAATGATTAACCATCAAACTTTAAAATCATGAGGAGATATATTTTTATGGCTTTTACGCTTCTGGTATTGACTGGTTTATCAGGGTGCAAGAAGGATAAAGGTGATCCGCCGGTTTTGCCACCCAGCGAGTCAATGGCGATTGATTTCAGTAACTTCGAGTCTTCAGATAAAGGTGATATCTCAGTTTACAATCCCAAAGGAACACTCAACAGTAACTGGGAGTTTGCAGCTGGGGCAGCAATGATTTGGAAAGCAATTGTTTATACAACTCTTGCCGTCCCTGTGTATTCATTTAAATTGGCGTCACAACAGACTCCGACGTATATTGAAGATAATACCTGGCAATGGAGCTACAGCGTTAGTCTTCTTAACGTTACTTATACAGCACGACTTACGGGTCAGAACAGAACAGATGATGTTCAATGGAAGATGTTCATTTCAAGAACAGGTACCGGAGGTTTTGATGAGTTTTTATGGTTTGAAGGTACCTCCAAAAAGGATGGATCGCAGGGACAATGGATCCTTTATGAAGGCCCACAGAATAAGGTCCCGATACTGCAGATTGACTGGAGTGTTTCAGGCAGCAAAGTGGGAATGATAAAATATACATATACAAAAGCCGGCAATTCTTTCAAGGACAGCTGGATAGAATATGGACTGACAACCGGTTCGCTGAATGCCTATTACAAGATCCATTATTACAATGCTCCTTTTCTGAAGTTCTATGACCTTGAGGTTGAGTGGAGTACGACCAATCATAACGGAAGAGTTAAATGTGAATCTCATTTTGGTGATACCGAGTGGTACTGCTGGGATGGTAATTTACTGAACGTAACCTGTTGAATAAATCAGTAATTAAAATCTATAAATCTAAAAAGGAAACTGTATCAAATTCCATTCTCCTGACGGCTGACAAGGATTTAATTCACCGCTTAAGTCGCAATTTCTGATGACAGTTCATTAAAAGTGATACCGTCAGGAATTACAGGAAAGATTATTCGGCTTCAGGTTTTTGATACAGTTTCTTTTTTGACAGAACTCAAATCAATTGAGTTTTTTTGTCATCATATTTTTACTATTTTGCGCTCCTCAATTTGAAAAAGATGTCAGCAGGCAAAAAAGCTACTTTGTTTATACTTATAATACTGGTTGCCGATCAGGCTTTAAAGATCTGGGTAAAAACCACTATGACGATCGGAGAGGAAATCAACCTATTTGGAAACTGGGGAAAGCTTCATTTCATTGAAAATAACGGGATGGCTTTCGGGATGGAAATGGGTGGTAGAACTGGAAAGCTAATATTAAGCACTTTCAGAATAGTAGCAATTGCAGCTATAGGGTTGTTTCTCCGTAGCCTTATAAAGAAGAAGGTAAATACGGGCCTCATAATAACTGTGAGCGCTATAATGGCAGGTGCCATTGGGAATCTTATCGACAGTGCTTTTTATGGTATGATTTTCAGTGAGAGCTATGTAAGTCCGGCATTAATATTCCCTCCAGGGGGTGGATACTCTTCATTCCTTATGGGCAGAGTGGTAGATATGTTCTATTTTCCTATTATTGATACCCACTGGCCAGACTGGTCACCCTTCAAACCAGGAGAATCGCTAATTTTTTTCAGGCCTGTTTTTAATATAGCCGATTCGGCAATAACCTGCGGTGTTTTAACTATTTTACTGTTCCAAAAGAGGCTTTTTAAAGATCTGGGATAGATCCCATACAACATCTTCAGAAGGCTAAAGTGACATGCAACAATCTGATATACACTCAAGTATTGTTGTCAGCTTATCATTTTTCAGATAATAATATGTATTTTTCCCTTCCCTGCGTGATGATAGAACACCCTTATCCTTCAGTATACCAAGATGGTGTGATGCCGTTGATTGCTCTATTCCAAGAAGATTGTGTATTTCTGTCACAGTTTTGTTTTGTTTGTTTTCAAGACAATTCACTATAGAAATTCTAATCGGATGAGCAATTGCTTTAAGCATATTTGAAGCTCTTTCAAGATCTTCCGGATTTAAGTTTTTAATATCCATTTATCATCAGTTTCGTAGAGCAAATATATGATTTTTTGAATAATATAACTCAGGCTGAATATAATCGGCAAAACTTTATGCAATATAATGTTGAACCATAATGATTTTGTGCCGGATTGTGTGCATAAAGCTAGAGTATTTAAACGATTGATTTATAACATATACAAATATGACTTTTGGGAAGTATACCAATAATTATTTATCATATATTTGACTAAATGAATATTTATGCCTGACCTGAGGGAAATCAGCAAACCTGTTAAGGAGGAGATGTCTCGTTTCGAATCTTACTTTGGAAAGACCATGCAAAGTGAGATCCCTCTGCTTAAAATCATCCTTAATTACATATTTCGGAGAAAGGGTAAACAGATGAGGCCTCTGCTTGTTTTTCTTTCGGCTAAGCTCAACGGAAAGATCACTGAATCGACATACGTGGCAGCTACTTTTATCGAGCTTCTGCATACCGCTTCCATAGTGCATGATGATGTTGTTGATGATTCTAGGGAACGACGGGGTGCTTTGTCAATAAATGCCCTGTGGAATTCAAAAATTGCTGTTCTTGTTGGAGATTACATGCTTTCAAAAGGCCTTTTAATAGGTATTCAGAAAAACAGCGTCGACATGCTTGAAATAGTTTCAGAAGCAGTACAATCAATGAGTAAGGGTGAACTGCTGCAATTACAAAAGGCAAGAAAACTCAATATCAGGGAGGATGACTATTTTAAAATCATCAGCTGCAAGACTGCCGCACTTATTGCAGCTTGCACTGCCTGCGGAGCAAGATCTGTTACTGAAGATCAGGCAACGATAAAACGTATGAAAGAATTTGGGGAGATGATCGGGATTGCATTCCAGATTCGAGATGATATTTTCGATTATGAAAGTAATGGTTTGACCGGTAAACCACACGGGAATGACATTAAGGAGAAAAAGATCACACTTCCGCTTATTTATTCCCTTGAAAAGTCACCTTTTTTAAGAAAGAAGCATATCCTTAATATTGTTGGAAGAAAAGATAAAAGCCGGGCGGATATCGATGAAGTGATTGCATTTGTAAAGGAATATGGCGGAATTGAATCAGCAAGTGATAAAATGAATTATTACCGTGACCAGGCACTTACTATTCTAAACTATTACCCTGATTCTGAAATAAAAAGATCACTAAGGGATTTAGTTGTTTATACAGCTTCAAGAGACAGATAGAAAAAAGAATAGATTTCCTGAATGCCTTGGATCAACTTCCTTTTTCTCAATTGAGGTATTGTGAATAAATCTAATTCAGATTGTTGGAGCTCATTTTATCCGGCAGCTTCAAGTTTAATTTTCACAACCTTTTCCATATCCTTCTCGTAATACCTCGATCCAAAGTAAAACAGTATAGAACCAATTACAAGCACAAATGGCAGTACCGACAATGCATTCTGAATGGTTGATTTGTCATATATCCTGCCTACAACAAGAGGAGCCATTGATGACCCGAGCAGGTTCTGAACCACTACTGCTATTGCATAAGAAGTTGCCCTCAGTCCCGGATGTATCACATCCTGTGTCACTGCAGATGCTCCCGAAATAAAAATCATGATTGTTATGCCCATTATAAGAAGCAGGATATATTGTAAAGAACCCCTGAAAAGAAAAAGTGCTGCAAACAGCAAAGCAGCTGATACCAAAGTCGATATCGATGGCAGCAATAATCTTGCATTCATTCTGGTTTTTCTCCACCTGTCGGTAAGAATACCTCCCAGAGGAGCACCCACAAGGGCAAGCACCATAACTGCGCTTGCCATTGTTCCGGCCTTGTCCTGTGGTAAACCTCTTACAGACTGAAAATATGTTGCAAGCCAGGTAATAAGTGATGTGGTGACAAAAACAACTGCAGTTATTCCGAAGTAAGTAAAGATTATGGAAGGCCTGGATAAAAACTCTTTAATTATATCCTTTTTTTCCATCTTTATCTTCTTGTTCTGTCTGTCAATAAAGGAAAGATCAACAGTTTTATAATCCTTTACAAAAAGGAACAGTACGGCAACCACAAGACCCGGAAGTGCTACCAGTCCAAAAGCATGCTTCCATCCCAGTTTTTCGGCAATAATGCCTCCCAGTAATACGCCAATAGCTGTACCGAGTGGTATCGATGCGTTCCAGATCCCCATCATCTTCGAACGTTTTTCAATTGGGTAAAGTCCTGAAATCATAGCACTTCCGCCAGGAGCATAACCGGCCTCCCCTACGCCAATCAGAAGTCGCGCCATAAATAGCTGAACATAATTACCGGTTATGGCGCAAAGGGCTGTTGCAAGACTCCATACGATGGCCATTATTCCTATTGTCTTTGTCCTGCTCCATCTGTCGACAAGAAGGGATACGGGAAAAGTAAGTATCACGATGGCCCAATAAACTGCCGACATAAGCATGCCACTCTGAGTATGGGTTATCCCCCAGTCCCTTTCAATTGATGTAAACATCGATGTGATTACTGATCTGTCGATATAATCGAACATGTAAAGGAGAAAAAGAAGTACGAATACATAATTTGAATAACCTTTTGTAAAAAGGTATCCTTTTTGATTCTGGTCGGTTTTCATTGGGGTATCAGGTTAAAGTCGCACCAAGTAAATATAAAATACTTTTTGTTGTTGTTTTTATGTTAATTTTAAGTCTTTATACTTACCGAATAATAAACCTGATAGTATTGTTTTCTTGTGTAATTTAAATATCAAACTATGGCAACATTAAAACAAATCGAGGAATTTTTAAATTCAGAATCGCTGGCTTTTGTGGGAGTTTCAAGAAATCCGAAAAAATTCGGAGCCCTAGCATTCAGAGAACTGAGAGATAAGGGAATGAACCTTGTTCCAGTTAACCCTTATGCTGACAAAATCATGGGGCATGATGCATATCCTGATATAAAAAGCCTGCCTGATCATGTAAAGGGACTGATCATTATGACCAAAAAAAACCAGACTGCAGGTATAGTAAGAGATGCCAGGGAAAAAGGCATAAAACAGATATGGATACAACAGATGGCAGACAGTAAAGAAGCATTGGATGAGCTTGTAAATTCAGATATTAACTATATAACTGGACAATGCATCCTCATGCACTATAAGCCTTCCGGCATTCATAAATTCCATGGAAGACTGAAAAAATTCTTTGGATTTTTTCCAAAATAAATTTAGATGATCTGAACCATTAAACACAATTATCTTGGAAAAATATACTCCCAATACGTCAAAAAACGAAAAAGAATACCTGTTCAGTGTTGAGTTTTTAGTAAGGGATTATGAACTCGATCTTCAGGGAGTGGTCAATAATGCAGTTTATCAGCATTATCTTGAGCATGCACGGCATGAATATCTTATATCCAGAGGTATTAATTTCTCCGACCTTCACGAAAATGGCTTGGACCTTATTGTCACAAAAGTTGAGATAGATTACAGATATCCTCTACGCAGCCGCGACAGGTTCGAAATAAAAGTAACCCTTTGCAGGGAAGGAAATGTCCGAATAGTCTTTTTTCAGGATATTTTCAGGATCCCCGATGGAAAGCTCATTGCAAATGCGAAGGTAACCGGGGCAGCAATAAAGAATGGGAAACCAGTTTTTCCCGGTAAAGATCTGATTTCGAAGTTGGGATTGGCTTAGAAATTAATTCGGCATCAGGCAATAATATTTAACAGACATCCTCCTGGAGGTCCTCCTTATCAAAATCAAGCATTTGAAATTTATTGAATTGCTTAAGAGGTAGTATATAGCCTTAATTAAATTCAATTAAATCAGAAAGATAGTTTTGGGGGAAATTATTAAGTCATCAAAATAAAGAGCACATAAGCATGTGTTGCAGCAACAGCATACGTAAAAGAGTGAATCATGTTAATCCCGTATAACCTTCTGAGCAGGAATAATATCTGTCAGTCAAAATGATATTTGCAATAAATGATAAAATATATAAAATCATGATGAACATAAATTTTAATTATTTTGTTAATTTACAAAAATTTAATGTTAAAATTAATCACCATGAGAATCAGGAAACTTTCGAGAAGACAATTCATGACAACCTTAACAGCCGGTGCCGGAACTGTGCTTCTTGGCAATTTCGTTCAGGGCGCCTCTTTAAAACCTGTTCCCGTTAAAGCTGATCCCTTTAAACAGATTGTACTGGGCAGAACTGGGATAAAGACTACGTTGCTTGGCATGGGAACCGGATTCAACGGCTATAATCGTACTTCTGCCATAGTAAGAGCCGGAACAGCCGAATCGGTGATACGTCAGTCATATGAAAAAGGAATTCGTTTTTTTGATTGCGCAGACTCATACGGTACAAATACATACACGGCTTCTGCACTGAAGGGTATACCAAGAGAAAATTATACCCTTGGAACAAAAATGTGGATTCTTCCCGGAGGCGTGCCTGATAATGAAAAGGGCAATGCCTCAACCCTTGTTGATCGTTTCCGTAAGGAACTGAAAACAGATTATATAGATCTTGTACAGTTACACTGTATGACCAGTGCGAGATGGACATCAGAGCACAAACAGTTTATGGATGATCTGGAGGATCTCAAGGCAAAAGGAATAATCCGTGCACATGGAGTATCGGTACACTCTTTTGAAGCACTTGAGGCAGCCGCAGAAAGTCCATGGGTCGATGTAATACATGTACGGATAAACCCTTTCGGTGAAGCAATGGACAAAAGGGATCCGGCACTTATTGTTCCGGTAATTGAGAAACTTCATCAATCAGGTAAAGGAGTGATAGGAATGAAGCTGGTTGGAGGAGGAAAATATAACAACGATTCCTCAAAAATCGATCAAGCTCTTAAATATGTTTTAAATCTCGGAACTGTTGACCTGATAATTATCGGGTTTGAAAATGCAGAACAAATAGATGATTACGTGTCAAGAATAAGGAATATTCAGCTTGCCTAAATTATCCGCTTTCAGATTTTTAACTTTTAAGTATATGAAAACCAGGATTTCGCTGTTGATAGCATTTTTCCTGTATTCGGTAAGCTTGCAATCGCAGGAAGGCAGGCTGTCGAAAATATTGCAAAAAGCTGCAATGCCGGAAAGATTAGCCGGAGAATTTTCTTTTACTGAAGGTCCTGCTGCCGATGCAACTGGTAATGTTTACTTCACCGACCAGCCAAATGACAGGATTATGGTCTGGTCTACCGACGAAAAGCTTTACACTTTCCTGCAACCCTCAGGCAGGTCAAACGGATTGTTTTTCGACAAACATGGATTTCTCTGGTCATGTGCCGATGAAAAAAACGAATTATGGAAAATAAGCAAAGACAAAAAATATGAGGTTATTCTGGGTGATTTTGACGGCAAACTTTTGAACGGACCAAATGATTTATGGATTTCAGATGACGGAAGTGTGTTTTTTACAGACCCTTTCTACAAGCGGCCCTGGTGGAAGCATTCTTCAATGCCGCAGGAAAAGCAATGTGTGTACTATCTGAGCCCTGATCGGCGTACTTTTAAACGTGTTGCTGATGACCTGATCCAGCCAAACGGAATAATAGGGACTCCCGACGGGAAAACGCTTTATGTGGCCGATATTGGAAACAATAAAACATGGGCTTATGATATAATGAATGATGGAACACTTTCAAATAAGAGACTCTTTTGTGAACTTGGATCTGATGGTATGACCATTGACCGAAAAGGAAATCTTTATCTAACCGGAAAGGGAGTAACTATTTTTGATAAAGAGGGGAATCTGATCGGAAATATTCACATTCCGGAGAACTGGACTGCCAATGTCTGTTTTGGCGGGAAAAGCCACAAAGACCTGTATATCACCGCGAGTAAAGGGTTATATAGGATTAGGACAAAAATGAATGGAGCATACTGATATCAGTTGATCTGAAAAAACTTTGCGGTTTTTATTTTCCGTGAAATAAAAATATTTATAATTGTAACCTCAATTGTGAAATTCGTAGAATACTTTTTCTGATTGTATAATTTTCAAAAACCAAGTACAATGGAAGGAACGCGTAGGGCTGACGTAAAGCCGGGAATTGATGTGCTGGTTGAGTTGATTGAGGACAAGCGGACAGGTCGACTGACAGGCGGTAAAGTTAAGGAAATACTCACAACCGCACCAATACATCCTCATGGAATAAAGGTAAGGCTTGAAAACGGACTTGTCGGAAGGATAAAGGAGATTATTGTTTCAAACTGATCATTTATATAATATTCCATTTTCATTTAACCCGATAAACCTAAATCTGCCTGAAATAACCAGATTTCATCACAGAGACTATAAATGCAGTTTCAACCTCGTATATTCACTGATTTTTTGATATTGTAGCGAGGTTTTTTTTAAGTTTGTAATACTTAAATGGTTTTATTTCTGTTTTTTATTATTCTACCTTAATAATTTGACCATCCACTTCACTGCTGTCAATTTGATGGTTCAGTGGCGATGAAGATAAATTTTCAAATGAATCGATATGAAGTATGAAGATTTTCTTGTAAAAACCCTTGGTAAATGCGGAGTGATATCTCCGCTGAAAGCGACCCAGCGTGAAGACAGCCCCCTATATACCTTTGTTCAGGACAACGAAAGGATACTATATGATGTGAGAGCTGAAAGCTTTAACTATTATCGCGATATGGGAGAATTACCGGTATCTTTTGAAAAGGCAGGGCCAAAAGAGAATATATTTTTTGAACCGGCAAAAACAAAAGTGGGGATTGTAACCTGTGGCGGACTTTGTCCGGGTGTAAATAATGTGATCCGCAGCATTGTTAATCAGCTTACATACAGATATGGTATCAACAGGATACTTGGTATCAGATACGGATATGAAGGACTGATACCCAAATACAATCACCCGGTTGTAGAACTGACGGCTGACATGGTAAGTGAGATTCATAATTCAGGTGGTACTTTTTTAGGGACCTCTCGTGGTAACCAGGATGTCGCTCAAATGGTGGATACCCTTGAAATTTTGAATATCAATGTTTTGTTCTGTATCGGCGGGGATGGTACTTTAAGAGGCGCTCATGCGATCTTTGAGGAAATTGAAAAAAGGAACCTTAAGATAGCAATCGCAGGAATTCCCAAAACCATCGACAATGATATTGATCTTATCCAAAAATCATTTGGATTTGAGACAGCTTTTTCAATAGCAAATGATATCATTAGTAATGCTCACAATGAAGCACAGGGGGCATACAACGGGATAGCCCTGGTAAAACTGATGGGCAGAGATTCGGGATTTATTGCAGCAAGTGCAGCCCTTGCGATCCAGGAAGTAAATTTTGTGCTTGTTCCCGAAATTTCATTTGACCTTTATGGTCCGAGAGGGTTCCTTAAACTGCTCAGGAAAAGACTTGAGGAAAGGCATCATGCAGTTGTGGTGGTAGCTGAAGGGGCAGGACAGGATCTGTTCGAACAATCCGAACTTCAAACAGATGCTTCAGGGAACATCAAACATAAGGATATAGGTATCTATCTCAAAGAAAAAATAAGTGAAGAGTTTAAGGCTAAGGGATTACCTCATTCCATTAAGTATATTGATCCTAGCTATATCATCAGGAGCGCTCCGGCAAATGCTAATGACAGTAAATTCTGTAATCTTCTTGCCCAGAATGCTGTTCACGCAGCTCTGGCCGGAAAAACGGATTTCGTAATAGGATACTGGAACAATGAATTTACTCTTCTCCCTATCCCTATGGCTGTTGCAAAAAGGAAAAAAATTGATGTTCTGGGTGATGAGCTCTGGTGGAATGTCCTGGAGGCGACCGGACAGCCTGTCAGTATGAAAAACCCCTGAAATGATCAAAAATATTGTTTTTGACCTTGGAAATGTTCTGATCAGCTTTCTTCCTGAAGAATTCCTTAGGAAGAAAAATTTTCCTGAAAACATTATAAATAAAATACTCGCCGACATATTTAATAGCCCGGAATGGCTTTTACTTGACAACGGAGATATTACCCTAAATGAAGCAATTCAGTCAATCTCTCTGAAATCATCTCTGAAAAAGGAGGAAATAGCCCTGATTTTCAATTTTCGTACTGAGATAATGTTTCCCCTTGACGATAACGTTAGAATCCTTCCTGCGCTAAAAAAACATGGTTTTAAGCTATATTATCTATCAAACTTTCCTCTTGATATTTTTGAAGAGATAAAAAATGATTATTACTTCTTCCGGTATTTCGACGGGGGGATAATCTCCTCAGAGGTAAAATTGTCAAAGCCTGATATCCGTATATACAGATATCTGCTCGAAAAATATTCATTGCTGCCGGAGGAGACATTTTATATCGATGATATTGAAAAAAATGTCATTGCAGCAGACTTTGCAGGGATAAAAGGATTAACAACATACGGATCTACAAAAATTGCATCCGATCTGGAACGAATTTTGAAAATACGTATCGATTTGTAGAAACACATTGCTATGTTTTTCTACGTCTCAAATTTCCGTTATTGGTACAAGTGAATCCCAAATATTGAATTCTGGCAGGATTATCTGACGTAAAAATATTGTTTATTTCTCACTTATCCAATCACATAGGAAGTTTTTCTGATGTTTTGCTACAGATAGATATCTGGATTTTTCTTAAGGTATTTCAACAAGATTTCAGATTTTCTTTTACCGATAAGATTATTCAATTCATCCCGGTCTGCAATTTTTATTTTGTCGACCGACTGGAATTTCCATAGTAGTTTTTCTTTAGTTTTCGGACCAAGACCATTTATGGAGTCAAGTTCAGATCTAAGCATTTGAGTTAACCGTTTGTCGCGGTGAAATTTAATTCCAAACCTGTGGGCTTCATTTCGAAGTTGTTGGATAAGTTTCAGGCTGTAGGAGTTTTTATCGAGGTAGATAGGTACTGAGTCGCCAGGAAAATATATTTCTTCAAGTCTTTTTGCAATACCAATAACTGATATTTTTTCCTTCAGACCCAGTCTTTCAATGCTTTTCATCGCAGATGAAAGCTGTCCCTTCCCTCCGTCGATTATTACTAGTTGAGGAATGGTTTGGTTTTCATCAAGTAATCGTTTATATCGCCTGAAGACTATCTCTTCCATTGAGGAAAAATCATTTGGTCCTGTCACTGTTTTGATGTTGAAGTGTCTGTAATCTTTTTTGCTCGGCTTGCCATTTCTGAACACGACACATGCTGCAACTGGTGTGGTGCCTGCTATGTTTGAATTATCAAAACATTCAATATGAACCGGTACTGATGGCAAATGAAGGTCTCTTTTTACTTTTTCCAGATTTCTGCCTGTTCGGTCTTCTGACCTGAATTCTTCAGATCTTTTGCGTTGCTCCAGTTTATGGTAAATTGCATTTCTTCCCGCAAGTTCAAGTAATTTAAGCTTCTCGCCCATTTTTGGTATTGTGTATCTTACGCCCCGGAGTTCAATATCGGGTCGAAATGGGACAAGGATTTCAGGTGAGTCGCTTTCATAACGCTGTCGTATTTCATTGATGGCATAACCAAGGAGGACCTCTTTTTCCTCCGCCACCTGCATTTTAAGTTCTAGGGTAAAGCTTTGTATAACTGCTCCTTCCACAACCTTGAGGTAGTTTACAAAGAACTTGTCCCCATCCTGTGTAATGCCAAATACATCGATGTTTTTAACTTTATTGCTTACAACTGCAGAATGGCTTTGAAATTTATTCAATATCTCAATTTTTTCTTTGATTATCTGAGCCTCTTCAAAACGGAGCTGTCCTGAGTATTCATTCATCTTTGTTTTAAGGTGGTCGATAACGGCAATTATATGGCCTTTAAGTATATCCCTAATCTGATTAATGCTTTCCTGGTAATCGGTTTCTTTCTGATTTCCAACGCAGGGAGCTTTGCAGTTTCCCATGTGATATTCGAGGCAGACTTTAAACTTGCCGGATTTAATATTATCTTCAGTAAGGTTATAGTAACATGTTCTCAGTTTATAAAGCTGCCTAATAAGTTCAAGCAATGTCTTAACCATTAAGGCAGATGTATAAGGACCGAAATAAAGCGATCCGTCTTTTATTATTTTGCGGGTGCTGAATACCCTGGGAAATGGTTCGTTTTTAATGCATATCCAAGGAAAAGTTTTGTCATCTTTAAGAAGAATATTGTAGCGGGGCTGGTGTTTTTTTATCAAGTTGTTTTCCAGCAGCAACGCATCTGATTCATTTTCAACTACTATGTGGCTAATAGATGCTGCTTTGTTAAGCATAACCTTTGTTTTACCCGAATGGCTTCCGGCAAAATATGAGGATATCCGTTTCTTAAGATTTTTAGCTTTCCCTATGTAAATGATTTTACCGGTAGTGTCGAGAAACTGGTAAACGCCCGGGTTGTCGGGAAGGGATGATACTATTTCCTTATAATTAAGATTCACTGACATAGTTATTCAATACGCAAAGATAGTAACTGATATGATTGCATAAATTATTGGTGAATCTGATTATTGGGAGGCATAATCAGTGTTTGGCCGGATGCAGGAGTTTTTTCATATTATAGGATCGTGGCAGGTACTAACAGGAAAACTGAAGGGAAGATTCCTGTAATATTCAACATTATCTGGTAAATAGTCTGAATTTGTCTTTTATGCAGGGTTAATAGATATAGCAGAAAATTACTTTTCTGGTATTTCAAATTGTAAATAATGGAACAAATTTAAAGGTCCTGCCATCAAATAAACCCCTGTCGCTTAATTTAAGTTCAGGTATAACTAACAGAGCCATGAATGAAAGTGTCATGAAAGGGGAGGACATTTTGCAGCCCAATGATTTTACTTTATCTGAAAGCATTTTATAAGAGTCAGCTATTTCAATAACCGGTTTATCTGACATTATTCCGGCAATATCGAGCTGGATTGAATCAATATTATCTCCATTTGCAACTGCAAGACCGCCTTTTAGTCTGATAATCTCATTTACTGCATCCGCAATGTCGTGATCATTTGTCCCGACACAAATTATATTATGGCTGTCGTGAGCCACAGAGCTGGCAAAAGCTCCCTTTTTCAATCCGAATCCTTTTATAAATCCAATGGCCGGAGGCATATTATAATAGCGATCCTTGACAATGATTTTTATGATATCATTTTGGAGATCATAGCCCGTTGATACGTCTGGCTCAAAACTCTGAAAAATTTCTTTTGTAAAAAGGCTGCCATCCTTAGCTTCTATTACCCTCATTTTACCCTTTATATTCGGATTCTGAATACTCAGATTTTTTTTGGTTATTTCTGAGCAATTGAATTTGTTTTTCTTTTCCGATCCGTAATATTTAAAATTTACTTTTCCAGAGCCATACACTTTTATTCCGTCGATCCAGGTTTCCTTTATGTCCATAGAGCGAAGGTTTTCGGCAATAATGAAATCTGCGGGATCACCAGGTCTGAGCAAACCTGTGTCAAGTTTGTAATGCAATGCCGGATTCAATGTACAACTTCTAATGGTATCAAAAACATCAAATCCTTCTGATATCAGACGGGAGACTAATTTATTAATATGTTGTTCTGACAGCATCTCAGGGTGAAGGTCATCGCTGCAGAGCATGACTTTGTCGGGATGGCTTCTCAATAAAGGTTTCAGTGCCTCCAGGTTTCGGGCTGCACTTCCCTCGCGAATCAGAATTTTCATTCCAAGGTTTATTTTTTCAAGTGCTTCATCGAGTGATGTGCATTCATGATCAGTTGTAATGCCTGATGAAATGTATTTTTTCAGATTTTCTCCTCTAAGTGCCGGGGCGTGGCCATCTATTGGTTTATTATATTTTACTGCAATATTCAGTTTATCTATTATTTCAGGATCATCATTAATTACTCCGGGGAAATTCATCATCTCTGAAAGATATTTAATTTCATCCATACGTAGTAGTTCATCAATATTTTCATGGTTTATCACCGCCCCTGATGTTTCATAGGTGGTTGCAGGCACACATGATGGAGCCCCGAAAAAGAACTTCACAGGAGTCTTTCTAGAATCCTCCAACATGAATTTTACACCTTCCACTCCAAGTACATTTGCAACTTCATGTGGATCCGAAACTAATCCGGTTGTTCCACGTGAAACAGCTGCAATGGCAAATGATCCCGGAGTTACCATCGAACTCTCTATATGTACGTGAGAATCTATTAATCCCGGTATTATATAGTGATCTTCAGACTTTCCATTTCGTATTATATCACTAATTATTCCATTTTCTATTAATATTTCACCAGGATATATTTCTCTTGAATGAATATCAACTATTTTCCCACTAATCTTCATTTTAAAATTATTTGTTCCACGTGGAACATTTTTATCTACCTAAATACATCAGAAGTATATTCAGATCGGAAGGCGATACCCCACTTATTCTGCCTGCCTGACCAATGTTTTCAGGTCTAATCTTTGTTAATTTCTGCCTTCCTTCTGTTGATATCGATAATAATTCTGAATAATTTATGTCATCCGGAATTTTCAGCGACTCAAGTCTTTTTATTTTGTCGGCAATAATTCTTTCCCTTTGTATATATCCTTCATACTTTATTCTTATCTCGGCCGATTCTGCGGCTTCATCATAATTTTCATAATCTTCCTTATTGGCCGCCTTTTGATATTTTAAAACTTCAATAAACTGCTTTAGTTTTATTTGAGGCCTTGATGCAAGTGTTATAGCTTTTATCTTTTGTCTTATACTTGTTGTTCCACATTGTCTTAAATACCAGTTTATCTCTTCAGGCTCAAGGCTTCTTGATTTAAGAAATTCAATTATCTCTCCTACAAGCTTCTCTTTTTTCTCTAGCCTTATCAGCCTTTCAATTCCCGCTACACCAAGCTTAACACCTTTTCGTGTCAGTCTTTCATCGGCATTATCCTGTCTAAGCAGTATTCTGTATTCTGCTCTTGCTGTAAACATTCTATAAGGCTCATCAACACCCTTGGTTATTAAATCGTCGATAAGTACACCAATATATGACTCTTCCCTTCCAAGAATAAAACTATCCTTTCCCCTTATCTTTAGAACTGCATTTATTCCTGCCATTATTCCCTGCGCAGCAGCCTCCTCATAACCTGTGGTCCCATTAATTTGTCCAGCAAAAAACAGGTTTTGTATCTTCTTTGTTTCCAAACTTGCTTTTAGTTGTGTCGGCTGAAAAAAATCATATTCAATAGCATAACCAGGTCTAAATATCTCAGCATTTTCAAGTCCTTGTATTTTTCTTAAAGCCTTCAATTGAACTTCCAGAGGCAGACTGCTTGCGAAACCATTTATGTAATATTCCACTGTATCTCTTCCTTCTGGTTCAATAAAAATCTGATGGTAATCTTTATCACTGAATGTAACAATTTTGTCTTCGATACTTGGACAATAACGAGGGCCCCTTCCTTTAATTTTACCTGTAAAAAGCGGACTGAATTGAAGACCTTTTCTTAATTCTAAATGCACTTCAGGGTTGGTTTGAGTAATATAACAGCTTCTGGGATCCTCTATCTTTAAATAATTATTTAAATAAGAAAAGGCTCTTCCCTCTTCATCTCCCTTCTGTTCTGTCATCGCAGAGAAATTAATGGTTCTTCCATCGATCCGAGCGCTGGTTCCGGTTTTAAGCCTTTCCACCAAAAAACCTAACTCCCTTAGCTGGTCACTTAATCCAGTTGAAGCCTGATCACCCGATCTACCGCCTTTAATATTTCTGAATCCAACATGCATCAGTCCGTTCAGAAAAGTACCGTTTGTGAGAATAACTGCATCTGATAGAAATCTCGTTCCAAAACTAGTCTCTACTCCTGCTGCTTTATTTCCATCAAGAATAAGTCTGGTAGCCTGCTCCTGCCATATATGAAGATTTTCTGTCTTCTCAAGTCGTTTTCGCCATTCTGCACTGAAGCGCTGCCTGTCACACTGTGCCCTTGGACTCCACATTGCAGGACCTTTTGATCTGTTGAGCATTCTGAATTGTATAATACTTGCGTCAGTAACAATTCCGCTAAGTCCTCCCAATGCATCAACTTCTCTGATAATCTGTCCCTTTGCAATTCCTCCCATTGCAGGATTACATGACATCTGCGCCAGCTTTGTCATATCCATTGTTATCAAAAGAGTTTTTGACCCCATCCTTGCAGCCGCATGAGCTGCTTCACATCCTGCATGACCTCCTCCCACTACAATAATTTCGTATCTGAATTCCATAAATTCAATCTTTTGAAATCATTTACCAAATCTTCCTGCACATCGATCATCTTTTTCTTTCCTTCAATATTACTATCCACATATCCTAGCAAATGAAGAATTCCGTGAATCATTATTCTTAAAACTTCTTCTTTCTGACTTACATTATATAAGTTCGCATTTCTTCTTACGGTTTCTATTCCAATATATATTTCACCGCTGACTTCGTGTTCAGACCCGTTTCTAAACGAGATAACATCGGTATAGTAATCATGGTTAAGAAATTCTCTGTTTATTTTCCTGATGTTTTTGTCACCAGTAAAAATAAAAATAAGGTCACCAGTTGTTTTATTTTGACTATTTATGACCTTATTTAGGAAGCTTTTAATTTTCCCCGATTCCTTTAGTCTGAATTTAACATTATCATAATAAATTTTTATACTCAATTTGCAACCTCCCTAAACTTCATAGTAACACTGTTACCCGTATCATTGAAAAAAATAGTATCTGCAAGTTTTGTCATCAGAAAAACACCTCTTCCGCTAATTTCTTCAATATTTTCCGGCCGGGTTGGATCAGGGATATCAGCCGGATTAAATCCCGAACCCTCATCTGTAACTGTAACAATCATTTCGTTCTTGTCTACAGTAATACTAACATCAACAAATTTTTCTATGTCAAATTTATTGCCATGAGTTATAGCATTATTAACCGCTTCAAGAATGGCAACCAATATTTTACCATAATTATCCTGTTTTATACCCAGTGTATTTGTAATTTCATCAACAGCATTTTCAATGATCCTCAAATTTTTCATATCAGATCTGATCCTCAGATTTTTACAAATTTTTTCCATTAAATACTGTTTTGAACATTCATAACACAATCAACTGCAATTTCTAATTTTTTTTCGAGATCCACAATTCCGGATCCATTTTGACCTTTTCATCAAAAATCATAAATTTCAATATCGCTTTATTTCCGTTATCTTTATCATTGTAAACCTTTCCGATCTCTTGCTTTGTATCAACCTTATCGCCCGTTTTTACTTTAATATTTACAATATTTTGATAAACTGTAAGATATCTTCCGTGCCTGATTATTACAGCCATATTTGCACCTGGAATTGCAAACACTCGAGCAACTTCGCCCTTGAATACACTTCTTACAGGAGTGTCACCATAACTTGTAATTTCAATGTCAATATTATCTTCTGTTACGTATTTTAATACTGGATGATTCTGAATTCCGAAATGGCTTGTAATTATTCCTTTTTCCACCGGCCATGGCAGCCTGCCCTTATTTCCCGCAAAATCATCACTAATCAATTTCTGCTCAGGAGTTAATTCCACCCTCTTAGCTTTAACACGTTCTTCTTCTATAAGTTTCGCTATTTCTGATTCTATTTTCCTCGCAATTCTTTTCTTTTCTTCCAGTTCCCTCTGTAATTGTTTTTCCTTTGAACTTAAAGATTTTACAATCCTTTGTTTTCTTTTTTGTTCTTCCTGAAGCAACATCTTTTGCTTTTCTTCCCTCAGTTGCAGATCAGATATTTTACTAAGGTCTTCTTCTAGTTTTCGTTTTGACATTTCTATCTGACTCTTTAATTCCATAATCACTTCGGTTTCTCGTCTTCTGAATTTAGCTGCCTGCTGCAGATATTTCAGCCTTTTGTATCCCTGATTAAAATCCCTTGCTGATAAGACATAAGTCAGTTCTGAATAACCTTTTGAAATTCTATAAGAATTTAAAACAGCATTCCTATAGTCCTTTCTTAAAGAAACTAGGTCTCGTTCCATCATTTCAATTGCCAGCTTGTTCAAATCTATTCTTTCATTTAAAAGATTTATTTCCTGTCGAATATTTGATAAAATTGATTCTCTGAGAGTCAGTTTATTTCCTATAATATTTAATTCACTAAGGCTTTCCTTTTTCTCACGTGCTGTGGCTTGAAGCATATTATCCACATAGGTAATTTCTTCCAGAGCCTTCTTTCTACGCTCCTCCAATTCTGCTTTGGTTTGCCCCAAGACTGTAATAGTAGTCAGACAATATAAAATTCCAAATATTATCAGTGATTTCATTTCAACAAGACAACTTTATAATTAGTTGGACTTCTGAATCCTATATCGCCCTTGTAGTAAATTTCAGCCTTTTCAATTTTCATTGTAATTCTTATATTGCTTAAATTACTTCTTGCTTCAATAATTCCAGGAATTATAATACTTCCTAGATTAAAAAAACCGGAAAAATTGATTACAACACTATCTGTTACTTTATCTCCTAAGAAACTGGTGCTGATCACCTTTGACTTATTACAATCAATATAATAACTTAATTGTCTTCCCCTAATCCAGGTTTCCTTTTTTAAAATTCCATTATTACAGTTAGATTTTCCGAACCTATCTTTATCTTCAATAATAATATCACCAAACATGGCAAAAATCAGTTCTGATTCGATTCCATACTTGTTCTTAATCGCTTCAGGTTTACCAATCATAACTTTCTTATTAATCCTGTCACTTATAATAAGTGTGTCCTTCGTAAGAAGCATCCTTGCTGCTTCGTAACCTATCCTTGCTCTGAAACTAATCATCAAGGAATCTGGTTTTTTATACTTAATAATTGCAAAAAATCGGGTCGAAGAATTATTTTCTGATATTGTTATATCAGCTTTTTGAATATAAAAACTATGGTTCGAAATGTTATTTACAATTATACTTGATAACGATTCATCAGTATAATCTTTATCCTTACGGCTTATATTTGCCTTTTTAAGGCCAGAACATCCCTGAAAAAAAATCCATAGTAAAATTAGACCTAACGCAGCTTTTTGCATTTTTCCATCTCCAGCTTAAGATTTTCCTTTGACTGATCAAGCTCCAGCGCCTTTTTCCATTTTTCCTGAGCGTCTTTACACTTTCCTAGCTTTTTTAAAATGAATCCATAATGCTCATACCATTCAGCGTCATCTTCATCACCTGAATTTATAATCTTTTCCATTATTCTTGCTGCCTCTCTGGTTTTTCCCCTCTTATACAAAACCCATGCATAAGTATCAAGAAAAGTGGTATTATTTTTTTCCCGGCTTATAACTGTTTCGGCCATAACCTCAGCTTCCTTCAGTCTAATATTTTGTTCTGCAAGATAATAGGCATAATTGTTTAGTACAGTAAGATCATCCTTTTTTCGTCTTAGGGCTTCATCAAAGCATTTGAACGCTTCATTGTAATTTCCTGATCTATAATAGACATCAGCTTTCATGGTTATTACCTGTAATTGAATTTCATTATTATCGCCTCCAAGAATTTCTGCCTTTTTCAGTTCATCAAGGGCTGTGTTATAATCCATATTTTCCATAGCAGCATGAGCGTACAGGATCTTTGCCAGAATTGATCTATTAAATCGTGCTGAAGCTTCTCTTCCTCTCTCCTGAAGTCGCTCAAAATTTTTTTCCTCATAGTATGTTAGCAAAAGTTTTTCCCATGCATGATAATTATCCGGATTTACCCTTATGATCTCTTCAAGTCTTACAGCAGCTTCATTTAATTTATTTAGCTTTACCAGGAAATCAGGTCTTAGAAGCACAATAATGTCATCATTTACATAAGTTGCTTCAAGAATCATCAATGACATCTTCATATCTTCAGAGTATCTATTCAGAATAACCGTATCTTCAACCATGCTTCCGAAAAAGACTATTTTTTCCTCTTTACTTATCCTGTTATTCAGAATAAATGTATTGAGAACAGAAAACAATTCCTCATACTCTTTTTCTTCTAACAGAAAATTACACAGCTTCATCTGAATAACCGGATTATCAGGATTTCTAAGAATCAGGTTAGTGTATACATCAAGAGCATCTTCCTTCTTACCCTCACTCTGATATATATCAGCCTGTAATCCGTTGTAGATTATATTGTCTGGTTCAACTAATAAAAGCTCTTTAACTTTTTTTTCTGCCTCTGAAAATTTCCTCTCGCTTATAAGGTTCCTTATAAGTGAGATAGCAGTACTTTCATTCAGACCATAATTTTCATCAATTGATTCAAGAACCTCCCTAGCTTTCTGACTTTTTCCGGTTTCCGTATAAAGATTTGCAAGTGCAACCTGAAGATCTTTTCTATCAGGATCAATTTTAACAGCAATTTCATAGTGATATGCTGCACTGTCTAATATTCGCTGCTGAAAATATGTACCTGCCATCATAATATGGTACCATATATTCTCAGGTTGCAATTTTATAGCTTTCCTCATATACTTTTTTGCATTTTCAGGATCATTGTTTCCAAGCACAATCTGCGCCATCTGAAAATATGAAGCGTCGCTTTCCGGATTCATTATTACACATTGCTCCAAATATTTAAGGGCCTCTCCATTGTTACCCATCAATTTTTGTCTAAGGGCCTCAGCATAAACATAATTGAAGGTTGCCTCATCATAATTTTTGCCTGCTTTTATTAATCCGGGAATTACCTTTCTGCTACAACCTCCGCTGGTGTATAATATCATCAGTAGCATAATTACTACTATATTTCTGCTTGTCATCTTAATTTCTGATTTATTTTTATAATTCTTCCCTCTAGACATATAACACCTTTAAATTTCGGAGCTAATTGTTTTGATTCTTTCTATTTCTAACTTAATATCTGCTATATACTTAATCAGCAATGAATAATATTTTTTTCCAATTAGTAAATAGTCGTCATAAAATTTATCTCTTTATTACTTCTGCAAAGTGATCCCTACAAACCTTTATAACTTATTAAATTTCAATCCTATTCAGTCTTCTTATTTTCCTCAATTCTGTTGTAATTGTTATATTTTTCCTTTAACTACAAAATTATTTCCAATCTATTCCTTCTTTTTAAGTGTAAAAAAATTCTTCTATCATATTTTGCATTAGTTAAGTTAAGATGCATCTACATATATATATTTGTATTAATTTTCTTCTAATATTTTATTGATGTTTCTCATTTATTTTCCACGAAGAACACAGTCAGTATTTTATCATGGATTTGAGCATATACTATGAATGCAGCAATAAGAACTGTATTAATAATCAGTTCGGCATAAATTGATGGATAATTAAAATATCGGGCGAAAATGACCATACTAATAGAAATCAAAAAATATGGGATATATTGTTTCATATTATAACCAACCTTATATCTCTTTTCTGCCATTGCGAATGATGCAACAATCATTGAGAGGTATGATGCAACATGAGCCCATGCAGAAGCCATATATCCAAAAGAAGGAACGAATATCACATTAATCAGGACTGTTACAATTGCTCCAATAAGTGTAATATATACTGCGTAGATTGTTAGATCATTCAGCTTATACCATATGCTATGATTTACATAAATGCCATAAAGAAGATACGCCATGCTTATCATTGGAACTACTACAATTGCCTCCCTATAAGGAAGAGCAATTATATATTTTAATCCTGGCAAATAGAGATTGATACCAAGAAAAACTATAAGCATTACTAAAATGAAATATTTCATTATAAAAGAATATGTTTCTCTTGCATCAGATTGCTTTGCCCGCTCAAAAAAGAAAGGTTCTGCTGCGAAACGAAACATTTGTATGAACAGTGCCATTAATACTCCAATTTTATAACCTGCACCATATTTACCAACTGCCAATAATCCTTCCTCTTCTCCTACAAGTCGTCTTAATAATACCTTATCCAAAGCATCATTAATTGAACCGCTTATTCCAGCAAGCATAAGCGGGAACGAATAATTTACCATTCTATACCATAATCCCGGATCAAAAATAAGTCTGGTTTTTCTTATTATGGGTATAAGCATCATAAGCGTTGCAACACTTGATATAAGATTTGCAATAAAAACATATCCTACCTTATATTCCGGATCATAAATTTTTCTGAACCACCCATTGCTTTTTTCCCATAATCCAGGTGCGATTTTAAGTAGAAAAACTACAACAACTATGGTAATAATTACATTAATTATTTTTATTATACTGAATATTAATGCCTTGTTTTCCTTTCTTAATCGTGCAAAAGGAATTGCAGTAAATGCATCAATGGCAACAATTAATGAGAACAGTTTTATAAAGTCTTGATTGTTAGAATAATTCATCAACAACGACACTGGCTTAATAAAAATAAAAACCAATGCAACAAATAATGATGATGTAACAAATAGGCTAATTAATGATGTGCTGAAAACATTTTCAGCATTTTCAGCTTTTTGGACAAATCTGAAAAAAGCAGTTTCCAATCCATATGTTAGAACGACCAATAAAATAACCATCCATGCGTATAATTCTGTAATGATTCCATATCCTTCAATATCGTTGTAGAATACTCTTGTGTAAAAAGGTGTCATTACAGCATAATGGAGAAAACGTGGGATGATTGTTCCCATCCCATATACCAAAGTCTGTCCAGCCAGTTTTCTGACCTCTTTCATCAGGAAATTAAAATGACAAAGATAATTTTAAAGTATCATTTACCTGATAGGTATGTAGGTTTATCAAATACGGTTGTAAAATGAAACCCGAATTTTTCCACTATCAATCAAAGTTACATATCTTTGCACACAGATTTGCAGAACGTTATTAACCAATTTCAGATTTTCATGAACACATCATTTAAACAGATTGCCTTTCCATTAATTCTTCTGATAATGATTTCATGCAAGGCTCCTGGTGGAAGTGACACTTATTTTGTTCAGATAAAAACCACACTTGGTGACATGAAAATAAGGCTTTACGACGAGACACCTATTCACAGGGATAATTTTATTAAACTTGTCAATTCAGGCTTTTATGAAGGAATTTCATTTCATCGGGTTATCAGGGACTTTATGATTCAGGCCGGAGATCCTTCCACACGTACCGGCCTGTCTAAGACACAGCTCGACACCCTTCAGTCGTATAAGCTTCCTGCCGAATTTCATCCTTCCTTATTTCACAAAAAAGGAGCTGTCGCAGCTGCCCGGGAAGGTAATAATGTCAATCCTTCAATGCGTTCATCAGGTACACAGTTTTACATTGTTCAGGGAACGAAAATATCCGATCAGGAACTTATCTCAACTGAAGCGAGGCTAAATAATCTTATCAAGCAGTGTTATTTTGCCAAATTTATGCATGAGATATCCGACAGCGCATTGAAAGCAGGTGTTCAGCTTTCTGACAGTGATCTTCAGGAAAAGGTATCCGAAAAAATGTTTAGATATTTGAGCGATGCAGGTGATTTTAAGTTTTCCGATGAACAAAAGAATATTTATAAAACCATTGGAGGAGTTCCTCGTCTTGATGGTACCTATACAGTTTTTGGTGAGGTTGTTGACGGTCTTGAAATTGTTGACAAAATTGCTACCGTCCCAACAAACAGTGCAGATAAGCCGTTAAATGACGTTAAGATCTTAAAAATGAAAGTTGTTTCAAGATAAATCCGAAATACAAATATTATTATGCTCGATAAAATAAAATCAGTTGTTGAAGAAATAACTTCCTTAAAAATCAATAATCATCAAGAACTTGAATCATTTCGACTTAAATATTTAAGCAAGAAAGGATTAATATCTACTCTTTTTGAAGATTTCCGGAACATACCTGCTTCATCCAAAAAAGAAACGGGTAAAATGCTTAACGAGCTTAAAATATTAGCTCAGACTAAGTATGATTCCCTTAAAAGTGAAATGAAGCCGCATGAAGAGTTTAAGAAGGAAAACGACCTGACAAAGCCTTCCTATTATTATCAGCCTGGTTCAAGACATCCTATTTCAATCGTAAGAAGGGAGATAATAGATATTTTTTCAAGAATTGGTTTTACGGTTTCTGAAGGCCCTGAAATAGAAGATGATGATCATAATTTTACCAGATTAAACTTTCCTCCTGAGCATCCGGCTCGCGATATGCAGGACACATTTTACATCTTCAGGATATCTGCAGAAGATTCTAATCCCGGAGATATTCTACTTCGCACACATACATCTTCAGTCCAGGTAAGAGTTATGCAAACTCAAAAGCCTCCTTTACGAACAATTTCTCCAGGAAGGGTTTTCAGGAATGAAGCAATTTCGGCCAGAGCTCATTGTATATTTCATCAGATTGAAGGCCTTTATATTGATGAAAATGTGTCGTTTGCTGACCTTAAGCAAACCTTGTTCTATTTTGCACATGAATTATATGGTAAAGATACCAAAATAAGACTTCGGCCTTCATACTTCCCATTTACAGAGCCTTCAGCGGAAATGGATATAAGTTGTCTAATCTGTGGAGGTAAAGGTTGTAATGTCTGCAAATACACAGGGTGGCTGGAAGTATTGGGATGTGGTATGGTTCATCCGAATGTGCTTGAATCATGTGGCATCAACAGTATAAAATATACCGGTTTTGCTTTTGGTATGGGTATAGAACGTGCTGCAATGCTGAAATACCAGGTAAATGATCTCAGGCTTTACTTTGAAAATGACATAAGATTTCTTGAACAGTTCAAATCAGCAATTTAATTTCTGAACAATTTGCTTTTTATTATTGTTAATTAATTAACATATAATCTCTGGAAATGAAACAAAATGAAATATATGTTCCGCTATGTGACAAATGTGCACTGGAGACCGGATCTATATTTAAACATCTTACACCTGAAGAAGTTGAAATGATTAATTTTCAAAAGGATTTCAGGCAATTTAAGAGGGGTGATATTTTATATAATGAAGGAAACCGCATTAGTGGATTTTATTGCATTCAAAGCGGGATAATAAAAGTATACAAAACAGGATTCGATGGTAAGGAACAAATAATAAGGTTCGCAAAAGCCGGTGAAATAATTGCCTACAGAAGTGTCTTAAGTAATGAGGTTGCATGTACTTCGGCAAAGGTTATAGAAGATTGTAAAGTCTGCTTCATTCCTTCAGAAATTCTGGTTCTACTCATAAAAACTAATTCTAATTTTGCACTCGAACTCATGAAGCTGGCATGTCATGAACTTGGTGAAGCCAATTCATTCATCACCGATATTGCTCAGAAAACAGTAAAAGAACGTCTTGCAGAAATTTTACTTCTTCTGGTTCATGATTTTGGACTTGATGGACAGAATTTTCTCCGTATCTCACTCACAAGAGAAGAACTGGCCAATATTATTGGTACTGCTACAGAGTCAGTAATAAGGTTACTTTCAGAATTCAAGACTGACAAGCTAGTTGACCTAAATGGAAGGAAAATCAAAATATTGGATATAAAGGGTCTGGAAAAGATCAGCAATGTTCTTACAAGAGTTTAATTTTCTGTTGATTAATTTTTTAAAATAATGTATGGCTGCTACCATGTCTGAATGCTCTTCCAAGATGTCTATAGGCATGTTCAGTAGCTTCTCTTCCCCTTGGCGTTCTTTTCAGATATCCTTCTTTTATTAAGAAAGGCTCATAAACTTCTTCAATTGTCCCACTCTCTTCACCAACAGCGGTTGATATAGTGTTAAGACCAACCGGACCTCCTCCAAATTTATCAATAATTACCGACAGAATTCTGTTATCCATTTCATCAAGTCCTTCTGCATCAATATTAAGGGCTTGCAGCCCATACTTTGTAATATCAAGATCGATTATTCCCGAACCTTTTACCTCGGCAAAATCCCTTACTCTTCTAAGCAGTGCATTCGCGATTCGTGGTGTACCCCTGCTTCTGCAGGCAATTTCTTCTGCAGCAGCATCTTCAATTTTAATATTAAGTATCCCTGCTGATCGTTTAACAATTCCCGTTAAAACATTATGATCATAATATTCAAGATGAAATTTTATTCCAAATCTGGCTCTGAGCGGACTTGTAAGGAGCCCTGAACGAGTTGTGGCACCAACAAGTGTAAAACTATTCAGTGATAGTTGTATAGACCTGGCACTAGGGCCCTTATCGATCATAATGTCAATCTGAAAATCCTCCATTGCCGAATAGAGATATTCTTCAACCATGGGACTCAATCTGTGTATTTCATCTATAAAAAGAACATCTCCTTCCTGAAGGTTAGTAAGCAGTCCTGCCAGATCGCCGGGTTTGTCGAGAACCGGACCAGAGGTAACTTTCAGGTTCACATGAAGCTCATTTGATATGATTGAAGCCAACGTGGTTTTTCCAAGTCCTGGTGGTCCATGAAGCAATACATGATCCAGTGATTCTCCCCTGTTTCTTGCAGCTGTTACAAAAACCTTAAGATTATCTATAATCTTCTGTTGGCCCTTAAAATCAGAAAAGGTAAGAGGACGAAGTTGTCTTTCAAATTCCTTGTCTCCCGATGTGATTTCTTCTTTTCGAATGTTAAAATCATATTCCATGCAGCAAATATATCACTTAATAAGCTTTACTTCACTTTCAGGAAGATTGATTTTAACACCGTTAATGCTTATTTCTACGTCGTCTTTATATGTTATCGTAAGAGCCGGAATGCCTTCTTCGTTATATTTCTTCCATGTTTTTTGCCTGATGCCCATTCTGTAATATTGTTCTTCCTTCACCTTGCCATTTTCATAATAATAAATATGCTGACCATCCGGCACTCCCTGTATGTAATTTCCTTTATAACGAAGTTTACCACTGGGATAATATGACTTCCATACTCCATCACGTAAACCAAGAATATATTTGCCCTCTTCAGTATTATCGCCAGATTTATATTTCCATTCACCATTCTTTTCACCATCGGTATATTGTCCCTGTGCAATTATTTCACCCGACTGTGAATATTCTGTAAAAGGACCATCACGCTGACCCTGAAAATACTCTTCCTCTCTAAGTAATGAACCGTCATCATAATACCATTTCCAAACTCCGTCAGGTCTTCCATTATTGTAAGATCCTGTTTGTTCTAACTTAAGGGAACTGTTGTAAAATTTCCATATGCCGGTACGGCGATTATCAGTATATTGCCCTTCAGCAATTACTTTACCATCGCTGTTCATATCTTTCCATTTTCCATTCCTGTTTCCCGAATCATCTATTATGCCTTCAGAAAGCAAAACACCATTATCATTGTAAACATAGGCATTTGTTACTTTACCATCCTTGCTGTATTCGCGGTGTATGCCAACTGGTACTTTATTCCTGAATGGTCCTGCGTAAATAACCCTTCCGTTTTCATCAAATTTCTTTTCAATTTCAATATCTGGCTCATCTTCTACCCTCGATTTAACAATCGTTCCATTCTCATATAACATTGTCAAAACCAGTCTGCCTCTGACATCATATTCCTTATAATAACCATGGAGTTGATCATCCTTATAGGTTTTTTCAGTTTTAATTCCTCCTCCAGAATAAAATTCTTTCCATTCACCTTGCTTAAGACCTTTGCTGTCGATCCTGTTAATTCTTTCCCTGCTTACAAGAAAATCGTTGTTGTATTCGAGCAGTGTTATAATGTTACCTTCGTTATCATACTCCTTTGAAAGTCCTTCTTTTTTACCTTCATTGTAATTTATTGTCTGCTTTATTTTACCATCTGGGAAGTATATATAGGCCGTACCCTCTTTTTTGTCGCCAGCGAATAATTCCTTCGACACTATATAAAGACCTGCTGAAGGATCTTTTGCATATTTAATATAATAACCATTCTTTTTTCCTAACAGATAGCTTATCTTTTCTATCGTATCGCCTGTCTGATCGTAGAAGACCCATATACTGTCAAGCAGAAAATTAGTTCTTTTGCCCTCTGATTTCTTTATTCCGGTTACATAGTAACTGCGCCACAATCCTTCTGGTTTACCATTTTTAATCAAGCCTTCACTTGAAACCATTCCGTTTGGATATCTGAACACCTGATATCCATCCTGCAATTTAGCATCTTCCTGTCCAAAAATACATGATGCAATAAAAAGTAGACTTAAAGTGTAAAGAAGCCTGCTCATAGTCCAAGTTTTTCAGATATATCCATCATCCTCTTAATAGGTATGTAAGCCTTTTTTATGATGGCTTCATCAATAATAATTTCAGGCTTTTCCTCAATGAGACAATTCTTAATTTTTTCAAGTGTGATCAGCTTCATGAAATTACATTCACTGCATCCACAGGTTGAATCGCGGGGAGGAGCAGGAATAAAGATCTTTGAATCATTTTCTTTTTTCATTTGATGTATTATACCCGGTTCAGTACCGACTATATACGTCTTAGATCCATCAGTTTTAGTGAATTTAAGAAGAGCAGAAGTAGAACCAATGAAATCTGCAATCATTCTAACCGGAAATTGACATTCAGGATGTACTATTATCTTTGCATCAGGATGTTCACTCTTCAGCTTTATTATTGCTTCAAGTGAAAATTCCTCATGTACATGACAGGCACCATTCCATACCAGAATATCTCTTCCTGTTTTATTTATAAGATAATTACCAAGATTTCTGTCCGGTCCGAAGATAATCTTTTCTTCAGGAGGCAGCGATTCTATAATCTGAACTGCATTAGAGGAAGTGCAAATAATATCTGAAAGTGCTTTTATTTCAACGTTTGTGTTTACATATGTTATTACGGTCCTATCATTATTTTCATCAATAAACCTCTTGAAATCTTCTTCACGGCATGAATCAGCAAGTGAGCAACCAGCTTCCATGTCGGGCAGCAGCACTTTTTTCTTAGGGGATAAAATTTTTGCTGTTTCAGCCATAAATTTTACACCCGCAAACAAAATGATGTCAGCATTTGTTGAAGCTGCTTTTTGTGAAAGCGCAAGGCTGTCGCCTACAAAATCTGCAATATCCTGTATATCTCCGGTCTGATAATAATGAGCCAGGATAATAGCATTCCTGGCTATTTTCATTTCATTTATTTCACTTATTATATCAACTTTCGAAGTTCTCTCCATTATTCAATGATAAAGGTAAATTTCGTTATTACTAACAATAATAAATATACATTTATTAAAGAATTTTATTTTATAATGGTATTTATATGCTGTTAATTCGGTTGAAATTAAAATCAATTTTTTCTTTAAAAATTGGTAATTATATACAGGTAAACATTTTTTTAACAGCTCAAAAAACATACCATTTTTGAAAATCAGATAATTAATTAATTAATCAACAACTGTTAAGTACAAATTGTTGATACAGGTAATAAAACAAAAATATAAGAATTGATGTTTATTTCAGGTTTAAATAATGATTTAATTTCATTAAAAGATTATTTTCAAAC
>CAZTJT010000012.1:0-117869 GCA_964613785.1 uncultured Rikenellaceae bacterium
TCAGTCAAGCTGATTCACACAGCAATATTTGTAAAAAAAAAAGTTAAAAAAAAAATTTTTTTCGCTTGATTATTTCAAAAAAAGTATATGGTTTTAATCATCAGTAACTTATATAACAAATATTTTTTTATTATTATATGATATTGATTGTCAGGTGTTTATTATTATTGTATAGTACTTGTACATGTGCCACAATTTCTTATAAATCTATGATCAAATTCAAGCAGGTTTATATAGAAACTGTGATTATTTTGCCATCGATCCGGCAGTATAATTTAAGATCAAGATAATCTATCTTTTATATAAATCCTATTTATCTGGTTAGTTTTTTCTTCCAAACATTGAGAAATGCACATATCTTTTAGGGTTTGTCTTTAAATCCTGAATTAACAGATCCAGATCTGCCAGACTCCTGTTGAGGTTCAGGTATAGTGAATCATTTGTAATGAATTGTCCGACGCTGCCTTTACCATTATTTATATTATCTATCAGCAATGTCATCTTTTCAAGACCGCCCTTTAAACTTGTTACAGTATTATAGAGATCAGCTGAAGCAAGTGTGTCGGTAACTGATTCGAGGTTTTCAAGAGTTTTATTTATTCTTGAAGTGTTGTCAGCCAGCATCCCGGTGATTTTTTTCATGTTTTCGATTGATGCCCCCAGATCGGCCCTGTCAATCCCGTCAACCGTATTCCTTAAACTTTCAATTCCGGCATTGACATTATCTCTGAATTCCTGATTCATTATCTCATTAAGAGAGCCGAGTACGGTATCCATTTTTAAAATAACAGATTCAACTTTGTTTCTCAATGGTATTAACTCATTCTCCAGCTTTGAAATCAGAGATACAGCAATCCGGCCTGGTATGGTGTCACCACTGGAATAGGTGCCGGGTCCGTTTCCATAAACAAGCTGTACTTTCATTCCAGCAATTAGTGTGGCTGTAGTTATCTCTGCAACAGTGTTCACAGGAAGTCTGAATCCCTTATCAACCGACAAAACTACAAGAAGCCTTCCACTTTCACGGTCAGTAAACCTTATAGTCTGAACTACTCCAACCTTATATCCGTTAACTTCAACAGGACTTGATTCAGACAGCCCTGATACCTTATCATATACAACATAATAGTGTGCCTTGCTGCTGAAGATCTCCTTACCCTTAAGAAAATTGTAGAGCCAGATAAATACTATAATTGTCAATAGTGCTGTTACTCCAACCTTTACTTCGTTTGTGATTTTTTTCATTTGTCAGTATTATTTTTTCTGAATCATTTTTTTTGCCTCCTCCAAAGGTAATATTTTGTTGCCTTGAAGGGCAATAACAAATGCATCGGGAATTATTGCACGGATCTTCCTCCAGTAATTAATTGTCTCCTGGTAATCAGAGAAACTACCTGCCACATATTTGTATCGGTTATTGGCAATAATCTCCTTCACGTCATCTATTCCTTTGAAATTATGAGGACTTATTTCAATTCTTTTTGTTGAGGATGCTATCTGAACCGCGAATCTAATGCGATCTGACGATGTGTCGGCTATCTGTTCATCTGAGGTGTCAGCAGTCTGGACATCAATTAAACCTGTATCCTGAGAAATAAGGCTCTTCTTGTCAAGTTCATTAATATATGAGCGGCAAGCCCTGTATATGGCTGAAGCAATGTAATCCTGCCCTGTTTTGGAAGTCAGAAATTTTTCCTCTTCCGGATTAGTCAGAAATCCCGTTTCGATAAGTACACTTGGCATTGTGGTCATGTATAGCACCAGAAATCCTGCCTGCTTAACACCCAGATCATTCCTTCCCGCCCGGTTCCTGAACTGCTCCTGAATATCCGAGGCTAGCCATGTGCTCTGTTCCTTGAAAGTGTTCTGCATAACCGTAAACATTATGTAAGACTCAGGAGATCGGGGATCAAATCCCTCATATTTTGTGTTGAAATTATCTTCCCACTGAATAACCTCATTTTCTTTCATTGCAACCGCAAGATTCTGCTCATCTTTTGCAGGCCCCATTATCCATGTCTCCGTACCTTTTATGCTTTTTTTTGAGATCGCATTGGCGTGAATGGAGATGAAAAGGTCGGCTTTGTTCTTATTGGCAAAGTCAGCTCTTTCAATAAGTCCCACAAATACATCTTCTTTTCTTGTATAGAGCACCTTCACATTGTTGAGGTTTTGTTCAATATACTCGCCAGCTTTCAGTGCTATGGCCAGGTTTATATCCTTTTCCTTTGCAAATGATCCCAAAGCCCCAGGGTCCTTGCCACCATGCCCCGGATCCATAACAATTATCCATGTTTTTCCCTGACCATTGACTTCAATTAGGCAGGACGATATCATTAATAATATCAATATTATCGAATGGATATGATGGATATAATTGGTATAGTGTTTGCCGTTTATATTATCGGTATCCATATTTTGTTCATGTTTTTTTAATTAGTTTTGCGCCTGACATCCCGACGTCGCTCAAAAACTATACAAAAATAGTACTTAAGTTGTATTTTTTTAAAGAAAATAGGTTACTTGTAGTGTTCCTCGTGATGGTTCGCTTTTCTATATCATTTTCCCAGGAACCTGTTTCTAAACCAGATTCGAATCTCATCCGGAAAAATTACCTGGTCACAGATACTTCTTTTATGAACCTCAAAATGATCTCACCTGATGCCATTGACAAGCAGGTAAAATATATATCCGCAGGTCAAAAAAAAAATGATCTGGTAAATAAGACTGCAATATTGATCAATCAGGCCGTTGTTACCTATGGCAATATAGAAATAAAGGCTGATTCCATTGTATTTAACATGGTTACAAATACCGTATTCGCCTCTGGAATAAAAGACTCTACCGGAATAGTTCATGGCAGCCCTGTATTCAAAGAGGGATCACAGGAATACGAGTCCGATTCGCTGATCTATAATTTTGTTTCGCGCAAGGCAATAGCGTATAATATAGTTACCAAACAACAAGATGGGTTGTTGCGAAGTTCAGTAACAAAATTGCTTGATGACGGAACCTCCAATATTGCCCGAAGCTCATATTCAACCTGCGATGCAGATCACCCTCATTTCTACATTAACCTGCCCAAAGCCAAGGTATACCCAGGTAAAAAGATAATCTCAGGTCCGGGTAACCTTGTTCTCGAAGGAATTCCTCTACCCATTGCAGTTCCTTTTGGCTTTTTCCCGGTTCAGAAAAAAAGAGCCGCTTCAGGGATTCTGATACCAAAGCTGGGACAGGAGCAGCAAAGGGGTTATAACCTTACCGAAGGCGGCTACTATTTTGCAATCAGCGATTACTATGACCTGGCTATAAAAGGAAATATATATACCAACGGAACCTGGTTACTTACCGCCGAATCAAACTATAATAAGCTGTATAAATATAATGGACAGTTTTCATTCAGTTATGCCAATAATGTAACCGGACACAAAGGACTGTCTGATTACAGCAAAACAACCAACTACAAAATCGGATGGACATACAATCAAAATCCTAAAGCCCGGCCGGGTTCCAGATTCTCTGCCAGCGTGAATATGAGTTCCAGCGGATTTGATAAGACAAACAGTTATTCTGTATCAGAGCATGTAACAACCCAACGACAATCGAGTATCAGCTACTCAAAAACATGGGAGGGATCACCTTTTAATCTCTCAGCAAGCATGAATCACAGCCAAAATGTGAAAAACAAAACCGTTAGCCTGAATCTTCCCAAGATCAATTTCAATATGAGCAGGATTTATCCTCTGAAGGGAAAGAGTGCCGGGGCAAAGAAATGGTACCAGGAGCTTCAGTTTCAATATTCTGCATCACTTGACAATCAGATCGGTACTTACGACAGCCTGCTTTTTACAAAAAAAGTATGGAACAATATGCGAAGCGGATTCAAGCATGAGGCTCCATTGAGCCTTCAGATACGTCCATTCAAAAACTTCTCCATCTCGCCCCAGGTGTCATACAAAGGTGTTCTTTATACTCAAAAGTATGAGAAAAGATGGGTCCCCGATTATTTTGACTATGCCACTAACAGGAGAATGCCTATGATTGTTACGGACACTGCCCGTGGATTCTTTTACGGGCATGCTGTCAGTCCTTCAATTAGTGCAAGCTATAATCCACAGATTTACGGGACATTCATCTTCAGGCCAGAATCAAGAGTCCAGGCTATACGCCACGTTATGAAGCCCAGTATCAGCTATAGCTACATTCCTGTCCTGAAGGGCCTGAGCAGTGATATGTACAAAAAAGTACAGAGGGATACACTTGGGAATATGACAGAGTATTCAATATTCGGTGATAACATCTATGGCACACCCTCGCTGGGTAAACGGAGCAGCTCAATATCCTTTGGCTTGAATAATATTGTGGAGGCAAAGGTTTTTGCGAGGAATGATACCACTGGAAAGCCGGAAAAAATCAAAATAATTGATAACCTCAGCATCAATACTTCCTATAATATTTTTGCCGATTCAATAAAATGGTCGCCAGTGGTAATGGCTATGAGAACAACGTTGTTCAACAAACTGGGCATCTCGGCCAATGCCAACTTCTCGCTATACGGCTTAAATGAAAAAGGACAGCTCGTAAAAGAATTTGCACTTGTGCAGAATAAAAAGCTTATGCGGTTTACGGGTTTCAATACAAGCCTCGACTTTGACCTTGGGGATCTTATAAGAGGCAAAAATAAGGAAAGCAATCAGAGTACTGTTCAACAGCAACCTGGACAGGGTGGTGCAATGGGCGGCAGATCAGGAAGGGGAGGAAGTATGAGCTCCGAGGAAGACCTCTATGATGAATACGGCTATGTAAGATTTGACGTACCGTGGTCGATGAGAGTCAGTTACAATCTAAGTTACCAGAAACCATCGTTAAGGTCCATTTTTACCCAAACCCTTTCTGTTAGCGGAAATGTGAACCTTACCAAAAAAATGGCTGTTACCTATACAAGCGGTTATGACTTCAAAGCAAAAGAAATAACCATGACACAGATCGGAATTACACGTGACCTTCACTGCTGGACAATGAGCTTTAACTGGGTTCCAAACGGAAGTCTGAAAATGTGGAATTTTACAATACGGGTTAAATCATCAGTGCTTGCCGACCTCAAATATGAACGCCGGAAAGACTTCCACGATCTCTACTAATGGAAATAAAAATCCCTGCCTCGTCATAGCGCTAATGCTTCTAACAGGGCAGGGAAAACCGGGAACCTACTCGGCTATAATTTCAAATTCAACATCTACCTTTACATCCCTGTGCAGCTTAACAACAGCCTTATAAACACCAATTTCCTTTATCTGATCTTCAGGAAGGGTAATACTTTTACGATCAATTTCAAATCCCTTGTTTTTAAATGCTTCCGCAATCTGAATGGTGTTGACAGATCCGAAAATTTTTCCTGATGAACTGGTTTTTGCTCCAACAACAAGCCTGACATCAGATAGCTTCGCGGCCATTTCCTGAGCAGCTGCTTTGATTTTTTCTTCCTTGTGAGCTCTTTGCCTGAGGTTTTCAGCATGCATCTTCTTCGCTGATGCAGTAGCGGCTATGGCCATACCTTTCGGAATTAAATAATTGCTACCGTAGCCGTCCTTTACCCGGACAATGTCATCTTTCTGCCCAAGCTTGTTTACATCCTGTAATAATATAATCTCCATAAAATCTCCTCCTTATTTTAAAAGATCAGTAACATATGGGAGCAATGCTATGTGACGAGCTCTTTTTACGGCCTTGGCCACCTTCCTCTGAAATTTAAGAGATGTGCCTGTAATTCTCCTTGGCAGTATCTTACCCTGGTCATTGAGAAACTTCTTAAGAAATTCAGGGTCCTTGTAATCTATATAACGGATCCGGTTTTTCTTAAAACGGCAGTATTTCTTCTTTTTTACCTCTACGGTGGGAGGTGTCAGGTATCTTATTTCTGATTCGTTCTGTGCCATAACTTATTCCTCCTTCATTTTTCCTGATTCTTTTTGCTTCCTTTTCTTTTCCGCATATTCAACTGCGAATTTTTCCATCCGGAAAGTAAGAAATCTGATGATCCTTTCATCCCTTCTGTATTGCACTTCAAGCTTCTCAACAAGGTGGCCGGCACCCTTGAATTCAATAAGATAGTAAAAGCCCGTCGACTTTTTCTGAATAGGATAGGCCAGTTTCTTAAGGCCCCAGTTCTCTTCATGAACGATCTCACCATCATTCTCGGTGATGACCTTCTTGAATTTCTGTACCGCTTCCTTCATCTGATTTTCAGACAAAACGGGAGTTGCAATGAAAACGGTTTCGTACTGATTCAACATAGTCTTGGTTTAAAATTTATTTTATGATTCGGGTCGCAAAGTTACTATAATATTTTAATAAAATTATATTCCGGTAAAAATTAAGAATGCATAATTCCCATTTAGGTTTCCGTTGTACCTTTCTTAAAAAGTTTCAATTTAATTGATTTATGTAAGTGTGCCCTATTAACTGACATTCGTTATACCCTGTAATTCAATCGCATATACATAACAATATGCATGCTGATCGTCGATACCAACCTGGTCTTGGGGTACTTAATTTATTTTTATTACTTCCCCTATTTTTCCCCTGTCATCAGTCAATCTCTTTTTAACTATATTTGTAAATCCCATTAAGGATAAGATTAAGAAAGCATCCGGCAACTTATGGAAAACTTTATTGTTTCTGCCCGAAAATACCGTCCCTCAACATTCGATATGGTGGTGGGTCAGGATTCAATTACCAATACTCTGAAAAGTGCTATCAAAAACAAACACCTGACACAATCTTACCTTTTTTGCGGTCCCCGGGGAGTAGGTAAAACAACCTGCGCAAGGATATTCGCAAAAACCATTAACTGCAGCAATATTAATGAGAAAGCAGAAGCCTGTGATAAATGTGAATCATGCCTTTCTTTCAATTCTCTGCGGTCATTTAATATACACGAACTTGATGCTGCTTCAAACAATAAGGTGGATGATATAAGAAGCCTCACCGATCAGGTCAGAATACCTCCGCAAATTGGCAAATACAGTATCTATATAATAGATGAAGTGCATATGCTTTCTTCATCAGCCTTTAATGCCTTTCTGAAAACTCTTGAAGAACCTCCGTCACATGCAATCTTTATTCTTGCTACCACCGAAAAACATAAAATAATCCCGACGATATTGTCGCGATGCCAGATATTCGATTTCAACAGGATAAGAGTTGAGGATATTGTCAACAGACTGATGTATGTGGCTAATAACGAAGGGATAACAGCTGAGGAGGAAGCCCTGCATGTCATAGCTCAGAAAGCTGATGGGGCTTTAAGGGACGCTCTTTCAATTTTTGACCAGATTGTTAGCCTGAGTGGAAAGAAGATTACTTACAGCGATGTTATCCAGAATCTGAATGTTCTTGATTATGAATACTATTTCAAAATAACTGATGGTGCACTCCGAAATGACATCTCCTCAGTATTGCTTACATTTAACGAAATACTTGAAAAGGGATTTGACGGACATAACTTTCTCTCCGGACTGAACAATCATCTGCGCGACCTTCTGGTAAGCAGGGATGAAGTTACGTTGCGCCTGCTTGAAGCTACTCCCGCTATAAGACAAAGATATTTAAACCAGACAAAAAACTGTTCGGAAGATTTCCTTTACAGGGCCCTTGATGCCGGAAGCAATGCCGATGTTTCTATAAGAACAAGCAAAAACCCTCGACTTCATATTGAATTGCTACTGATAAGGCTTTGCAGGCTGAATAATGAATCTGCATTGCTAACTAATGAAAAAAAAAAGCCTGACCTGAAAGTTGATGATACCACCGATGAGATTTTTCCTCTCCCGTCCAAGTCAGTAATCATACGAGAATCGGAAGCCGCTGCTGTCAAAAAACAAAAAACCGAGATCTCCGAACCGGCCAGGAATTTCACTCATACCGTCAAACCTTCAAAATCTTTCTCGATAAAAGAATTCATCTCAGAAGAAGATAAACAATCCGGAAAGGAAGAAAATATTGAAAAGAACACCCCAGAAAACCAGCCACCTGCTACGGCCAATCTGAAAATAACCGAATTCACCCCGGATACTTTTGAAAAAGCCTGGAGTGATTTCACTCACCAGCTTAAAGGTGAAGGGACAAGGATAATAAGTATGTTCAGATCTGTGAAAACCGAACTTGACAATGATCATATTATCAGACTCCATTTGAATAATGCTGCACAAAAAGATCTTTTTATACAGAACTATAAACAGCGGCTGCTAAGCTTCCTGACAACCAGATTTGATATCAGGGATATTGATATTGAAACAGTTGTGGATGTATCCGAATCTAATGAGATTCTTTATTCCGACGAACAAAAATATAATTTTCTCGTATCAAAATACCCGCAGCTAAGGGAGATGAAGAAAGCATTCAACCTTGATCTGACCTGAGAGATACCAACACTCAATTTAAATGGAAAAATCTCGTTTAAATAGCGGGAATAATTCAATATTGAAAGACAAAATGATTAAAATGCCTGGGCCGACACGGGAGAAAAGCCTTTCCGGAAAAGCTCTTAAGCTTGATACTATTGGCATGGTTGCATTGGGCATGGTCCACGATTTCAATAACCTAATGACTACAATCTCAGGATATGCGGAAATTTTAAGTGAGGAGCTTCCAATTGATTCCACACTTTCGGAAAAGGTTATCAGATTGCGTTCAGCTGTTACAAGAGCAAGCGAACTTTTACATAAGCTTACAAGTATCGGCGACTTATATCCTGCAGAAAAGTCATATGTAAACTTAAATCAGATCCTTCAGGAAACAATAAATCTGTTCAATGATCTGAATTCTCAGAAAATAAGTGTCCAGATTGATATCCCTGCTGAACCAGTTTATATCGTCGCAGACCCAAACCAGTTATTCAGAATCTTTCTTAACCTTTTTATAAATGCCTTCCAGTCAATGCATAATAAAGGCGGGCTTCTATCGGTTAGCGCGGCTTTAATACCTACTGAAAAAAGTAAATATCCAGTCGGAGGAAAGGAATTTACCCCTTTTACTGCAGTTATTACTGTAAAGGATAACGGGCCGGGTATCGAAAGAAATGCAAGAAAACAGATCTTCGATGCTCAATATTCCGGCAGGTCTGATTCTCCGATTAATGGTCTGGGATTGTCTGTTGTACATGATATTGTGAAAGAATTGAAAGGAAATATAAGAGTTTCAAGCAAAAGCGGGTCCGGAACAACATTCCGGATATATCTTCCATCATTTCAGAAATCAAACACTTTTCTGGAAAAGTGAAGAAGATTTTATAATTTAGAAGTCTGGTTTATTATGCAGATTATTTCAAAACGCATAATGGCTGGCTGTTAATCTGCTAATAGGCTTTGAATATTAATGTTTTAAGCAGAAAAGGTAAACCCCGATGCCTGTAATATTATTGATTGAAGATGACCGAGAGCTAAGGATCATGCTTAAAACTGCCCTGATCCGCAAGGACTTTACTGTAATTGAAGCTGAAAACGGAAAGGAAGCTCTGCTGCAGTTTAAACCAGGCATTACGGATCTTGTTATAACCGATCTCATAATGCCTGAAGAGGACGGACTGAAAGTCATAATGAAAATCAAAGAAAAAAAACCCGGAATAAAGTTGGTTGCTATCTCAGGAGGTGGCAAGGCCGGTCCTGGAAACTACCTCAGTCTTGCAAAAGCGCTTGGAGCCGATGCAGTGTTCCCGAAACCTTTTTCGATTGCCGATCTGATCTCAAAGGTTGATAATCTTTTGTCGAGAGTTGAACAACAAATGTAGTTAATCTGTTTATATCTGTTAATTAAAACCAAAATGATATGTTAAAAAAGAAAATAGAGGAAATATGCAATCGCCAGATTGAAAGAGAAGGATATTCATCAAATCTTTACCTTGCAATGGCATCATGGGCTGAAACAAGCGGGTTTGCCGGAGTTGCAGAGTGGCTATACGCTCAGGCTGAAGAAGAACATGGACATATGATGAAGTTCATTAAATATGTCAACGAAAGGGGAGGCAAAGCAATCATTCCTGCCTTTAAGAAACCTGAGCCTGACTATAAAGGAGTTGAAGAAATGTTTAAGGAAGTCCTGAAGCATGAGGAATTCATTACTGGAAGCATTAATGAAATAGTTGAACTGACTCTTGCTGAGAAAGACTACAACACACATAATTTCTTACAGTGGTTCGTTACCGAACAGGTCGAAGAGGAGTCATCAGTAATGAACATCCTTGATAAATTGCGCCTGATCGGAAAGAATAACATGTATCAGTTCGACAGAGATATTATGAGTCTAAGGACTTCGGCATCTAAAGAAGCCGAAACTGAATGAGCAATTTTCGGTTATTAGTCTTTCTGTTTTTTTCTTTTTCGCTTATCACAAGAGGACAGGGGCTGATTTACAATAAGTCTGTCACAGGTGTCTGTTATGCTGGTGATAAAGTGACCAAAATTTATATTCCTCCTCCCAAAGAGTTTCTTACTAAGGCTGAGTCAAAGGGAGGAGGTAAGATTAATGTTATTTATTCCGGATTTACTGAAAACGCTAAAACCGCTATGGAATATGCCGTTTCAATACTTGAATCGGTTCTTCTGCCTGACCTCAATATTACCATAAAAGCAACCTGGAACAAGATAACCTCAAGTGGGGTACTTGGCAATTCTTCGATAACTGCCTTTGCGGCAGGGTGGAGCATCGATGCCTTTAAACCCGATGCCTATTACCCGGTATCAGTTGCAGAAAAAATTGCTGGCAAAAGCCTTAATGAGGACCATGAGGCAGATATTGAGCTTATTATTAACAGCACTATAAACTGGTACTACGGTACGGATGGAAAGACTCCCATCACGAGATACGACCTAGTAACCGTAATAATTCATGAATTGTGTCACGGTCTTGGCTTTTTCGACAGTATGGATGTTGAAAATAATTCAGGATCTTACGGGCTTGGTACCATTCCGGTGATTTATGATCTTTTTGTGGAAAATCTCGATGGCAAGCGACTTGTCGATACATTAATCTATAATCAGAACTCACGGGAACTTTACAACGAACTTGTAGGAGGGAATCTTTTCTTTAATGGACCCCTTACAAAAAGTGCCCTTTCCGGAGCCAGGGCAAGGCTTTACAGTCCGTCATCCTGGGATCCCGGCTCAAGCGTATCTCATCTGGATGAGTTAAGGACATCTAAGGAAAATGCCCTTATGACTCCTTTCATTGACAGGGGGGAAGCAATCCATGATCCAGGAAAACTGACATTATCTATTCTTGGCGACATGGGATGGATAAATACCAGAATCCTGCCCAGAAAGATCAAGGATACTGAAGACAGGATATCAGAAATCGAAGTTGCCATAAATGTTAAGTCTGACACACTGTTCAACAGGAATAATGTTGGACTTGTTTACTCATTCAATGGATTCATAACTTCCGATACCTTGAATATGATCGCTTCCGGTCCTGATGATTTTTTTGTCAGAAAGATCGGTATCCCCGGCTACAACACAAAAATGGATTACTATTTCTATGCTGTTGATCAGTTCTCAAGGATCTTCAGATCTCCTTCATCATGGCAGAAGAAACCATATACTGTATTTATAGGAGTCGACACAGTAAAGCCTGTAATAACCCATACAAAAACCGATTACTATTTTGAAAATATCGATTCTATGGAATTCTCGGCAAAAGTGACCGATAACCTCGGAATCGATACTGTATATCTTGAATACAGAGTCAATGACGGTACAACAAGATATGCCGGTTTAACAGAACTGGAAGATGATAATTACTTCCTTAACCTTGGCATCACTCCTGGTCTGTTGACAGGTGGAGATAAACTTCATTATCGTTTAGTTGCAATAGATAATGCTTCGCGACGAAACACCAGAACTTTGCCTTCATCAGGATTCTTCTCAGTCACTATTGAACCGCTTGGCACGGCAACAAAAACCTATTCAACCGACTTTTCAAATGCTTCCGCAGATTTCTTTACTTCCGGATTTGAGATTACAAAACCGTTGAATTTCAGTAGTTTGGGGCTCCATTCCGAACATCCGTACAAAAGCCCCGACAAAGACTATGCCAGTCTTGATTTCAGCGCCGTCCTGAGACATCCGATAATATTTGATAAATCAGGGATGATGATTTCTTACAGAGAGCTGGTACTGGTTGAGCCCGGTGCAGAGGGTTCCGTTTTTGGATTCTCCGATTTTTATGACTACGTTGTGGTTGAAGGATCAAAGGATTATGGAAAAAACTGGTTTAGCCTGGTTAATGGATATGACAGCAGGATAAATTCCTCATGGGAAACAGCCTACAACAGTTCAATTGACGGCCAGAATTCCACATTTGAAGGTGATGAATCCATGATGATGGCAAGAACCATATATCCTAAAGTCAGTGATAAAATAGCAGGAGGAGAATCTCTTCTGATAAGGTTCAGACTTCACGCCGACCCATATGCCCGAGGATGGGGATGGGCTATTGACGATCTGAAAATAAATCCGCTTGTTGATGCCGTCAGCAACGAAACGATTTCAGATTTCAAAGTATATCCTAATCCCGGCCACGGCCTTTTTACAATTGTGCCTGGAGACAATACTCTTTCCGATTTGCCTTATACCATACAAATCTATAATATAGCAGGCCAGCTTCTCGTTAGAAAAGAGATATTTGATGAAGGAAAAACTCAGATTGACATTTCAGACAATACTCCTGGACTCTATTTTATTGTAATAAACAGCAAGTCATTTACAAAGACTTTCCGATATTCCCTCATTAAATAATCCGGATTTCTAATAGACCAAACCAGTCCGATAGTCCATCTTTTTCATGCTGACGCTTTTTAACCCCAATATTGCATTTCATTCACACAGAAATTTAATTGGATCATTTATAGATCTGCTATTCCTAAAAAAGCTAATTTTGCGGGGTTATTTGACAAATGTGTAATAGAGTTAAAAATGAGTATAATAAACAAGGTTTTGGGTCTGTTTCTCGGAAACAAGTATGAGAGGGATATGAAAGAGATCTCCCCTTATATTGAGAAAATCCATCACGAATTTGAATCGCTCTGTGGACTTTCAAATGATGAGCTCAGGGACCAGACATTAATACTCAGGGAGGAGATTAAAAAATCTTTGGAGTCTGATGAGAATGAAATAAAATTGCTCAAAGAAAAAGCCGAAGCAGAAGAAGATGTTTATAGAAAAGAAGAAATCTATAATGAAATAGACAAGATTGAAAAGAGTATAGGTGAAAAGGTTGAAAAGAAACTCGATGAACTTCTTCCCAGGGCTTTTGCAATAGTTAAGGAGACTGCACGCCGATTCAAAGAGTACAGCGAACTTGAAGTCACTGCCCGTCAGTATGACAGGGATCTGGCTGCCACAAGGGAAAGCATTACTGTAAAGGGAGACAAGGCTTACTGGAAAAACAGATGGATAGCCGGAGGTAATGAGATTGTCTGGGATATGGTCCATTATGATGTTCAGCTGATAGGCGGAGTTGCTCTTCATCAGGGTAAGATAGCTGAGATGGCGACAGGTGAAGGCAAAACAGTTGTGGCAACCCTCCCGGTTTTCCTGAATGCACTTGCAGGCCGGGGCGTTCATATAGTCACTGTAAACGATTACCTTTCAAAACGTGACTCTGAATGGATGGGACCGATATATGAATTTCACGGACTGACTGTTGATTGCATCGATAAGCACCAACCTAATTCTGCTGACAGGAGAAAAGCCTATAATGCTGATATAACGTTTGGCACCAATAATGAATTCGGTTTCGACTATCTGCGCGACAATATGGCAATCAATCCGGAAGATCTGGTGCAGCGTCGACACCATTATGCAATTGTTGACGAAGTCGACTCGGTGCTGATCGATGATGCGCGTACTCCGCTTATAATATCCGGACCTACAGCAAAAAGCGATACAGCACAGTTCGATGAACTTAAACCAAAAGTCGACAAACTGGTCAACGCCCAAAAAAGACTGGTAACACAAATACTTGCTGATTCAAAAAGACTTATTGCCGAGGGTAACCTTGAAGAAGGCGGGAAACTGCTTTTAAGGGCATTTAAGGGTCTTCCAAAAAATAATGCCCTGATAAAATTCCTGAGCGAGGAGGGTAATAAAACACTACTGCAGAAAACCGAAAACTTCTACATGCAGAATAACAGCAAGGAGATGCCTAAAATCACCGATGAGCTTTATTTTGTAATTGATGAGAAAGCAAATACTATTGAGCTTACCGAGAAAGGCCTTGATCTTATTTCCACTTCTGTTGAGGATGCTTCATTCTTTGTTCTTCCGGATGTAGGATCAAAAATTGCCGACCTCGAAAAATCAGGTCTGAATGATCGTGAAAAACTCAAAAAGAAGGATGAACTGCTTCAGGACTATGCCGTTAAATCAGAACGGGTACATACAATGACTCAGCTCCTTAAAGCATGGACCCTCTTTGATCGGGATGTTGAGTATGTTGTCATCGACAATAAAGTAAAGATCGTTGATGAACAGACTGGTAGAATTCTTGAAGGTCGGCGTTATTCTGACGGTCTGCATCAAGCTATAGAGGCAAAGGAAAATGTAAAAGTTGAAGAAGCCACCCAGACATATGCAACAATCACCCTGCAAAATTACTTCAGGATGTATCATAAACTGGCAGGGATGACCGGTACCGCTGAGACTGAAGCCGGCGAATTCTGGAATATTTACAAACTCGATGTTGTTGTAATTCCTACAAACCGCCCGGTAATACGAATTGACAGGGAAGATCTTGTTTATAAGACAAAAAGGGAAAAATATAACGCGGTAATTGATGAAATTGTCAATATGAACAAACAGGGCAGGCCTGTACTTGTCGGAACAACCTCAGTTGAGATATCGGAATTGCTCAGTCGGATGCTCAAGATGAAAGGTTTAAAACATAATGTGCTGAATGCCAAGCTTCATCAGCGGGAAGCTGAGATTGTTGCAGAAGCAGGTAAATCAGGCACTATTACTATCGCCACAAATATGGCCGGTAGGGGAACCGATATCAAACTCACTCCGGAAGTACGTGCGGCAGGCGGGCTCGCAATTATCGGTACCGAACGCCATGAATCACGTCGAGTCGACCGCCAGCTTAGGGGCCGCTCAGGCAGACAGGGAGATCCGGGATCATCTCAATTTTTTGTCTCTCTTGAAGATGAACTGATGCGACTGTTCGGTTCGGAAAGGATTGCCGGAATTATGGACAAACTTGGACTGAAGGATGGAGAAATGATCCAGCATCCGATGATTACCAAGTCGATTGAAAGAGCACAGAAGAAAGTCGAAGAGAATAATTTTGGTATAAGAAAAAGACTGCTCGAATATGATGATGTGATGAACTCACAGCGAGAAGTAATTTATAAAAAGAGAAGACATGCTCTCCTGGGCGAAAGGCTTTCAGTGGACGTAGCAAATATGATGTATGATGTTACTGAAAACCTTGTGGAAACATACCATAAGGAGGGTGATTTTGAAAACTTTGATTTTGATCTTATTCGTTCATTCTCAATGGATTCGCCAGTCTCACAGTCTGAATTCCTTAAAAGCAGCTCAGAACAGGTCGTGGAAAAGGTATATCAGAAAGTCCTCGATACTTATAAAAGAAAGATTGAAATGATCTCCCAGCAGGCATATCCGGTAATCAGAGATGTTTATGAAAGAATGTCGCATGCTTATGAAAATGTTGTAGTACCTATATCAGATGGTTACAGGGTTTATCAGGTGGTTACTAATCTAAAAGCCACTGCTGAGTCGGAAGGCAGGGAACTGGCCCGGGCTTATGAAAAAACAGTTGTGCTGGCAACAATTGACGATGCATGGAAAGAGCACCTCAGGGAAATGGATGAACTAAAACAGTCAGTCCAGAATGCTACATATGAACAAAAAGATCCTCTCCTTATTTACAAGTTTGAGTCTTTTGAACTTTTCAAGACAATGATTGCAAAAGTGAATAAGGATGTGGTAAGCACACTCATGAAGGGTCATATTCCGACACAGGACCCCGAACAGGTAAAGGAGGCTCAGAGGAGAAGACAGGTTGATATGAGTAAATACAGAACCTCAAAGAGTGATTTCTCCCAATACAGCAGTACCGGCGGAGGTAGTCAGGACAGAAATCAGAAAGTTGAACCTGTAAGAGTAGAAAAGAAAGTCGGCCGCAACGACCCGTGCCCCTGCGGAAGCGGGAAAAAGTACAAACAGTGCCATGGCAGGCAACAGGTTACACCTCCCGATTTACGAGTTTGATTGTGTTCAGGTTTTGTTAACCTCCTCAACTGCTTTCTGAATCCTTGAATACAGCTGCCTGCTTACAGGAACAAGCGGCAGTCTCAGAATATTCTGCGACAGACCAAGAGTACTCAATATTGCCTTAATCCCCGATGGATTCCCCTCTGCAAAGCATAAATCTATAAGCTCAACTAACCGGAACTGAAGCTCCCTTGCAGCTCTGAAATTACCTTTAAGGGCATGGCTTATCATTTCGCTGCATTGCAACGGGAATGCATTCGCCAGCACTGATATAACTCCTGCTCCTCCAAGAGAAATGATTGGGATTGAAAGCATGTCGTCACCTGAAAGGAGTACAAAATTCTCTGGTTTGCCTTTGATTATTTTAATAACCTGTGCCATATCTCCCGAAGACTCCTTTATGCCGACAATATTCTCGCACTCATGAGCCAGTTCAAGACATGTTTCAGCAGACATGCTGCAACATGTTCTTCCTGGTACATTGTACATTATGACAGGTACAGGGCTGCATGTGGCAATAGTTTTGAAATGCTGTAAAATACCTTTTTGACCCGGCTTGTTGTAATATGGTACAACTGATAATATCCCATCCACATCCTTCAAATCGGCATATCTGATGCAATTCACAACCTCCTGAGTGTTATTGCCACCGATACCCGTAATTACGGGCACTCTTCTGTCAGCAATCTCAAGGATATATGATAAAACGGCTTTCTTTTCATCCTTCGTAAGAGTGGCTGATTCTCCCGTGGTTCCCATAACTACAACATAGTTTATTCCCCCGCTGATTACATGCTCGGTAATCTTCTTTAAAGCGTTAAAATCGATGCTGGAGTCATTTTTAAATGGCGTTACAATTGCTACTCCCGTTCCTCTTAGCTTTTTCATTTTTTGCCCTGTTAAACAGCTTTTTTTGATGTTTCGGAATTGATCATATCAAGATAAAAGATGACCTGTTCAAGATACTCTTCAAGATTTATTGGTTTTTTCATAGATATCATCAGGTCGAAAGGGGAATTTTCAGCTTCATTATCATCTAATCCAACCTTGAACCTCGCCTGCGATAAGGTTGTAATGCATACCAGTGGAAACAGCTTCTGAAAATTGGCATCTATCAGCACATCAAATTTAATTTCTGCAAACTTTATTGCATCAGGTGAATCGGGCCTGTAAAAAAAATCAACCTCACTCTTTTTTAGGCAGTTTAAAAATCTTACTGCTGTGAATTGATCCGGAAGTACTTTTCCCGGATAAAATCCAAAAATCCTGAAGTCGATATTAAGTTCCGTCATTTTCTGATGGAAGCGTGACAGTAATATGAAATCCTCGGGTCGAGATGCATCCCACACCAATCCAATGCTTTTTACATTTTTAAAGTTTGTATAGATAGGCCTTCTCCTAACCCTGGATGACTTTCCAGCCAGCATCGATCTCCCCGCCTTTAATCTTATTTTCCTGAACAATTCCATGGTGCAAACCTAACAGTTTTTTGTTAAAATCAGCGAACTGCATAAACTATATTTCACCAATAAATTTCAGAAATTCTTCCTCGCTTTTCATTTCAATTCCAAGTGCCATTGCCCTTTCCCGTTTCGATGGCCCCATATTATCCCCGGCCAGAATAAAAGAGGTGGATGAACTTACCGTGGATGAATTCCTTCCTCCGTATTTTTCTATAAGTTCCTTGTATTCATCACGCGTATGCAGTCTGAAAACACCAGAAATGACTATTGTTTTGTCCTTTAGGATGTCCCCCGCAACTGTCTCTTCAGATTCAGATTTAAGCTGAACACCTGCTTTCCTAAGCCTGTTTATTATTTCAATGTTTTCAGGATCACTTAAATATGATTTTATGCTCGAGGCAATTTTCGGACCAATCTCCTCAACTCCGGTAATTTCTTCCAGATCAGCATTTATCAGATCATCAATTGATCTGAATCTCATTGCTATTTTTTTGGAAACCGTTTCACCCACATGTCTTATTCCAAGTGCAAACAGCACTCGTGAATACGGAACTTTCTTTGATTCCTCAATACTCCTGATTATCTTGGCTGATGATTTTTCACCAAGCCTCTCAAGCGGAATGAGCTGATTAATACTAAGATCATACAGATCTGCAATATTCCTAATTAATCCTTTATTGTAAAGGAGATCAGTCGTCTCTTCTCCAAGCCCATCAATATCCATAGCCCTCCGGCTGATAAAATGCTCTATCCTGCCTTTTATCTGTGGAGGACAATGAAGATAATTGGGACAGAAATGATTAGCTTCACCTTCATTCCTGACAAGTTCAGTGCCGCACTCAGGACATTTATCAACAAAACTGATTGAAGCACTGTTTTCAGTCCTTAAAGCCTTCTCCACACCAACAATCTTAGGTATTATTTCACCACCCTTTTCGACATAAACCATGTCATCTTTATGAAGATCCAAGAGATAAATCTGGTCAGCATTATGTAACGAAGCTCTTTTCACGATCGTTCCTGCAAGCTGAACAGGTTCAAGGTTTGCCACCGGGGTCACTGTACCTGTCCTTCCAACCTGGAATGATACTGATAGAAGCCTTGTCAATGACTGCTCTGGTTTATATTTGTAGGCAATTGCCCACCTTGGCGACTTTGCTGTAAAACCTAGCATTTTTTGTTGCTCAAGCGAATTCACCTTGATAACTACCCCATCGGTATCGTATGGCAGATCGTTACGCCTGGTCTCCCAAAACTCTATAAAACCGATAACTTCATCTATGTTACTGCAGATCCTGTAGCTTTCGGAAACAGGAAAGCCCCATTCATGCATTTTTTGCAGGTTATCATGCTGATTTCCGCCCGGAAGATCGTCTCCAAGAAGCGAGTAAAACAGACAATCCAGTCTTCTGGCTGCCACCTGCAAAGGATCAAGAAGTTTTAGTGTACCCGAAGCTGCATTGCGCGGATTTGCGAAAGGATTAATTCCTTCCTTCACCCTTTCTTCATTAAGTTCATTGAATACATTCCTTGGCATTAAGATTTCTCCCCTGGCTATGAAAAATGTCGGCACATCCGAGGATTCAATTACATGGGGAATGCTTATTATGGTTTTTACATTGTCAGTTACATCATCTCCCTTCGCTCCGTCACCTCTGGTCAGGGCCCTTTCCATCAATCCTCCAATATATGATATACTTATTGATGCACCATCGAACTTCAGTTCACATACATAGTTTACCTCTTCCTGAACAGTTTTTCTGACCCTGCTGTCAAAATCCCGTATTTCATCAAAATTGTAGGTGTTTCCCAGCGACAACATGGGATATCTGTGATCATATTGTTTGAATTCCCTCGACAGATCGCTGCCTACTTTTAGCGTGGGCGAATCCTTACTGACAAATTCAGGATATTGCTTTTCAAGTGTTTCCAGCTCATTTAAAAGCAGATCATATTCAAAATCAGAAATTACCGGTTGATTAAGTTCATAGTAATTTCTGTTGTGCTCCTCAATTTCCTTACGTAGCTTCTCAATACGGTTCTTGATTTCAGTATGCTTCATCTGTTGGTGTGATTTATTGAAAATGACGGGCCCGCTTTAGCATCAGCTCCAAATCCCGTCTATGCTCCCTCCGCATTTGTCACATTTCCCATCTTTTAGAGTGTTTGCTGTTACCCTGAAACCCTGACGCGAAATCACCGTCTTTTTGCAGACCGGACAGACTGTGTCAGATAATTCATTTCCGGGAGCATTTCCGGTATAAACGTATACCAGGCCTTCTCCTGCAGCTATCTTTGCAGCCTTATTGAGGGTTTCAATCGGAGTGGGAGGAAGCTGTTCTAATTTATAAACTGGGAAAAATCTGCTGAAATGAACAGGTGCCTTCTTAAATCCATTATCGCTCAGCCATCTGCACATTTTTCCAATCTCATCAAGCTTGTCGGTCCATGTGGGAACCACCAGATTTGTTATTTCAAGCCATACCCCCATATCCCTGTAGATCTTAAGAGAATCCAGAACTGCCTGCAGCTTGCCTCCCGATAGCTTAAGATATGTGCTTTCATTAAAAGACTTAAGGTCAATATTTGCTGCATCAATTACACTGCATAGCTTTTTTAAAGGTTCCGGATTAATATAGCCGTTTGATTTTACAATGTTCTTAATTCCGGCCTTTCTTGCCAGAATGGCTGTTTCATATACATATTCATAAAATGTAACCGGTTCTGAATAGGTGTATGCTATTGTCCTGCAGCCTTTATTGATGCATTCCTCTACAACTTTGTCAGGCATGAGATCATAATTCCTGGTTTTTTCGGGACTGGTTTGCGAAATAGTCCAATTCTGACAATTAAGACATACCAGGTTACATCCTGCTGTTGCAATCGAAAACGCTCGCGTTCCCGGTAGGAAATGATAAAGAGGCTTCTTTTCCATCGGATCAACGTTCACTGAGCATGGATTCCCATATGCAAGAGTGTATAATTTTGATTTCCTGACTTTTCTGTTGTTGCACTGACTGACTTCACCTTCTTTAAGAACGCATTCGTTGGGACAAATCCTGCACATTATCCCTCTTGGTGTTTCTTCCTGGAACATCGCCTCTCTTTTATAGATGCCTGTTCTATCGCTTCCCGGCTCAGATATGATTCTGTTGCACGGCATAAATAACATGCCTGTGGATGCTGCAGCACATCTTTTTATAAAGTCACGTTTGCTTATATTTTCCCCCTTCTTTTCCATGTGGAAATGGTTTATTGACCTGAATGTTTTTACAAATTTATTAATTAAGGTCATTTTCTGGAAACCAGGGCCAAAAGATATCCCACAAGGATAAGCAGTGGAAATATAAGCAGTGATGGCCTGATTCCGATATAAGGAACCACAAAACCTGAAAAAACAATACATCCGACTGCCGAACCTGCAAGGTCAGCACTGTATACAGCTGATGCAGTTGATGATACAGCGCCCTTTTTTGTAAACTCCCTGAATATGTTTCCCGTAAAAGCGGCCGGAATAAAACCTGACAGTATCAACGCCCCGGTAACAAGTACCTTGTTATCAGCAATGATGATGCTCTTTATGGCATAATACATTGCCAGATAGCATATTATCAACAACCATGATTTTCCCCTGAAAGTCAGGTTTTCAATTACAGGTATCTTTAGCCCCGAGCCAATGGCAAGTCCCGACATTAATCCTGCAAGAATCAATCCCGTAACCTGATACATGTTACCCACTGCCGACTGGAGAATGAGCAGCAGAATAATTTCATAACCTGCAAGGGCCGAGGAACTGAAATACATAAGAAGATTGCTTTTTTTTACGGTTATCAATGGTAGTATGAAAAGTATTGCCAGCAAAATTAATGAAGGAATCCTTTCACTGATGTTTTTGCTAAGATTATACGCCTGATAATAAAAGGTTGCAACCGGGGTGAGAATATGATTTAGTCTTACCGATTCATCAATTACCGACATTATCTGATCTGTTTTCATTGCGATGAGATCATCTGCCAGATAATCGGGACCTACATAATGATTATTGATTTTTTTTCGCAGGGTAAGTTCGCAAAATGATGTTGATATTTCGTTGTCGGATGCAATCAGATATAACTTGTTACCACTGACAGGCTTTACATAATCGAATACAGCTTTTAAACTGTTGTAAATTGACGAGAATAATTGAACCGATTCTGCATTCAGATAGTCTGGATTTATTCCCGGAGAACAAGAAAATACACCTCCAGGTTTTATTACATTTTTAACTTCTTTGATAAACTCATAGGTATAGAACCTGTTAAGTAACAGTGAGGAGGGTGGCGGAAGCATTAGAATTACAGCATCAAACTTTTCTTCAGTATCCTTAATGTAAGTGTATGCATCCTTGTTTTCAATTATGATTTCATTGATTGACAGGAAGTCCGGATGTCTTTCAGCCTTTATCAGGGCAGGATCACGCTCCACATACACAACTTTTCCTGCACTGTATTTATTTATTTCGGCAAGGTGAGGATTCAATGAACCGGAGATAAGCAGAATACTTTCCGGATCACCCAGCTGCAGCAATGGATAATGAATATCTTCCTCCCTCTCGATCATGTCGTCGCTGTAATACAGGAGTCTGTGATCATAATAAATGCTTTCTTCCTCACCGTATACCCCTTCTGTGATGTTGCCGTAGGGGGTGTCAACCGAACTTTTTACAGTCACGCTCCTGAGCAGAAACTGCCTGAACAACCTGTCGGGGGCAGATATGATTGTTAGTGATGATATTATAAGAACAAGCACTCTGAAAAGAAGTAAGTTCCTATTGTCCGGTCTTAGTTGTGATGTTAATGTATATGTAAGCCCGTATATGATTACGAGAATTATTGTCTGATAAGTATTCAGACTGACAATGCTGATGAATGAAACCAGTATGCCGGCAACAATACCACCGGCTGTTTCTACTGCAAATGATGTTCCTGCGGTTAAGCCATTAACGCTATCAGCTTCAGTCACAAGCTTGATAAAGGTGAAGCCAGAAATGAAACAAAAGGGCAGAAGAACACAAAAAGTAAATATAATACTTGTAAGGTATGAGGGAGTCTCTCCGGGGTTGAGGAAAAACCTTGTAAGCATCATCATAAAAAAAACCGAAACAACCGGACCCAGGAAAAACAGAAGGTTTATTTTAAATATGTTGTTGAGAGGAGATTTTAAGGCCATTGCAGATCCGACTGCCGATGCTATGAGCCATGAGCCGAGGAATGTGCCCGCGATCAGCTCATAACCACCTGAGATATTCATTATCTCCCTTAATAAAAGCAGCTGAATTGCTGAACTTACAAATCCTACGTTAAAAAGATTGATTGAAATGTCAGCCTGTGATCTTGATCTTAATAACATTTCAACCGGTCCCGGAATGCTTGATTCTTCTTTTCTTACAAACAGGCTTTTAAAATAGGGTATATGCCACATAAAATGGAGTAATCCGGTTGCAGCCAGAGCTGCCCCGAACTCAACATGCCACCTTAGTATAGATTTTATAAACGGAATTTGCCATTTATATGTGATCTGGAGTGCCAGAACAATCCCCCCTGTGGCAGCAATCACAAATGACAAGGCAAGAATGATATTCCAAAGTTGGCGATGGAAGTGAAGTGTAAATATTCTGTTACGATAAAAGAAGTAACTGAGGGAGTAAAGGAAAATGACTGTCAGTACGGTACCGGTAACATGATACATGGTTACTTTTTAATTTCATCAACTACAATACCCTCATATACGAAGAGTTCTGCATCCCTCCATCCATCCCAGCCAATCCCCGCCTTATCGCGGGATGTATAACCCAGGAATTCTTCAACTGTCCAACCATTTTCCGTTGCTACCTGAGGGAGCATCGTCCCCGAATGGAAATCTTTCTTTATATATATACCATGCTTCCCCAGGATTATCTCACTCTTATCATTGATTTTTTTAAGTGGACCTAGGACGGTTATCTCAATATCGGTCTTTGCAAATTCTTCTTTTGTCAGGGGAGGAAATCTGGGGTCCTCAAATGCTGATGATTTTGAAGATTCAATAACTACTTTGTAAAGCGGTTCAGATGAAATGAATCTTCCGATACAGCCTCTCAGAACATCATTTATCTTCAATGTAACAAATGCACCGTACGGTGCTTTGAATACTGCGGGCAGGTTCTTCTCGTCCACGGCAATTCTCTTTTTTTCATACAGAAGAGATTTAATATTATTCCTGGCAAGTGCGATAAGTTCTTCCTTCTCCCTGGATGTGAAAGAAATCTCCTCTGAAAGGGCGCCCTTTGAGAGATTGGATATTTTTCTTTCTTTAAGTATAATCGCGTTGTAACCTACAACTTCATCCTTGCCTCCATACCGGGAGTCGCCTGAATTGCAATAGTCAATCTTTTTAAATTCAAGATTACCTTCCTCTTCGGCAAGATACATAAGAAGAAGACCTGATGTCCATCCGCACATGCTTGTTGCTAATCCGGGATAATTCCTGGAACTGTTCTTTTTCAGGGTGGCAAGAAAAGTTTTAGGATCTCCTGAAATGATTGCCTCGGCTGTTGTATTATCCACTTCACAGGCTGTTCCGTAATCAGGATAATGAGAAAAATCACTGCTTATTACAAACAGATTATCAGAGTTGAACCATGGTTTTAAAGTCTCAGCAATCTTCTTTATTGACGCAGTGTTATTTGTACCGATAATAATCGGAACAATTTTCGGATTGCCTTTGAAATAATATTGTATTAGTGGTACCTGTACCTCGAGGCTGTGTTCCTGCTTATGAGCTGTGACTGGATAATCGAAGAGTCTGCTGCTGTTTCTGAGAGAATTTGCAATTTCTTTGTTCACTTCAATTTTCCCTAACGGGGTTATGAAGTCACCCGTATAATATACCGAGGCTCCTTCAAAAGACATAACATGACTCGACCCGATAATAAAAATATTTCTGTAATCAGCATTTCTATCTATTGATGAAAAGGCTGACGCAGCAACTCTTCCTGAAAAGATGTACCCTGCGTGAGGGCTGATTACAGCTCTGATACGGCCCTGTACTGATGATTTCACACAGCTCCCGAAAAGATTTTCGATATCCTTCCTGAGAGTCTCCTTGTCAGCTGAATAGAACCTTCCCGCCACAGCGGGATGTCTGTCCCCAGATCCTGGCTGCGAATATGTTTCCATGATTGAAAGAATTGAAAGCAAAACAAACCACATCCTTTGCATGCTGTAATTCAAAAATATTACCAGAATAAAGGTAGATCAAAAAAATTAAAAGTGGTTGTTTTTAAGGAAGTATTATATCCTTTTCCGGTTATATGAAGATCATGGATTCTTTCATGATCTTGCCCTTCTCATCAGTACCATAGATTTTAAGTCCTACACTTACTTTGGAGTTACTTATAACATCGATTACGGGGCTCAGGTCATCTTTAATATCTTCAATATCATCAAAATCCTCAATCGAAAAGTAAACATGAAGGAAAAGGATGCAATCGGGCTTATCTATGGTGGTAAGGGCCTTGACTATTTTTGCCAGCCATATTGATGATGCAGTGTTAAAGTATTCAAGATTTAATCTTAAATTTGTTGTCTTTTTTGGATCTTTTATGTATTCATTTACCCAATCGAGAATTGGTTCAAAAATCCGCGGAGCATTTATGGGGATTGATCTTCCTGATAGTATCAGTTCACCCGTCAGATAATTGAAATCAACCAGTGGTGTTTTTTCAGTTTGCTCGACAAACATATTCTTAAGCTCCTTCATGGTAGGCTGCATTTTTCCGTTTTAAATCAAAAATATCATATTCAAAAGTAAAATTTCTTTTTATTCAGTATGATATTTTTTATCAAAAAGAAACGTGCAATTGTCAAATAAATCCGTTTGTTGGTATAAAAAAATTCTTCGGATTACATATAACCGGTGTTTCCGGCTCCCGGATTTTCAGGCTTATACGTCGGTGATATTAAAATGTTATATTTGCAGGCGAATATTTTTAACTGTAATGGAGATTGTTCTGAAGCAAAAAATCAGGGAGGCAATAGGCTCTCTTTATAATAATACCGTAGATGATAACCTAATCCAGTTGCAGGAAACAAGGAAAGACTTTAAAGGCGACTTTACCCTTGTGGTTTTTCCTTTGCTACGGTTTTCCAAAAATACCCCCGAGCAAACGGGTGAAAGTATCGGTAGCTATCTGGTCGAAAAATTCCCTCTCATTTCGGGTTATAATGTTATTAAAGGCTTCCTTAACCTTGAGGTATCTTATAAATGGTGGATCGAATACTTTTCTTCAATACTTGAAGAAAAAAACTACTTCAAAAACTGCAAAGTTTCCAAACCTGAAGTTATTCTTGTAGAATATTCATCACCAAACACAAATAAACCACTCCACCTGGGGCATATAAGAAACAACCTGCTGGGATTCTCACTTTACCGCATTCTTTCTTCCTGCGGACATAAGGTCGTCAAAACCAACATAGTAAACGACAGGGGAATTCATATCTGCAAATCAATGCTCGCATGGATGAAATACGGAAACAATGAAACCCCAGAATCATCCGGAATGAAGGGCGACCATCTGGTCGGCAAATATTATGTAAAATTTGAGCAGGAATACAGGCAGCAGGTCGATGAGCTCATAATGAATGGCATGAGCGAGACTGATGCAAGAAATTCAGCTCCACTCATCAGAGAAGCACGCGAACTGCTTCTAAAATGGGAGGCCGGCGACCCTGAAACAGTGGAATTATGGAAGATGATGAATTCATGGGTCTATGACGGATTTGATCAAACCTACAAAATGCTTGGGGTCGATTTTGACAAGATCTACTATGAATCAGAAACCTATTTGTCAGGAAAGGAGATAGTCCTTAAGGGCCTCAGGGATAATATTCTGTTCCGCAGGGAGGACAATTCGGTATGGGCCGATCTGACTTCGTTGGGACTTGACCATAAGCTGCTTCTACGATCGGATGGCACTGCAGTCTATATGACTCAGGACCTTGGTACAGCTGTTGAAAGATTTAAAGAATTTAATTTTGACAAAACAATCTATGTCGTTGGAAATGAACAGAATTATCATTTCCAGGTGCTCAGAGCACTTATGAAGAAAATGGGATACTATTGGGCCGACGGCCTTATTCATTTCTCCTACGGCATGGTTGAGCTTCCTGAAGGAAAGATGAAATCGCGTGAAGGTACCGTGGTTGATGCAGACGATCTGATAAAGGAAATGAAGGATACTGCACGAACAGTTTCAGCTGAGCTGGGAAAACTTGAAGACTATGCTGAGGATGAGAGAGAAGATGTCTTCAAAAAGATCGGGCTTGGAGCACTTAAGTACTTTATCCTTAAGGTTGACCCTCACAAGAATATGACATTCAATCCGTCTGAATCCATTGATTTTAATGGTAATACCGGACCTTTCATCCAGTATACTTATGCAAGGATCAGATCGGTGCTCAGAAAGGCGGCACAAATGGGAATTGAGCCTGACAAAAAATCACTTCGGAATGCAAAACCCGGACAGAAGGAGATAGAGCTGATAAAGCTTCTCAGAAAGTTTTCCGGAACAGTGTCCGAGGCAGCCACGGGTTATAGTCCTGCCCTTATAGCAAACTACTGCTATGACCTGTCAAAAGAGTATAACCAGTTTTACCATGATTTTTCAATTCTGGGAGAGAAGGATTTGGCTCTTAGGGATTTCAGAATCTTCCTTTCACAGGTCACCAGCGATCTGATATGGAACGGAATGTGGCTTCTCGGTATCGAAATGCCGGAAAGAATGTAGAATTAATAACAATTAATATACTTTGATATTTTATTATGTTTGAAAATCTGAGTGACAGGCTGGAAAAGTCCTTTAAGATACTTAAAGGACAGGGCAGAATAACTGAAATTAATATTGCTGAAACACTCAAGGATGTCAGAAGAGCTCTTCTGGATGCCGACGTAAATTTCAGGATAGCAAAGCAGTTTACAGATACAGTAAAAGCAAAAGCCCTTGGACAGGAAGTCCTTAAATCAGTGAATCCGTCGCAGATGATGATCAAGATCGTCCACGATGAACTTGTGTCTCTCATGGGTGGCGATAAGTCAGACATCAACATTAAAATAAATCCTGCCATAATCCTTATTGCAGGGCTTCAGGGATCAGGAAAGACAACCTTCAGCGGAAAACTAGCAAAGTGGGTAAAGACAAAAAAAGGAAAAAATCCTATGCTTGTTGCCGGTGATATATACAGGCCTGCAGCAATTGAGCAGCTTAAGATTATAGCTGAACAGGTTGAGGTTCCTGTCTATACCGAAGAAGGCAATAAGAACCCGGTTCAGATCGTAAAGAACTCGGTAAGAGAGGCAAAGCTCAAAAATCATGATGTTGTTATAATAGATACCGCCGGACGCCTGGCTATTGATGAGGAAATGATGAATGAGATAGCATCAATTAAAGAGGCCGTTAATCCACATGAAATACTTTTTGTGGTTGATTCAATGACCGGACAGGATGCGGTAAATACTGCAAAGGAATTCAACGAACGGCTTGATTTCAACGGAGTTGTTCTGACAAAGCTTGACGGAGATACCCGCGGTGGAGCTGCTCTCTCAATCAAATCGGTAGTCAACAAGCCAATAAAATTCGTGAGCTCCGGAGAAAAGATGGATGCCATCGACATCTTCTATCCTTCAAGGATGGCCGACAGGATACTTGGAATGGGCGATATAGTATCACTCGTTGAAAAAGCACAGGAGCAATACGATGTTGAGGAGGCAAGGAAACTGCAGAAAAAGATCGCCAAGGACCAGTTCGACTTTGATGACTTTATTGCCCAAATACAGCAAATAAAGAAAATGGGGAATGTCAAGGATCTGATGGCAATGATACCCGGTGTGGGTAAAGCCGTGAAAGACCTGGATATTGATGATAATGCATTTAAGAGCATTGAGGCAATAATAAGAAGTATGACACCTGAGGAAAGAAAGAACCCCGCTGTTCTTAATGGCAGCCGCCGTAAACGAATTGCCATGGGAAGTGGCACAACAGTACAGGATGTAAACAAACTGCTCAAACAGTTCGATGAAACCAGACGAATGATGAAAATGATGACAAAAAGCAAAAGTGCAGCAGGATTAATGAGAAGAAGATAGTAAATGACATACAATGTATACACTTATTGACGGAAAAAAGACTGCATCGGAATTAAAAACCGAAATAGCACAGGAAGTAACCAGCCTGGTAAGGTCCGGTCACAGGCCCCCTCATCTTGCTGCTGTTCTTGTTGGTCATAACCCCTCCAGTGTAACTTATGTTAATAACAAAGTAAAGGACTGCGCTGAAGTGGGATTTAAATCTACTCTACTACAACTGGATGAGAATATTGATGAAAATGAACTGCTGTCAAAGATAAAAGAACTTAATGAAGATAGTAATATCGACGCATTTATTGTACAGCTTCCTCTGCCTGCTCACATTTCTGAAATAAGGGTGACGGAAGCAATTGATCCCTCCAAGGATGCTGATGGATTTCACCCCGTGAACATAGGAAGAATGGTTGCAGGAATTTCCGGATTCCTTCCTGCAACCCCGTTCGGTGTTGTTGAACTTCTTGACAAGTATGGGATCAGTGTTTCGGGAAAACATTGCGTGATAATCGGAAGAAGCAATATTGTCGGCAGGCCACTTAGTATTCTTCTTTCACAGAAAGGCAGAGATGCTACAGTCACACTGGTTCATAGCAGAACCAGAAATATTCCTGAACTCGTCAAAAGTGCTGACATCGTCATTGCTGCACTGGGATCACCGGGCTTTGTCAAAGCTGAAATGATAAGAGATGGCGCTGTGGTAATCGATATCGGAACAACCAGGGTGGAATCCCCGTCATCAATAAAAGGGTGGAAACTTGTTGGAGATGTGGATTTTGAAAACGTCGCTCCAAAATGTTCCTTTATCACTCCTGTCCCAGGTGGTGTCGGACCTATGACCAGAGTTGCCCTTTTGCAGAATACACTCCTCGCTGCAAGGAAAAGGATGCAATAAACTCCGTGTGGCAGATACTGAACTTATTTTATTCCACTAAAAAGCAGACTTAATGCCGTTCGGGCCTGACTCCATTCGGGCACCCGGGAAAAATGGTCGAGTTCAAATAAACAAAGAACCGGGGATCACCCGGTTCTTCAAAGGTAGAATTTAGGTTAATTCTAGGGTAAATTAGGATATATAGTGGTATTTGTTGGTTATTCAAAAACATAGATGATAAAAACATCTTATTGGTTGCGTATACCTGAAAAAAAACTCAATAATTTTCATATTTGACTGTTATTCAGATGAAAAAAAAATTGTATTGTTAATAATTCACTAAGCGACAAAATCAGATTCTATTAAATGTTCTTAAATTTGTGCATTATATTTTCAGGGGATGGAAGACGATAAATTCGGGTTTTCATACGAGGATGAGGTTAAGAACGCAGTCCAGAAGTTTGAGAGGATGCGTAAAAATAATGAGAATTATTTCTTTGATGTTATTGAATTTGAGTCAATTATTGATTACTATATCGAAAGTAATAATCCCCTGAAAGCCTTTGAGGCAGCATCGCTTGCTTCTGAACAACATCCCAATTCAGTATCAATCCAGCTGCGGAAAGCAAGAGTTTTACTCGAAAAGGGACGGGCAGTTGAAGCGCTCAGGATACTTAAAAAACTGGAAAGTATTGAACCCGGGAATCACGAGATATATGTCGCAAAGGGAACTGCTCTTGGAATGCTGGGAGATATTCAGGGTGCCAAGAAAATGTTTGACTATGCCCTTACACTTGATTCTGATGACCTTGCAAATATCCTGTTCTCCATAACATCAGTGCTTCAGAACCTTAATTATTACGATTATCTGATCCCATACCTTAAGAAACTAATTGAGATTGAACCCGACTTCTACGCTCATCTGTACGACCTGGCCTACGCCTTTGAAAAAACTGAGAACTATGCAGAAAGCATTAAATATTATCAGAAATACCTTGAAGAAGAACCCTTCTCAGACAGTGCATGGTATAATCTGGGAATAATATACAACAAGCTCGACGAACCTGAAAAAGCACTGGCAGCTTACGATTATTCTCTTGCCATTAACTCAACTAATACTTTTGCATTGTTTAATAAGGGTAATATTCTGTGTAACCAGGAAAAATACAATGATGCAATTCCGGTATATCATGAATACCTCGAAAATGAACCGGAAAATTTTGAGGCAATGACTTATCTTGCTGAGTGTTATGAGAAAACCGGCGACCTTGTACTTGCCAGAAAATATTATCATGAAGCCATTGAAATGGCTCCCGACTTCGCCGATCCATGGTTTGGCCTTGGAATCCTCTCACTTGATGCGGGTAATATTGAAGACAGTCTTATCTTCCTCAGAAAAGCCATTAGGCTCGATGATGAAAATCCCGAGATATGGTATGTTCTCGGCAAAGCCCATTATGCAAATGGCGAAAAAAAAGCTGCCCTGCGCTGTTTCAGGGAGGCATTGAAAATCGACGCCTATTATAATGAGGTATGGTCGGACCTTGGAAGGATCATTTTAAAGGAAGGATATACTAATAAGGCTCTGCCTTACCTTGAAAAAGCCTATAAAATAATCGGAGATATACCGGGAATAAACTTTCTTCTGGGGGCATTCCTATATTATCAGGGAAATATCGAAAAAGCCTGCAAACATATCTACCTTGCCCTGTCAGCCGAAAAAGAGGATTTTTATGAATTCAGGGATATTTATCCTGAAAATATCCATAACAGAAAGATCAGGAAGCTTCTCGAAGATTTCAATGTTGTCTGAACCGACCATGCAAATTGTTTGAACAGCTTTTCAACCGACATTTCATGACAGATATTGTTTTATTTTATTATAATTACTTATTTCGTGCGATCTGGTTTATTATTCACTGATACATTATTACGTAATTAAATACGAGATAATTACGTAATTAAATACGAGATAAACACATAATTTAATACTCGATATTTATTAAACCACTATAATGGCAACTATGAAACCCACATGTTTTGCAAACACAAACACTCATAAATATAATTTTAAAACATGTGTGGTTCCATCATACCTTTAAAATCAAAATTATATTATGATGAAAAATGTACTTCCTTTTATACCCGAAAGGCCATTGAAACCCAGAAATCACGGAATGACAATGGTGATGGATAAAGGCCTGAGTATCAGGGCAGCTGAAGACTTTATATCGGTGGGACATGAATATACCGATATGATTAAGCTGGGATTCGGAACTTCCCTTGTCACACCCGGTTTTGAAAAGAAACTGGAAATCTATAAGGAAGCCGGATGCCGGCCATACTTTGGAGGAACACTTTTTGAAGCTTTCATTATCAGGGACATGTTCAGGGAATATATTGATTTTCTAGATAAACACCAGATTGAACTGGTTGAAGTTTCCGACGGATCATATGAAATGGATCATAAGAGGAAACTTGAATACATCAGGATACTTTCCTCACGTGGGACCGTTATCTCGGAAGTCGGATCCAAGAAAAAGGATGTAATCTATTCTCCCGAAGAATGGGTTCAGATGATGAAATCTGAACTTGAAGCCGGTTCGTTCAAGGTTATCGCCGAAGCGCGCGAGTCAGGGACCGTGGGTATTTACAACGATGACGGTTCAGTCAATACGCCTTTGATAAAAGCTATTTCTGATCATGTAAATCTTGAAAATGTTATCTGGGAAGCTCCTCTCAAATCACAACAGGCATGGTTTATAAAGCATTTCGGAGCAAATGTCAACCTTGGAAATATTGCTCCTGAGGAGATTATACCGCTTGAATCTCTTAGGAGAGGCCTTCGCGGCGATACATTCTTTCAGTTCCTGCCCGACGACCTGGTAAAATCTTGAAAATAAGTTGTACACCCTTATTTCTAATCACCTGACAATGCGAAAATTCGGCCTGATTGGCTATCCGCTTGAACATTCTTTTTCAAGTAAATATTTCTCAGAAAAATTCCGGAAGGAAAAAATTAACGGATGTTCATACAGTAACTACCCGCTTACTAATATAGAACAACTGACAGATCTTATCGATTCAGATAAGGAAATTTGCGGACTGAATGTTACAATTCCTTATAAAAAAGAGGTGATCAGTTACCTCGATCATATTGATCCTGAAGCTGAACAGGTCGGAGCAGTTAATGTGCTCAAAATCATCAGGTCAGCTGGAATGGTGCAAATCAGAGGATATAATTCCGACATTTTCGGTATTCGGGCCACTTTAATGCCTTTTAAGCCAGAAGAGCTTCAGAACGCACTTGTTCTAGGTACCGGAGGAAGCTCCAAAGCAGTCTGCTATGTTCTGAAAAAATTAAATGTGAATTATACACTTGTTTCAAGGACTGGCAAACCGGGGTGTATTACATATTCCGACATAAATGCCGACTTGCTTAAAGAGATAAGATTAATTGTAAATACGACCCCGGCAGGAATGTATCCCGATACTGAAGGAAAACCAGATATCCGGTATGAGCTGCTTACAGATCGGAATATTCTGTTTGATCTGGTTTATAATCCTGAAATAACATCATTCCTGAAAGCAGGAGAGGAGAGAGGTTGTAAAATACTTACCGGATTGAAAATGCTTTTTTCCCAGGCTGAAAAATCGTGGGAAATCTGGAATGATCCGCAAATCTGAAAATTATAAAATGCCATCGGCATTATGAGGACAATGACTGATTTATGCTTCATATTTGCCGGAAAACAATTCTTCCCGCTGATCCTTTTATTCTCTTTCAGATTGTAGCAAAACAAGAATGTTATGATTGGGCGTTTGCCTTATCCGTTGCCAGAACCATTTTGATATTAAGCCTTACTCCGACCTCCATTACATCGATAAGGTCCTGTATATTGAGGCTTCTGGCAAAGCGAAGTATAACTGTCGGACCCTCAAGATCCCTTGTCTGATATCTCAGCTCCTGTTCCAGCTGCTCAAAAAGGATTTCTTTCTGGTTTATATAATATCTTTTTTCCTGTGTCACTGTCAGGTTTATTTGCTGTTTGTTTATATTCTGGGCCGACCTCGATGTTGGCAGCAAGACCTTGATCACATTGGGATTGGCTAATGTAGAAACGATCAGAAAGAAAAGCAGCAGAAAGAACATAATGTCGTTCAGCGATGATGTAGATACTTCCGGCTTAAAGTGTTTGTTTCTCCTGATATTCATCTTAGAATGCTTTTAAAAACTGGATAAGTGATTCCTGAAGCCTTATAGTGTATCTGTCTATCTTCATCTGCAGGTAATGGTAAGCAGTGTATGCAAGAACCCCCACAATCAATCCTGCGCCGCTGCAGATCATTTTCTGATACAAGCCTCCGGCAATTATACCTATACTAATATTATCGGCAAGAGATATATTATAGAAGATCTTTATTACTCCTGATATGGTGCCGATAAAACCAAGCATGGGAGCAATCCCTGCAATAATGCCAAGATACCCTGTATAGTTTTCCATCTTGGTGATTTCCAGATTAATTGTCGTTTCAATATTTCTTTCAACCTCCCCAACCGGTTTACCATATTTGTCAAGTCCGCTTTCAAGTATCCTCCCCACTGACGCCTGATCATTCCTTGCACGAACGACAGCTTTTTCCCTGTTCCCGTCCTTAAGTTCATTGAGGATTGACGGAATAAGTGACTTGTCGATGACAGAGAGCCTTTTTATATATACAAACCTTTCAATGAAGATGTAAACACTTATCAGTGAAAGAAGAATGATCGGTATCATAATTATACCGCCTTTCATTAAGAGATCCAGGATGGTGGTTACCTGTCCTGATGCCATACTGTTTTGTAAATAGGTGATGTACAGATTCAATATCATAAAAATTTCTATTTAATTATTGGTTTACATTATATATCAAACGACGAAAGTATTCAATTATTTCCCACCTGAATGTGTGGTTAATAAATAAATATTCTTTTGTATCTCATTGATTAAAATCATATTATAACAAATCAACTAAACACTCCCTCATCTGACGGCAAAAAGGTTCTCCGGATACTCAATATCAGTCAGGAATAAACCTTTTGCGGGGGCTGACATCCCTGCCCTAGATCGGTCTTTTGCATTAATAATATCCTCAAATTGGTCAACACTTATCCTGCCTTTGCCAACATTTACCATGGTGCCGGTTATTGCGCGTACCATGTTCCTCAGAAACCTGTCAGCCCTGATGGTAAAAATCAATTTGTCTCCTTGTGTATACCATCTTGCTGTCATAATCCTGCATATATTGGTTTTATTGTCGGAATGGAGCCGGCTGAAACTTGTAAAATCTGAATGTCTAAGTAAAACTTCTGCAGCACTGTTCATCTCGGTGATATTAAGATCACCATAGATATACCAGCTTGATTGTTCGCTGAAAGGGTCCTTTTGTCTTGATATGAAGTATTTATAGGTTCGGGATAATGCACTGAAACGGGCATGTGCATCTGGAACGGTACGTTTTATTGCCCAGACTGCGATATCAGCGGGTAGAAACCTGTTGAGCCTGAAAATTAAGTTCTCCTTTAAGTCCAGATCAGGAACCATACTGTCAAAATGTGCACAGAAAACGGAAGCGTTAACTCCTGAATCTGTTCTTCCTGCTCCTGTGGTAGATATCTTTTCCTTAAGGACAAGACTAAGAGTATCATCAAGAATCTTCTGGATTGAGAGCGAATTTGGCTGTAATTGCCATCCATGATATCGCGCCCCTTTGAATGAGATGAATATAAAATATCTGGCCTTCAAAATAAATTTTATGCAAATATATTTAACTAAATGCATTTCAAAGAAACAGATTAACTGAAATCCTTAGTAACGACTTATTGAAAAAGAGAGAAATATAGATGGATACAGTTGCCGGTATGAGGCGAATAAAAAAAATCTATCTGATATGGAAATACCGATCTTAATAAGTATTTTTACTCTGAATGATTAACTCATTTGATATCCTGGTACGTAATATTTATTTGAACTCGAAAAACTTAATTCCGTTTATCATGCTTGAGAAACTTGATTTGAGCTGGATAGATTATCTGATAATGATAATCTATTTTGTTTTTGTGCTTGGAATAGGATGGTTCCTGCGTAAATACATGAAAAATGCCAATGCATTTCTTGAAGCGGGCCGGTCTATTCCTGCCTGGGTGGCCGGTTTGGCTTTTATTTCAACCAATCTTGGCGCCTTAGAGGTTATGGGTATGACTGGTTCAGGGATGAAATATGGCATGCTTACTACCCATTTTTACTGGATAGGTGCTATCCCTGCCATGATTTTTCTAGCTGTATTCATGATGCCGTTTTATTATGGATCCAAAGCCAGGTCTGTTCCGGAATTTCTTAAGCTCCGGTATGATGAAAAAACAAGGGGACTGAATGCTATTCTGTTTGCACTGATGACAATTCTGGCTTCCGGAATTTCCATGTATGCACTCGCAATTCTTATGGAGAGGGTGCTGGGATGGGATTTCAATATAAGCTTGTGGATATCGGCACTGATTGTCCTCGGATATACTTACCTGGGAGGATTGTCATCGGCCATTTATAATGAGGTGCTTCAGTTCTTTATTATCGTTATAGGATTGCTTCCGCTGGTCTTTCTTAGCCTCAGTGATATCGGAGGATGGTCGGGGCTGAAGGAAAGCCTTGCACCAATATCCACTGATCTGGGATATGCATCTGACACATGGACCACAACATGGAAATATTCGGGACATGCAACAGCGAATCCCCTCGGTGTTGAGTGGTTTGGAATTCTGTTTGGCCTTGGTTTTGTTTTATCATTCGGTTACTGGTGCACAAACTTCCTAATTGTTCAGAGAGCATTTGCTGCTGAGTCGATTACAGCAGCAAGAAAAGTACCTTTGATTGGAGCTATACCAAAAATGTTTATTCCCTTTTTGATTATTGTACCAGGTATTATCTCACTTGCTCTCTGGAAAGACCCTTCGAAAAACTTTATCATGCCGCTTGATCCGGGCGGAAAACCCATATACGATTATACAATCATCATGCTTTTGCGGCAATATCTGCCTGCCGGCGTGCTCGGTCTTGGAATTACTGCATTACTGGCATCGTTTATGTCGGGAATGGCCGGAAATGTGTCTGCATTCAATACCGTATGGACTTATGACATTTATCAGAGCTATATAAGAAAGCCAACGGGGAATGAAGAGGCTGACGGAAAACATTACCTCAATGTGGGAAGAGTTGCAACCATATGCGGTGTGCTGCTTAGTATTGCAGCCGCTTATATTGCAACAAAGTTCGGAAACATAATGGATTTCCTCCAGACCATATTCTCTATGATTAATGCTCCTCTTTTTGCAGTGATCTTCCTGGGTATGTTCTGGAAACGAACAACAGGACATGCCGCATTTACTGGGCTTCTCTCAGGATTCCTGATGGCTCTTGTCCATCACGGACTTACAGTTCCAGACGGTGCAACAACTCTTGTAAAGGGCGGATGGATAGCTGTTGTTCATACCTATCCGGTAGAGATGGCACAAAACTTCTGGACTGCAATAATTGCATTCAGTGTTGCTACCCTGGTTACAGTAGTACTTTCCCTTCTGACCCGTAAGATAAAAACTGATGAAGATCTGCGTGGTTTGGTCTATTCTCTGACTCCAAAACTGGTCGAAGAGAATGCTGCATGGTATCAGCGTCCTGTCGGACTGGCTGTAATTGTTGCCGTAATATGTGTAATTTTAAGTATAATATTCTGGTAGGAGGAAATCAAAATGGTTGACATAAGAATACCTATAGGACTAATGTTCTCAATTCTGGGGGTTTTAATAACTGCTTACGGACTGTTTACATTTTCTAACACGGAAATGTACATCAAATCCCTGGGGATAAATGTAAATGTAATAATGGGAATCATCATGCTGGTATTTGGCCTGATGATGTTATTCTTTTCATGGAGAAGCAAAATGCAAATAAAAAAATAAACAAAGAAATGGATCGGAGAAAGTTTATTGAGACATCAGGTGCAGCAGCCGGCGCTGCCATGTTCGGAGGAGTTACTTCAGGAACAATTCCTGAGATGGTCAATTCTGAACAAAAGCAATCAGGAAAAGCAAAAATAAAAATCGGCTTGTATTCGATTACTTACGGAGGCATATGGTATAAGGGCGATGCACTTTCATTTGAAGAAATGTGCAGGAGGGCAAAGGAATTCGGATTTGACGGTGTTGAGCTTGATAACAAGCGTCCGATGGGTAATCCGATGGATCTTAACCAGCGCAGGCGGGATGAGATGCGCGATGCCCTTGCAAAATACGGGCTGGATATACCATGCGTGGCTGCAAACAATGACTTTTCAAGCCCTATACCCGAACACAGGGAATGCCAGCTGCTGATGGTAAGAGAAACAGCCAGACTGGCTAAAGATCTTGGTGCAAAGTATGTAAGACTGTTTGCAGCCTGGCCAGGAGTGCCAATCCACGAGGGAATAGGTACTTACGAGCTTGTAAGAGGTGACTATTACACATTTCAGCGGCAATATCCATTTGCTACCCGGCTTGACCGTTATAACTTCGTAAAGGATTGCCTCAGGGAAGCAGCAAAAATGGGAGAGGAGTCTGGAATCATAATGGTGTTGCAAAACCATGCTCCGCTCATAAGAGGATGGAAAGACACTCTTGACCTTGTCAGGGAAGTAAATTCTCCATGGCTGAAAGTTTGTCTTGATCTGCCTATTTTTGAGAACCTCAACAAAGATTATGTTGCCAATGCAGTAAAGACTGTTGGAGCATTGCAGGTACATTCCCATTACGGTGGAGAATATTACCGCGACAAGGATGGAACAGTTAAACCATTGGTTCTGGAGTATTATGCTAACAGGCAGATTCCTGATTATGAACATTATATATCCCTGATGAATGAAATAGGCTATGAAGGATATTTCACTTTCGAACTGTGCCACCAGGTTCTTAAGGAAGATCATACAATTGCCGGAATCGAATATGTTCATGAACAGGTAAGACTGGCAAGAGAATATATGGCAAAAATCATTGGAAGATGGTAATGTATGAGAGGTTTTGCCAGCGACAATAATGCAGGTGTGCACCCGCATATCCTGTCAGAGATTAACCGTATTAATGATGGGCATACCATAGCATATGGTTCAGATGAGCATACTGATAAGGCAAAAGCTCTCTTCAGAGAAATCCTGGGAGAAAAGACTGAAACTTATTTTGTTTTCACAGGTACTGCTGCCAATGTTCTGGGTCTTAGCAGTATAGCCAAATCGTGGAATTCAGTTATTACAGCTTCATCTGCTCATATTGAAGAGGATGAATGTGGTGCTCCCGAAAAATTCATTGGCTGCAAAGTGCTTACCGTTGATACTCCCGATGGCAAAATTACACCAGTATTGATTGAAAAGCATATGCACGGATTTGATTTTGAACATCATTCGCAGCCGGGGGTCATTTCCATAACACAGGCAACCGAAATGGGCACTGTTTATACCACTGCCGAGATAAGGAGACTGGCTGATTTTGCCCATGCCAAAGGCATGTATCTTCATATGGACGGTGCAAGAATAGCCAACGCTGCAGTTACACTGGATCTTCCATTTAAGGCATTTACAACTGATGCAGGAGTGGATGTGCTTTCATTCGGAGGTACAAAAAACGGAATGATGTACGGAGAGGCAGTATGTTTCCTTCGGGAAGGCATTTCAAAGGATTTTAAGTATATCAGGAAGCAGGGAATGCAGCTCGCATCGAAAATGAGGTATATTTCTGCCCAGTATAATGCATATTTCAGCAATAATCTCTGGAAGGAGTGCGCCTCACATTCCAATTCGATGGCCAGGATTCTGGCCGGGAAATTAATGGAATTCAGCGAACTAAAGATCACACAGCCGGTGGAGGCTAACGGGATATTCGTTATTATGCCTGCTGATCTGGCAGAAAAGATAAGAAAGTATTACTTTTTTTATCCGTGGGATGAAAGTATCAGTGAATACAGACTTATGACAAGCTGGGATACCACTACAGATGATATTGAAGGGTTTGTGGCACTGCTCAGGAAAGAGATTGAAAAGATAAATAGAGAATAGTGATAACAAATATCACAATTATCAAAAGTTTTAAATTTAAGGATCCGGGGTAAAAAAAAGCCGTTTCAGATATTCTGAAACGGCTTTTTGGTTATTGGAACTTATTTATTTAAGAGTAAAGTTTATTGGTACCATGTACCATACAGGAACAGGTTTTCCTCCCTGTTTGCCTGGTTTAAACGAAGGAAGTGTCTGTACAACTCTAATAGCTTCTTTATCAAGCTCAGGATCAACGCCCTTAAGAATGGAGACCCTGTCAACAGTGCCTTTTGATGTAACACAGAATCTGACAATTACCTTTCCCTGAATGTTGTTTTCCTTTGCCACTTCAGGATATTGAGTGTTTTCAGCAATATATGCCAGAAGTGCGGCATCACCACCGGGGAACATGGGCATTTCCTCAACGACCACGAATGGTTCTGCTTCGGGTTCCTCTTCCCGAACTTCCTCCTTGACCACTTCAACTATTTCAACAACTTCTTCATCCCTGACTTCAATCTGTGCCTGGTCAGCAGTCATCAGCTGAACGGCTTCCTCAGGTTTTACAGAGTCAACCACAACCGGAGGTACATATCTCGCCTGCTGAACTGCATCTTGTGGAGGAGGCGGAGGGGGTGGAGGGGGAGCTATCTGTTCCGCAGGCTGGTCAAGGTTTTCCATCTTAATTTCGACCTGCCGTTCAGCACGCTTGGATCTGTTCTCTGCAGCCTTTGCGTTCAGATAGGGTATAAGGATCGCAGTACTGAAAATAATTACCGCAATAACCATCGAGATAATTACATTCCGTTTGTATTTCTTCCTTAGTTTGTAAGCACCGTACTCCTTATTCCTCATTTCGAAGACTATATCGTCGAAAGAAGGCGCAATGATCTTTTGTTTTGCCATATCAATAAAGGTTTACGGGTTAATTTGATGAAGTCTTTGTGGCAGAAGAAGCTATTCCAGCAGCAATTTCCACCATCTTTTCTTCATACCATGCGATATCAACGAATGTATAACGTGCTATTCCGCAGATATTCATTTCATCCAGAATATCTACAAAGTTGCCATAATTAGCCCCTTTATAGGCTTTAATCAGAACAATAGGCCCGGTATCATCATCTCTTTTCAGTTTACTTATGGAGCTTTGCACGGAATCCTGGGAAATGACCAGTTTTCCTGTTATGACCTGCTGATTGAAGTCATCAATTTTCTTGAAAAGAGCACGGTTTCTTTCAAGCAGCATCTGGCGTATCCCGCTAGGGCTGAAATCTGTCTCGTTAAGGGGAGGCAGATTATTGTAATCCTCTGGTTTAACTGATCCGGGATAGGTGTAAACTTTATCGTCCGGACCAAGAATGATATTCAGAGTACGGCTTGCCGAAATTTTCGGGGCTTCTTGCTTTGTCGGGTCCTTGATCTTCTCGGGAAGAACAATTTCCATGATCTTGGCTTTGCTGAAAGCCGTCGTAAGCATAAAGAACGTGATGAGCAGACACATAAGGTCAACCATCGGCGTCATGTCTATACGAGGTGGATGCTTCTTGGCTTTCTTTTTCCCACCTTTACCTTTTTCCTCAACTATTACCTCTGCCATATCACTGCTGTATTTCTTCCAGGTTTATTTTAATAGCTTCAAGATTTGTAACAAGGTTGAATCTGTTAACATTTCTCTCCTGCAAAATATCCAGAGTTTTCTTTACGATTGGAAACCCTGTTTTTGAATCACCTTTAATACAGGCCTGAACGTTTGGATTCACCAAGCGTATTGCAACGATCCAGTTAGCAAGCTGATTGTCGGTTGAATCTATGGGGATACCTGTTTGCAATGCTTTCCTGTCATCCGCATTATCCGCATTCAGAAAATCTTTCATCTTCTGTATGGGTACACCGATAGATGATGGATATTTTTCAAACTCTCTGAGCTCTTTCTCGGTAAACTCAATATTGTAGCGTTTACCCATTTCTGCGAGAATTTTCGGCCTGAATTTGAGAAGAGTATCCGGGCCGTTATCCATATTCAGAAAGATCTTATCATCAGTGGATAGCAGAAAAGTCATTGTATTAAAGTCCGGTATCGGTTTTTCTGATATTGAAAAAGGTGTATCGACAGTTGCCGGTTCCGGTTGTCTCATTGTTGTGGTGAGCATTAGAAATGTAAGCACCACGGCAAATGTGTCAACCATAGGGGTCATGTCGATGTGGGGCGACTTGGTTGGTAATTTGATCTTTGGCATCTCTTTTCTTTTTAATGATTTTTAACCAAAAGATTCATTACTACTTGTCTTTCAATGAGGCAGCAAAATTCTGTGTCAGGCTGAACCCTGCTTCATCAATTTTGAATGTGTATGAGTCAATATTTGTTGTAAAATAGTTGAAAGCAAGAATCGACAGTGTTGATCCTGTGATACCAAATGCTGTGTTTACAAGTGCTTCTGAAATACCTTGTGACAGAGCAAGGGCATCAGGAGCGCCTGATTGTGCAAGTGCAGCAAATGCACGGATCATACCGAGAACAGTTCCGATAAGACCAATAAGCACTGATACTGATGCGAGTGTTGAGAATATTACCATGTTCCTTGAAAGCATTGGCAATTCGAGTGCTGTAGCTTCTTCGAAAGATTTCTGTATCGACAGAATCTTCTGGTCTTTTTCCAGCTCTTTGTCTTTTTGAAGGTCACGGTAACGAGACAAACCAGCTCTCATCACATTTGCAAGCGAACCTTTCTGTTTGTCGCAGGCTTCAATAGCTTCCTCAATTTTATCTTCAGCGAGCAGGTTCTGGAGATTGCGTACGAAGGTATTCAGCCTTCCTTTACCTTTTGCCCTTGAAAGAGTTATTGCCCTTTCAAAGATGAAGATGATAAGGGTAAGCACACATGTCATGAGGATTGGAACAATGAAACCTCCCTTGTAAACTATTCCGAGATAGTTGCCCTGTAAAGCATGCCCTTTAGGATTACCACCTTCGAAGTTTACTGGGTTCCCCATCACATTGACAAACAATAGATAGGAAACCACAAAAGCTATTAAAATAGCACTTACTGCAAAGATATTCTGCAGCGCTTCTTTGAACGAACTTCCTTGTTTACTCATTTTTATCGATTTTGGTTAGGTTAAAATTTTAATGATCTGCAAATATATATATTTTCAATTTTTTTTTCCAACTGCTCAAAAAAATATTATCATTTTTAAATGTTTAGATGCTGCCATATAAACGTTAAGAGATTAAATGAAGCAAAAATTTCAAGAAATGAAATACAATCTGTATATATTTTATGGCTGCAGCCGGAATGATAACATCTTCCGGCTGCAGTAACCGATTTATTGTTCAAGCTTTATGTTATATACCCTTGATTTGGTAATTTCCACCTCTTTGGTTTTATAGCCCTTGGCACTTATAATGAGGATTTCCGATCCCTGAGGTATTTCAAACTTGTACTCACCTTTGGTATTTGTAAGATTTTCAGCAGCAGTGTCTTTCACTCTTATTGAGGCATAAGGGATAGGCTGACCTGCTGAGTTGGTGACGACTCCCTTGATCTCGTTGGGATTGATCCCTTTCTTTACTGATGCCTGATAATCCTGAACCCAGCGCAGCGTGCTTTTTGCCGATGCATTGGCAGGATCGAGGGCAAGTATATTTCCATAAATTTCTGCCGCTCTTCCAAGAAATGCAAGCTTGCCTTCAAGAGTTTTTTCCTGTCCGGCAGCTCTTGTTTCTAGGTTGCCAAGTCCATTTAGCCCTCTGATCTTGTATTCCTTGTTATCGGGAGCAATATTTATCATTCTGTTGTAATAATCTTTAGCTTTGGTGTAATTACCGTTCTCCATATTCAGATAGCCAAGATATGTGAGTGCCTCTACCATTTCACCGGCATTTTTAACCGAATCTCTGGAGGCAATATTAAGCAGTTTCTCAAATTTTGGTTTAGCAAGCCCCAGCTTGGTATCGGGATCCATTCTTGAATAAGTGCGGGCTATATATACGTATGCGGGCAAATAGTCGGGATCCTTTTTGATTACTATATTGAATATTGAATCGGCTGACTTGTAATTCTCTCCGTTGTAATAGGCTCTTCCAACCTGCATGTAATCAGCCAGATTGTTTTCTTTGTCGGGATCAATAAGCTTGGCCCATGTTTTGGCAGCATTATCATATCTTCTGTAAGCATAATAATTTGCTGCTATTTCGCTGAGAAGTGCCCGTTCTTTTGAAGAATATGTTGAACTGCCGGAATCCTTGCGATCAAATTCAAGCGCTTTGTGGTATTCGGCAAATCCCCTGTCAATTTCCTTTGAAGCTTTGGATATTTCACTTTCGAGATTTGCAATTTTGGATGTAAGCTCATCTACCGATGCTTTATATTTTGGCTTTTCTGCTGCGGGTGCAACATTAAGTCTTGATTTTTCCCTCTCAAGCTGAGGCTTCAGGTTATTGAGCTCATCAATCATCTTTGTGTAATTCTGATTCTTCTTTAAAAGTATCCTTGCCATGTAATGATAGTCTTTCTGAAGGATAAATTCAGGTTTGACCGTTGCGAAGAGCTTTTCCATATATGCAAGTGCCTTTTCGTAATCAGGATTTTCTTTCTCAAAGCAGGAGTAACCTGCAAGTCGGTTCATATATGCTCTTGAATCGTCAACTTTGAGGATTTCCTCAACGTTCTTAATAACTTCATCGTAGTCGCCTGCATAAAATAGAGAGTTTACGTACCTGGTCTTTGCGGGTATGTTGCCGGCTGTGAGGTCGAGATACTTTTTGAAATTGGCTTTTGACTGCTCTAGCCTGCCGGCCCTCCAGTAAAGCTGTCCAAGTTCACGGTATGCCGGTGCATAGTCAGCATTCAGGTTTATAGCTTCCTCAAAATATGGAATGGCCGATTGAAGTGCACGTCCCTTTACATAAACATAACCAATCTTCATATTTGCTGTGGAAGAGGTGGGATCGGCAAACTGAGCCTGATTATAGTTCCTTATTGCATTCGACCCGTCATTTACAAGCATATAAATGTCTCCTGCAATAAGGTAATTATCTGCATTCTTGTTGTCGATCTTTAGCGCCTGTCTGATGAGCGGCAATGCTTTGGAAGTATCAACAGTATTGTTCTTTAAATTCATATAGGATTCGGCAATTTTAGCCAGAGCAAATGCATAATCCTTTGCGGGAGGGTTGATCTTTTTCAGACTCTTGAATGGCAGGAGAAAACTCTTTGCCTTTGCCCTCATCTCTTCGGCTTTACCCTCATCTCCCAGGTAACTTGCTACTTTTGCCAGTCCTACATAATTCAATGGATCACTGGGATTGACTTCCACTCCCTTCTGATATACCTCCTTGGCCGCCTTCGTAGCGACAACGAGAGAATTTGATATAGTATCTGAAAAATATTCAAGAAGGTAATTTTCTCCGAGGTAAAAATATACCTTACTGTTTGATGGTTCTTTCTTTATCAGTTCCTTCAACATTGCATCAGCTTTATCATATTGCTCACTTCTTGTAAGCTTAATGGCAGATGCCAGATCCTGCGCATTAAGATTACCTGCCAGCAAAAACAATAAAAGGCCTGCCATCAAACCAACCGGATTTAAAATAAATCGTTTCATAATTCTATAGTTTATCATTTTTATTCTTTAATGAGTTGGTTAAAACTGTTTGTCTGTTTATATATAATTCTTGTGTATTTTATTTCTAGTGTTTTATCTGAACCAATCTGATAGGCATTGTAGCAGGTACGAGTCCGGATTTTAATACTATTCTCTGGCCCTGTTCGGCAGTGGCCCATTGTATGAATCCCGATCCGAGACCGCTGAAGGTTTCCCTCGATATAAGATATACTTCTCTCACAAAGGGATACGATTTGTCATATATTGATCCCTGATATGGCCTGTAATAGGAACCGTCATTGACAAACTGCTGCGAGATTGCCAGAACATTTATTTTCTTTATAAAGCTCATGCTCAGTGAATCATCCTTATCACTGATCCAGTTTACGCTTATTATGCCAAGAGCATCATTGTTCCTCGATACAAAATCCACAACTTCAGGATTAGTGTTTAAAGCAAAGAAATTGGGACCAAGAGGTCCGTCTATTTCGAATATCTCTCTGAAATAGCGGATATTACCTGATTTATTATTGTCGAAAATGACCCTGATTTCGCCAAGCCTGGATTTTGGATTAATCTCTTTCCAGTTAGTGATTTTACCTTTAAAAATATCCCTTATTATTTCATACCTTATAAGTGTATCGGTATTTTCCTTGTTGGTTATTAGGGCAAGAGCATCATAGGCGAAACGGGTTGTCCGTGCCACAACAAGAGTGTCTCTGAGATATTGTATCTGATTTTCGGTCAGGTTCTTACTGGTTACCATCAATCTGACGGAATCATTCATGAAATCATTGATTACGTCATATTCAGGTTTGTATAACGGTGTTATTGTCGCATTCCTGTACAAAGATGTGAAAGTATAAATTTCAGTATCAATTATTGGTTTAAATGACTCATCAACGGCAATTTTAATGTTTCCCCTTGTAGGAGTCTCATCTGTTGCCGTTCTTATTCCACTCTGGCATGATGATGATAAAACAATAATCAATGCAAGCAGGAAAAGCCTTTTTAATACTGAATAATCCGGATATAGAATTCTCACAGCTTTAGTAACCTTAGAATAATATTTCTGGTTGGCAATATTAATAATTTTTTGATAATGTTTCGTTACTATCATTTTCATAAAATTTTGTCAATTACCAAAATATTAGTAACTGAACAACTGCAAAGTGCATGCCATTTATATTTTCCGGGTCAAATGTATTTGTCATCAGTGTCCTGGTAATCCCCTCTGAAAAACAATTCAACAATTTTCCTGTATGTCCTGAATGCCCTGAAAATTCCGTAGAATATGAATGTTGACCCCATTATTACAAGTAAAGCTCTGTCAAGATAGGTTTGTTTAAAGAAGAAAATCAGATATATGCCAACCCCAATATAAAACAAAACCATAAATACACTGAAAATGGTACTTATCTGATTCATTAGCCTGTTATTGTCCATATTATATTTTACATTTTGAAATTTCAAATAAACAAATTATCATTATACAATCAAAAAAAAGTGATGAATTTCTTCGTAACAATAATTTGATTTTCAACACTGGTCTGATGGTTTATAAAGGAGAGAGCTGTCTCCGTAACTCAGAAACCTGAAATTATTCTCCAGGGCATAGCTGTAAATCTTTTTCCAGTCAGTTCCAACCCAAGCTGAAACCAGGAGCAGAAGAGTACTTCCGGGCTGATGGAAATTTGTGATAAGTCCACGGATCATCCTGAATTTATATCCCGGGACGATTATAAGGCTTGTTGATCCGGTCAGAATGGTTATATTATTACTCTTCATGTAATCTGATACAGCATGAAGCGCATCATCAGGAGTAACATTTGTTTTTTTTGAATACGGCTCCCACTGACTTATTATGAATCTGCCTTCGGTCACAGGTGACTGCTCAATTATACTGACTCCGATCCAGAATAAGCTTTCAAGGGTTCTCAGTGAAGTTGTGCCTACCGATATAATATTACCCCGGCTCTCTCTGAGGATTTCAATGGTTTCCCTGGTTACAAAGAAATATTCTGCATGCATCTCATGATCGGTGATTTTTGAGGAACTGACCGGCCGGAATGTCCCTGCCCCCACATGGAGTGTAAGTTCAGTCATTCTTACAGGTTTCCGCGACAAATTGTCAAGCACAGTTTCAGTGAAATGAAGTCCGGCTGTGGGGGCTGCTACAGATCCTTTTACCCGTGAATATACAGTCTGATAACTTGATGCGTCGCATGCCTCGTCTTCCCTTTTAATATATGGAGGAAGGGGGACGTGTCCTGCAGACTCAATTACTTCCCCGAAGTTCAATTCAGGATTATTCCAGGAAAATCTGATCCTCCATTCTTCACCATACTGACAAACTTTTTCTGCAACAAGCAGGTGACTGGTGCCTCTGCGTTTGAAACTTAATGAGAGAGTTCTGCTTTTCCATTTCTTGAGATTTCCAATAATGCACTTCCATTCAACCTGGTTCTTTGATCTGAGTGATAATTCATAGTTCTTAGGTAACACCGGTTCCAGACACAATATTTCAATTCTTGCTCCGCTCTCTTTCCTGAATAAAAGTCTTGCCCTTATCACTCGGGTATTATTGAATACCAGCAGGCTGTTTTCTGGTAAGTAATTGCTGATATTCCGAAACAGGTCAGAAGATATTTTACTGTCTTTATAAACCAGTAATCTGGAACTATCTCGTTCTTTTAGAGGATATTGTGCAATTTTTTCATCGGGCAGATCATAAAAATAATCCTTCATCTCAAAATCCAGATCACTTTTTCCCTCGACCATTGCTGCTTTTATCCTCTTTTTCATCATATAATAATTTGATTTTAATGGTATGATGGAACCTCCATGTAGTTGATTATTATATTATTTTGTTTGTGCATGCAAATACATTTAGGTTTCATAAAATGAATCTCCGTTCATCATGTATTTTTATTTCTCAGAATTCAGGGTATAGTATTTATGGAGGTTCAAAATTAAGCAAATATACTTTTTATGCTGATAACAATTAGTTTTATTAACTTTGCATTACAGTCTGCCGTTCCATCGTTCCCCGTCGCCTGGTGCAAACCGGTAAGCCGGGGGAAGGAAAGTCCGGACAACACAGAGCACCATACTTTCTAACAGAAAGATATCCGTAAGGGTATATTAGTGTAACAGAAAATAACCACCCTGTTTTCCCGAATCCCGGGAAGCAGGGAACGGGTGAAAAGGCGAGGTAAAGGCTCACCGGTATTGGTGGTGACATCAATAGCCGTACACATTATGGGTTGAAAGACCATGTATACCGGCTTTAAGGATTGCTCGTCCGATGTCGGGGGGTAGGTCGTTTGATCCGGTCAGCAATGACAGGACAAGATAAATGATGGAACCCGGTTTAAAATTCTCTTGCAGAAAATCTGACCGGTACAGAATCCGGCTTACAGGCAGACTGTTTTATTTATGTTTTCACTAGCATTAACGGCTGCCACCTTAGTTCATTATTTGACCCTAAAAATGGCGTCATCCATCGGTTCGTTCACTTTTACATCTGTATACTTGTAAACAAACTGCATTCCTGCTGCCGAGGTAGTAGTTGTCATAGGAAGTATCACCCCGTTAGTTTCGGTATAATCACCAGGAACAGATTCAAGTGAGAATGACGTACCGCCCTGCTTCACATCAGCTACAGTCTTGACAATAAGATAACTGCTTTTGTCTATAAAAATTCTTATGACATTTCCACCCTCGATGGAAGCTTTTATTTTGAATGCTGGCTTTCCATTGACATTTTCAACGCCTTCCAGGGTGAGCTGGTTATTTTTCAGGTAACTGTCGAGATAATTCTGAAAAATATTGCTTCTGAGCAGCTGCCTGGCTTCTTCCTGCCCCATTTCCACAGGAGTTGTGGATCCGGTCATCGGATTTATCATATAACCTTTTTCTCCGTCAAATACCTGAATCATTTCCTGTCCTCCTATTGTTGCAACAGACTTTATCTTATTGGGATTCTTCATATAAATAACCATAGGCATATCCATTCCCATCATCGACATGTTACCAGTTAGTTTAATTGATTGAAGACTGGCAATCTTGTCGAGTTTATTGGCAATCGTGAAGTTTTTCACTATTTCGTTGAGCGACTGAGCGGTCAATACCGTAACAGAAGAAAGCATTGCAAAAATCAGAAGGAACTTTTTCATAAGACATTAATTAATTAGTATTAAAATTGTTAATAGTTTCTCTTAATGCTGTAAGCTTAATTAACAAGCTTTCCATTTTATTCATCATGAGCATGTTGGCTCCGTCCGACTTTGCATTGACGGGATCAGGATGAGTCTCAATGAAGATTCCGTCGGCACCTACGCTTATTGCTGCCTTGCCTATGGTCTCAATCATTTCCGGTCTCCCTCCAGAAATACCCGAATCCTGGTTTGGCTGCTGAAGTGAGTGGGTAATATCCATTATTACAGGAACTCCAAATGATTTCATTATTGGAATATTTCTGAAATCCACTACCAGGTCCTGGTATCCGAACATATTCCCGCGGTCGGTGAGCATAATCTTATTATTACCTGACTCCCTCACTTTATCAACTGCATGCTTCATTGATGATCCTGAAAGGAATTGCCCTTTCTTAATATTTATCCATTTACCTGTTTTTGCCGCTGATACCAGAAGATCGGTCTGTCGGCACAGGAACGCCGGAATCTGTAATATGTCAACATATTCTGCAGCCATTTCTGCTTCTTCCGGATTATGAATATCAGTGATTACAGGTACCTTAAACCTGTCTCTTACCCCGGAGAGTATTTTCAGTGCTTTCAGGTCGCCAATACCTGAAAATGAATCGATCCTTGATCTGTTTGCTTTTCTGTATGATGACTTGAAAACAAACGGGATCCTGTACCTTTCTGACAAATTCACAAGGTGATCGGCAATTCTGAAAACAATATCCTTACCTTCTACAACACAGGGGCCGGCGATGAGAATAAAATTGCCTGAATCTCCATATCTCAACAGCGGGATATTAATTTCTTCTTTTTTCAAACTAAATTATATAACTATATTAATAATACAAGTAGTGCGTGTGCAATCCTTATGTAATTGATTATTATTGTGTTTATGTCTTAAAATACATTAAGGTTTCATGATCTTGTTTGTTTCAGTAACAAGAATTTTTCATGTGGTCACAAAGGTAATAAAATATTCATCTTTTCTTTTCGCGTGTAACTGATCAAAACGTTTTGGTTTAAGACAACTAGTTTTAAATCATTCACAATAATCCAATTCTTGGTTATGAAAGATTCCTGAGGCAGGAGAATATCACCTGTCGTATTTATATATGCCTTTCCATAACCCTATAAGTCGCTTTCTGATTTCTTCTTCCTTTGGATTATTTCCCGGATCATAGAATCTTTCACCTTTAAGTTCCTCAGGAAGATAGTTTTCCACGACGAAATTCCCTTCAAACGTATGAGCATACTTATAATCCTTATGATAACCAAGGTCTTTCATAAGCTTAGTCGGAGCATTCCTTAAATGAAGGGGCACCGGAAGATCACCTTTTTCACTTACTGTTTCTATTGCTTTTTCAATAGCCATATAAGAGGCATTGCTTTTTGGTGAGGAGGCCAGATAGATGGCGGTTTCGGAAAGTATGATCCTCGACTCTGGCCAACCTATTACATTTATGGCCTCGAAGCAGGCCTGTGCCAGGAGCAGTGCGTTTGGATTTGCCAGGCCTATATCTTCCGCGGCAAGAATTAACATCCGCCTTGCAATAAATTTCGGATCCTCACCTCCTTCAACCATTCTTGCCAGCCAGTAAACAGAGGCATTCGGATCACTTCCTCTCATCGATTTGATGAATGCAGAGATTATATCGTAGTGCTGTTCTCCGTTCTTATCATAGAGTGCCAGGTTCTTCTGGACATGCTTTAACACCTTCCCGTTGTCGATAATGATTTTTTTGGATCCCGACTCAGTTGCTTCTGCCGATACTACCAGTTCAAGTGCATTATAGAGTTTCCTTGCATCACCGCCCGATACTCTCAATAAAGCTTCGTTTTCCTTTATTTCGATATCATATTCAGCCAGATAGGGGTCTTTGCTGAGTGCCTTGTCCAGCAGTATCTTCAGCTCAGGTTCACTCAACGGATTCATGATATAAACCTGGCACCTCGAAAGGAGGGGAGAGATTACCTCAAACGAAGGATTTTCAGTTGTGGCACCTATAAGAGTTATAATGCCCTGTTCTACTGCACTTAGAAGGGAATCCTGCTGTGATTTGCTGAAACGGTGTATTTCATCGATGAACAGAATGGGATTGGGCTGGTTGAAGTACTGTTGTTTTTTTGCTTTTTCAATCGTTTCCCTTACATCTTTTACTCCGGAATGAACCGCACTTAAATGAAAAAAAGGCCTCTTTAGGGTATTTGCTATTATTGAGGCCAGAGTTGTTTTTCCGACCCCGGGCGGCCCCCAGAGAATGAATGAGGGTATATTGCCGGAATCTATTACTTTCCTAAGTATGGCATTATGGCCAACAAGATGATCCTGACCGCAAAAACCATCAAGATCCTTTGGTCTCAGTCTTTCAGCAAGAGGTTGATTTGCCAGCATTATTATTTGTTTGCACAAAATTAGTAAAAACAATTATCGTTAAAACATAATATTAACATGCCATTCAATGCTGGAATTAATTTTGTTATTATTGCATGTGCGTATAGCAGAAAACATACAGAAAAAAATGATAAAAACTATTCCATTTTTAATAGCATTAATATTCTGGGGATGCAGGGGAGCTATTCCGGTTTCATCTGTTGAATCTGCTGACAACCCACATATGGTTACTGACAGTGGAATGGTTGTATCGGCCCATCATGAAAGCTCAAAGATAGGTGTTAATGTACTGCTGAAAGGCGGAAATGCTGTTGATGCAGCTGTAGCCACTGAGTTTGCACTTGCGGTTTGTTATCCGGAAGCCGGTAATTTGGGAGGCGGTGGATTCATGATATACCGAGATCCGTCAGGAAGATCTGAAATGATCGATTACAGGGAGAAAGCACCACTGAAAGCATCCCGGGATATGTATCTTGACCGGGAAGGAAATTTCTTACCCGGACTCAGTACCGACACACATCTTTCATCCGGCATCCCGGGTACTGTAGATGGGATGCTGAACATCCATTCAAAATATGGTATTCTCCCTTTCAGTGATCTGATCCAGCCTGCTATTGACCTTGCAAGAAACGGATTTCCGATAACCGCCGGACAGGCTGAAGATATGAACAGTTTTCGTGACAATTTTATTTCCAGAAATCGCTTGTTACCTGCTTTTGTCAAAGACCATTTATGGGAACCGGGAGACACTCTGAGGCAGCCTGAGCTTGCCGAGACCCTTGAGAGGATCAGGGATTTCGGCAGGGAAGGATTTTATTCGGGAAAGACAGCAGAACTGATTGCTGCTGAAATGTCGCGCGGAAATGGTATCATCGGACTTAAGGATCTTTCTGAATACCGGTCTGTGTTCAGGGCCCCTCTGGAGGGCTTTTACAGGGGATATAAAATAATAACTGCATCACCTCCTTCAGGTGGTGGAGTAATACTTCTGCAGATACTGGGGATGATTGAACCTTATAATCTTAAGGAACTGGGATTCCATTCATGGGAATCCGTCCATCTGATGGTTGAAGCAGAGAAAAGAGCCTTCGCTGACAGAGCTGAATTTCTTGGCGACCCTGATTTTAACGATATACCCTTGTCCGGTTTGGTTGATCCGTTTTATCTGAGAAAGCGAATGGAGAACTTCAATGAAAAGCTTGCAACTCCTTCCTCAGAGATAAAAGCCGGGCAACCTTCAGCAAATGAGAGTGAGGAAACAACTCACTATTCGGTTGTTGATCTCATGGGGGGAGCAGTTGCTGCAACGACGACGCTTAACGGGACTTTCGGAAGCGGAATAGTGATTGAGGGTGCGGGATTTCTTATGAACAATCAGATGGATGATTTCTCGGTCAAACCGGGAGTACCCAATATGTTTGGCCTTTCAGGCGGGGTGGCTAATTCAATCAGCGCAGGGAAACGGATGCTGAGCTCAATGACTCCCGTTATTATGGAGAAAAATGGAAAGCTGTTTATGGTAGCAGGATCTCCCGGAGGATCAACTATTCCAACGACAGTATTGCAGATTATTACTAATGTTATTGATTATGAGATGGATATAGGCCTTGCAGTAGATGCCGGACGCTTTCACCACCAGTGGATGCCAGATCAGATATCAATAGAAAAGGCCGCACTCAACAGTACAACAATAGTACAGCTGAACCGAATCGGACATGTAATCAGGGAAAGATCATTGATTGGCAGGGTAAATGCAATACACATCCTCCCTGACGGCCGCCTAAAAGCTGGTGCTGACTGGCGCGGAGTAAACTCAGCTATTGGATATTAGAAAGCACGTTTTTGTCAAATTTTCCACTTTGAGAAAAAAAAGTTACCTCTGTAAAAAATAAATTGATACATTTAACAGTTATTTCTTAAATCTGTCTAAGATTAAGATTATTTGAGTATTTGAATTTTGTCAGATATATATTATGAAAAAGCCTCTCCTGATTACAATAATTATCCTGGCAATAATCCTTATTCTGCCCTTTGTCAGCTTTGTCCGGTGGTATTTTCAGGAAAAGAAACCGATCGATATTGTAATTCTCAATAAAACCGTTCCAACCCTTGAACGACTAAAGCATAAATCACTGGTATGGATACTTACAAATGACAGGTTTGTAAAAAAAGAGAAGAAAAACAGTTATTCTTACAGAAAGGATTACTATGGATTTTCTCCAACCCGGCCTTTAAAAGAAAGAGGCAGTATTAAAAAAGAGTATCACCTGTCGGAAATGATGACTCTGCCTGATAAAGCTGATGCCCTGTATTTTGCTGACACTTACGGAATTTTCTTCAATGACTGGTTTGCCGGAGTTAATAAGAGCCGCAAATCGCGAAAAATCTACGGAGGCCTCAATAATACCGATTATCTTCTTATTAACGAAATGAAAAACAGGAATAAGCTGATAATCCTTGAATACAACTCTTTTGATTTTCCAACTGCTGCTTTTGAATCCTACAGGACACAGGAAAAGCTTGGAATATCCTTCACAGGTTGGACAGGATGCTATTTTGAAAAACTTGATACCACTTCAAGGGGATTTCCTGTCTGGATGGCAGCGATGTACCGAAAACAATACCGCAAACCGTGGACTTTCACCAAACCCGGTATAGTTCTGCTTACAGAGAAAAATATCGTGGTGCTGGAAGAGGGCACACATCTTACCAACGCTTTGCCACGGATCGTAACCGATTCAGTAAACTGCAGGAAATACGGTGTGCCTCCGTCAGTTGCATTTAAGAACTGGTTCGATATTATTGATCCCCTTCAGAGCAACGTAATATCGGAATTCCACTTTGAGACAACAGCTATGGGAGATACCCTGCTGTCATCAAATATGCTTTCGAAGGAATTTCCGGCAGTTATACAGGAACCCGTAAATCAGAGAACATACTATTTTTCAGGCGACTTTGCAACCAATAAAGTAGTATTCTGTACATCACGAATGCTGGGATTCGGAAAACTCAAAGGATTGCTTTATACTGATAAGCCAGATGATCCCAGAAGGTTTTTCTGGCTGTACTACAAACCTCTCTTAAATACAATATTCAATGACTATTATCTATCTATAAAGAAATAATAGCTACCACCATTGGTTCTGATTTTTTTCTTTCAAGGGGGCTTTTATGGCCCCCTTTTTTTATTTTTAACCTGGCAAAAGGAGTGTACGAAAAAATAATTCACCCAGACAAGAAATTTCAGAGATGAAGATAACCCTTATACAGTCTGACATAATATGGGAGGATAAAGATCAAAATTTTGCCAGGTTTGAACGGCTCATTTCAGGAATTACCGAAGAAACCGGCATGATTTTTCTTCCCGAGATGTTTAATACCGGTTTTTCAATGAATCCGGAAATTCTATGTGAAGACCCCTGCTCAGTTACTATGGAATGGCTTCTGTTAATGGCGAAGAAATTTAATGTTGGCATCGGAGGGAGCTATATAGTCAAGGAACATAATACTTACTACAACCGTTGGCTTTTTACTGAACCTGGTGGGAGGATGTGGAAATATGATAAAAGACATCTGTTCAGTCCGGGTAATGAAAATATTCTCTTCAGTAAGGGACGAGAACGAGTTGTATTTAATCATAAAGAACTAAGAATTTGTCCCAATGTATGTTACGATCTTCGCTTTCCGGTCTGGAGCAGGTGCAGAAATGACTATGATCTGCTGATAAATTCAGCCAACTGGCCGCAGAGCAGGAGGGATGTATGGATCACTCTTCTCAGAGCAAGGGCTATTGAAAACCAGTGTTACGTTGCGGGCGTGAACAGAATTGGCATCGACGGAACAGGGATAAAATATTGCGGTGATTCAATGATAGTTGGTCCTAAAGGTGAAGTGCTTGCATCCGGCATAAAGAATTCGGAATGCATTGTCTCAGCAGATATTTCGATAGAGGAATTAGTAGAATTCCGGTCCAGATTCCCGGTACTTAATGATGGTGATGACTTTACCCTGGATATCTGATCGTTTTATCTGCAAGAAACAGCTAAATTAACCCGATTTCCCCGTTATGCTTCATAATTTATCATTATGAAGTGCCTGCAAAGAGACTAAACCGGAATTCCCCGGCCGACTTCTGTCAGGGTTTGGTGATCAATGCCTCATACAGTATTTCTACAGGATGTTTAGCTTTTCGGCCGGTACCATCTTTGATATGATGTCTGCAGCTGGTTCCCGGAGCAGCAATGACAACATCACTTCTGCTGCTCCTAATTTCAGGAAATAGAACAAGTTCTCCAATTTTCTGGGACAGATCATAATGCTCCTTTTCATATCCGAATGATCCGGCCATTCCGCAACAACCCGAGGGGATTTCTTTTACCATGTAATTTTCAGGAATGGATAGCATGTTAATAGAAGGGGCCGAAGAAGATACGGCCCTCTGCTGACAATGCGCATGAAGCAGTATTTCACGTCTTTCAGTGGTAAATGACTCTCGGCTTATTCTTCCTTCCCTGAATTCCCTGTCGATGAATTCGTCAATAAGGTAACTGTTAGCCGCAATTTTCAGGGCTTTTTCTTTCAGGCCGGCTCCAGCAAGATCAGGATACTCATCACGGAATCCAAATATTGCTGAGGGCTCAATACCAATCAGCGGCAGTGACTCACTAATAATATCACAAAGAGCGCTAATGTTCTTTTTTGATATTTTTCCTGCTTTCCTCAGCAATCCTTTGGAAATAAATGTTCTTGCACTTATATCATGATTTATTGTGACAACTTTGTAATTAAGTGAGGTCAATAGCTTAATTGCGGCAATTCCGGTTTCTGTATCATTGTAATTAGTGAACTCATCAACAAAAAGGCATACTGTTCCCTGTGGATTATCAGGATTCAGCCCTGCCAGATTATTTCTGATCCATCTCCTTAGGCTTGTATTGTATATCAATGGTATAGACCTCTGAACTGCGAAGCCTATGGCCCTTTTAAGTATTCCTGAGAAAAATCTGTTGGCGAGAAAGTAATTATAAATTCGTGGTATAATGGATCCGATCTTGTTAAAGGTTGTTATATATGCAACGAGAAGGGTCCTGAGAGGAATATGGTGCCTGTCGTACCAGTGCTGGAGATACTCCGATTTCAGCTTTGCGATATCAACACCGGAGGGACATTCGGATTTGCATCCCTTGCAACCGAGGCATAAATCAAGGATATTATAAACTTCCTGGTGATTCCACGGATCAGCATCTTCCTTACTGAGAAATTCCCGAAGCAGATTTGCCCTGGCCCTTGTTGAACATTCTTCGTCCCTGGTTGCCATGAAACTTGGGCACATTGTGCCTCCAAATACCACTGATTTCCTACAGTCTCCTGATCCGTTGCATTTTTCTGCTGCTCTTATTATTCCATCAGTCGATGAAAAATCATATATTGTTTCAATGTCCCTGGTAATGGTTCCCGGCTTATATCTCAGCTGGGTGTTCATCGAGGGTGTATCGGTAATTTTGCCGGGATTAAGAATATTCTCAGGATCCCAGCATTTTTTGATTTTCTTGAGAAGCTGGTAATTATGTTCCCCCAGCATAAGAGGAATGAATTCGCCTCTTAACCTACCGTCACCATGCTCCCCGCTTAACGATCCACGGTATTTTTTTACAAGCCTGGCTGTTTCAAGCGCTATTGTCCTGAATAACTTTACATCTTCTGGATCCTTAAGATTCAAGACGGGCCTGAGATGAAGCTCTCCGGTTCCGATATGAGCATGATAAACCGAGTCTTTACCATACTTTGCAAGCATATTACCGAATTCTTCCATGTAAGAAGGAAGATCTTCAACTCTTACTGAAGTGTCTTCCACAAGTGACACAGGCCTTCCGTCACCTTTCATATTGCCCAGTATGCCAAGACCTGCCTTTCTTAAAGCCCATACCTTAGCCATGTCAGGACCCTTTACAACAGGGTATGAATATCCGTAACCGGCAGCTTTGAGAGCATTTATTAGATCATTGGCCACAGAATCGACCTCCTTTTCTGAATGGCACGCAAACTCCACAATCATAATGGCACCTGGGTCTCCATCGATGAAAAACCTGTTCTCTTTCTGGCTAAGGTTATCGCGTGTAAGGGCAAGTATTTTGTCATCTGTAAGCTCAACGGCTGCCGGATTGAATTTTAAAGCTATCAGATTTGCATGAAATGCTTCATCTCTTTTTTTGTGATGGACGCATACAAGGGCTTTATATTTTGGCGGCAGTTCTACCAGGTTAAGCTTTATTTCGGTGGTTATCGCCAGCGTTCCTTCCGATCCGGCGAGTAGTTTGCAGAAATTGAACTGTTTATCCGATCCTTCATCAAAAATATTAGTGTCGAGCAACAGATCCAGGGCATATCCGGTATTGCGCCTGGGAATTAATGGATCAGGGTACTGTTCTTTAATATTCTTCCTGTTATCAGCATCTGAAAGAATATCCCTGATATTTCTGTATATGGCACCTTCGAGGGTGTCAGCCTTACACTTATCATCAAAGGTCCTTTTATCGACAGGACCGAATAATGCTTCGCTTCCATCGCTAAGAAGGGCCCTGATCTCAATAGTATGGTCCCTTGTTGAGCCATATATAAGCGAGTGTGACCCACATGCATTGTTTCCAACCATTCCCCCAAGATTGCATCTGTTTGATGTGGAAGTTTCAGGCCCGAAAAACAGGCCATAAGGCTTCAGGTAAATATTCAGCTCATCAAGAACAACACCCGGCTCAACTCTTACCCATTTCTCATCTCTGTTTAGCTCAATGATCCTGTTCATATATCGCGATATATCAGCTACTATACCAGAGGTTACGACCTGACCGGCAATTGAAGTGCCCGCAGCTCTCATAGTGAGGCCTGTTTTTTCTTCTGATGCAAACTTCAGAACTTTACGCAGATCAGAAACTCCTTTAGGCCACACCACCGCCACCGGCATTTCTTTATAATCAGAGGCATCAGTAGAATATATAGTTCGTGTAATAATATCGTATTTGATGTCGCCTTCCAGATTTTCTTTAAGCAGATCAAGCTTTGAGCTTACAGAATTCATAAATTATGGGTTTAAAAGCCCCAAATTTATAAAATGATTTGAACAGGTACTGAACTTCCTTAGTATTTATTATTTGATGGATTTTTACCGAAATTCAGGCAGATTTTAAGAAACATGACTAACATTTTTGTTTAATAGGACTTTTTTTTTGTACATTTAGACCATAATGTTAAATATATTATATTATTGATATACAATGGAATTACTAGAAAGGATCAAACTTAATGCCAAAAAACACAATATGCGGATAGTTCTTCCCGAGGGATACGAGGAAAGGAATCTTAGGGCAGCTGATATAGCCACTGAGCAGGGGCTTGCACAGATTTTTCTTATCGGCGATCCTGACGAGATTTCAGAACATGCGTTAAAGCTTGGCTTAAGGAATATTTCAGGGGTTAGGGTAATTAATCCAAGGTCGCATGAAAGAAAGGATCATTACATAGATATAATGGTTGAGCTCAGAAAAAGCAAGGGAATGACTGTAGAGGAAGCATCACGTCTTATTGAAGATCCGCTTTACCTTGGCGTTATGATGATCAAAGCCGGTGATGCGGATGGTGAAGTTTCAGGCGCAGATCACTCTACGGGAGACGTGCTTCGCCCTGCATTCCAATATGTTAAGACGGCACCTGGAATATCAGTCGTTTCAGGCGCTTTTCTGATGATCCACCCCAACAAATCATTCGGTGCTGATGGGATTTTTGTATTTGCCGATGGTGCAGTGCATCCTAACCCTACTGACAGGGAACTTGCAGAGATCGCTGTTACCACTGCACATACAGCCAGAACCATCGGCGGCTTTGAGCCTGTCGTTGCCATGCTAAGCTTCTCAACGAAAGGAAGTGCAAAGCATGAAATGGTTGATAAAGTGATCAATGCAACAAGAATGGCCAAAGAGATGGCACCTGATCTGGTTATTGACGGGGAATTTCAGGTTGATGCAGCTCTAGTTGAAGAAATAGGGAGGAAAAAAGCTCCCGGAAGTACAATTCCAGGAAAGGCCAATGTTCTGATATTCCCTAACCTGGAAAGTGGAAATATAGCCTATAAGCTTGTTCAGCGCCTTGCCGGCGCAGAAGCCATCGGTCCGATACTACAGGGGATGGCTGCCCCAATAAATGACCTTTCGCGCGGTTGCTCAGTCAGCGACATAGTAAGTATGATTGCGATAACCGCCAATCAGGCAGCAGGAAGAAAATAACCGGATTAATTAATAATACCCAATTCAGAAAAATGATAATTCTAGTACTTAATTGTGGCAGCTCCTCAATAAAATACCAGTTGTTCAGAATGGGCAACGGAACTGAAATGATGGCAAAAGGACTTCTGGAACGTATCGGCCTTAATGATAGTATTCTGACACATAAACCGACCGGAAAGGAACCATATAAAGTAATTAATGATATACCTGATCATACTACAGGCATAAATATGGTAATGGCAGCCCTGACCGATCCAAGGCACGGTGTTATAAAGGATGTAAGTGAAATCAAAGCTGTGGGCCACAGAGTAGTAAACGGAGGAGAAAGCTACAAGGAAAGTGTTCTGATCGATAATGAAGTCAAAAGGCAGATTGAAATATGCAGTGAATTGGCTCCGCTTCATAATCCTGCCAATCTCAAAGGTATTCTTTCTGTTGAAAAACTGATACCTGGTGTTCCCCAGGTTGCTGTATTTGATACTTCCTTTCATCAGACAATGCCTGATTACGCTTATATGTACGCACTGCCTTACGAATATTATGAAAAATACAAGATCAGAAAATACGGTTACCATGGTACGAGCCATAAATTTGTGGCTTCAAAAGCAGCTAACCTTATAGGCAGGGATATCAGAGACCTTAAGATTATAACCTGCCACCTTGGCAATGGAGCATCCATTACCGCAATCCAGGGAGGACGCTCAATAGATACCTCTATGGGTTTTACCCCTGTTGACGGATTGATCATGGGTACCAGGACTGGTGAAATAGATCCTGGTGTCCTTATTTATATTGCCGATAAGGAGCATCTTAATGTATCGGGAGTAAACAATCTAATCAACAAAAAAAGCGGTGTTGCAGGAATTTCACAGCTTTCTTCCGATATGCGCGATCTTGAAATCGCTGCTGCAGAAGGAAATGAAAAGGCTATACTCGCTCTCAACATGTATGCCTATAAAGTCAAAAAGTTCATAGGATCATATATAGCTGTACTTAACGGACTTGATCTTCTGGTATTCACCGGCGGAGTGGGGGAGAACGACTACAAAATGAGGGCAATGATATGCTCCGACATGGAAAACCTGGGTATTGATTTTGATTTCAAGGCAAATGACGGGGTCAGGTGCCGTGATATTGTAATTTCGAAACCCGAATCAAGGGTTAAAGTAATGTGCATAACAACCGACGAGGAATTCGTAATTGCTTCTGATACAAGATATATAGTTGAACATCATACTATATGAAGGAAAAAAACCTTACAAAAACAACGATATGGTACTTAAGAGCCTTTCCGACCTAAAAAATATAGTATCAGGTAAACCAAGAAAAAAACTTTTACTTGCAGCGGCTCAGGATCAGCACTCACTTGGAGCTGTGATAAGGGCATGGCAGGATAATATAATAGAACCTGTACTCATTGGTGATGCTGACGGTATAAATAATATCTGCAGGGAGAATGGTTACAATATCGATGGATTGCGCATAATTCACGAACCGGGAACCGAGGCGGCTGTTGAAATGGCAGTGAAAATGCTCAGCGGAAAGCAGGCCGACGTACTTATGAAAGGTAAAGTAGGAACATCTGTTCTATTGAAATGTGTACTTAATAAGGAATGGGGTCTGCGGACCGGCAATCTTCTTTCACATATCGCTCTTTTTGAAGTTGAAACTTACCATAAATTGATTGCCGTTACCGACGTTGCAATGAATATAGCGCCAAATCTTAAGGATAAAATTGCAATCGTAAACAATTCGGTGTCATTCCTTCTCAAACTGGGATATGTAATGCCAAAAGTAGCAGTTCTGGGTGCGGTGGAAATGGTTAATGAGAATATGGAAGCTACCCTCGATGCCGCTCTTCTTTCAAAGATGAACCAGCGCGATCAGATTAAAAACTGCATTATCGACGGACCTCTGGCATTCGATAATGCCATCAGCTATGAAAGTGCTCATCATAAGGGAATTAAAAGTGAAGTAGCAGGTGATACTGACCTTCTTCTTATGCCCGATATCGAAGTTGGAAATGTACTTTATAAGTCACTTGTGTTTTTTGCCAAAGCCAAAGTAGCATCTATCATTCTTGGTGCCAAGGTGCCTATCGTACTGACTTCCAGGTCTGATTCCGAACAGGCCAAATACGACAGCATCCTTCTTTCAGCTGCAGCCAGCAACTAAGCCTACAATGATCCGCTCGCTTGACCAGATGGTGGAAAAGGTGCTTTCTGAAAGAAGAACCTACAAAATTGCAGTTGCATGGGCTCATGACTACAACACCCTCTTTGCTGTAAAAAAAGCAGTTGATGAGTGTATCGCAGAAGTAATACTCATCGGAAATGAAACTGAAATAAAAAGAAACTGCTCCCGGGCAGGCATCAAACCAGATGTTTTCACCATTATTGAATCAGACGATGAGATTTCCGCCGCAGAGTGTGCCGTAAAAATAGTCCGATCAGGGCAGGCTGATATTGTGATGAAGGGTCTGGTGAGTACCGACAAATTCCTTAAAGCCGTCATGGACAAAGAAAAAGGATTGATGACTCCGGGAGCAGTATTAACCTATGTATGTGCCCTTCAGTTGCCAGAATACCATAAACTTCTTTTCATTACCGATCCGGCTGTAATACCTTTTCCGAGTCTGGAACAAAAGATAGCAATGGCGGAGTACGCAATCGAAATGACTAACAGATTCGGTATAGAAAAACCAAAGGTTGCACTGATAGGAGCTTCTGAAAAACCAAGCCGTCATTTTGAAAGTTCAGCCCATTATGAGACCATGAAAAAAATGGCAATGGAAGGTAAAATCTCCGGTTGCATCATGGATGGCCCGCTTGATGTCTTCCTTGCCTGTGACAGTAAAAGCGTTGAAATAAAAGGGGTGAAGACCCCCGTTGAAGGTGATGCTGATATACTTCTATTCCCATCCCTTGAATCATCAAATCCATTCTATAAAGGACTTATGCTTTTTGCCGGGGGAGAACTGGGGGGTCTTATTCGGGGAACACAAAAACCGGTAATCGTAATGTCGCGCAGTGAAAGTGAAAGATCTAAATTCTACTGCATTGCACTGGCCTGCCTTATGGCATAAACTTATATTCCTTCCAAGAACTAAATCAAACACCATATCAGCTCATGGCTAAAAGATTAATCCTTGCAGTAAATCCTGGGTCAACTTCTACAAAATTTGCAGTTTTCGAAGAGGAAAATCTTTTATTTGAGAAAACACTCAGGCATTCATTTAAGGAATTGGAACCTTACAAGAGGATCACTGATCAGTTCCATTTCAGGAAAGATTTGATTGTGAAAGAATTAACAATGAGGGGCGTGGATTTTTCTCGCATAGTGGCCATTGTGGGACGCGGAGGACTCGTTAAGCCTATTGAATCAGGTATTTATGAGGTCAACGACCGAATGAAAAATGATCTTGAAGCAGGCATAATGGGAGAACATGCAAGTAATCTTGGAGCTTTGATCGCCGACGATATTGCATCATCCTTACCCGGTGCAAAAGCATATATAGTAGACCCTGTGGTTGTGGATGAGCTACAACCTGTTGCAAGACTTTCAGGACATCCGGCGATTGCGCGCTTGTCGATCTTTCATGCTCTTAATCAGAAAGCTGTTGCAAGAAAATATTCTTCATCAATCGGAAAGAATTATGAAGACCTTAATCTTATAATTGCCCATATGGGCGGGGGAATAAGTGTAGGAGCCCATAGAAAAGGAAAGGTTGTGGATGTAAACAATGCGCTTAATGGAGACGGACCCTTTTCACCCGAGCGATCAGGAGGACTGCCTTCGGGCCAACTTATTGACCTGTGCTTCAGCGGAAATTACTCTCATCAGGACATGAAATCGATGATTACAGGAAAAGGCGGGATGGTGGCATATCTGGGCACTAACAACTTTGTTGAAGTATGCAGCAGAGCAGAAAAAGGTGATGCTGAAGCTTTGCTCATTAGAGACGCCCTAGCCTACCAGGTCGCAAGGGAGATAGGAGCAATGGCCGCTGTGCTCTCTGGTGCAGTCGATGCAATTATACTGACAGGAGGGCTTGCCTATCAGGACGAACATGTGAAAAGAATAGAAAATATGGTCAGGTTCATTGCCGACGTACATGTATTCCCGGGTGAAGATGAAATTAAAGCACTTGCATTTAACGGACTTCTGGCTCTTGAAGGTAAAATTGATATCAAGACCTACACTTAAGGATTTGAAACAGCAACAGGCAATATTTTCCCATTGAAAAACCTGTTCCCAGTAACTGCAAAATAAGCTATAAATTCAGCCATATGAACTGGCTGCACAGGCGCCTTATAGCCAGGAAATGCATTCTCGAACATTTCCGTCTGAACTGCTCCAAGTGCAAGACAGTTTATACTTATTCCGCTTCCGGAAAGTTCCACTGCAAGACATTCGGTCAGACATGCAATTGAAGCTTTTGAAGCACTATAATAGGCCATACCTCTGAACTTCGAACTCCCCTGATATCCTCCCATACTTGATATATTGACAATATGAGAACCATCTCCCATGATAGGAACCACAAGTTTTATCAATGTTGCTGGACCGAAAAAGTTGACTTCCATCATTAATCTGGCTTCCTTTTCGGATATTGTCATGAAATCCTTAACAAAGAGAGTACCGGCACAGTTTATTAAAATGTCGATCCTGCTAAAGCGACTGTATATATGATTCTTAATGGAATCAATACTTCTCTCCATGTTGGCTAGGTTCATGACCAGATATGTAACATTTTCGTTTGTTATCGAATCTGAAAATTCTTTCATTGCATGCTCATCCCTTCCTGTAATAAGTATCTGATTATCCCTGTCTGAAGACATGATCTTTGCAACTTCCCTTCCTATGCCTTTTGAACCGCCATTGATGAGTATGTTCATTCCTATGTGTTTTTAAAATGAAAGCTTTGACAGATATTGTTTTAAATGACAAATTATGTGATTTGCAGTGTTTCCCCTGGCCTGAACTTGTTCTATCTGACGGTTAATGTAGATTATCTTATGCAAAGAGCCGGTTCCGGCAGATATTTAATGTTCATTTCTATAACTATAACTCAAATCCAAATACAAATTTTTTGATAATTTTGCCTTCTCTTTTGTTATTGTAAAGGTATAAAATGTATTAGTTTTATCAATAATGTAATCCTGTGGATACATCCGGCAAAACCAGATTGTTGCTTTTTCTTTTCTTCTTGTTGGCATTTCCGGTTCTAGCGCAGAAACAAGACAAGGAGATGTTTCCGCTGCAGGTATCTGACAGAGAGGTACCTCCATTGCGTGAGAGAATGTTTTATGGAGGAAATATCGGACTGGCATTCGGAACCATAACCGACATTGAAATCAGTCCACTGGCAGGAGTATGGTTACTTCCAAGAATAGACATTGCCGCTGGGCCTACTTTCAGGTATTACAAAAGCCCATATTTCGGAAAAACAATTATATATGGAGGAAGAGCCTACTTTGAGTACATGTTTCTACAGGATATTGACAACATTATTCCTCTTGGAATTCACTCCGGACTGTTCTTTCACGGTGAATATGAGCTGCTTAGTCTGGAAACGGCTTTTTTTGGCGAATCATTTGATTCAAAAAGGTTCCTATCAGGCACTTTTCTGATCGGGGGTGGTATTAGTCAGTATGTCTCCCAGAGATCTTCAATTAATCTTAGTTTTCTGTGGCCACTGAATGATGCAGGCTATGGAATATATTCAAGCCCGGAAATACGCATATCATTCATTTTTTAGTCTTATTTTTCATTTATAAAATACATAATTTCTTATAATTAATAAATTTACCTTCATTAATTATTTATATGCAGAGGTCCACGTTTTTATTTATTAATAATTTGATACGGCCTATAGCACTAATAATTCTATTTTTTGTTTTTACGTGGCCTCGGGTTATCTCAGTTGAAAATAGCGACAGCACTAAGCCAGAACTTAAATCAACGACCACATTCAGCATCAACAGCAACGGTATCTCTTCCATACCTGCATTTTCACTAGGAAAACCTGCACTAATTGCCGACGTAAAGCTTTCAAAGAGACGGTTCAGCTATGAACCTGTGCTGGCTTATGGACTTAATATGAGAGGATGGTTCATTGACAACTGGTTGCGCTATAGGCTGGTTGATAAACCTGCATTGGAACTGAGAACGGGGGTAAACTTCAGTACATTTTTTAGTGAATACAAACTTCGGGATGATGAAATTTGGCGAACTGAACGATATTTTGCTTTTGAACTCACCCTTGTGCATAAATTATCGCCAAGCAGTTCAATTTTGTTTTCCTACTGGAACGACAGGGGGCAGGAAAAAGGAAGCCTGAAAGGCCATTTTATCAATTTTATCGCCGAGAAAAACGACGTTCCATTCGGCAGCACCATTTTGTTTTCAGGTTACTTTCAGATATTCTACGTTGATTATGATGGAAACAATGATGGATTATTCATTTCTCCCAAAATATCTTTTTCTGTAAACGATCTTCCGTTTAATCTTTATTTTCAGATCATCCAGCCTTTGAAGAGCAATATAGAACCTTCACCGGGCTTCAGATGGAATCTGGGATTGTCTTATACAATTTAATTAGATAACCCCTTTCATATCATTAATAATCATATTTTTAAAACTTCGCCTTCAGATTTCGCCACTATTACTGCACCGCAAGTGTCTCCATAGACATTTATTGCTGTCCTGAACATGTCAAGAATTCTGTCAACAGCAAGTATGAGGCCAATACCTTCAAGCGGCAGACCCACAGCCTTCAAAACAACTGCCATCATCACCAGTCCAGCCATTGGTATGCCTGCAGAACCTATTGCAGCCAGTAAGGCGGTAAGGATAATTACAACCTGTTTACCTAAGGTAAGGTCGATGCCGTAGGCCTGAGCTATGAAAATGACCGCCACACATTCGTATAGTGCGGTACCGTTCATATTAATGGTGGCTCCCAGAGGCAGGGTAAAGCTGGCTATTTTATTCGATACACCGTCTTTGTCTTCCACTGCCTCCATTGTGAGAGGCAGTGTTGCATTTGATGAGGAGGTTGTAAATGCAGTAAGAAGCGGAGTTGCCATATTCCTGAAATGCTTTATGGGATTTACTCTTCCAAGGAACTTAACAAATAAAGGAAGTGTCACAATTCCATGAAACAGAAGTCCTGACAAAACTGTAACTATATAGAGGCCCAGCCTTCCTACAACTTCACTGACTTCATTACCTATCTCCACCTGCTGAGCTATCACTTTGGCGGTTATGCTGAATATTCCCAGTGGTGTGAATTTTATTACAAATAGAGTAATTCTCATTATGACATCCAGTGCCGCATTAAACAAATCACTCAGCTTATTCCTCGATTTTTCCGCGATCTTGGTCATAAAGAATCCGAACAAAATGGAAAAGAATATTATTGACAACATCTGCCCCTGCGCCAACGCCTCAAATATATTCTGCGGGATTATTTTTACGAGGGTCTGCCCGAATGAATCAGAAGCATCGACAATTCCCACGACAGGCGCCTTGAATCCCAGATCAGCTCCTGTACCAGGTTTTATTAAGCTCACAAGAATGAAGCCTGTCAAAATGGCTGCAAGTGTGGAAAGAATATAAAATCCAATTGTTTTTAAACCAATACGCCCGAGGTTTCCGCTGCTTCCGACACTGGCTACTCCTGTTGTTATTGAAAGAAGTATCAGAGGTACGATTATCATGCTGAGTGCCCGGAGAAACAAATCACCCATCCAGTTTGTATAAATTACAGCCTCATTAAAATAATAACCGAAGAAACCTCCGGCAAAAAGCATTATGATTATCTGGTAGTGGAGTGGGATGGAAAATTTTGATCGGGCCATTTATTCTTTATTTAGTGCTTAAAGAAACTGAAACTTTATGAAAACAAACCACAAATTTCAATTAAATTTTTCTGATTAACTCTTCCACAATCTCATATTCGGTTTGTCACAACACCATCGCAGTAAATAATTCAAAGAATAACATTTGGTTAAAAAGGGTTGAAATATAAATATGTCCTTCAGCATAAGTCATGATACATTACAATTGTAAATCCACACAAACAAACACCAATTTACACTTATAACCTCTATATTTAAATCTGTCATAATACATATGTAATTTTTTCCAAAAACAAAAAATATATATTTATAATAATCAGTTAATCTGTCATATATTATCAATTAAATAAATAAAAACTTAATATTCCGGCTCTTCTGATTATAAATATTATTTAGATTTATACTTATATATGTCATAAATAATTATAATTCAATGTGTAAAATGTACTAATCTTAAGTATTTATTACGGTAAAGTCCTTTATGAACATACTGTAAATTAGTATTTTACAAATTGAATTAATTTAAGATTACAGACTTTATTATTGATGATTACATATGTAATTATATAAAATTACCAATGTAAAATATTTATTATTTACATTTGTAATAAATTAAAAAAACATGCTTTTAAGAGAGAGGATACAGGGATTTTTAAAAAAGGAAAATAAGACTTCAGCCCAGTTTGCTGAAGAAATCGGAGTTCAACCTTCAGGTATTTCTCACATTCTTTCAGGAAGAAATAATCCGAGCCTTGACTTTATAATCAAGATGCTTGAAAAATATCCTTACCTGTCATCCGAATGGCTTCTTTTCGGAAGAGGTCCTATGTATAAGGCCCAGTATGAAAGTTCTCTTTTTGATGAAATTAATGCTGAAGGTGAAAATGTGACAATTGACAATGTTGACGAAAGAAAACCTCTTGAAAGTGAAATTAAATCAATTGAAAGTCAGATAGATAAGAGGTCTGCTGAAAAAAATGAGAATAAATTCAAACCTGAAAAAATTACAAGAATAATCTGGTTTTACGAAAACAATACTTTCGAAGAATTTCTACCAGGCAAAGATTGATCTTTTACTTCTGAAAGCAATCATAGATAATCTTTTATATCTTTGTTCCAAAAGCCTTTTTATGCCAAAGAGAATTGAGGATTTTATCATCCGGAGGAACAGAAAGCTCAATGATGATTATTTTGTTCTTGAACTTGATGGTATGCGTTCCCTTCCCGAAATAAAACCTGGACAATTTGTCCAGGTTAAGGTGGAAGGTAGTCCTGAAACATTCCTGCGCCGCCCTGTTTCTGTTCATGATGTTGATTATCAGCGAAATATTCTAAAATTGCTTATACAGATTGTTGGAAAAGGCACTGAAACTCTTTCCAGAATAAATCAGGGAGATACGTTGAATCTGATTTATCCACTAGGCAATTCTTTCTCTATTCCGTCAAAAAGGGACAGAGTTCTTCTGGTCGGTGGCGGTTGCGGCATTGCGCCATTATTATATCTTGCCAGGTGCATTGCATCGCAAGGTATTATGCCTGACATACTTCTGGGATTTCGCAATAAAAACAGGATAATCGAATACGAGGAATATTATGATCTTGGAAATGTGCATCTTACAACAGAAGATGGGTCAAGAGGATTAAGAGGCCTTGTTACCGGTCATCCGGTGATGAAAGATAATCTGTTTGACAGGGTCTACTGTTGCGGACCTGAAATGATGATGAAAGCAGTGGCATTACATTGCAGGGAAGCCGTAATTTCATGCGAAGTCTCTCTTGAAAACCTTATGGCATGCGGGATAGGGGCCTGCTTATGCTGCGTTGTCGAATCCATTCGGGGAAACCTCTGTACTTGCATTGACGGTCCGGTATTCAACACAAAGGATTTAAAATGGTAAAACTCGAAATATCTGTCGGAAATCTGAAATTTAAAAATCCTGTGATGACAGCATCAGGGACCTTTGGAAACGGATCGGAATTCGAGGATTTTTTCGATGTTTCCAGACTCGGTGGAATAATTCTTAAAGGAACGACAATAGAATCACGGGAAGGAAATCCATACCCCAGGATGGCTGAAACCCCTGCTGGAATGCTGAATGCTGTGGGTTTGCAGAATAAGGGGATCGATTACTTTGAAAAATACATTTATCCAAAAGTATCACTTTTCGATACCAATGTCATTGTAAACATAAATGGCAGTTATCTTGAAGATTATGTAGCACTTGCTGAGAGAATTGACAAACTTGACAAAATAGCCGCAATTGAGCTGAATATCTCATGCCCTAATGTGAAAATGGGTGGCATGGCTTTCGGCACCAATCCCCAGTCGACAAGGGAGGTTACACGGGCAGTCAGGGCAGCATATTCAAAAACGCTGATAGTAAAATTGTCGCCGAATGTTACCAGCATTGTCGATTTTGCCAGAATTGCCGAAGAGGAGGGTGCTGATGCAGTTTCATTGATAAACACCCTGCTGGGAATGGCTATAGATATTCGTACAAGAAAACCTTCTCTTTCCACGATTACGGGAGGTTTATCGGGTCCGGCTGTCAAACCTGTTGCTTTGAGGATGGTATGGCAGACCGCAATGGCTGTAAAAATTCCAGTGATAGGAATAGGCGGAATAATGAACGCATCGGATGCCGTTGAATTCTTTCTTGCCGGCGCTACTGCAATTCAGGTAGGTACTGCATCGTTTATTGACCCTCTTAGCTCAGTAAAGATTATTGAGGGAATCGAAAATTACCTCGAAGAAAATAAATTCGGAAGTATTACCGACATTAAAGGACTAATCAATCTCAGCTGATGTAAGAATTATTAGTTCACCTGATCTTATAACTGAAAAACTAAATGTTGAAAACCTTTTTAGGAATAAAATTTAAAATACCGCATTTGGTTATAATTTTTCTTTAAATTTGTAACTGCCAAAACCAGAAATCCTTATTCCATTAATCAAATACTGCAACAATGACAGAAAATATTCAAATTGATAATCTTGACAGGAAGATATTGGATATTATCACAAAAAACGCAAGGATACCTTATCTCGAAGTGGCAAGAGAATGTAATGTTTCAGGAGCTGCAATCCATCAGCGTGTACAGCGGCTTATAAAAATAGGAGTTATCAGAGGATCGGAATTCAAGGTCGATCCGGTCCTTGTAGGCTTTAAAACCTGTGCTTATATCGGAGTTTATCTAGATCATCCCGGACATTACCGCGACATAATTAAAAAATTCAGGGAGATACCGGAAATAATTGAATGCCATTACACTACCGGCAATTACTCATTGTTCCTCAAAGTCTATACACGCGATAATGAACATCTCCGGGATATCCTTACCGATAAAATCCAGAATATTCCGGGAGTTGTTAGGACGGAAACTCTTATTTCGCTTGAGGAATCCATTAACAGGCAGATCCCTGTGCTTTCTGAAAAATAAGATCCCTGATTAAAACAAAATATTTAAGGCTATTTTGAGCCTCAAATCCTCATTTCTCTGATGATTACTTCTGTTGAAAATATTATCCGGTTAAATACATAAGATTTTTGATCATGAAAAAACTATCACTTGTTCTACTTATCTTAATTGTATCGGGTTCAGTTTTTCATCTTTTTGCCCAACCGGAGGTAATGGCATGGGGAAATCTGACCGGGATAAGGGTCGACGGGCAGCTGTTGGAGTTTGAATCGAGCTTACGGGTTGTTGAAAAGGGCTGGAACAGTTTTACTGGGACAGGCAAGGAGAGACAAAGGCCAAAATATGACAGGGATGGTGATAAACAAACAGTTACAACAGAAATAAGGGGCATAAAGTTTAACCAGGTGGTAGAAGAGTGCGGAAAGGGTTGCGCCCTTATCAGGGTTAATACATCCTCAGAAAAGGACACTATCGTGGAAGGTGTTTTCCTGTGTATTGATCTTCCTGGCATTATTTATTCCGACGCAAACCTGCATTTCGTAGGAGCTTCAGGAGTCAGCAAGATCAGTAAAGCTTCAATAAGTTCACAAAATAATGGTAAGCCGCTTAAAATCAGATCAAAAGGCTTTATAGTTGAATCTGCAGAAAGGAAGATTGAGGTAGTTTTCGGATCAACTGCAGCAGTGTTCCTGAGGAAGGAAAATAATGACAATAGCACCCAGATCTATATAGAATTAATGGGGCAGAAAATCAGGAAAGGAAGCAAGGTACAAAATACTTTTACTGTAAGAGCTTCCGGAACGATCGACGATTCTTCAGCCGAGATTGTTCTGACTGCGAATAAACCGGGCCGGAAATTTGATGGTTTGGGAGGGAATTTCCGATTGCAAAATCCGAAAACTGATCCTCCTGTCATTGATTATTGCCTTGAAAATCTGAGGGTAGCCTGGGGGAGAGTAGAGATGCCGTGGAATTTCTGGCATCCCGATGAGGATGTCGATCCAATTGAAGCAGCAAATGCAGGAAAACTTAACCCGCGTGTTGATGCGGCAATGAAAATGGCACAAAGGCTTACCGCAATCGGAATACCAGTAATAATAAGCGCATGGTCCGCACCAAACTGGGCAATACTCGGAGATCCCCGGGATGCTTTCAGGCTAAGGTCAAAAGGTATTTACGGGTACCAGCTAAATCCGGAAAAAACTGCGAAAATCTACAGATCCATAGGCGACTATGTGGAATATCTTAAGAATTACTATGGTGTTGAAGCCGTTGCATTCTCATTTAATGAATCAGACCTTGGCATCAATGTGAGGCATACAGGAAAGGAGCATGCTGAATTTATCAAGGGTATGGGAGCACATCTGGAATCAAGGGGTCTTGTAACAAAGTTGCTGCTTGGTGACAATTCCGACGCCACAACTTTTGATTTCATTGTTCCGGCTTTGAATGATCCGGAGACACATAAGTACATCCTTGCTGTTTCTTTCCATTCGTGGCGTGGCTGTGATGATGAAACGCTTAAAAGATGGGCCGAAGCTGCTCAGAAGCTTAACCTCCCCCTGATTGTCGCGGAAGGAAGCACCGATGCTGCAGCATGGAATTATCCGGAAATTTTTTCCGAACAGACCTTTGCATTTTACGAGATAAACCTGTATACCAGAATACTTGCCATCAGCCAACCTCTTTCGATTCTGCAATGGCAGCTTACGGCAGATTATTCTTTGTTGACTGGTCAGGGTATATTCGGCACATCAGGCCCGCTTAAGCCTACTCAGCGTTTCTGGAACCTTAAACAGCTCGCATCAACCCCTGAGGGTGCATTTGCGATTCCACTCACCTGCAGCAAATCGCTGGTAAACTGCGCTGCTTTCGGAAACCTGAGCCGTAACGAATTTGCCATCCATATGGTAAACAATGGAGCAGAATGCAAGGCTGTTGTCAAAGGTATACCTGAAGGAGTAACTTCTTTCGAGATTTACGTTACCGACAAGGAAAAAGAAATGGAAAAAACCGGACACGTCAGGGTTGTTAATGGTACAGCCGAATTCATGCTATATCCTGCTGCATTTACCTCATTGATAAGTTCCCGCTGACATTTGGGAAAGAAGATCTTCTGCAGATAGGCCTTTCCGGTGCTGCTTATTTTATCATCAGAGTAACAGGCTGATATGCATTGATATGCATAGTTAACCGGCCGTTTTTTATCAATGATGATTTAATTACTTTTATTGGTTCTCCCCTTAGGTCGCATATGGTTGTTGTGCTGACCGATTTCATTGGCAGGTTGATTTCGAATAAACCCGGCCTGCCGGCTTGCTCCCATAATCGTATAATTTAGGAGCCTGATTCCCTGTCGTATGAAAATGAAGTCACCAGAATACCTTTTGATTAAGTCCTTATTCCTTCAGCCTTAAGCCTGAGCCATGATACTCAGCCCAGTAAAACGTCAGGAGGTGCGAACCGTCGGGTCCTTCTCACCAGAAAAGAGATGGTACATCGGGAGAGGCAGATCCCGGATTGCATCCAATGTGAAGGATCTTTACACCGGCATAAGTTAAAAGGGTTGGCATTATCCATGAATGGCTGGGCACATCTGTCATTTTAGCATCGCGTGGAAGGGGCTGATTGTAATCCATGGCGATTTTTGTTGAAAATTCTAGGCACCTTACCAGGTTTTCAAGGTCTCCTGATTCGGTTTCAAAAGTAAATGGAAGTGCATGAACCACGAAGCACCCCGATGAAAGAGCTTTCTCATGTCCCTGCTTCCTTTTGCTGCTGCTGTTTTCAAGCATGTATTTCACAGGCCATCCCGGAACAGTCCATATGAATCTTTCATTATCCGGCAGACCAGTGGTGGCTTCCACCGATAACAAAGCTCCATCGGGCATTCTTGTGGTGTAGCCTTTTAATACTGATTCAGCCAGATCAGTGCAGCCTATGTCAAAATGCATCTTGAAAACAATGATAAGGTCCTTAATGTTGGGTGGTGTTGCATCCTTGTTATCAGACTGCGGTAGAATAGGATTTGCCATGAAAACCAGCAACAGTGAAATGCAAAATGTCTTCATTTGTTTATTCATGGAGGGTTTGCTTATGTTGAAATATTGGTGAGGCCAGTATTAATCCGGTCTTCATAAAGTTAAAAAATTCTTACAAAATTAATCCATCTGGATCTTTTAGTCTTCTGACTATGTAAAATCGACGGTGATGAAATAAAATTGACTTTGCCTGATTCAGGTTGTAACTTTACTTTATCTGTCATGTATCAAGGGCTCTTTGAAATATTTTACAATCTCCACGACGATGAATGATCATCTTTTAATTGACATCTCTAGGGGTGAATTTCTTTACCAGCTTTTTTATATGCTGGCTTTTCTTGCAGCTTATATGATTCTGATCTATGAAGGGATCAGGCGGAATTTTCCTGTTCTCAGGTGGATTATACTACTGGCGCTTATCAGGTTCTTCGTAGTGATCGGGACAAAAATTTTCTCCTACACCCTGCAGGACTGGATTGCCATGTTTCAGAACCGGTCCTTCATTTACAATAATGAAAAAACTTTGTTCGGTGGATTGATCCTGGGTGTGGCAGGATATTTTCTTGGCAGATACCTGCTTAAATTCAAATACCATGTCTGGGATACCATATCCATTGCGTTCCCTGCAGCCGTAGCAATACAAAGCATAGGTTGTTTCTTTTACGGGTGCTGCTTCGGAACACCTTCCAACCTGCCATGGGCGGTGCAGTATCCGGTAATGAGTCTGGCCCATTACCATCAGTTCGGATCGGGTATTATAACATTGAATGACATTCGTTCTTTACCTGTACATCCTGTTCAGCTTTACGAATCTGTCGGAGGTTTGCTCGTGATCTTTCTCGTTCTTTTTTTCCGCAAATTTCTCAGAGCGCAGGGGAGCCTTTTTCTTTGTTCAGCAATAATATTTTCTCTCGTGAGGTTGTCTGCTGAATTTTTCAGAGATCCGCTTTCCAACAAAACCGGTGGGGAAATGCTCTGGATTATGAAACAGGTACAGTGGCAATATCTGGTATTTGGTCTTCTTATGGCTATTGTACTTTATTTCAGGGAAAAGAATTACAAAGTGAGAATCAGAATAGTGCGGAGTGATCAGCCGGTTTTAGCCACTCAGATCTCAATAGTTTTTTCCCTGGCATTTTTACTGTTGATTCTGCGAAAGTGGTTTACCCTGCCAGAGGTTATTGCTCTTAATATTGCTTTGCTGCCCGCAGTGATTTTTATGGGTTTCGAGTTTTATAAACATTATTCATCACACAGATACAAATGGATATATGTATGCAGCCTCGTACTTCCTCTGTTTCTCATGAGCCAGACACTGCCTCAGGCTCAGATTGATGAAGGAAATACCATGAAGCAACGGACCTGGCACACCATCGGAAGTGGTTTTGCAACAGGAAGTTATACCGATCATAGGTATAATTTCTCAGGTAGCGGCTGTGACAGGGTCTCAAATGAAGATTACTTCAGTCAGAAATACACTGTTGCAGGAGCAGGTTATTCCTATACAAAGGATGATCCAGCCAGACAGATAACCACCCGGTTTGGTGCAAACATCGTGGCGGGCGGTTACAGACAGATCAGGCAGTCGGATAATTTTGAAAGTAATAGGACAATTGTAGATATAAATCCGTATGCAAAATACGATACCAAATGGGTTGGAATAGGTGCGGGTCTTCACCTCGGTAATCTGGTATATACAACCGGCGACAGGAGAAAGAAATATGACGAATATCCACCTATGCCATCAGAGGGTAATTTTCATACTTTTGTCATGCCGCAGTTTGATCTCCGTATAGGTGTAAAACGGTTTTTCTTCGCCGACTTTCATTTAGCCGACCAGTTTCCAGCATCGGTTCCGGGACTGGCATTCCAGACTGGAATAGGATCAGGATTCGGACTAAGGAATGGTTTGAATCTGAGGACTGGATTATCTTTTCTTGAGCCATCTTCTTTTTACATATCGGGGTACTTGCCGGTAGCAGATCAGATTGTTATTGAACCTTTGTTTCTCTGGACTGCTAAAGGCGAAAGATCCTGGTATACAGTAAAACTACCTGAAAATCAGTTTTCGCTTGGGATTTCATACCGGTTTGGATATAAATAGAAAGGTCCCGGGAATAGTGCTGCCCGGCGGATTCGGGCGAAATAAAGAAAAGCAGCCAATCGGCTGCTTAGTGATCCAGCTGGGGCTCGAACCGTTCCAAGCGTTAAGAATCACGCCGGTGGCGTGATTTAGCGAAGGAGACAGCCTGCCGCGGTGGCGGGTTCGAGCGTAGTAAACAAAAAAGCAGCCAATCGGCTGCTTAGTGATCCAGCTGGGGCTCGAACCCAGGACCCCATCCTTAAAAGGGATGTGCTCTACCTGCTGAGCTACTGAATCAAAACCATTATACTAAAGAACGCAGGACCCTCCCGCAAGGCGGGATGCTCTACCTGCTGAGCTACTGAATCGACCTTAATTTTTCGCGGTGCAAATTTAGCAATAAATGAAACAATTCAAAAGTTTCTTGTTTTTTATATCTGAAATTTATAAAATATTCTGTTAAAAATCAAAAAATGTTATTTTTGGAAGCCTGTTGCCAAGTGATAGCCAGGATAAAAATGAATAATAATATTTTCAGGGATAAGGTTGTAATTGTGACTGGAGCCTCATCAGGAATAGGAGAGGCTGTTTCCAGGGAATTTGCAAGATATGGCAGCAAGGTTGTTATGGCAGCCCGGTCTGTCGACAGGCTGGCAGCTATTGCTGAGGAGATCAAAGCTGAAAAGGGCGAAGTATCTTTTATAAAGACAGATGTAAGTATCGAGGATGACTGTAAAAGGATGGTAGAGTATGCTGTCTCTCAATACGGAACAGTCCATTATCTCATAAATAATGCCGGTATATCCATGCGCGCCCTCTTCGACGATGTTGATCTTAATGTCCTCCACCGACTGATGAATGTAAACTTTTGGGGAACAGTTTATTGTACCAGATATGCTCTGCCTTTTCTTATCAGGAACAGGGGGTCTCTGGTTGGAGTCTCTTCTGTCGCAGGATTTCACGGTCTGCCTGGCAGAACAGGTTACTCTGCCTCAAAATTTGCAATGCATGGGTTCCTTGAAACAATACGTATAGAGAACCTTAAAAAAGGCCTTCATGTGATGATCATTGCACCTGGATTTACTGCCACTGAAATCAGAAAACATGCCCTGATTGCCGATGGCTCAGAACAGGGGGAATCCCCAAGAAATGAAGAAAAACTGAAATCCCCTGAATATGTTGCCAGATGGATACTTAAAGGCATCAGAAAGAAAAAAAGAAACAAACTCCTTACCTGGGATGGCCGGCTGACTGCCCTCTTCCAGAGAATAATTCCTGAGGTTGTCGACTGGGGGTACTATCATGCAATGTCGCGCGAACCTAAATCTCCAATAAAATAGTCTCGCAATAATTATTTCACATTTTTGTCGATTTTCTGTAATGAAAATCCTTCATGTCCGTCTGGATAGTACAAACCGGTATTCGGATATTATGAAATATTTATACATCGACCATTAAAAATAAAATCATTTACCCATGAAAAGAATGTTTGTTTCTATTATGCTGTCAGTAATGGCATCACTGATTTAAGGACAAAAATCAATTGATGATATAGGTTGCTCAGAGGTCAGCATTGTTGAGATGATTCAGTGCAGGATGTGTTTGTGAAACTATGGAAAATGAATGAAGCCCTTGAAACATACAAAGCCGTTATCGTCCTAGCTGTTATAACTGTAAGAAATTATTATATCGACCAGTTGCTCAGAAATAGCTGGGAGACATAACCGAGATTGAAACCATAAACCCGGTAAGTGATCTCCGGCCCTTTTCCCCGGGAACAGTCAGACTGCTTCGTTTATGCTGAAATACAGAATTATTTATCTTCTGATATTGATAAAGTGCATCATAATTAGTTAATTTCATGGTTTAAAACTGAACCAGGTGTAGACTGATGCCAGAAACTCAGAAAATAAACAGGGCATATGGTGCATTGCTGCGTGCTGCCGCAAATACTTTGGCTCCGGGAGACAGCAAAAAGATAAGAAAGGCCCTCGATTATGCCATTAAAGCATGTTCAGGCAATACTATACTTACGGGGGAATCTGAAGTTATCCATGCACTTTCAGTTGCTACAATCATTTCCGCTGAGATGGGACTGGGGCTTACCTCAATAATAACCGCATTGCTGCACGATTCATATGACAGACTTGAAATATCGCAGACTGAACTAGAAAAAGAGTTTGGAAAGAAGGTTGTGGAAATACTTCAGGGTTTTTCGCGGATAACCGGTATCAATTCGATGCAGTCTTCTTATCAGGCAGAAAACTTCCGAAAGCTACTTCTGAGTCTTGCCGATGATGTAAGAGTCATCCTGATAAAGCTGGTGGAAAGGCTCGAATACATGCGCAACCTCGACAATGCCCCGGAGAAGGAAAAGCTACCTCTTGCTTCAGAAACATACTTCCTGTATGCGCCTCTTGCTCACAGGCTTGGATATTACAATATCAAGTCCGAGATGGAGGACCTTGCAGTGAAATATCTTGAACCAGATCAGTATAGATATGTTGACAGCCGGCTTAAGCAGACTACTGCTTCACGAAACAAACTGATCCGTGAGTTTTCGGCACCACTTGGCGAAAAGCTTGATAAGCTGGGCCTCAGATACACTATTAAAAGCCGTACCAAATCTATCCATTCCATTATGCTCAAGATGAAAAGGCAGGGAGTTGATTTTGATGAGGTATTCGACCTGTTTGCTGTCAGAATAATAATTGACAGCGATCCGGAAAACGAAAAATCAGACTGCTGGAGAGTTTATTCCGTAGTCACCGACCTGTATCAGCCTAATCCCAGCCGTATGCGTGATTGGATATCGGTACCTAAATCAAATGGTTATGAATCCCTGCATACAACAGTAGTAGGACCCAGGGGTAAATGGGTCGAGGTACAGATTCGTTCTACAAGGATGGATGAAATAGCGGAAAAAGGACTTGCCGCTCACTTCAAATACAAGGGATTAAAAGGAGAGGGGGGACTCGACACATGGCTGACAAAAATGCGTGAGATCCTCGAGTCGTCTGAAAAAGAGGACAGCGCATTTCTCGATCAGGTCCGATCTGGTCTTTATACCGATGAAGTATTTGTCTTTACACCAAAGGGCGATCTGCGGCAGCTTCCGGCTGGAGCCACGGTGCTCGATTTTGCCTTTGATATCCATACTGCCGTCGGCTCATCATGTGTTGGAGGAAAAGTAAACGGGAAAAATGTCACCATAAGGTATATCCTTCAAAACGGTGACCATGTTTCCGTTATCAGGTCGAAAAATCAGAAGCCCAAACAGGACTGGCTCTCTTTTGTTGTTACCAGCAAAGCAAAAGCCAAAATAAAGCAGGCCCTGAATGAAGAGAGAACTAAAGCTGCAGCCGAAGGAAAGGAGATGCTGATGCGCCGCCTTAAAAACTGGAAGATAGCCTATGGTGATTCTGTAATTCAAAAACTTATTGATCATTATAATCTTAAGACAGCCCAGGATCTTTACTGCAATATCGAATCGGGAAAAACCGATCTGCTCCAGATCAAGGAAATACTTCAGAAGACTGATGAAGTACAGGACAGTGTTCAGTTGCCGGAACTGGCAGAAAAGGAAAGCAGGGAAATAATCGGATCCCAGTATTCGGATTACCTTATAATTGAAGACAGGATCGAAGGACTCGATTATAAACTTGCAAAATGCTGTAATCCCGTATTTGGGGATAATATATTCGGGTTTGTAACTATATCGGAAGGAATCAAAATACACCGGACCGGTTGCCCGAATGCACATAATCTGATTTCAAGATATCCCTACAGGGTTGTGGTCGCAAGATGGACAAAGGCAAAAGGAGCTCCCTCATTCAATGCTGTTATAAGAATAACAGGAGTTGAAGACATCGGAATAGGCAATAAAATTGCCGATATTCTGGCAAACTACAATGTAAGTGTAAGGAACTTCAGTTACGGAATGGATGAAGGTATGTTCCAGGGAACACTCAGCATAATGGTTCCCAATAACGATGTACTATACGGAATCATCAGGAAAATAAGTTCAATAAAAGGAGTCATCAAGGCTTTGCGGCAAACAAGCGGATAGTCATTAACCAAAAATACTTCCAGGTATGCTTTTCAATAATCTGTTATTTGTCTCTCTTGCTCCGGTTCTTATAATCGCATTCTATATTTATAACCGAGACAAATATGAGAAAGAACCATTTTCTATTCTGATAAAAGCTTTGTTTACAGGAGTTTTAACTGTTATACCTGCAGTTATAGTTGAGAAGATTCTGACAGTGTTTTCCCCGGCTTGGGAAGGATTGTCCTTTGCAGGCTATAATGCCTTTGTTGTTGCTGCGTTCACTGAAGAACTATTCAAATTCCTTGCATTTTATTTCTTCTTCTGGAAGAACAGGAACTTCAATGAAAAATTCGACGGAATTGTTTATGCCGTATATATTTCCCTGGGGTTTGCTGCAGTTGAGAATATCCTTTATGTCTTTACCGGAGGGGTGGGGGTCGGGATTGTACGGGCACTGACAGCAGTACCAGCTCATGCACTTTTCGGAATCATGATGGGATACTATTTTGGCCTGGCCCGTTTTAATGTCACACTCAGGTCACTGAATCTTATGCTGGCATTTCTCCTTCCTTTTGTATTCCATGGTTTGTACGACTTTATCCTTATGAGTAATTCGCAAATGCTGTTAACTGTTTTCATTCCACTGTTCGCCTATTTCTGGGTAATGGGATTCCGGAAAATGTCGCGGCTGTCGGATGCATCGGTTTTCAGGGTTAATTCAGACGACCGTTCAGAATACTAGTCTGTTTCATAATCGCGAATCAGATCATATCATTAAGGTCATTCCCATAGACTACTGACCCATGGAAGAATGGTTCATCGTCAGTATCTCTTGTCGGATTTTACCGGCAGTTTAGCCAGTTTTTCAGCTTCAAGCGATGGGAATCCCGACTCTTCAGTAACTTTGCCAAGGATGATGTATGTTCCGCTTCCCCTGAATGGATAATCTTTCAGGGATTGTGAAAAATGAGTGGTATCAAAGAAATTGCCTTCACTGTCGATGAAACATCCAAAATTCATCCATTCTCCCCTGTTGGTTTTAATATATTTGATCGTGACCAGGTGACCAACCATTCTGACTTTTCTGCCAACATTCTGCAACATTTCACGTGCTTTTATCTCGCCGCGGAATGATGTTTCAAGCATGTCGAACCAGCTCACCGATACGGGGAATCCGAAGAGTTCAATTTCATCATATGCATCATCCAGTGGATTGTATTCAAGGTCAGGAAGCGTGAAATTCCTTGCCGGTAGTGAAAAAAGAGGACGAATGTTTTCCACGGAGCCTTTATTCATCATCATATGTGCTTCCCATAGCAGGGAAGCCTTTTTTTTGCCGGTGAATCTGAAAGCTCCAGCCCTTATCAGCAGGACAACCTGTTCAAGGCCGGGGCACACCCTTGAAATAAAATCGTTCAGATCGCTGAACGGCCCGTCAGCGTTCCTTATTTCCTCGATTGATCTGGCAAGCTCTTCTTCAATATTCAGGATATGTATAAACCCCAGGTAAATATCGGTTCCGTATATGGTTGTCTTGTATGTGCTTTTATTCACGCATGGAGGCTGGATGCTTGCTCCGTACCTTCTCGCTTCATGGACGTAGACCCAGGTTTTGTAAAAGCCGCCGAAATTGTTTATCACGGCAACCATGAATTCAAGGGGGAAGTGGGCCTTCAGATAAAGACTTTGAAAGCTTTCAACAGCGTATGATGCTGAATGTGCTTTTGAGAATGAATAGCCGGCAAATGATTCTATCTGTCTCCATACTTCCCTTGTTATCTCTTCGCTGTAGCCCTTTTCACGGCAGTTTGTGAAGAATTTGTCGACTATCCGGTGCATTTCCTGCTTCGACCTGTGCTTACCGCTCATGGCTCTCCTCAGGGTGTCGGCGTCTGAAAGGTCAAGACCTGCAAAATGGTGGCAAACTTTCAGCACATCTTCCTGATACACCATTACCCCGTATGTCTCTTCAAGCTGTTCTTTCATCACCGGGTGGATGTATTTGAATTTGCCGGGGTTATGGAAACGGTAGATATACTCCCTCATCATTCCCGAACGAGCCACTCCCGGACGTATGATTGAACTAGCGGCCACAAGTGTAGGATAGTCTTCACACTTAAGTTTCTGCAGAAGCCCTCTCATTGAAGGGCTTTCAACATAAAAGCATCCCTTTGTCTCTCCCTTTCTCAGGAGTTCCTTAACGGCGGGATCGTTTTTGAACTTCTGGATCGCATGCACGTCAACATCAATTGCACGGTTTTTCATGATTATTTCTGCACTCTCGCGGATGTGTCCTATGCCGCGCTGGCTTAATATATCAAGCTTTTCAAATCCTATCTCTTCAGCAGTGTACATGTCCCACTGGGTTGTGGGAAAACCTTTCGGCGGCATGTCGAGAGCAGTATAACAGGTCACGGGCTCTTCCGATATCAGTATTCCTCCCGCATGGATGCTCCTCATGTTTGGAAAATCGGCTATTTTCAGCCCTGTAGAGAAGATCAGATCGGTTATTTCGTTCCTGTTGGTTTCAGACGATGGGTTATCAATCAGTGAATCAATTTCTTCTTTCGGAAGGCCATGCACTTTTCCAAGTTCCCGCACAATTGACTTTCCCCTGAAAGTGCTCATCATTCCAAGGAGTGCAGTGTGGCTGTACCCGTACCTTTTAAAAATATAATCTATCACTTCGTCTCTTTCCTTCCATGAATAATCAATATCAAAGTCGGGGGGAGAACTCCTTTTCGGATTTATGAAACGTTCAAAGTAAAGGTTTAGATCGATAGGGTCAACATTGGTGATCTTCAGGCAGTAAGCTATTATTGAATTTGCACCGCTTCCGCGGCCTACATGATAAAATCCCCTTGCCATTGAATATCTGACAATGTCCCAGGTAATAAGGAAGTACGCTGAGAATCCTAGTTTGTCAATTATCTCAAGTTCATGCTTAATTCTTCTTTCAGCCTCGGCATTATGTTTACCATATCTGTAAATCATTCCGTCCCAGGCCAGCTTTTCAAGTAAAAGCCTGTCATCGTATCTGCTGGCTGAAAAGATTTTTTTGTTCTTGCTCCCCTCAAAATCAAAGTCCAGACAACAGTCATTGAGAAGCTTATCAGTGTTATCAGCTATCCATTGGTTCTTCTCCCTGAAGTTTTTGAGGGTAGCAGAATCAAGGAAAAACTCATCTTCTCCGGCACACTGTGATGCTTTTAGATGGCTAAGCAGTATGTTGTTGTCGATGGCTCTGAGGCTTCTGTGAATGAAAATATCATCTTTCGACGAGAAGGTTACCGGCTGAAGCAGCACCATCGATTGCCTGTCGGCCGAATGATTAAGCGTTATAAGGCTGTTGATCTCCCGGGGTTTTATTCCGATCCTCTCATTTTCCGATAATCTTCTGCCCGGCCTTTTGCCAAGGAGGTAGATGATGTACGATTCTGAGAATTCTGGCGCGGGAAAGGGGATCTCTGTCTTTTCCGAATTTATTTTTGAGAGAAACTCGTTTAATTCCCTGAATCCTTTGTTGTTCCGTGCTATCCCTATATATTGCAGCTCATTTCCGTTTCTGAATTCTATTCCTGCCACGGGTCTTATTCCGTTTCTGAGGCATTCGCCTGCGAATTCCGGAATAGCTGTGGAGTTATTTATGTCGGTTAGTACAATGGCTTCTGCATTTACGTCGATAGCGCCTTTCACAAGCTGCCCGACTGACATCATGCCGTAACGCAGGCTGTAGTATGAGTGACAGTTCAGATACATTTTTTAACAGATCAAGTGCCTAGAGTGCCTAGAGTGCCTAGAGTGCCTAGAGTGCCTAGAGTGCCTAGAGTGCATAGAGTGCCTGGAGTACTTAGAGTACCTAGAGTACTTCGAGTACTTAGAGTTTTGCTTTAATAACTTTTAAGTACTCCACACTTTAGCTCACTCCAAACTTAAAATCCGTACATAGCATAGCCTTTCAGGCGTTCCTCCATCATTTTTTGCTCTTTTAACGCATTTTCAAGCTGTTTAACGGCTTTTTCCTCCCTTTCCAGTATTGTCATTACCCCGGAAGCTCTCCTCACTGCATCGGGCCCAAAACGTCTTCTGAGCTTATCCATGGCCATGTAAAGATTTACTTTTTCAGGCGTGTCGTCGAACATGTCGAGCTGTTGTACACCTCTTACCATGTGACTGAATCTGATTCCGATAAGTCTTATCAGCATCCTGCGCTGGTAAAGTTTCGAGAATAGTTCTTTTGCAACCTCTGTGAGTACATGGTCGAAAGAGGTGTATGGTATCCTCTTCTGAAGGGTGTGGGTGTCAAAATTTGAATATCTGATCTTGACGGTTACGCACGATGTCAGCTTCTCCTGACTCCGGAGGTCATAGGCAATCTTTTCCACCATCCCTGTAATAAGCCGGTTCAGCTTTGTAATGTCGGTGGTATCTTTTTCAAATGTATGTTCGGTGCTGATGGATTTCTGCTCGGAGTAGCTTATGACAGGTGTTGGGTCTATACCGTTGGCTTTTTTCCATATTTCAATCCCGTTTTTACCCATCAGTCTCTCAAGCATTTCAGCCGGAATGTTCCTGAGCGTATATATTGTTGCAATTCCCATCGAACGGAGAACATGATAGGTTTTCTGGCCGATCATCGGGATCTTGCTGATCGACAGCGGATCTAGAAAGGGGAGGACTATCTCTTTGCCTATCTCGATCTCTCCGTTCGGCTTTGCCTCTCCGGTTGCAATTTTGGATACCGTCTTGTTTACCGAGAGGCCTGCCGATACTGGCAGCCCTGTCTCTTTTATTATGCATTGCCTAAGCTCATGTGACCATTTGTGGCATCCGTAGAAACGCTCCATGCCAGTAAGATCAATGTAGTGCTCATCAATCGATGATTTCTCATACAGAGGCGACCTTTCTGCAATTATTTCCGTTACCATGTTCGAATATTTGCTGTACAACTCCATGTCACCACGTATGACAATTGCGTCGGGACACATGTTCCTGGCCATTTTCATGGGCATTGCAGAGCTAACCCCGTATTTGCGGGCTTCATAGCTGCAGCTAGAAACCACGCCCCTGTCCGACATGCCTCCTATTATAACAGGCTTTCCTGTAAGCCTGCTGTTCTTCAGCCTCTCAACCGACACGAAAAACGTGTCAAGATCAAGATGAAGTACGGTTCTCTCTATGTTACCGGAAATGAACATGTCGTAAGTGCCTAAAGTGCCTAAAGTGCCTAGAGTGCCTAGAGTGCCTAGAGTGCCTAGAGTACTTAGAGTTGATGGGATTATAACTTTAAGTACTCCACACTTTAGCTCACTCCAAACTTTTTTTCACTCCAAACTTTTTTTCCAATTATTTGCTTATTTCAAAATAATGTCTTATGTTTGATTAAAAATTAATCAATATTATGATTACAATATAATCAATTTTTATAATATGTATTTTACTTCCAACATAAAATTTTTAAGAAAAAGAAAGGGCAGGACCCAGGATGAAGTTGCTGCTGCCCTTAATCTAAAACGTTCAACTCTAAGCGGTTACGAGAACGGTATAGCCCAACCCGGAATAGATATACTGGTGTCTTTCTCGGGATATTTCAATATGTCGATAGATACGCTCCTGAAAATTGATATGACAAGACTCTCAGAGAGTCAGCTCGGAGAACTGGAAAGGGGATATGATGCATATATTAAAGGAAGCAATCTTCGTGTACTTGTTACAACTGTAAATCCTGAGAACAGAGAAAATATTGAACTTGTTGCTGAGAAAGCAAAAGCAGGCTATACAACAGGCTATGCCGATCCGGAATACATAGGCGACCTTCCGGTGTTCAGTCTTCCTTTCCTGTCAGATAAAAGAAAATACAGGACTTTCCAGCTTAAAGGCGACTCCATGCTGCCAATACCCGACGGATCATGGGTAACCGGTGAATACGTGCAGGACTGGTCCGATATAATAAGCGGCAAAGCTTATATTGTATTTACAATAAATGACGGTATCGTCTTTAAGATAGTTGAGAACAGGCTGATGATGGACGGAAGGCTCGTCCTTTATTCACTTAATCCTGTTTATGAACCCTATGAAGTACATGTAAATGAGGTGAAAGAGATCTGGAAATTCGTAAATTATATAAGTGACGAACTACCTGAACCTGTTTTGCCGGAGAAACAGATAATCCAGTCTATCGCGTCAATGAAAAACGATCTCGAAAAAATAAAGGCAAAACTGGGCAGGGATATCTCCGATATCAGTGAAATATGCTGATCATTTTCCGTATTGCCAGCATGTCCATTTCCCATTTTTAAAGGTTAATGGTAATTCCTCGTTTGCATCTAAGGTTTCGAGGTTGAATTCTACATGAGGTAATTCCAGTAATGAACTGATATCCTTTTGATTGTCTCTGGCTCTGGAGGTCATTATTATGAACATTCCCGGCTCGACAGAATACCTGAGGGCTGGTGATTCACATACTACCGGTTTCCCTTCAGGAACAAGTTCCATTATCCTGCCAAATGCTTTATTCAGATATTCATCTGCCGCCCTGGCAAAATAAACCCCTGAAGCCCCAGCTCTAAGCATCCTTGAGGTATCCTTACCCGTTCCGGAATCGGTCTCCTGAAAAATATCAAATCCGGTATTCCTAGCAACCTCCTTTAGTCCGGGAGTAGTTTCATGAATATGTGGAGTTATCTTCACAGCAACAATACCTGTTTGCCTGAATTGTTCAATGATTCGACAAGCTATAGAGGTCTTGCCAGATTTATTGCCTGTTCCGGCAATTATCACCAGATTGGGAATGAATATCATCTGTTTTGAAATGAAAGACTGACTTCAATGACTGAGCACCCTTTAAAGCATTTATCGTATAATGTTGTATTAAAGGTTGGCCCTAAATGATTCCTGTTTATTAACAGTTAGGAATATCCGGATGAGGAGGATTTTCAGCTCCGGGTCATTCCTTCGTTAAATCAATTATTAGCTGTATGATCTTCTGATTCTCTGTTTCAGGTATTTTTCCTGTATAAATTGCACGGCAGATCCTGTTCTTGTCCACAATTATCACACTGTAACTGTCTCTTGGTAATCCCCATAGATCCTGAAGCTTGGCATTGTAGTCGAAAAGGATGGTTGTGTCGTATTTCTTCGCTTTGTTACCCGCGATCATTCTTATCAATCCGTTAGGCTTCCATGTGGACTTACAGTCTACTATACCAAAGCCTTTGAAATACTCCTTGTTTATTATCTTATCCACATCTGTGGCTTTGTCAATGGCATCATTAAATGGATCGTTCAGATCTGACTCGTCGGGATCCACATAGTTTATCTGCAAAACTTTGCCTGGCCATGAGTCCATGGTAAATTCCTTTTTGTCAGCATCTGTGAAAACCCATTCTGGTGCTTTCATCCCTACTTCAAGCTTACCTTTCTGTGCAATTAAAGCCGGAAGGAGCAAAAGAAAGAAAAACGTGGTGAAAATCAGTTTCTTCATAGGTTCGTTTTTTAAATTTGGCGAAATATATAAAATTTTTCACATAAATTAATTTTAAGGTTTATTTACATTAATCTGTTCAACAATATTACTTTTGCAGGCCTGAATCCGGCTTTACCATTTACCGATTACGGCAGGTGATTAAAACCGATGCGGGATATTACCCCCGACTCCGCTAATTTAATATATCAAGTGAGTTAGGGATGTATGTATTTTTATATGCAAAAAATAAGAAATATAGCAATTATTGCACACGTCGATCACGGAAAAACAACTCTTGTTGACCGTATCATTCATGAATGCAGGGTTCTAGATGAACGTAAGCCGACTGGTGAGTTGATCCTCGACAACAATGATCTGGAGAGAGAAAGGGGAATTACCATAATTTCCAAGAATGTTTCGGTCAGTTATAAGGGAACGAAGATAAACATTATTGATACTCCCGGGCATGCCGATTTCGGAGGTGAAGTTGAGAGAGTTTTAAAAATGGCCGATGGTGTCCTTCTTCTTGTTGATGCTTTTGAGGGGCCGATGCCCCAGACAAGATTCGTTCTGGAAAAAGCAATAAAACTGGGACTTAAACCGATTGTTGTTGTAAACAAAGTTGACAAGGAAAACTGCAGGCCCGATGAGGTTCAGCAGGACATCTTTGAGCTTATGTTCAATCTTGATGCCACAGATGATCAACTTGATTTTGAAACAATATTTGGATCATCCAAATACGGATGGATGAGCAGAGACTGGAAAGTGCCGTCAGGTGATATTACTCCTCTTCTTGATACGATTGTGGAGAAGATACCTGCTCCGGTCTATCATGAGGGCCCTGCTCAGATGCAGATCGCTTCACTCGACTATTCAAACTATGTTGGAAGAATTGCTATTGGCAGGGTTTTCAGGGGCGAAATCAGGGCCGGAATGGAATATACACTTTGTAAAAGGGGAGGTGAGGTCAGAAAAGTAAAGGTCAGGGAAATATACCTGTTTGAAGGACTTGGAAGGGTGAAGGCTGAAGTGGCAGGTTGCGGTGAACTATGTGCCGTAACAGGACTTGAAGATTTTGAAATAGGGGATACCCTGGCCGATCTTCTCAATCCTGAAGCCCTTCAGAGAATTGAGGTGGATGAACCAACAATGAGCATGCTTTTCACAATCAATAACTCACCTTTGTTTGGAAAAGAAGGCAAATTTGTAACCTCGCGACATTTGAGGACAAGGCTTTTCAGGGAGACAGAAAAGAACCTTGCCCTGAGGGTTGAGGAGACTAAATCGGAGGATACCTTCATAGTCTACGGACGTGGAATATTGCATCTGTCAATACTGATTGAAACCATGAGAAGGGAAGGATATGAGTTTCAGGTCGGAAAGCCAAGGGTCATCTTCAAGGAAGTCGATGGCGTGAAATCTGAACCTTATGAGATACTTACTATTGATGTCCCATCCGAATTTTCGGGAAAGGTAATTGAACTTGTTACAGCACGGAAAGGAGAAATGGCTATTATTGAACCACGGGGCGAACTCATTCATCTTGAGTTTGATATTCCTTCAAGGGGACTTATTGGCCTCAGGAATAACATGCTTACCGCCACTTCGGGCGAATCGGTAATGCATCACCGGTTCAGAGCCTACGACAAATACAAGGGGGATGACCTTCTTCCTGTCCAGAATGGATCGCTTATATCCATTGAGCAGGGTTACGCCACTGGATATGCCATTGACAGATTACAGGATCGCGGAAGGTTTTACATTGATCCGGGTGATTATGTTTACAAGGGTCAGGTGATAGGGGAGAATACCCGGACGAAAGATATGGAGGTAAATGTCGTAAAAGGTAAAAAGCTGACAAATATGAGAGCTTCCGGATCCGACGAGAGCCTCAGGATTGCTCCCCGACTGAGATTCTCGCTTGAAGAATTGATGGAACAGATTAAGGATGATGAATATCTTGAAGTTACCCCTTTAAGTTTGAGAATACGAAAAATACCTTTCAGGAAATCAGTCTAGCATTTTTGAACTGGAGAGACTATATCTTGTTGAAAAGAACCGCAGTGCCATTTACCGCATTTACAGAATGATCCGGCAGGCTGCAGAATGGAACAGCCTCATGCTTTTCTCCGTTGTTTCAGGAGTGATTTCGCATCCGGCCGATACTATACAACGGTGGCCGGAATCAATAAAATCGTCATAGACCGACTTGCTGATTTCTTCAGAGGATCCTGACTGAATAACAGTTACCGGGTCACTTTTACCGGAGAAAACTTGTCCGCGACCGATCATTCCTGCAAATTCGGAAATTGATGGTACAAGGTGGTCAATGTCAATAATATCTGCACCAGTACGGATCATTCCCGGCAAAATCGACGTCGTGTTACCGCATATATGAAGTTTGGCCAGGGCACCTTCCCGGTGAATATGATCCACAAGCCTTTTCTGTCTTTCAAAAGCGAACCTGTTGTACAGATCAGGACCGATCTGGGAGCAAAAGGCATCGCCCACACCAATGCAATGAGCGCCAGATCTTATCTGAATAGAAATGAATTCCATCGCTGAATCAACAATAATATCCATCGCTTTTTCAACAAGATCGGGTTCCATGAGGAAATCAATCGATGCGTTTGAAGCACCTCTCAGATCGACATATTCTGCAACAGGGCCCTCTACCCATCCTACTATGAAGAATTCATCTCCTACTTTTTTTCTGAATTCTTTTATCTCACTGATCCTGTTTGAGCACCTCTTATTCTGAAGTGGATCATAACGTTTCAGGGCAGCAGCACCTGCTGCATCAGGCAAATGTCCTCCAATATCAACAGGAAGGGAATCTTCAGGATAGTGGACCTCGATTCCGAATGCAGATGCCTCTGCCCACGGATCTGACATAACTGTTACCCAGTCAATGCCAAAATTTCTGGCGCAACTAATCATCGCTGCACATTTTACCTCCGGGATGGTGCAGAAATCCCTGTATTTTACGCCTGCATATTTTGCAGCCCATCTCATTATGATCGGATGAAACGGCGGATGATCAACATTAATCCCATTAATGAAATCTGTTGTTCTTTGAAGTCCTGTCATATTATTTCGGTTTGATTTTATTTTTTAATTCCGGTCCTAAAACATCGCTGGCCGCCGGCAATTCGCCACGTAAAAATTAGTTGAGACGACACTCAAGAGTGTCATTATTATAGGCTGACAAACCATGAAGGGATTAATATATCCTGCATTCAGCCATTTTATTAAGATTAATTCTTTTTCCATATTCTTTCAATTTCCTCCAGCGTTCTTCCTTTGGTTTCAGGAATGAATCTGTATACAAACCATGCTGCCAGAAGCCCCATTATCCCGTATATCCAATATGAAAATCCATGGTTGAATACAGAGGTAAGAAACTTATTGTCGTTCATAACAGGGAAGGTCCAGGAAACTACCAGGTTAGCTATCCACAATGCCGCTCCTGGAATAGACATGGCACCTCTTATCGAATTAGGAAAAATTTCCGATAGCAGCACCCATGTCACTGGTCCCCAGCTCATTGCAAAACCAGCAGTAAAGGTAAGCATGAAGAGAAGAGCTAAAAAACCCGTATTGCCTGAATAAAAGGCGAATCCGAGCGAAAACATGCTTACCGACATTGTAACAGCTCCTATAATCATGAGCGGTTTTCTTCCGTACCTGTCAACAGTGGAAATGGCAAGAATTGTGAAGAGCATATTTATAAGCCCTACGATTATTGTCTGGATAAGCGATGTGTTGACGCTAGCACCCATATTCCTGAAGATGTTTCCTGCATAATACATAACAACATTTATCCCGACGAACTGTTGAAAGACGGCAAGCATGATCCCGGTGAAAATAACAAGAAATCCGAAAGAAAGCCAGGGTACATTCTTTTGATGAAGCGTTTCGCGGATCTCAGATACTAATTTGTCGGCATTTTCATTACCCGATATTTGAGAAATTACTTTCTGTGCCTTTTCCTTTTTTCCTTTCATCAGAAGGTATCTGGGTGTTTCAGGTATCAGCATTAAAAGAATAAGGAATAGTGCTGAGGGAATCACCCCTGAAAAAAACATCCATCGCCAGCCTTCAGTGATCAGCCAAATATCGTCACCCGACCTGGCAATAAGATAATTGACAAAATAAATAATCACCATGCCTGATATAATTGCAAACTGGTTCCATGATACCAGCCGGCCCCTCTTATCAGCCGGTGCTGTTTCTGCTATGTACATCGGAGAGAGGATTGAGGCAAGACCAATACCGATTCCTCCGGTAATCCTGTAGATAAGAAAGGAAAAGACATCAAGGATTCCGAAGAAATTGAGAGCCTCGGGCTGCCAGGTTCCTATTCCTGAAACCGTGAACATAATAGCTGAAATCAATAATCCCATTTTCCTGCCTAATGCCCTTGCTAAAAAACCCGCAATAGCGCTGCCCACAATACAACCAATAAGGGCTCCTGAAATTATAAAGCCCTTGATTGAATCAGCAATACCCTGTATCTCTTCAACCGCTTCTGGGGAAGGCACCTGCTTACCCAAATTGAAGAAGACAAAAATAAACAATATAAGCACTAAAACTAATGCAACAGGTAAACCTTTTTTAAATCCTGAAAGTCTGATAATTAAAAATACAACAACTATAGTAATAAGTAACACTGTAATGGCGACAATGATCCTGTACTGAGTTATCAGTTTTACTGCATAATCGTATTGTGAAGGATCCAGTGCGCGGATTATGAAAAAATCGACAAGTGATTTTTCAGCACCGTTTACTACTGCAGTATCATAACCAAACAGGAATCCGCCCAGAGTAGCTACCAGAGTAATCAGGATTATATACCAGCTCTTAAAGCTACCAGCCATATTACTCTTTTGAGTCTTTGTTCTCAAATTATGCTCATTTTTATGATTTGTATTCTTGAACTGAGTCAGGATTATTGATATAAATCATACGATTAAATGATATATATCAATATACTTAATGATATTTATCAATAATTATTATGTGTATTTTTTATATATTAAATTGATATGTAATTTATTAAGTATTATTATATAATCTATTGCTTTATTAATATACATCATTTAGAAAATCATTCAAAGGTTTCATGATTCTGCAGGCTTTAACGACCAAACTAAAGCAGTCTTTACTGGTGACAACATTGTCGGGGATCATTTTGCTGACCAGGTAGCTCTTATATTTAAGCAGGTCTGCATAAGGATGGTTGGAGTTATAGCCTCTGGGCATTGATTTCAGCTTTTCTCCTTCAATATCCCCAAAGTATTTAGTAAATGCCTTATTATTAATTATTTCAACTAACCTCTCTCCGTTTTCAGCAATTTTACTTCTGATTGCTGTCAGCCAGGGCATTGGAGGCATGTAAGCTCCTCCTGCAACCATGCTGCCTTCAGGCTCTACATGGAAATAATAACCGGCAAACCTGTCCCCGTTCCTTTTACCACCCCTGACAATAAATGCTCCCATATGGGATTTGTAGATTGTTTTATCGTTCGAAAACCTTATGTCCCTGTTTATTCTGTAGGTACAGCTTTTTGCCTCAAGGCCTTTGAGGATGGGGTCGAAGTTTATTATTTCATCGATGAGGGCCTGAACAAACGATTCAAAATTACTGCGTGCATCCTCATAGCGGGTCCTGTTCCTGTTGAACCAATCCCTTTCGTTGTTTTGCTTTAATTCGCGAAGGAACTCAAGTGTTGATTTCTTTATCTGAAACATTTACTGGCGGCATTTAAATAGAGATGAAAAAGATAATTATTATTCCGAAGAAAACACTCTTACCTGGTTTTGTTTTTTTAAGGAAAACTTGACTTTAACGAAAAAAATGATTAAAATAATGGCAGTTATTTTGATTAGAAACAAATCATGTTAATTTATGGGAAGGTTTGACAGATTCTGCCAGAGCTGCGGAATGCCAATGGAAAAGGACCCGGGAAAGGGCGGCACGGATGCCGATGGTACCAGATCACTGAAATACTGCAGCTATTGTTATGCTGATGGAAAATTCAATGATGATTTTACAAATCCCGCCCAGATGGTGAAGTTTGTAAGGGGTAAGCTGAAGGAGATGGGAACAGGACCACTCATGAGATGGTTTTATACCTCTCATATTCCTCATCTTGAAAGATGGAAATGAATAGTACGGCACCGCTATAAAGATACCGGTGTACAGGTGACTGGGAACAGGCTGATTATTAGTTGTTGTTCAGTCTGCAGTTAATAATGTATTGCCCGCTTTCCAGTGTTTCAATTTCGGGCAGAGTTTTATTCTCACCGTTGACCATGTAGCTCATGGTTCCGGCGGGTATCTTTACAACTGCGGTGCAGCCAACCGGTATTCTGATAATCATTTTCAACATTTTATTGCTTTTTTCCCAGGAAATGCTCAAAGGGCCAAATGGTGTTTCCTTGGTACATTCTGCGCTCTCTAAGCCGCCAGGGATCTGTGGATCGATAGTAACTTTCCTGTAGCCCGGATGAGTTTCATCAGGTATGATACCACCAAGAGCCTGGTAGAACCACGAACCAATTCCGTTATAGCAGTTGTGAATCCTGCTCCTGGCCCCGTTCCAGTGTTCCCAGGTGGTGGTTGCTCCGTTGTCAATCATGTACAGATAACCTGGATAACCTTTGCTTTTAAGAATAGTGTACATCAGGTCAGCCTCCCTGTTTCTTACGGCCCATTCAGTGAAAACGGGAATACCAACCAGTCCGGTTGCGATATGTCCGTTCTTGCTCTTCACGATAAGGTCGTGCAGACTGACTGTTACCTTGTCAGTAATTGAATCAGGTACTATATCAGCGAGCAGGGGGTAGGTGAGATCTATTTGTGATCCGCTGCCGTATGTTGTTTCCTTCTTTACAAAATATATATCCTGTATTTTCTTTCGCAGAGCAGCCGCTTTTTTAGAATAAATCTCAGCATCCGAGGTTTTCTCCAGAATAATGGCTATTTTTTTCATGGTCTCATAACAGACAGTTATAAAACAGTTATTTACAAGACCTATAGATTCCGGATTTCTCTGGTCAGTGCCTTCCGGAACGGCCCAGTCGCCAAGATACCACGTCCGGTAATCGGTCTCGGGCCACGGCTCCAGAAGCCCATCAGGAGAGTACTTTTCAACATAACCAAGCCACTTTTGCATTACCGGGTAATATTTTGCTAGTATCCCGGCATTCCCATAATTCTTATATGTTCTCCATGAAGCCGTAATTATAAAGCCGCACCAGTAGGGTCCTCCTCCGGCCGGATAGGGATTCGGTGCAGTATGCGGCATTCCTCCGTCTTCCCTAATGCAATCAGCCCATGCCTGAAGCCAGTTTCTGTATAATGGTTCCAAACCAAACATTGTCTGGGCCGTTTCTGTTGAAGCGTTGCCATCACCACCGTAACCAAGCCGCTCTATCTGAGGGCAATCGACCAGGTAACCCCCCAGGCTCAGGCATCTTAGAGTATAGAAGATCATATCGTGGATACTGTTGAGATCCTTATCAGAACAATGGAATGAGGATGACATATCGAAATTGGTATGGATGAGATGAGCCTTTATTTTTTCCCTTTGAGGCTCAGCTGCCAGGTTGGAAATCTTAACATATCTGAATCCGTGATAGTTGAATTTATTGCAAAATACTTCATTCATACGGCCAGATGAAATAAACCTGTCTTCCTGTCCCTGATTGACAAAATTTCCTTCTTTGTCGAGATGGTCACAATACTCCAGTTTAATAACCTGTCCTTGATTGATGGGGGGAAAGTTTATTTCAAACCATCCGGTAAGTGTTTTACCCATGTCAGCTAACCAGACCGAATCACTAAGCTTTGTCACTGATTCAGGGCTGAAGGTTTCCATTATTTTGTTGCCTTCAACTGGCTGGGGAGCAGCAATAGCTGAGGGTAAGGATGATACAATAACCTGATTCCATGTGGCTTTGTCAAGACTTCCGGACGACAGGTTCTCAAGCAAAAGTGATGCATCAATCAACTCACCCCCGAAATCACCTGCCCTCCATGAGCCAATTGTATAATAACCGCTTTTCCTTCCGGTCCATGATGAGTCGGTTATAAAAAGATTCTGCCAATTCCCGTCAACCAGTTTCTCAGCCTGTGCTCTAACGACGGGACCTTTACCGGTGACACCCGGCAGGCCTTTGCTGTACCAGCCCTGGCCAAGCCAGATAACAATATCATTTCTGCCTTTGCCCAGAAGCGGGGTAATATCATAAGTAATCGTCAGCGACCTTTTATTGAATTGTGACACCGCCGGAGCAAGGACATTTTCGCCAGCCTTTCTTCCATTGACCCAGATCTCATGGTATCCCAGCGAATTGACATGAAAAAATACCTTTTCGGGGATCTTACTGATCTCGAATGTCTTCCAGAGTTGAGGGCTTGTAACATAATTTTCCTCATCGGGCAGTCCTATGTACTTTGCCTGCCAGTCCGACTGGTTAACAAGACCTATGCTGAAAATTACTTTTTCGCTCCAATCAGAAGATTTATCATTCTGATCCCATACCCTTACTTTCCAGTAGCATAATGATCTCGAGCCCAGCTTTATGCCGCCATACGGTATCAATACACTCTGTGATGACGCTACCTTTCCCGAATTCCACAGATCAGCATCTTTCTCATTGAGAAGAGATTCACTGCTTGCAACAAGTATCTGGTATGATGACTGCGATGTACCATTCTCGGAAGACTTAATTTTCCAGCTAAGCAGGGGAGAGGTTGTGTCAATACCAATAGGGTTGGAAAGGCTCTCTGTACGCAGGTCATACAGTATCAAATCAGGGTTTATGTCTGAACAACAGCTGATGATTACAGATTCAATAAGAATCATGATTATTAAAAGGAATGAACGGTGCATAGGTATATTTTTTGGAATTTCTATTAATATTTGAATTTTTAACCAGGGTTGCTGTAATCTTGTCTTTATTTGCAGATTAAGTTGTTCATTAATAGGGTATTATGTGAAAGTATTGAAAAATGTGTGAAAATAATACAAGTGCTATGATGTTCATTGTCAATTAACATGCAGCAATTAACAAATTAACGGTAACCTCGATCCTTCTGCAAATTATCCTGATCGCTACAGTCCAGATACTGTAAAATTAACCGTTTTACATTGAAAAATATATTAAAAGGGCAAAAACGAACTGTCAAAAATGCAGGTTCAAGACTATTTGAAAATAAACTGCGTTATTATGGTTATAAATATCCAAAAATTACAAAACGGAGGTACGAATGAGCGAAAAATTTTCTATTAGTCCGGCTGGAGAGGAATTTCCATTACCAGATCATCAGGATTACCGGGATGAATTTGAAAAGCTGAAAAAACGGGTTGAGATTGAAAGATCCAATAATCGGGAAATTGTTGTAGTGATGGGAGTAGGGTTTGTTGGTGCCGTAATGGCTGCCATTGTTGCCGATACTGTTGATAAGGACGGCCAGCCCTCAAAATTTGTCATAGGAATGCAGCGTCCCAGTGTGCGCAGCTATTGGAAAATACCCTTGCTGAATCGTGGCGTTTCACCGGTAAAGGCTGAGGATCCTGAAGTTGATCCTATGATTGCACGGTGTGTTAAGGACAAGAAAACCCTTATAGCCACTTTTACATACGATGTTTTGAAACTTGCTGATGTTGTTGTTGTTGATGTGCAATGCGACTATCTCAAGGAAGATCTGGGAAATGTCAGGACTGGTCAGACTGACATGGCAGCTCTTGAATCTTCGCTTCATGTCATAGCCGAGCATATACCAGCCAATGCACTGGTTCTTATCGAAACCACTGTTGCACCGGGCACAACCGAGCAGGTTGCTTATCCAATAATGAAAAAGGTATTCAAGAAGAGAGGTATTGAAACGGATCCTCTGCTTGCTCATAGTTATGAAAGGGTTATGCCGGGAAAAAATTATGTTGCAAGCATTCGCGACTTCTGGAGGGTATGCAGTGGCATCAACGAAGAGGCTAAAAGAAGGGTGGTAAAATTCCTGACGGAGGTGCTTAACACTGAAAAATTTCCGCTTACGGTTATGGACCGGCCGATTGAATCGGAAACAGCCAAGATCGTGGAGAACAGCTACCGCGCGACAATTCTGGCATTCCTTGATGAATGGAGCCTGTTTGCCGAACGAAATGGAGTTGATCTTATCAAGGTTATAAAGGCAATTAAAGTAAGGCCTACTCATTCAAACATGATCTTTCCAGGGCCCGGGATCGGAGGATACTGCCTTCCGAAAGATGGAGGATTGGGACTATGGGCTTATAAGCATATACTTGGTTTTGAGGATGATATATTCAAAATCACTCCTCTGGCAATTGATATAAATGATACAAGGGGCCTGCATGTCGGACAGCTTACAAGGGATGCGCTGCGGAATATGGGAAAGCCCATTGCAGCAGCCAATGTGCTGGTGCTTGGGGCTGCCTACAGGGAAGATGTGGGTGATACACGTTACAGTGGTTCTGAGATAGTGATAAGAAAGCTTGCGGAGATGGGGGCAGAAATAAAGGTACATGATCCTTATGTTGAACACTGGTGGGAGTTTGAGCAGCAGGATACTTTTCCAGGTGTCGGGCAAAGTAAGGCAAGGTTTTTCAGGAACCAGGATAAACTGAAAGAGATCCGTGTGGAGCATGATTTAAACAAAGTTCTTGAAGATGTTGATGCGGTAATTCTCGCAGTGCCTCATAAAAGCTACCTGGATCTTGATCCGGATGATGTGGTAAGCAAGATTGGAAAGCCGGCAGCCGTAATAGATTGTTTCGGAATTCTTACTGATGATAAGATAAAGAGATATTTTCAGCTTGGTTGTGAAGTGAAGGGATTGGGCCGCGGACATATACAAAGGATAAAGGAAGAAGTTCGCAAACTTTAAAGATCAAATAGAGTTCTCGGATACGACGGATGCGATTAATATATTTCCTATAATTAATATTATGTCAAATAGAATAGATTGCATTAGAATAGTTACAATATTTTATGCTAAAGAAATAATATTTACCTCCCCTCGCGGGCGCTGAAGAAAGAATTAAAGTCCGAGATATGAACCTATCAGCTGTGGTTCAGTTGAATCGAGCATTGGAAGGCTCGGAATACAGTAAGGATCAATATCAGTATTTTCAATTGCTCCCCATATTGATGTTCGTATAAAATTGTAACCGTTACGCTGCGCCGCTGAAATTATATCAGATTCTCCTGCCCCATCGCCGTATGGAAGAGCAAAGATCCTTACAGTTCCATAAGTATGTTTTTCAATTATTTGTTTTGAAATTCCAAACTCATAATCGAGAAATCCGTTGTATTCTTCAGGTGATGAAAAGCCAGCTTTCCTTTGGTAGAGATATGGATGTGAGCATGAATGCGAGCCAAAGGTAAACAGCCTTATTCCGGGGCTGACTGTATAATGGCTCATAATTTCAACCTCTTCCCATGAAATAAAAGAGTCTTCTCCTATCATATTGGTCCATAGAAAGAATGTAGCTTTGATTTTGTTCTTTGCCAGTAACGGCATCGCTAGAGAATACCACGAGTGATCTCCGTCATCAAATGTTATGATTGCCGAATTCCCGGAGGGCATTTTTCCCTTGGCCAGAATCAGGGCGAGCTCATCGAAATCGATGATTTTTATGTTATTATCTTTCAGATACTTAATATCTGATTCAAGATCTGATATACTTCTCTCATAGAGATTACCCGCATTGCCATTGACAATTCTGTGGTACATTAGAACTATTATTTTCCCTTCGCCAGTTGGATTTTCGGCATAATCGGGCTTACATGCTGGAAGTGATAGATTTAAAAAGAAGAATTCCAGGAGGATTGTCCGTATGAGTATTTTGTATATCAGTTTATTGATCATTTTATTAAAAAGAAAAGAGGCTGTTTCAGAATTTTTAATGATACAGCCTCTTTCAGAAAGATTCAATATTTTCTACTGATTTTCAATCTTATCGAGTTTTGTTTTTACAGCTTCGTACTTATCAGTCATCCTGAGTCTGTAATAAAGTTCCTTTAGTCCCCTTAGTGCATAAACGTCATCAGGAATAAGCTCATTTGCTCTTTCCATGTATGGCAGTGCTTTGGCGAAAACGGTCATAGCCTCTTCTATAGCTGCGTTGTATTTATTAACATCCATTATATCATTTGCTTTAAGGAACATGTCAGAAGCTTTGTTGATATAAGCAGCTCCCAGGCCGTACTGGCTGTCATAAAGGTCTGACTTCAGCTCTATTGATTTTGTAAGATTTTCGATTGCTTCATCATATTTACTTGAGTTAAGGTAAATTATACCTTCAGCAAAATAGAGGCTGTAGTTTGTTGGGTCGGCTTCTTTTGCCATTTTCAGGTATTTTAAAGCCTCATCATTCTTTCCGCTCTTGATATAAAGGTCGATAAGTTGCAATGTAACGGATTTGTCGCCGGGAAATTTATCGGGAAGGCTTTTAAGAGTAGCCTCTGCCTTAAGTGTATCACCCATTCCCAGATAGCTTTCGTATATCTGATAGTAAGGGGTTATTCCCATGTACTGCATTTCAGCACACTTATTGAAATAATCGATTGCTTTATCGAATTTTTTTGAATTAACGGCAGCAAGGCCCGCATTGTAGTACATTCCTGTGTCAAGAGCACCTGCAAACTGATCACTTTCGGTGATTTTGATTTGTGTTTCAAAGGATTTAAGAGCCCCTTCAAAATCCTTGGCCTCAAACTGATCACCACCCTGTGTATAAAGATCGAGTGCCAGGGAGTTGTAGATCATGTTTGCGATGATTCTCTTTTTTACAGTGCCTTTTGGATCCAGTTCCATAGCTTTTTCATAAGCTGCATAAGCTTCGCTGAGAGGATCATCCCCACAAAGTTTTTTAAAATTTTGATTATCTGATTTAAAGACTGCCTGACAGAGTTTCCCTTTAGCAAAATAGGTATTGAACCAGTCTTTCGATTTTTCATCAATCATTGCCTGGTCAAGAGCCTCTTTGGCTTTGTCGAGATTTCCCTGTTCGATCATCGTGAGAGCGCTGGTCACCTTTCCCTTCTGAGCGTAAGCGCCAAGAGATACAACTAGGACTGCAATGAGCAGTAAATACTTTTTCATAATTAAATTCTTGTTAATGTGTCAATAATAGTTTTGCAAATTTAAAACATTACTTGTTAATCATCAAATTCTTTGCCAATTTCCTTATCAATATCATTATTTTGTTGATCCGTATCAGCATCATCACCTGATTCTTCCTCACTTACAAGCACACTTGCCACTGATGCGATGGTATCATTTTCTTTCAGATTTATTAGCCTTACGCCCTGTGTAGCTCGGCCCATAACCCGAAGTGCAGAAACAGGGCTTCTCAGGATGTTACCGAATTGTGTAATTATCATCAGATCATGATTGTCTGTCACATCTTTAAGGGCAATAAGGGACCCTGTTTTTTCAGTTATGTTTATTGTTTTAACACCTTTTCCGCCTCTGTTTGTTATGCGGTAATCTTCGATATCAGATCTTTTCCCGTATCCCTTCTCGGAAACAACGAGGATTTCCTTGTCCTTGTTTTCGACCGTGATCATGCCTACAACGTAATCAGTTTCCTCATCAGCAAGCCTTATTCCTCTCACTCCCGAAGCAGTCCTTCCCATCGGCCTTACAGAATCTTCCGGAAACCTGATGGCTCTTCCTGATCTTACGGCAAGCATTATGTGATGCAGACCGTTTGTCATCCTTGCCTCCAGAAGTTCATCACCTTCCCTGACAGTGATTGCATTGACTCCATTCTGTCTGGGTCGCGAATATGCTTCGAGCGAGGTTTTTTTGATTATTCCCTTTTTTGTGCAGAGCACTATGAAGTTGTTGTTTATATATTCCTCATCATTGAGGTTCTTTACGTTGATGAATGCTCTTACTTTGTCATCCTGCTCTATGCTGATCAGGTTCTGCATTGCCCTTCCCTTTGAGGTTCTGGATCCTTCAGGGATATTGTAGACTTTGAGCCAGTAACATTTACCCTTGACAGTAAAGAATAGCATTGTGTTATGCATTGTTGCAATATAGAGATGTTCAATGAAATCCTCATCGCGGGTCGTTCCTCCTTTTGAGCCGGTTCCTCCCCTGTTCTGGCGCCTGAACTCGGTGAGAGGGGTACGCTTTATGTATCCAAGATGGGATATGGTTATTACCATCTCATCATCCGAATAGAAATCTTCCGGATTAAATTCCTCCGCATTAGGAACTATTTCGGTCCGTCTTTTATCACCGTATTTCTCTTTTATTTCCAGAAGTTCATCTTTTATAATTTTCATTTGCAGGCTTTCATCGGCCAGCACATTTTTCAGATATTCGATCAATGCCATGACTTCCTGGTATTCGGCTCTAAGCTTTTCCTGTTCAAGTCCTGTAAGCTGGCGCAATCTCATTTCGACTATTGCCCTGGCCTGGATCTCAGTAAGCTCAAAACGTGCCATGAGTCTTTCCCTTGCCTCATCAGGGTTTTTGGATGATTTTATTATAGCTATTACCTCATCAATATTGTCGCTGGCAATGATGAGACCCTGAAGTATATGGGCGCGTTTTTCGGCCTGATCAAGATCGAAACGGGCCCTTCTCAGAACAACATCATGGCGGTGCCTCACAAAATAATCAATAAGGTTCTTTGTGTTGAGAGTTCTCGGCCGGCCCCGTACAAGAGCTATATTATTTACATTGAAGGAGGTTTGAAGTGAAGTGAATTTGAAAAGATTGTTAAGTACCACGTTTGCCGTTGCATCCTTTTTCAGGATTATCACTACTCTCATCCCGTTACGGTCTGATTCATCATTGATATATGATATGCCCTCCAGCTTTTTCTCATTGATCAGGTCTGCTATCTTTCTGATCATTTCTGCCTTGTTGACCATATACGGTATTTCGGTGACAACAATGCACTCGCGTCCCGAATGAGTATGTTCTATCTCTGTTTTTGCCCGAATTACAATCCTGCCCCTCCCAGTCTCACAGGCGTCCCTTATACCCTGTTCACCATAAATGATACCTCCTGTAGGGAAATCCGGACCCTTGATATATTTAAGCAATTCATCGGTTGTAATTTCCCGGTTGTCAATAAAGGCAACAGTTGCATCTATGATCTCTGAGAGGTTGTGCGGCGGCATATTAGTTGCCATTCCGACAGCAATTCCCGAGGCACCGTTGACAAGCAGATTGGGTATCCTTGTCGGAAGCACTACAGGCTCTTTTAGCGAGTCGTCGAAATTGGGTTGAAAATCAACAGTTTCCTTGTCAATGTCAGCCAGTGTTTCCTCTGCTATTTTCTTTAATCTGGCCTCAGTGTATCTCATAGCGGCCGGACTGTCGCCGTCTATCGAACCAAAATTTCCCTGCCCGTCGACAAGGGGATACCTCATGGTCCACTCCTGTGCCATCCTTACCATCGCTTCGTATACTGACGAATCGCCGTGCGGATGGTATTTTCCAAGCACCTCTCCTACTATTCTTGCTGACTTTTTATGGGCTTTGTTTGAAAGAACTCCCAACTCTGACATGCCGTATAGAACCCTTCTGTGGACCGGCTTGAGTCCATCCCTTACATCAGGTAATGCCCTCGACACTATTACTGACATTGAATAGTCAATATATGCCGACTTCATCTCCTCTTCAATATTTACCTGAATTATCCTTTCCCTTTCTGACATAAATGATTAATTAGTAAATAATTACAAACAAACACACCATATGTGCATTTTGACTACGAATTTAGTGATAATTTAGCTATTTCAGGCAATACTGCATGGTGACTTATAAACATTCATTGTTTATAATTGGGCACGAAAATTGCCTTATATGTTTTGTATTAAATTTACCTTTGATTCATACCTCAATGGTAGTTTTGTCCGTTTATTACTGACATAATGACTGTTTATAGATTTAGTTATGAAATGTATTTAAAATAAATATGGATTCACAATTTTCACAAAGAGTAAAAGACATTCTGGGATACAGCAAGGAGGAGGCTATACGGCTGGGAAACAGTCATATAAGTCCCGAGCATCTGTTTCTTGGGATTCTCAGGGACGGAGAAGGAGTGGCAGTTGATATTCTTATAAACCAGGGTATCGACCTGCCGGTGCTGAAGGGATCACTTGAAAAAAGTATCAGGGTTGAAAATCCCATACCGGTAGCTGATCATGAAATAATCCCTTTGCTTAGGAGTACCGAAAGAATCCTTAAACTTGTATATCTGGAAGCCAAATCCCTTAAAAGCCATACTATTGACTCAGAGCATCTTCTGCTTGCTATTCTCAAGGACGAGAATGCTTTGGTTACCAGATTTCTGGCCGAACTTGACGTTGATTACCAATCGGTAAGGAGGGCGGTTGAGGCCGGCTTCCCTTCAGCCAAAGCTGATTTTCCCAGAGAAGAAGACGACGAGGGTCAATCATACGGCGGTTCAGGAAGAGGTTCACAATCAAGTCCTACTTCTTCCAAGTCATCGTCTGATACACCGGTGCTTGATAATTTCGGCATCGATCTTACTAAGGCTGCTGAAGAAGGACGTCTTGATCCGGTAGTGGGTAGAGAAAGGGAGATAGAAAGGCTCGCACAGATCCTTTCGAGAAGGAAAAAGAATAATCCTGTCCTTATCGGGGAACCAGGAGTTGGTAAATCTGCAATTGCGGAAGGTCTTGCATTAAGAATAACCAAAAAGAATGTCTCAAGAGTGTTGTTCAACAAGAGGGTTGTTGCCCTCGATCTTGCTTCTATTGTTGCAGGGACCAAGTACAGGGGGCAGTTTGAGGAGAGGATGAAAGCCATACTTAATGAACTGTCAAAGAATGACAATATCATCCTTTTCATAGATGAGATACATACCATTGTCGGAGCCGGTGGGGCAACGGGGTCACTCGATGCTGCCAATATGCTCAAGCCTGCTCTGGCAAGGGGTGAGATTCAGTGCATTGGTGCAACCACTCTTGATGAATACAGGCAGCATATTGAAAAGGATGGTGCGCTTGAAAGACGTTTCCAGAAAGTTATAGTTGAACCTACATCAATCGAGGAGACTATAAACATACTGCACAATATAAAGGAAAGATACGAGGAACATCATAATGTTGTTTATACCGACGATGCAATAGATGCCTGCGTTAAGCTTACAAACAGGTATATTTCCGACAGGCATCTTCCCGACAAGGCAATAGATGCTCTTGATGAATCGGGTTCAAGGGTACATATATCAAATATCGTTGTTCCTGAAAGAATACTTACCCTGGAAAAGCAGCTTGACGAAACGAAGAAGGAAAAGATGATGGCTGTCAAAAACCAGAATTTTGAAAAAGCAGCAAGCTTCCGTGATAAGGAGAAAGATCTTCTCGACATGATTGAACTTGAGAAGAAGAAATGGGAAAAGGAACTCGCCGTTAACAGGGAGACGGTTGATGCTGATAAAGTTGCAGAGGTTGTTGCAATGATGACAGGAGTACCGGTTCAAAGGATAGCCCAGACGGAAGGTACAAGGCTTCTTAAAATGGCTGATGAGCTTAAGGGCAGCGTGATTGGACAGGATGAAGCAATTCAGAAAGTTGTCAAATCAATTCAGAGGAACAGGGCCGGCCTCAAGGATCCCAATAAACCCATAGGAACATTCATTTTCCTTGGTCCGACCGGCGTGGGTAAAACCCAGCTTGCAAAAGTCCTTGCAAAATTCCTGTTTGACACGACCGATAATCTTATCAGGATCGACATGAGTGAATACATGGAAAAATTTTCCGTTTCGCGCCTTGTCGGTGCGCCTCCCGGATATGTCGGTTATGAGGAAGGCGGTCAGCTTACTGAAAAAGTCAGAAGAAAACCCTATTCTGTTGTCCTTCTCGATGAGATAGAGAAAGCTCATCCCGACGTGTTCCATATCATGCTTCAGGTGCTTGACGAAGGCCAGCTAACCGACAGCCTTGGCCGCAGGGTCGATTTCAGGAACACCATAGTTATCCTTACATCAAATATCGGGACAAGGCAGTTGAATGAATTCGGAAGGGGAATAGGTTTTGATACAAGTGCCAAGAAAGCCACCCGGGATGAACAGGCAAAGAGTATACTGCAGAAAGCGCTTCAGAAGACGTTTGCCCCTGAGTTCCTAAACAGGATCGACGATGTTATTATGTTCAATTCACTTGGTAAAGAGGAGATCAACAAAATAATTGATCTTGAATTGAAAGGCTTGTTCGACAGGGTAAAATCGCTTGGATATCAGATGAAGATCGTTCCCGCTGCAAAGGATTTCATTGCGGAACGTGGGTTCGACGCAAATTATGGTGCCCGGCCTCTCAAGCGCGCCATCCAGAAATATCTAGAGGATCCGATGGCGGAAGTCCTTATTAAGGCTGACCTTCAACCCGGCGATACCATTCACGTGGGATTTAACAGCCAGAAATCGGAGATACGGATAAAAATTCATAAAAACAAACCGGTACTTCCTGAAACGACTCCTGAACAAAGCACCGGTTAAGTTTCGTCAGGAAGATAATTCTTTTATTTATTCTCTGTTTCATGAATTCTGCATTGAGGCTTCATTCCTGAACATGCACCCCAAAGAGATCAAATTCACTCGATCGGGTGATAAGAATATTGTAGAAATTCCCTGGTTTAAGATCATAATTGGTACTGATCAGGACTTCCTGGTCAACTTCAGGACTATCGTGCTCCGTTCTGCCAACAAAAAATTCGCCTTCCCTCCTGTCGATAATCACTTTTATTTTTTTGTTGACCTTCAATGAATTGAGACTGGCTGATATGTTTTGCTGTAACATCATGAGTTCAGAAACGCGTTTGTTCTTTGTATTTTCGGTAATATTATCCTTGTAGTTGAAAAACGAGAAGGTACCCTCTTCATGGGAATAAGGAAATACTCCCAGACGGTCAAACCTGTATTCATCTACAAAATCCTTCAGCATATTGAATTCTTTCCGGGTTTCTCCGGGATGACCGGTGATCAGTGTCGTTCTGATGGCAGCTCCCGGCAGCTCTTTTCTGAGAGTCTTCAGAAGTTCTCTTGTTTCCATTTCGCTATGCGACCTCTTCATCATTTTGAGGATCTTGTCAGATATATGCTGGACAGGAATATCAATGTATTTGCAGATTCTTTCGTTCTCCCTGATAAGTGGAATTAGTTCGGTGGGGAAGTTTGCCGGATAAAGGTAGTGAAGCCTTATCCATTTGAACGATGCAATTTTCAGGAGTTCCCTTATAAGTTCCGGAAGCATCCGGGTACCGTACCTGTCGAGTCCGTAATAACTCAGGTCCTGTGCGATCAGAATAATTTCCTTTACACCGTAGCGTGCAAGGATTTCTGCTTCTTCAACCAACTCCTCAACGGGCCTCGATACATATCCTCCCCTGATGAATGGTATAGCACAAAATGCGCACGTCCGGTTGCAACCTTCCGATATTTTGAGGTATGCATAGTGCCCCGGACCAGTCATCTTTCTTTCCTGAAGAAGCATCTGGTCGGTAGAAGTACCCAATTCCTGAAGTATCTGCTCCATGCTGTTTACCCCAAAATATCTGTCTACCTCGGGTATTTCAGCTCTAAGCGCATCAGCGTATCTCTGTGAAAGGCATCCTGTTACATATAATTTTTCAATATCTCCTTTTATGGAAGCTCTCACAAAACGGAGTATTGTATTAATGCTTTCCTCTTTTGCGTCATTAATGAAGCCGCAGGTGTTAATAATAGCAATGTTGGCTGAGGATTCAGATGAATCATAAACAACACTGTATCCCCCGGCTTCGATCTGTCGCATCAATTTTTCCGAATCGACCAGGTTCTTTGAGCATCCAAGGGTTACAATATTTACCGTTTTATTTTGCATCGGTAAAGTTTAGATTCGGGATGTTTATTAAACTATTTACCGGTCGAAAAGAGAGAGTCAACGAATTCATATGGGTTGAAGACCTGCAGATCGTCAAGTTTCTCGCCGAGGCCGATATATTTGACCGGAATCCTGAATTGGTCGGAGATCCCGATTACCACTCCACCCTTGGCAGTTCCATCTAGCTTAGTTATTGCCATTGCCGTTACATCGGTTGCTGCAGTGAATTGCCGGGCCTGTTCAAAGGCATTCTGCCCGGTCGATCCGTCAAGCACCAGCAGCACTTCGTGAGGAGATTCGGGTAGAATCTTTTCTGTTACTCTCTTTATTTTTGACAGTTCAGACATGAGGTTTACCTTGTTATGAAGGCGTCCTGCAGTATCAATAATAACCACGTCATATTTACCGGCAAGTGCCGATTTTACCGAGTCAAATGCCACAGATGCCGGATCGGACCCCATCTGTTGTTTTACTATATTTACGCCAGCCCTTTCAGCCCATATCTGAAGCTGATCGATGGCGGCGGCTCTGAAAGTGTCGGCTGCTCCGAGAAGTACTTTTTTACCGGCAGACCTGTATTGATATGCTAGTTTTGCTATGGTTGTGGTTTTACCGGAACCATTTACCCCCACGACAAGAATTACATAGGGGCTGTATGGCAATGTGACAGAAAAATCATTTACCGGTTCTGATATATTTGCTTCAAGGAGAGCAACGATTTCTTCTTTCAGGATTCTGTTGAGTTCATCGGTGTTAAGATACTTCTCTTTCGAAACCCTGCTTTCAATCCGATCAATGATCTTTAAGGTTGTATTTACCCCTACATCTGAAGATATAAGCACTTCCTCAAGATTGTCGAGGACCTCGTCATCAATCCTCGATTTACCTATTACGGCACGTGATAGTTTTGTAAAAACGCTCTCCTTGGTTTTTTCGAGGCCTCTGTCAAGTACCTCTTTTTTCTCCCTGCTGACGAAGCCAAACCAGGCCATATTTATTCTTATTTGTTTACTGACAAAAGTAAAAAAAGCTTTCTTCCGCGGAAGAAAGCTTCAGGAATAACTAATAGTTTACAAAGAATTACTTTCTTGAAAAGAAATCCTTTATATGGTCATTATGGACGATTTCTTCCTTGAACTGGTAAGAGCCAGTCTTATCTGATTTTGACATCTTTATGCATTTGGTAAAGAGTTTACCAGTGCCTGTTTTAAGTGTTGCAACTACTTTCTTTGCCATGGTAACTGGTGTTTACTTTATTTCTCTGTGTAATGTGTACTTTTTCAGGATCGGATTGTATTTTTTCCTTTCAAGCCTGTCGGGCGTGTTTTTCCTGTTTTTTGTAGTTATATATCTCGATGTTCCCGGCATGCCGCTGTCTTTATGCTCGGTACATTCCAGAATTATCTGCTGTCTGTTGCCTTTAGCCTTCTTTGCCATCTTCTTCTGAATTAATAATTAAGAATATAGCCCTTTTCCTTTGCTTCCTTCAGCACGGTTGTAAGTCCCTTTTTGTTTATGAGACGTATGCCTGCTGAAGAAACCTTAAGCGATATCCATCTCTCTTCTTCCGGAAGATAATATCTCTTAACAAAAAGATTTGGGTAGAACTTTCTTTTTGTTCTTCTCTTCGAGTGGGAAACATTGTTTCCTACTATTGCCTTTTTCCCGGTTACCTGACAAATCTTTGACATGATTCCTTGTTTTCCTTCTGGTATTACGTTTTCTTTTTTAAAACGAAGCGCAAAGTACGTGATTTTAATCTGATTAAACAAATATTTATTTCAATTTTTTTGAACTTATTAAGAAAATTGATTTTACCTGTTGATTATCTGTAATCTGAGCAGATTGATGGCAGCCATTGAGAACCTTGTTATATTGGTCATTCTGTCGGTACTGAAAATATATTTTTCAGATATTGTTCCTGATTCTGAAGATACTGAAATCCATACTGTTCCAACGGGTTTGTCAGGACTTCCACCTGTGGGACCGGCAACTCCTGTTGTTGCAACAGAGAAATCGGTTTTAAATACTCTTCTAGCACCTTCGGCCATTGCAGCAGCCACACTTTTGCTCACAGCACCTTCAGAGGCAATGATGTCGGGATTAATTCCAAGTAATTCATTTTTGATCCTGTTGTCGTATGCAACAACTGAACCCTTAAAATAATCTGAGCTTCCACCAACGCTGGTAATTCTGTGAGCAATGTATCCACCTGTACAGCTCTCTGCAGTACATAACGTTAAGTTATTCTTTCTTAATAATTGACCGATTACCATCTCAAGCGTTTGTTCATCCTCTCCGTAAATAAGTTCAGGGATAATTCTGTACAACTTCTCTGTTTGTTCTTTAACTGACTTTTCAATCTGTTTTCCCGGTTTTGCTGTGCCGGTTAATCTTAATTTAATCACTCCGAATGATGGCAGATAAGCAAGTTTGATGTTTTCCGGAAGTTCGGCTTCAAAACGTGCAAGTACTTCGGCGAGACGAGCTTCAGGCATACCATAGGTCATTATATTTTTATGTACTATAGTTTGTGATCTGAATCGTTTTTTTATTTCCGGAAGAACATGTTCTTTCATGATGTATTTCATTTCACCCGGAACGCCGGGCATGGAAATAAAAATAGTGCCCTCCTTTTCGAACCACATCCCCGGAGCGGTACCTGTGATATTGGTAAGTACCCTGCATGATTCGGGAACTTCTGCCTGCTTCCTGTTATTCTCATTCATCGGAAAACCACGCCTTCGCATCATTTCTTCTATCATTGACAGAACCATCTGACTGACAACAAGCTTCGTGTTAAAAAATTCGCAGAGAGTGGATTTGGTAATATCATCGCTTGTTGGTCCAAGACCTCCGGTAATGGTTACAACATCAGGCTTTCTTTTAGCAGTTTCCGAAAGTGCATTCAGGATCTCTTCCCTACTGTCATGTATTGAAGTCCTTCTTGTAACATCGAAGCCTGCAGAACTCAGCTCCGATCCTATCCATGCAGAGTTGGTATCAATTGTCTGTCCTATCAGGAGTTCATCACCAATTGTAATTATCTCAGCTTTCATTTTAATAGTTACATAATACAGGGAGCAAAGGTAAGGAAAAAGACCGAAGACAGAAGACCGAAGACGGAAGTTGAGGAGCAAAGAGACGAACCGAAGCGAAGCGGAGCTCGGCGAAGCCAAATCCCGCATGGCGGGAACCGGTGACCGGTGACCGAAGCAAATCCCCTGGGAGGGGCTGGGGGTGGGTTTTCAAATAGCGAAGACCAAATTCCCCTTTCGGTATGATTTTTGAAGTAAAGAATCAATCAGATCCGATAAAAAACTTTCCACAATGAAACTCAGAACATTGTATTTACCAGTCTTATTAGGTGCCCTGCTTTTTGTGGGATGTGAAAAAGTTGAAACAGGCAGATCATTCTACAGTATTGTGGATGACAAACTGAGAGTTGACGCAACCCTTGCCTTTTCGATTGACAGCATCAGGGATTACAGATGCCCTTCAGACCTGGTTTGCATCTGGGCCGGCGACGTCGATATATTCATCAGGTTTTATAAGCCTTTCGGACACATCGATACCGTTATGAATCTGTACAACACTTCCAGAAATCCCATTAGCATTGGTGGTTATTCTTTCAGGGTAAATGAAGTTTTGCCCCATCCTGTAAGCTATATGGAAACACCTCAGAAAGATTACAAAATCAACATGACCATCACCAAGGAATAAGCATTAGTCTGGTATTGGTAATTCAGTAGAATATTTGTCGTATAACAATAATTAGTTATTGTAAATCAATAACTAATTGTCGATTTACAGTAATACAATAGCCATACTCATATGCTCAGGTACCCAAGGTTATCTTAAACAAGGACATTCGACGGGAAAAGTTGTAATAAATATTTAGATTTGAGAAGAAAATTAAATGAGAGTACAACATAAATGAAAAAAACACTCCTGTTATTCTTTCTCGGATATTTCCAGCTTACCGTCAGCCCGCAGAATCTAATAAAAATCTCACCGGATCTTGAACTGGTGAAAATCTCAGAAAATGCATATTTGCATGTTTCTTACGCTACTTTAAAGAATTATGGAAGAGTCTCTGCAAATGGGTTGATTTTTACCAATAAAGAAAGTGCTTTTCTTTTTGATACACCATGGAACGATTCACAGACCTCAGATTTAATATCTTTCCTTCAGGATGATATGAAATTGCATGTAACAGGTTTTGTACCTAACCACTGGCATGATGACTGCATGGGTGGCTTGAAGTATCTGAAAAGCCAGGGAATAAGGTCTTATGCAAATCAAATAACAATAGATATTGCAAAAAAGAAGGATCTGCCGATTCCTGATCAGGGATTTAGCGATTCGCTGAAGCTGAGCCTGGGAGAAAAAATCATATTTTGTTATTTTCCGGGTGCAGCTCATTCAACAGATAACATTATTGTCTGGATCCCTTCCGAAGGTATCCTTTTTCCTGGTTGTATCTGTAAAAGCCTTGATACTGATAATCCCGGAAATATTGCTGACGGGGATATCAATGAGTACCCGAAAACACTTGACAGAATAATCCATAAGTTCAAATCTGCAAGAGTCGTAATTCCGGGTCATGGATCACCGGGCGGCCCGGAACTTCTGATCCATACAAGGATGATATTTGAACGTTGATTTTGGAAAATGGGTCAAAGTGAGCTAAAGTTGGAATACTTAAAGTTAGAAAAACATAACTCTGAGTATTTTAGGCACGCTGGGCACTTTAGGCACTTAGTTGTACCTGTATTACAAACAACCTCGAAAAAAGACGTATTTTTAAAATAACTATAAAAACCTCTACCTATGAAAAGCACAATTATCAGTTACAGCACTTTAATGGTGCTGGTTATTCTTTCCGGATGCACACTGAGTGTCAAATCGCCTGAGAAAGAAGAAGCCCCTTCAAAAAATGATTATTATGTAGCCGCGTATATCTGGCCTTCATGTCACGATGATCCCCTTGGCAGGGAGATGCTCTGGCCTGAAGGCACAGGTGAATGGGAGGTGATTAAAAAGGGTAATTCGCGTTTCGAAGGCCACTACCAGCCCCGTCAGCCGCTTTGGGGCCATGAGTTGGACAATGATCCGAAAGTGGTTGAGAAATGGATTAATGCCGCAACCGACCATGGTGTCAATGTATTCGTTTACGACTGGTACTGGTATAACGGAGGCCCGTTCCTTGAAAGCGCACTTAATGACGGTTTCCTGAAAGCAGCGAATAAAGAAAAAATGCGGTTCTACATCATGTGGGCCAATCATGATGTGAAGTACAATTACTGGAATGTTCACCGCTACAAGGACAATACCGATATCCTGTGGGATGCAAGAGTAGACTGGAAAAATTATCAGATCATTGTTGACCGGATCATTAACCAGTATTTCAGGCAGCCGAATTATTTCAAGATCAACGGCGAGCCTGTATTTTCAATCTTCAGTGTTGATAAACTGATGGAGAGTTTCGGCAACAGTGCGGAAGAAGCCCGCAAAGCACTGGACTATTTCCGCGATGAGGTGAAAAAAGCCGGTTTCCCCGGATTGCATATCCAGTGGAACCAGGGTGGCGGACACGTAATGTCGGAACCTGAAGCCACCCGGTTCGCAAACCGTGTAAAGGCAATGGGGTTTAACAGTGTTGCAATGTACAATATGGGCGGACTCGATGAAGATTATATTGTTTACGGAACCAATTCTATAAAGATCCGGGAGCAAATGGATGCCATCCTGGATGTACCTGTTTTTCCCTGCGTGTCGATCGGATGGGATGATACTCCGCGATTTCCGGCAAAAGGCATCCGCGATGTGGTGCACTACCACAACACACCGCAAAGTTTTGCATCCCTGCTGTCCAAAGCAAAAAAATATGCCGACAGTCATCCTGAACAGCCCCGTCTGATCACCATAAACGCATGGAACGAATGGGTGGAAGGAAGTTACCTGTTGCCCGACATGCTCAACGGATTCGGATATCTTGAAGCAGTGAAGGAGGTGATAATTGACGGCAAATACGACAGGTACTGAACCATTCTTTAATATATCCTGGCCCTGGCATGCTGATTCTATTCAATTATCTTAGATGCCGGATATCTGTTATTTTACCAGAGAGCAATTATTCAGGAGAACATCTGTGAGAAATCCTGAACATTCTCCCCTAACGGTAATTTCATCTCCGGATTTAAATTCTTCGCGATCCTGAGCTTGAAGAAAGGTGCATATTACAGTGCTGAAATCACTGTCAGTCTTAAGGATGATGCTTAATGTATTATTTTTACCGGTATTCAATGATTCAATAGTCCCGCTCACCTCAATTATCTTGCTGACATATTTTTCCGATGCAGCTATTTCGTCTTTTTCAAATTCCTTCAACAGGTCAATTGCGGTTATCACATAATCAGGCTTAGCTTTTCCGAGATCCTTATGTTGTTTATTGTAAAGATAATATCCGCCAATGGCGCCAACAATTATTATAATTAATCCGACAGCCAGTCCGATTTTATAAATTGTTTTCATTTGATTTTTTATATATGAATTTCTTTGTGGAAATTTTCTGGAATTGATTCATTTTCCCCTGCTCGGGGAGAGGCGAAACCATTGACCTGATTATTCTCCCTGAACCCGGGTAGGTTTATTTCTATTTTTTCTCAACGGGTGTGTATTTCATATTTACTGTTACCTCAATTGTTTTAGCAATATTATTGCGTACGACACCTGGGATATTAATATTGTAATCTTCAGGCTGAATGTTGAATTTTGATGTTGCATTAATACTGTTTTCTGCGACTTCAAAAGATCCTTTTGCACTTATTTTCTTTGTAACACCGTGAATTAACAGATCTCCTTCTACTGTAGTTTCATATTTACCTGTTTTAGAGAAGTTTACTTCTGAAATATTTGTTATCTTTCCTGAAAAAGTTGATCTGGGAAATTTATCCGATTCCAGATAGTTTTCATTGAAATGTTCCTGCATAAGTGCTTTTTCAAATTGAAATGATTTGATAAGGACCTGAAAGGCAATTTCTCCGGTTGATACGTCTAGAACACTGGCAACCTGATTATTGTCTGCCTTGATGTCTTCAACCGGGGTGTGTGAGTAGAATCCTATATAACCGTTTTTGGTCATAAATTTCTGAGCATTAGCTGTCATGAATGCTGAAATGAAAGCGAGAATAAAAATGTACTTCATAATCTATTGTCTTTAATGGTTAATGAAATTACTTTTTAAGGGTAAATACCCTGGAGATATTAAATCCGAAATGAATGTCTCCTTTTCCCCAGCTGCCGGTGGTTTCTCCGATAAATCCCTTTTCAATCATTGCAACTGAGTTGGTAAAGATCAGCTGGAAAACATGCCCTCCTGTTTCGATGTCGAATCCCACTGATAGTGGATCATATATTTGCAGGCTCATCCTGTCTTTAGGGGTTAGCATATAAAAGTATTCAGCGTTGAGGCTGATTCTCTTTGTAAGCTTCACTCTCCCACCCGCCCCCAGAGCAAAAAGATCATTAGGATCGAGCTCCGTCGGAACAAGATTTCGATGAACATAGGCGGGTGAAAGCTGTAGTGATAATCCCTGGCTTATTTTCCTTGCCACAAGAAGCTGTGCCACATATGAAAGACGGGATGAGAAATAATTCTCCCTTGAAGTATCGGTCCATTTTATGGTTTTTATTGCGGATGTTGTCAGCAATGAAACCGAGACAGGCATAATTCTGGCACCTGATGACTGACGAAGAATTGAAAATTTTGCAAAACCATCAACAGTTTTTTCATATGTACCTCTCCCTATTCCGACCATCAGCCAATCGAGGACTCCATATTCAAGGCCCAAACGAATGTTTGACTGATCAAGTCCGAAGAATTCGTAAGCTCCTGAGTTTATTCTGCCAAATCTATGAGATATCCTCACATCCAGCTGACCGGCAGGCATCCTTTCGATCGAATGACTGTTCATGATCCTTGTTGATTTAAATGTTGCTGTTGTGTAATTTATCTCAGGGGTTGTCTGTTCATTCAGCATGTTCAGGAGGTCATCCTGACCTAAAGCGGCCTGCGACAGAAGCACAATCATCAGAATGGTTTGAAACCGTTTCATAGCGGTGTAATTAAAGAGTTTTATCAGTTATCGGGGGTGCCTTCACTGATCCATTTGTCAAACTGAATAATAAGACAATTGTTCAGTTTACCACCGTTTTTTGGCATGGGGGAAAAATTGCCGTTATGGTTGATAGCGTCTGAAACAGCATCTGCCTTTGATTTAACGTCGGCATAATTTTCAAGCCTGATGCCGTTTCCAAATGAGGCCGCGGTTGAATTGGAATGACAGGAGAGACAATTATTTGCCAGAAGCCCTGAAATAGTGATGCTGAAAGTCACATTGGCCGTATCACATGATGATCCCAATGACGGATACAGTGATTCTTCACTGTCGTAATAACAGGAAACTGCTGTAATGCATGCGGATATTATGAAAATCAGAAGTTTGGATAATTGCTTCATTTTCACGTCCTTTAGTTGTTTTGAAAGCCATTATTAACCCATATTTCAAATTGCCGCTTTTTACATGCGGATATAGAACCTGAGGGGGGCATCTTTGGCATGCCGTCACCATTCAGTGCTTTAATAAGAATACCGTTTGATGCAACTGCCGAGATACTGGCATATGACGTAAGCAGGGTATTGCCTGAAGGTGATGATCCGCTGTGACATCCTGTACACGTTGACTGGATAACAGGCCATATAACACCTGAAAAGGTTACCGGATTTATTGTATCACACAATTCTCCGCAGTTTTCGTCAAGAGCGCCATATCGGATCCATTTGCCGATTGAATCAATTTCAGCCAGGGTGAGCTGCGGCTTTCCGGAAGGAGGCATCCTGTCTTCCGGATCATCATCCGTAATTGCCTCATAGAGCTTGCTGCCAGCGGGATTCCCTGGTCTGACTGCAGTGAGGGTTGTTGAATAGCTTGTAAGGGAGAATATCCCTTGCAAAACAGGCACGGGGATTCACATATGATCCTCCACCGTTGTCATCAGGGCAAACTGTAAGTTTTGCACCCTGCTCGATCCATATCCTTATCAATGTTCTGTTTTCCAGTGAAAGAGGCTGGCCGGGGGGCATTTTATTTTCACCGCTTCTTGAGATAATCGCTTTGTAAACAGCACTTGAGTAGGGTTTACCGGGCGTGACGGCATTGCTTATGCTGGTGTAGCTGTCAAGTATCAATTCGGAATCACCGCTCCCGTTATGGCATCCTGCTATTGCACAGATGTTCTTAAAGACCGGAAGGACATCGCCTTCGAAGCAGACTTCAGGTATTTCTGATATATCCGCATTATGCCTGCATGAGAATATAAGGGCTGGTACAGAAACTAAAAAAATGAGAAAAAGGGAAACAGCAAACCTGGTGGAATTCATAAGTAAAAACTTCAAATAAGTTTTACGTTAAATATGCAATTTAAGATTTTTTTTAAAAAAAGTTAAACTACAGAGTGACAATAAACATACTAAAATCATTTACGAGCCCCCTAACCCACATGATTTTGTTTAATTTTATCGGATATTGAAAAGATTAAAGCATTATTCAATTGAAGTACCTGATCCAATAGGAGCAATTAAGTTTAGCATGCAACAAAAGGGTATGGATAAAGAGGATCTGGCAAAGGTAATTGGAT
>CAZTJT010000012.1:117879-120080 GCA_964613785.1 uncultured Rikenellaceae bacterium
TATTTACGCGAAAGGGAAAATTAAAACTTAAAATGATCAGAAGTCTTCATTAGAAGATGAATATTCCTTATGAATCATTGATATCGGAATATTAACTATCTTTTGCCAAAACAGACTCCCCATCACCTTTAACCTTATAACGCATGAATGCAGTAGACAAAAAAATATTTTGAAAAAAGATAAGAATCTTTCATCTGAACTTGCATTTAGTTGTCCATTTACAGATTAGTTCTGTGCAGTTAATATTGAAATAAAGGCAATATGAAGTTCGTTATCATGAAATACCAGCGTCCTAAATAGAATGGCAATATTTTTTTTTATTGACTCACTTAATGAAATCATATAAACCTGATTTTTTCCTGATAATTTTAATAATCACCATTGCGACTTCCTGTGAGTATAATCCTGATTCGGAAAATTTCAAATCCGTTCAGAAGCCTGATACCACACAGATAATCAATCTGGATATGTCTCCAAAAGATACAGTGTACCTTATTACCTCTCCTGTGTCATTCTATTTTAATCTTAATACCCATAAACTTAAAATCAACAATGTAAATGTATTTCTTGATGATTTAACTATTTACCAGGGGACATCATCTACAGGTAATTTCACGATTGATCCATTTATACACGGATCAGGCGAGCGAATTCTCACATTAGCTGTCACCACAAATACTAATTCAAACAGCCTTGCTGATATTATTGGATGGGAAGGGCTGATTTTTATTAAACAATGGAAAGTAAACATAGATGGCAGTCCACCGGGTCCGGTGAAAATCACGCAAATTACCAACGACAATGGATTGCTTAAACTTGAATGGGAACCATATGAAAGAATTAATTTTCAGAAATACAGAATTTATGTGAATTACCCTGAACATGAAGGGCCCTATTATTATCATCTGCTTGCAGAAATATCAGATCAGAAAAAAACATGGTGGCATGATTCTACATATATAGGAGGTTCAGCAAGCTACTGGGTGGAGGTTATGGCAAGTGGAAATAATGTTTCAGGTGAACGTACACATATCAGTTTTCCTCACCCGGTTCTGGATACACTTTGGACAAAGGGAGATGACGTATGTTTCGGCTGGAACAGGTGCAGGTTTCACCGGGCATTTGATAAATATGAGCTTGAAACAATCAAAATTTTGGAACCGGACCTTGGGGAAATAATTTTGACATCTGAAAATGTAAATGACACAATTTATTTAGTGAGTAACTTCCGTTTTGGATCCACCATCACATATACCCTGAAGTGCTCTTCAAAAAAGCAGATTTTGTCTGATGGGTACCCCAACTCAACATTTTCCAAATGTCACGCTGGAATTGGCAGTATCATACCCAAACATACAGCAATTAGATATTCTATTACCAACCCTGTTCTCTATCTGCAGAATCATGAATTTCTCACTAAGGTCAGTTTGTCTGAGGCACAACCATTAATGCAAATGGATAATATGACGGCAACTTATTGGACAATTACCCCTGACGACAGATATCTGCTTACAAAAAAAGGTAGCGAGATAAAGAAGTATGATTGTAATTCCTTCTCATATATAAAAACCTATGATGAAAATCAGCCTGCAATCCCAAATGGCGAATTTGGAAATATTTCCCTTCAAGGGACTATGGTTATATGGAGGTGGGATGGCTGGGGATTGTATGATTTTTTGAGTGACAGGTATATTTTCTCTGGCAAGAATCAGGAACTCCATGGTGCAGAAATATCACCTGATGGTGCATATGCCTTCACCAAACAGTATATTGATAGTGACAGAAATGCCATTATTGTAAATAAAGTCACAGACACCAGTCTGGTTGAACTAGGGAGAATTCCTGAAGGGCCTTACGGAACAATTACCTGGTTGCAGGAAGATTTTTCAAGACTTCTTGTGATCCAGGATGGCAACTATTCCATACCTCAGCATCCTGGTAAAAATATTGTTAGAATATTTAATGCTGAAGATCAATCTGTTGTATATGAATTTGAGGCCAATTATGGCAATTTCTGCGGTATAGATCCTGAATCAAATCTGCTGGGATTGTGGGTGGTGTGTCCCGGTACCTATTATAAACACAAGGTTTATCTTTATAATTATAAAACCGGGAATCTTTTTAGGGAGATTAATTTGGCGCCTTCTTTTGATATACTCACATTATATAAATCACATTTGATAAGTAGTGGAGGTTATTGT